>CAZRLN010000135.1:0-1756 GCA_964601085.1 uncultured Veillonellaceae bacterium | reverse complement strand
TACCCATCCGACAAGTTAAAGCTGAAATTTGCAGATGAACCTTTATCAACAGCCTACAAATCTTATTTTTTTCCGCACAGTGACGCCAATGCGATCGATATCACTTTGCTCTCCGGCGTATCGGCCCGGGACGTGACCACGACCGGCCGCCGGGCGCCCAGAATCAGCCCGGCGATCTTGCCGCCACCCATGTAGACCAGCGATTTGCCCAGGATATTGCCGACTTCGAGATTCGGCACCAGCAGGATGTCCGCCTTGCCGGCGACCGGACTGACGATTCCCTTGTGCCGGGCCGCCGCCTCGCTGACGGCATTGTCCAGGGCCAGCGGACCATCGACAACGACTCCCTTGATCTGCCCCCGATCCGCCATTTTCGCCAGCGCCGCCGCATCGATCGTTCCCGGCATGTCGGCGTTCACGGTTTCCACCGCCGCCAGCACCGCCACCTTGACCGGATCGACGCCCAATCGCTGAAATACACTCGCCGCGTTCTGGATGATATCCGCCTTTTGCGGCAGCGTCGGCACGATGTTCATGCCGCCGTCGGTCACGCCAATCAGCCGGTCGAATCCGTTCAGCTCGAACATCGCCAGATGGCTGAGCACTCTCCCTGTGCGCAGGCCGATTGATTTGTCCAGTACCGCCCGCAGCAAGTCGCCGGTATTGATCAGACCCTTCATCACGATATCGGCGTTGCCGGTCGAAACGCATTCCACCGCCTGCATCGCGGCCTGCATATCGTCGGCCACATGTACGATCCGCATGCCGTCCAGACTCACGCCGACTTTCTGCGCCGCCGCCTCGATCCGCGCTTGATCGCCGAACAGGGAAAACGTGGCCAGTTTTTGTTCATATGCGCTTTGACAAGCCTGCAGCACCGCATCGTCCTGGGCAGCGGCCACCGCGACCCGGGCCGGTTCCGACTTCAGGACTTCCTCAATCAATTCGGCATAGCGTGTAATCATGTTCTTCACTCCTCCGACGTTTCCCGCAGCAGCGCCAACTGGGAACGTTTCCAGTTCTTGCGGCTGAACAGCACCCGGTAGGCGGCCAGGTCCAGTTCCTGGGCCGTCCGTTCGATCCGCTCCAGACACTCTTCCCGCGTATGGCTGTGAAACACAGTATATAAATTGAAAGGCCACTGTTCCTGTGGCTGCCGCAGATAGACATGCGAAATAAACGGACGGCCCACCAGTTTGGCGACAACGCTTTTCACCTGTTCCGCCGGCACTTGCCAGCAACAGAGGGCATTGCCGTGAAAGCCGGCCACCCGGTGCTGCAGCACTGCGCCCATCTTGCGCAGGATCCCCTGTGCCTTCATGCGTTGCAAGCGTTCCAGCAGCTCCGTCTCCGTAATCCCGATTTCATCCGCCAACCGGCGGTAGGGCGCCGGAACCAGCGGGAACTCTCCCTGCAGCCGCCGGATGATTTGTTGGTCAACCCTGTCCGTCACATTCCACCTACTCCATCAGAAATTCGACATTCACCTTAAAGCGATCGGTCGTCGGCAGACTGAACACCGCCGACACTCCCGGCATCGCCGTCACTTGGCGCAACAGTCCGTCCTTTTCCGCTTCCGTCCGGGTCTGGATCGTAAACCACAGGTTGTATTCATGATCCCGCTCGTCGTTGTGGGTAACCTCAGTCCAGGCATTCACCGCCCGCGCCACTGCCGGCAGCGACATTTCTGCCACTTTGACCGCAACCAGCCAGCCCCGGTATCCCAGCGACTCGGCATCAAAAAAAGCGCCCAGAC
>CAZRLN010000134.1:0-1784 GCA_964601085.1 uncultured Veillonellaceae bacterium | reverse complement strand
TATGTGAACATGGGCGGCAACCAGGTTTCGACGGACGGGAAACCGTTTTTGACCGATCAGCTGGGAGTGTTCGGCAATCCGACCTCTGATTCGCGGCGGACCGCCGTGTCGTTGACAACCCGCAACCTGCTGTCGGTAGTGTATGCCGGCAGTGGGACCGAACCCGGCGAGTTGAGCCGGATTCTCGAGTTTACCGGTGAAATATTAACCCGATATAATGGCGGGATTGTGCAGGCCTCCGCAATAATCAGCGGTTGAAGGGAGAAATGATATCGTGAAATATACCAGTACGCGGGGCGATCGGCAAACCTGTTCCGGCGCGGAAGCGATTCGTACCGGAATCGCCGGGGATGGCGGATTGTTTGCGCCGGTGTCGCTGCCGTGCGTGGATCTGAAATTTTTGTCGACGCGACGCACATACATGGAGATTGCCGCCGCCATTCTGGGAAAACTGTTGCCGGATTATACCGGGGCGGAATTGGCGCAATGCGCCGCCGCGGCTTATGCCGGTTTTGACAATCCGGCGGTGGCGCCGCTGGTTCGGGTCGGGCCGCGCTCCGTGCTGGAGCTTTGGCACGGACCGACCAGCGCTTTTAAGGATATGGCGCTGCAAATCATGCCGCGCCTTCTCACGCTGGCGCTTGGCAAGACGGGCGAAACAGCGGATATGCTGATTCTGGTCGCGACTTCGGGCGATACTGGAAAAGCGGCTTTGGAAGGCTTCAAGGATGTAGCCCGGACGAACATTCTGGTGTTCTATCCTTCGGAAGGCGTCAGCGAAGTGCAACGCCGCCAGATGGTCACGCAGGAAGGAAAGAATGTCGGAGTCGTTGCAGTCGCCGGAAATTTTGACGATGCGCAGACCGGGGTGAAGAAAATTTTTGCCGACGGGAACCTTCGGCAGTTTTTGGCGCAAAAACAGATCAAATTATCCTCCGCCAATTCTATCAACTGGGGGAGGCTGGCGCCGCAAATCGCTTATTATTTCAGCGCTTATCAGGCGTTATGCGATCAGGGGACCATCCAGCCGGGCGAGCAGGCGAACTTTTGCGTTCCCACCGGAAACTTTGGCAATATCCTTGCCGGATACTATGCCAGACAGATGGGACTCCCCGTTGGACGCTTGATTTGCGCATCCAACGACAATAACGTGCTGACCGAGTTTTTGCGAACCGGCGTTTATGATCGAAACCGGCCATTTTTCCAAACGACCTCGCCGTCCATGGATATTTTGATTTCGAGCAACCTGGAACGCCTGCTATACCATGCGACCGCCGGGGATACCGACCGGGTACGGGGCTGGATGAACGATTTGAACTCCAAGGGGCGGTATGAAATCGATGCGGCCACTTTGGCGGAAATTCAGAGCGTATTTTGGGCGGACTGGGCTGACGAAAAGGACGCGGAACGGATGATCCGCCAAGTATGGCAAGAACAGCAATATCTGCTTGATCCTCACACGGCGGTGGCCTGGAAAGTGGCTGCCGCCTATGAATCACAAGCGAAGGACGGAGTTCCCGCCATTGTTTTGAGCACCGCCAGCCCGTTCAAATTTGCCGACACGGTATTGCGGGCCATCGGCGATGATTCTGTCGCTTCGGATGCCATGCAGCTTTTGCAGCGCCTGTCGGCGCGGACGAATTGGCGGATTCCCGCCGGGTTGGCGGATTTGGCGGAAAAACCGGTTCGCCATCAGGAATTATGCGAGGTCGGCGAAATGCCGGATACGGTCCTGCGGTTTGTGGAGAAAAAAAACAGCCCCCGGGCCGATTCCCTGTAACCGT
>CAZRLN010000133.1:0-1813 GCA_964601085.1 uncultured Veillonellaceae bacterium | reverse complement strand
TTGCAGAATTTTCGGTTGATGATTACTGCCAAGGTATCCCCTCCAGTCAAAAATTGTCCTCTTGACATTTCGCTTCATAATAAATCATAACGAAAAATGATTGTTGCGACAAAGAATTATGAACGAAATGCGAAAAATAGCTTCCGAAGTGCAATTATACCGCACGGGTGTACAAAATACAAAATAGCACTACAGCGGCAAATAATATTTCAACTTGGTGGCATATACCCGGCCCACCGGAATCTCATCGCGGGACGGATTCATGATCAGCAGATAGCCTCGGTTGAACCAGCTGGCCAGTTGGCCGATCTGGTTGACGTTCACGATGAAATTCCGGTGGCAACGAAAAAAATCCGCCGGGTCCAGCGTCTCTTCCAGTTCATTGAGACGATTGCGAATCTCATATTTTTTTCCGCTGATCGTACAGACGAAAATCTGCCGGTTCTCGGCCTGAAAATACTGCACCTGCTTAACATCAATGACTTCCAGCCGATCGCCGGTCTCCGCCAGGATTTTTTTCAGGAAGGACCGGCCTGTCGCCGGCAATAATTTGGGGCGGCGCAGTTTCAGCTTTTTCAGGACCCGGTCGATGTCGCTCTCGTCGAACGGCTTTAAAATGTAATCCACCGCGTCCACCTGAAAGGCCTCCACCGCATAATTGCTGAACGCCGTAATGAATACGATCAGGGGCGAATGCGGTCGTGAAGAAAGAATCCGGGCGGCCTCCATGCCGGTCATGACCGGCATCTGAATATCCAGAAACACGGCGTCCACGTCCGGCCGGGCGGCGCACAAAGCCAACGCTTCTTCACCGCTGTGCCCGACACCGACAACCTGAACTTCGCCGGTATCCTCCAGCAGGCATTTCAGCTCGTCGCACAGTATCGGTTCATCATCGACAACAACAACTTTCAGCAGGCTCATTCGACCCCTTCCCCCTTGCGCAGAAGCGGCAGCACCACTTTTACGGTCGTGCCCTCCCCTTCCCGACTGTCGATCTGAATGCCGTATTGCGGCCCGAAACGGACCTGAATCCGCTTGTGTACATTATTAAGCCCGATGCCGGCGCCGGCGGCCTCCCGCGCCGAAGTTCCGTCGAACTGGCGGATCTCCCGCAGACGGGTGAAGGGGATGCCGGCGCCGTCATCTTCCACTTCCATATGCAAAAAATCGCCGGTCTCATAAATGCGGATGACGAGCGTCCCGCCATCGCGTTTGGAGGACAAACCGTGCTTGATCGCGTTTTCCACGATCGGCTGCAGGGAAAAAACCGGCAGATAACACTCAAGCACCGAATCGGGAATCTCTTCCTTCACGCGGATCCGCTCGCCGAACCGGGACTGCTCCAGCCGGATGTAGGAACGGACGATTTCCAGCTCCTCGGCCAGTCGGGTCATTTCTTTGCCATGTTCCAGGCTGCGGCGCAAAAAATCCGACAAGTCCTTAATCCGAGCCCGGGCCTGTTCCGGCGAGGTACGAACCAACGCCCGGATCGTGCCCAGCGTGTTGAACAGGAAATGCGGGTTTACCTGCGCTTTCAGCATATTGTATTCCGCCTGGGCCCGCATCATCTTCTGCTCGCCGAGGGAATGTCGGTCCAGAAGCAGCCCCAAAAAATCGGCGACCCCCTGGATGATTTCCGCCTCGTAGCTTGTAATGACCTCGTCATTTGCCTTATACAGTATCAAAATTCCCTGCACCTGCCCGTCGACGATCAACGGAGCTTCGATCACCGAGGTCAGTGGGCACAAGGGATCGGGACAGCCAATTTCGGCCTTGCTGTTGAAAATCAGGGTATTGCGGGAATGGATCG
>CAZRLN010000132.1:0-1908 GCA_964601085.1 uncultured Veillonellaceae bacterium | reverse complement strand
GGTACGTCCTGACTCAGCGAAAAAAGTAGTTAGTAAGGAGGACTGTTCAGGTGGATAATGCAACACTAACACTGATCGTATTAGCGTTTGTCGCGTTCTTTTTCGTAACTGAATTGATTCCACTGGCCGTAACCGCCATGGCGGGGGCTATCGCCTGTGGCGTACTCGGAATTATTCCGATGAACGCAGTGTTTTCGGGATTGTCCAACTCGACGGTAGTATTGTTCGCAGCGATGTTTGTCATCGGTGCGGCCATGTTCCATACCGGACTGGCCCAAAAGATCGGCGAAACGGTTGTCCGGTTTACCGGCACCGGCGAAAATTCGCTGATGTTCGGGAGTATGGCCGTCGCGGCCGTTCTCTCGGCCTTCACGTCCAACACAGCGACTACGGCTTGCTTGATTCCGGTTATTGCCGGCATCTGCGCCGCCGCCAAGATTCCGGTCAACCGGCAGATGATGCCGCTGGCTTTTGCAGCCGGTTTGGGCGGGACGATTACCCTGGTCGGCACTCCGCCGAATATCATTGCCGCCGGTGCGCTGAAAGCAGCCGGCCTGCGTCCGTTCGGCTTCTTTGAATTTGCCTGGATCGGCATTCCGATCACTGTTGCCGGCATGATCTTCATGATTTTCATTGGAAAACACCTGCTGCCGAAAGCTGGCGCCGTCGCTGAACTCGATGCGGAGGCCGCGGCGGAAGCCAAAGCGGGTGACACGAGTGCTACCAAACAATTGTTGACTGGTTTGACGCTGATCGCTGTTGTTATTGTCATGGCACTTGGAATTAAAAAGGTTCCTCTGCAGGTCGCGGCGACGATCGGCGCCCTGTTCCTTGTGGTTACCAAATGCATCAATGAAAAAGATGCCTACAAGGGCATCGACTGGGTGACGATCTTCCTGTTCGCCGGCATGCTTCCCGTTGCGACTGCAATGGACAAATCCGGCGCCGGCAAATTGATCGCCAACTGGGTCGTAGGCGCAATGGGCGGCAGCCCGAGTCCGTTGATCGTGACGATCGTGCTGTTCATACTTTCCTGCGGTCTGACCCAGTTCATGTCCAACACCGCCGCCACGGCGCTGCTCGCGCCGATCGGCATCGGCATTGCCAAAGGTCTGGGCGCCAGCCCGCACGCCGTGTTGATGGCCATCGCCATCGCCGCGTCCTGCGCGTTCGCGACTCCGGTCGGCACGCCGCCCAACACGTTGGTGCTGGGACCTGGCGGCTACAAGTTCATGGACTACGTCAAACCGGGACTTGGTTTGATTGTCATTTGCATGATTGTATCCGTCATTGTGATCCCGATGGTCTGGCCGTTCTTCCCGGTTAAGTAATCTCTCGGGTCAATAGTTAAAAAACTCATAAGAACCATTTATTTCCGCCATGTGCGTGACTTGGTTTTCCAAGGGACAGCATATGGCGGAATTTTTCAAGATCGACTATAATAACATACGATACTAATGTGGATGGAGAGGCATGGATGAAGATAAGCGAAATATCAGGAGTCGATTCCAAACGGCAAGGATGGCTGGTCATCGCATTGATTGTCTGGCTGGCGATGAGCGCTTGGGAGGTTCATGCATGGACTGCCCAAGGAAGCTTGGTGGGGTTAGCCTATATTCCATTTTTTTTGGGATTGATCATTTGGCGCTGTGCCTTTCAGTATGAGATTTCCATCGAAGATGGAAAAGTATCGGCGGTCATGGCCGGATTGAGTTATCGTGGCGTATGGGAAGCCTCGATGGAGGAAACTCGCATGTTGATGCCGATCCGCAAACGGATGTTGCTCAAGGAGCTCGGGGTCAGCCGGTTCAGCCACCAATATTCGTCGCTGGATGCCAATCCATTGCGTGTCCTGCTGGTGCAACGCAAGGGGAACAAGAACCCGCATGCGTTGCTGTTCAAGGCGAG
>CAZRLN010000131.1:0-1979 GCA_964601085.1 uncultured Veillonellaceae bacterium | reverse complement strand
CCATGCAGGCGCCGCAGGCGCCTTCGCCGCAACCATTTTTCAAAGAGGTCAGACACAGCGTTTCGCGCAAATACTCCAGAAGATTTTCATCTTCCGCCACTGCGATGGGTTGCCCATTCACTGTAAACCGAAACATCAGCTTCCCTCCCCGTTCGTCACCCGCCGGCGCGGCAGATACTCACCCAATGGCCCGGACTGTACCGCCCCATCTTGCACAACGAGGTTTCCCCGCAGCCAGACTTGTCGAACCGCACCCATTTGTTCCATTCCTTCGTATGCGTTATAGTCCACATTTTGGAGTTGGGTTCCGACTGTGATCGTTCCGCGCCGGACCGGGTCCCAAACCACAATATCCGCATCACCGCCGACGCCCAAAAAGCCTTTGCGGGGATATAGGCCAAACAATTTCGCCGCATTGGTGGATACAACCGCGATAAAATCCGTAAGGCTGAGCCTTCCCGCCGCCACGCCTTGCGTATACAACAAGCCGAACCGATTCTCCACGCCGGGTGCGCCATTGGGAATTCGGGAAAAATCCTGCCGCCCCAGTTCCTTCTGGCCGGTAAAATTGAAAGAGCAGTGGTCCGATCCCACACAGGACAGGGAATGGTCGGCAAGCCCCTGCCACAGGATCGGCTGATTTCCCTGATGCCGCAGCGGCGGCGACATGACATATTTTGCGGCTTCAAAGCCTGGTTGGCGATAGAGACCCTCATCCAGCAGCAAATACTGCGGACAGGTTTCGGCCGTCACCGGCTGCCCCTGCCGTTGGGCCGCCTGAATCAGGCGAAGGGCGCGACCGGTGCTGACATGGACGATATAGAGGGGGCATTCGGCAATTTCCGCCAAACAGAGCGCCCTATACACCGCCTCGGCCTCAACCGCTTCGGGACGAGTCGCCGCGTGTTGGTCGGGTGTCGTTCTCCCAGCTTTTTGGGCGTCGCCGACCATTTGCGCAATCACATCGCCATTCTCGCAATGCAAACAGACGCGCAACCCCCGCTCCCGACACACGCGCATGACTTTCAGGAGGCTCGCGTCATCGACCTGTAAGACATCCTTATACGCCAGATACAGTTTGACAGAACTGACCCCATGTGTCCGCGGCAGTTCCGCCAGTTCCGCCAGCACTTCCTCCCGGCAATCGCACATCGCCATGTGAAAGCCGTAATCGGTAAAGCTGCCGACCCGGGCCTTGCCATGCCACTCGGTCATCGCTGCATCCAGACTGCCGCCCCGGCTTTGTGTGGCATAATCGATCACGGTCGTCGTGCCACCACTCAGCGCCGCGCGGGAGCCGGTGTAAAAATCGTCGGCGGTCACCGCGGCGCCGGTGTCCAGATCAAAGTGAGTATGGGGATCGATTCCGCCGGGAAACAGGTAACAACCGGCGACATTGACGACTTCATCACCAACAACGGCCAAGTCTCTGCCTACTCGTTCAACAAGCTCCCCTTCGATCCGGAGATCGACTTGCTCGACGTTATCGGCGTTGACAATTGTTCCGCCCGTTAATACGATACCCATATCCTTACCTCTTAAAAAATTTCAGCCCAATTAATTCAGTGGGGATTCCCGCCCCAATAAATATTCGTCAATTTATCGCTGGATCGCCTGTACCGGGCAGCGGCTCACGCAAAGACCGCAGCCGAAACAAGCCTGCGAATCGATAGCCGCCACTTTTTCATGCAACTGGATCGCCTGGTAGGGACAACTCCGGACGCAATTGCCGCAACCGATGCAACGGCCCGCTTCCACGACCGGCGGAACGGCTTCGGTCGTAAACGAACGTTGCTGCATCTTGCGCAGGCTCAGGCCGATAATCTCAGGGACGGCGGCATAGCCATGGCTGTCCAAAAATGCATTGAGTTCACCAGCGATTTTTCCATACACGGACGGTCCTTTCAGGATCGCCTCCGTACAGATCTGTACCGCCGAAGCGCCAGCCATCAATAATTCCGCCGCATCTTTGCCGCTGG
>CAZRLN010000130.1:0-2026 GCA_964601085.1 uncultured Veillonellaceae bacterium | reverse complement strand
TGAGCCAGATCGTCGGACAGAAAGCCAATCCTGCCAACTTCCTGCTGATGCACGCTATGGGACCGAACGTGTCCGGCGTTATCGGCACGGCCGTGGCAGCCGGCACCATGCTGGCCATGCTCGGCGGCGGCAAGTAATATTTTTTGCATATTTCCAGAGCAATCAAGGCATAAGCAAACAAACCAGTGCTAAATTTTGCTCTGGACTTTTTACGAGGCAGGAATTTTCAATGTATTCTCGAAAATTAATTAAAGCTGGCAGCTATCTGACTCAAACAATCAATGAGCCCGTTGACTGCCTGCGCAATATTCGGATGAAAGGAGGGGAATCATCGACAATCAGTCGTATTCCGCGTAATTATAATCTATCTCTATCGTAAATCCGAAAAATCAAAGGAGGACTGTTCAGGTGGATAATGCAACATTGACACTGGTCGTGTTGGCCTTTGTAGCGTTCTTTTTCGTAACCGAATTGATTCCCCTGGCCATGACCGCTATGTTGGGGGCCATCGCTGTGGGTGTACTTGGTATTATTCCCATCAAAACCGTGTTCTCAGGGCTATCGAACTCTACGGTGACCTTGTTCGGCGCCATGTTCGTCCTTGGTGCGGCTATGTTCCATACTGGACTAGCCCAAAAAATTGGCGTTACTGTTGTTAAATTTACCGGTACCGGCGAAAACTCGCTGATGTTTGGTACTATGCTGGTCGCAGCGGTTTTGTCATCGGTTACATCCAACACTGGCACTACGGCTTGCCTGATTCCGGTTGTTGCTGGTATCTGCGCCGCCGCTAGAATTTCCCCCACTCGTCAGATGATGCCGCTGGCGTTCGGCGCCGGCCTGGGCGGGACAATTACCCTCGTCGGCACCCCGCCGAACATCATCGCCGCCGGTGCGCTGAAAGCGGCAAATTTACAACCGTTCGGTTTCTTCGAGTTTGCTTGGATCGGTATTCCCCTGACTATCGCCGGCATCCTGTATATGATGTTTGTAGGCAAGTATCTATTACCCAAGGCCGGCGAAGTAGCCGAGTTGGACGCGGAAGCGGCCAAGGAAGCCGAAGCGGGTGACACCAGCGTAACCAAACAGATGATTACTGGATTAACACTGTTGGTTGTTGTTATTGTCATGGCCCTGGATATTAAAAAGTTCCCGCTGGAAGTTGCGGCCACGTTGGGCGCTATCTTCCTGGTCCTGACCAAGTGCATTAGCGAGAAAGATGCTTACAAGGGCATCGACTGGGTGACAATCTTCCTGTTTGCCGGTATGATGCCTGTCGCGACCGCGATGGACAAGTCCGGCGCCGGCAAGTTGATCGCCAACTGGGTCGTGGGAGCGATGGGCGGAAGCCCAAGCCCGCTGGTCGTGACGATCGTGCTGTTCGCACTGTCGGCCGGCCTGACCCAGTTCATGTCCAACACCGCCGCCACGGCGCTGCTCGCGCCGATCGGCATCGGCATCGCCAAAGGTCTGGGCGCCAGCCCGCACGCCGTGTTGATGGCTATCGCCATCGCCGCATCCTGCGCGTTCGCGACTCCGGTCGGCACGCCGCCCAACACGTTGGTGCTGGGGCCTGGCGGGTACAAATTCATGGATTATGTCAAAGCCGGTACCGGCCTTGTCATCGTCTGCCTCGTTGTATCCGTCATCGTGATCCCGATGGTCTGGCCGTTCTTCCCGGCGAAATAATCGGGAAGGATTTCGGAACATCCGGTTTTCAAACTGAATCTCTATAAGTGGTCTGAAAGCGGCCTGCCCTGTCATGGGGTGGGTCGCTTGTTTTTTATGCGCTGTGCTTCTCAAAAGCAATCTCAAATCCGACGCACAAAAATTCTTAAACGATTCGAATTTGCGATTTTATCGGAATTTAGCTGAAAAGATTTGAGTTTTGAATATATTTGCTTGTCTACTTGAAAACTTCGTGTTAAAATAAATTCAGTTCTTTTTAAAGTTTATAAAGTAAAATAACTAACATAATCATTTTAATATATAGAAACAAAAAGTCAAGTATCTTCGGCAAGAAACA
>CAZRLN010000129.1:0-2032 GCA_964601085.1 uncultured Veillonellaceae bacterium | reverse complement strand
GCAAAGTCTGGCGCTACGGCGACAACATCGACACCGACGTCATCATCCCGGCCCGGTACCTGAACACGTCCAATCCGCAGGAACTGGCCCGGCACTGCATGGAGGACATCGACAAGACCTTTGTGACCGGCGTCCAGGCCGGTGACATCATGGTGGCCGACAACAATTTCGGCTGCGGATCGTCCCGCGAACACGCCCCGGTCGCCATCAAGGCCAGCGGCATCACCTGCGTCATCGCCGCCAACTTCGCCCGAATCTTCTACCGCAACGCGATCAACATCGGCCTGCCGCTGCTGGAGATCGGCGAAGAATCCGCCAAAATCAAAGCCGGCGACGTCCTGTCCGTCGACCTGGAAACCGGCGAGATTGTCAACACCACCACCGGCGCCACCATCAAGGCCCAGCCGCTCCCCGGCTTCATCCAGGACATCGCCAGCGCCGGCGGCCTGATCAATTACGTGAAAGGAACGGCGCAATGACTATGACGGAAAAGAACATCGTCGTCATTCCCGGCGACGGCATCGGCACGGAAATCACCACGGCGGCGGTCGCGGTCCTGCACGCCGCCGCCGCGCGGACGGACATGAACTGCGCCTGCACGACGCATCTGGCCGGTGGCGCCGCCATTGACGAATTTGGCGTGCCTCTGCCGGAGACGACCGTCGCGGCGGCCAAAGCCGCCGACGCCGTGCTGCTCGGCGCCGTCGGCGGTCCGAAATGGGACAACGTCGCGCCGGAGATCCGCCCGGAAAAAGCGATCCTCGGTCTGCGCAAAAGCCTCGGCCTGTTCGCCAACCTCCGCCCCGTCAAAGTTCCCGCCGCCATGGCCCCCTACTCGCCCCTGAAACCGGAGCGGGTCGCCGGCGTGGATATCCTGATCCTGCGTGAACTGACCGGCGGCATCTACTTCGGCAAACGCTGCGAGTCGGAAATGATCGACGGCGTCGAACACGCCTGGGATACCGAACAGTACAGCATCCCCGAAGTCGAGCGCATCGTCCGCATGGCCTGCCAGGCGGCCCAGGGCCGTCGCGGCAAAGTCACCTCCGTCGACAAGGCGAATGTTCTGGCTTCGTCGCGCCTGTGGCGGCGGACGGCCGGCCGCATCGCCGCCGAGTATCCGGCGGTGAACCTCGACCACATGTATGTCGACAACTGCGCCATGCAGCTCGTCATGGCCCCCAAGGCCCTGGACGTGGTCGTCACCAGCAATCTGTTCGGCGACATCCTCACCGACGAGGCCGCCGTCATCACCGGCTCGATCGGCATGCTTCCCTCCGCCAGCCTGGGCGCGGAAACGGGCCTGTACGAACCGATCCACGGTTCCGCCCCGGACATCGCCGGCAAGGGCATCGCCAATCCGCTGGGGACGATCCTCTCGGTCGCGATGCTGTTCCGCCATTCCCTCGCCAACGAGGCCGCCGCCCGAGGGATCGAAGCCGCGGTGGAAAAAGTACTGGCGGCCGGATATCGGACTGCCGACATGATGCAGGACGGCCTGACCCTTTGCTCCACGACGGAGATGGGTCGCCGGGTCGAACTTGAAATCGCCAAGGGAGAGTGAGAATCATACATAATCCGCAAGCCTCCGTCCTGCGCCGCCTTTTGGCCGGCCCGGAGTTTCTGACCCTGCCGGGCGTCTATGACGCCCTGACCGCCAAAATCGCCGCGCAGGCCGGGTTCAAGTGCCTGGTCATGGGCGGCTATAGCATCGCCGCTTCCCGGCTCGGCCAGCCCGATGTCGGCTATCTGACCATGACGGAGATGGCGCAGGCCCTGAAAGGGATCTGCGACGCCGTCGACGTGCCGGTGGTTGCTGACGGCGACACCGGTTACGGCAACGCCCTGAGTGTCCGGCGCACCGTGCTGGAATACGAAAAAGCCGGCGCGGCCGCCATCCTGTTCGAAGACCAGGTCTGGCCCAAACGCTGCGGCCACATGCAAGGCAAGGAAGTCATCGCCGCCGAAGAACATGCCGCCAAGATCCGGGCGGCGGTCGAAGCCCGCACGAACCCGGATACGGTCATCATCG
>CAZRLN010000128.1:0-2093 GCA_964601085.1 uncultured Veillonellaceae bacterium | reverse complement strand
TGAAAGCTTTCCGGAACCACGCGCCCAGCGCGTGGTATTCATTTATACAAAAAAAGGCTTCCGGCGAAATCGTCGGAAGCCTTGATTTTACTATGGTGCCGAAGGCCGGACTCGAACCGGCACGCCATCGCTGACGGCAGATTTTGAGTTTCTCCAACGGGATTTCGGCCACTTTTCTGCGAAGCTGAACACTCTGGCGAAAGTCACTGATTTTATTGAATTTAGGTCAGTTCTTTACTGTGAATTTCGCCCCATCTCACCCCATGCCGTTTTCACACTGTGTGTTCAAAAAATGTTCAACCACTCCAAAAAATCGCTTCCAGTTTACCAACATGTGTAAATTGATCAAGATTGTTTCGTGAGCTCGGAAGTCCTTCTCCTGCGGACACATTGCAGAACCGCGCACCTGGCTATAACGTTTCACACCTGCTTCATTATTTCTAACATTTCCTTCCTACTTTTCCAAAAACCATCGCCATTCGTCCTCGAACAGATAGACTTCTTTCCCCCCCGAATCCTGCACGTATACCTCATGCCCAGGCCGCCGCTTATGAGCTACGGGGTCAGTCGCACATCCGCCACCCGGTTCCGGTTGATCTTGTACTGTTCCTGACTGCAGATTTTGAGGTTCTCCAACTGGGGTGCGGGCACTTTTCTTCAAAAAATGGCTGCCCGCAGCGCGGGCAAATCCCCATCCGCCCGAGCGGCTTACTCTTTACTGTGGATATTTTTCCCGCAGATCTTTCAGCAGAGCGAGCATTTGCTGATTGTCCAAATTTCCGATGATGTCAGCGATCGCTCTTAGTCGCGCGTGCACCAATCCATAATCGAAATTCGATACTCCCTGCTTATGGATTGAAACATTTATTGTCTTGCAGGGGCGCAGTTGCTCCCGATCCCTGGTATAAACACGCAGAATTCGAATGCGGGCAACATCCACCTTTTGACCGGTATCTTCGTTCAATACCCGATACATTCGCCCCCCAAATTCAACAGTGATGACTTTGATAATGACACCAAAACATTTCTCACCCGAAACCTCGTATACGATGCGGGTGCCAGGGACAAGTTTTTTAGCCATACTAACGCGCGACAAGAAAACACCTCATTTCCGGATCCACTATTTGAAAGCCAAATTCTTCGCTGGTTAATTTGCGGAAACATACGGATCCAATGATTATCACATACTGGCATTTGAAACTCTATGGGAATTCTCCAAAATCCAGCAGTTTCCTGCTATTTTTCCAAAAACCATCGTCCTTCGTCCTCGAACAGATAAACCTCTTTCCCTCTGATCCGCACCGTGTACCTCATTCCCAGGCCGCCGCCTTTAAGCGAGGGCGCCAGCCGCACATCCGCCACCCGGTCGATCTCGTACTGCTTGCCGTCGGTCCAGGTCAGGGCCAACGGCTTTGTTTTGCCGTTCTCGTCATGTTCGGCCGTCACTTTCACAAAAATCTTGGCCACTGCTTTTCACCGCCTTATCGGAAAAATGATACCGGATGAATTGTATGATCATCCTTGGGATTGAATCCTGTTAGCCGCTCATCCTCCAGCAGCGCGCAGCGCCGTACGCAATACGCACCAAACCGCTCCCGCAGCCGGTCGATTGTTCGCTCCAAAATTTCCGCCTGGGACGTATCCCGCTCAAACAGGTCCAGCTGCTGCGAACCATCGGCTGTCACCAAGTCCGCGCCGCGCACGCCGATACTGCGGAGCGGTCGTTCCCAGCGGTAATTCCCCTGGAACAATTCCATCGCCTTCCGCGCGATCGTGCCGGAAAGGAAGGTGGCGGAAGACAGTTTGCCCTGGCGCTCAAAAGAATACAGCTCATTATTTCGGACATGGATCGCCACCGTCCGGCATTTCAGCCCATGCCGGCGCAGCCGCGCCGCCACGCTTTCGGCCAGCACATAGACAATCAGCTTCACGTCCTCGTCGCACACCAGATCCCGGGGTGTCGTCGTGCTGTTGCCGACCGACTTCACAAAACTTTCTTCACCGGCTATCGCCACCGGCGCCTGATCCAGACCATTGGCGAAAGTATGCAGCGTTTCGCCCCATACCCCGAGTGACAATTTCAAGAGATGCAC
>CAZRLN010000127.1:0-2152 GCA_964601085.1 uncultured Veillonellaceae bacterium | reverse complement strand
TTTTTTAAGAATATAAAAGGAAATAAATGAAATTTTTACATTTATTGAAACAGGTCATTGCAAGCCGCCGTATTTTCTTTGTCTTGCTGGTTTTCATCCTCGTGGCGGAAACGCTCGGTGCATGGTGGCTGATCGTCCATACCGAATATGAGATGCGCGAAGATCTTCTGGGACGTACGCGACTGGCGGCAAGAACCGTAAATGCGGCACGCATCAAGGCTTTGACAGGCTCGGCGGCCGACCTTGAATCCGCAGACTACCAGCAACTCAAAGAACAGTTCGCGGCGATCCGCGCCGCCGACCCGAATTGCCGTTTCATCTATCTCATGGGACGCAAAGCGGATGGCTCTTCGTTTATCTTTGTGGACAGCGAACCGGTGAATTCCAAAGACTATTCGCCGCCCGGACAGGTGTATGAGGAAGTGTCGCCTGAATACCTGCGCGTGTTCGAAAAGAAGACCGCGTTGGTCGTCGGCCCGGTCTCCGACCGCTGGGGCACCTGGGTCAGCGCTCTGGTCCCGTTGACCGATCCGCGAACGGGTTCGATGCTTGCCGTGCTGGGCATGGACATCAACGCCCGCGACTGGAAGTGGAACGTTGCCGCGCGTGTAGCCTGGCCTGCAGGGTTGACGCTGCTTCTGATGATCGGCCTGCTGACGGCATTGTTTGCCGCCGGGCGGGCGACCGCCTCGCCCAAGCCGGTCATGCGCCGCATGCTGCCGTTTCTGACTGTTATGTTTCTGGCGTTGGTTGCCGGCTCGGCTCTTCTCCTGTGGCGGCAGCATTACAATCGCGTGATCGGAAGAACCACCCTGATAAGCGGCGAGGTTGAGCAGGGGGTGAAGACGGCGGTGGAACAGCAGGCCCGCGGCATGTCCATGGCCGCGCAATCCATCGCTCTGGACTCCCGCGTACGCGAGGCGCTGAAAGTCAAAGATACGGAACGTCTCCTGGCCGACTGGCGAAAACTGTTTGAAACGCTGAACAGGGAACAATCCTTGACCCATTTCCTTTTTTATGATGAAAATCGCGTCTGTCTGCTGAGAGTCCACAAACCGGAATTGCGCGGAGACAAGATCGACCGTTTCCTGTCACGGGAGGCTGAACGTACGGGAAAGCCCGCATGGGGAATCGAAATGGGGGCGGTGGGCACAGCCACCCTGCGCATAGTTCAGCCCGTCTTCGATGGACGGCGGCTCGTGGGATATGTCGAGATGGGGAAGGAGATCGAGGGGATTCTGCGGGAACTGCAAACGCCCCCCGGAATAAAAATCGCGGTCAGCATAAAAAAAGATATGATCCGGCGTGAGGCCTGGGAAGAGGAAATGCGTCGCTCGGGGCGCGAAGCCGACTGGGAGCGCTTGCCCCACAGTGTGATCATCTATGCAAGCAGGGAACATCTGCCCGACGCCTTTGCGAGGCTGGCGGACCATGACCCGAAGGGGGATCATCACAACGCTACAGGCCGGAGCGTCACGGATGGCGACAGAAGCTGGAGGGTGACGGTATCGCCGTTTACCGACGCCTCAAATAAAGAGCTGGGAGATATCCTGATCGTGAACGATATCACCGACCTGAAGGCCTCGTTCGCCCGCGACATAACCCTGGGCGGCATTGCGAGTGCCATTATTCTGGCAGCGCTGTTCGGACTGAGTTTCGTGATACTGCGCCGAACCGACGCGGGAATCTGCGCCCAACAGGCGAATTTGCGCAAAAGCGAAGAGCATCTCTCGGCGATTCTCCGCTCCATCGGCGACGGAGTGATCACCTGCAATACGGCAGGATGGGTCGTTAACCTCAACACTGCGGCCGAAGCGCTCACCGGCTGGACGAGTGCCGAGGCCGCCGGACAACCGATCCGGGAGGTATTCCGCATCGTCAACGCCCATACACGCGAAACGGCGGAAAACCCCGTCTTCCGAGCCATTTCCGACGGGGTGAATGTAGACCTTGCAAACCACACCGCGCTTATCGCCAAAGACAATACAGAACGCCAGATTGCAGACAGTTGCGCCCCCATCAAGGACACCTCCGGTACGGTCCTGGGCGCGGTTCTGGTCTTCCGGGATGTGACCGAGGAATACCGGCGTCGGGAAGAATTGCGGGAAAGCGAAGACCGCTTCAAACAACTGGCGGCGCAAAGCCGGACGAT
>CAZRLN010000126.1:0-2377 GCA_964601085.1 uncultured Veillonellaceae bacterium | reverse complement strand
AATACAAAAACATGAAAATCGGCGCGCAAGCGGCAGACGTCTTCAAACTGCCGGCCGGCGTCACGATCCAGGATGTCGGCGCCATGATGCGCAATCAACCGAAGCCAGGTAAATAAGCCCGCTCCGCAAAATTTACAAGCCCGTACCGTTGCCTGATGCATCGGTACGGGCTTGTTCCTGTTCCCTCACAACAACACGAACCTGTTTCGTCCTTCGGCCTTTGCCTGATACAGAGCCTTGTCGGCGCGTTTCATCAGGTCCGTCACCGTTTCATCCCGGGAAATACCGAGTGTCGCGCCGATGCTCACACGAAGCGGAATCGCCTGCCCCTGCGCGTCATGAAACACGGTATCCTGGATGTTTTTGCGCAACCTTTCGCTGATCCGCATTGCCTTCGCCGCATCGGCCCCGAGCAGAAGCGCGGCAAATTCTTCGCCGCCAATCCGCCCCAGCAAATCGGTTTCCCGCAACACTTCATTGCAGGCGACGGCGATCCAGCGCAGCGCGTCATCCCCCGTCGCGTGGCCAAAAGTGTCGTTCACCTGTTTAAAGTGATCGATGTCCAGAATCAAAAAAGCGACCGATTCTTCATAACGCCGAACCCGTTTCAGTTCTTCGCCGCACCGACTCAAAAAGTGCCGGCGATTCATCAGTCCGGTCAATCCGTCCGTGGTAGCCTGCCGCTTCAGCTCCTCCTCCAGGTGCTGGTGCTCGATAACCATCCCGACCTGCGCGGCGATCAAGGCAAACACCTCCACATCCTGCGGCTGCACCGGACAGGCAGCAGCGACGGAATGGAGCGCAATAACGCCGAAGGCCCGCCCGCTTCCATCCAATAGCGGCGCACCCAGCCATTGGTGGGCAACATTGCCGAAACGCAGATCAACCTCGCCAGACTGATACAAGGCTTCGATCTCGCCGGCGTTCAGCAATACCGGCCGGCGCTCCCGCAGAACATACTCCGTCAAACCTTTTCCCATCGGCCGATGCAACGGCACCGTCTTCGTCTCGTCCACGCAATAGGGCAGGACGATCTCGCCTGTTTCTTCCGTCAATAACGCGATGTAAAAATTCCTTGCCGGTAATACCCGACCAGTCCAATGATGCACTTTAGCGTAAAGTTCTTGCAGGGGAATCGACAATAACGCCGTTTCCGTCAGTTCCTTCAGAACCAGCTGCACTTCCGCATTGTGGCGCTGAACGGCTTCCGCCTGCTTGCGCGCCGAAATGTCGCGGGTAATGCTGATCACATGCGGGTCCCCCCACAACAAGGCCACCGTTCCGGAAATCATGCCTATGACTTTCCGACCATCTTTACGGCAAAAAACCGCTTCCAAATTATCGCAATTCCCACGGTCCCGCAAGGCGGTGAAGAACTTCCGACGATCGGCCAGATCTTGCCATAGGTGAACTTCGGTGATGAATTTTCCCACTGTTTCCGACCGGGAATACCCGGATAAAACGCAAAACCCCTCGTTGACCTCGACAATCCTCCCGTCATCGACGCGAGAGATCACCGCCGCATCCGGGCTGGTGTGAAAAATGACTTCAAATCGTTCTTTCGCCTCCCGCGTTTCATCATGGAGCCGCCGGTTGACCAAAGTGACAAAGCCGAATGTCCAGAGGTTGTTGCTGATGAAAACCACCACAAACATGAGCGTCTGCATGAAGGTTGGCGCGAAAAAGCTGAATCCCTCCCCCCACAGCAGATACTCCACCGTTCGAACCGCAAAGAATATTCCGTGCAGCAGGAACGCGGTCAGCGTGAGCAATTCCGGCGTCAGTGCGGCGCCCACACGATTCCGCCACAGAACCGCCGCACTCATCAGGGAAATCACCGTCACCGCCGCCGAAACCAAAACGACCCGCGTCACAATTTGGTCGTCGATCAGCGTATAATAGGCAAGCAGAACGAGCAGGAGAATCCAGCCGGCCAGCAGACTTCCGCGTCGTTCTGTCTTGCCCAGGAAACGGGCCACGCCGATGTAGAAAAAAACCAGTGCGGCGACCAGCAGTCCGTTGCCGGCGATAAGAGACCAAATTCGGAAGGGCTCCATTTCCCGCAGAACATTCAGGGCGAACCCGGCTGCGCCGGCCAGGCTGCCGGCCGCCCACCAGCCGATCCCCGGATAGGCTTTGTTCAATTTGTACTGATAAATAAGAACTGCCGCCTGGATCATCGCAAACAGGCTCATGACTACGATCAGCGTGCCAATATCAATCCGCAATTTGCCAAATCGCCTCCCTGCCCAGCCTGTCCGTCCCAAACAGCTTCGGCACCACTATTTCAGCAACTTCTCCACCATTTGGATCAGAATGTCTACGCCGTGAATGAGCGCCGAACGGTCGAATTTCATCGCCGGATCATGCAGGCCGG
>CAZRLN010000125.1:0-2385 GCA_964601085.1 uncultured Veillonellaceae bacterium | reverse complement strand
GTTCCAATACGAACAACACGAAGAAAACGACAGTCATGTTGATGATGAGGATCAACAAAGGATTACTGGTCAAACTCTTTCACCTCCTTTACCGACCATCCCCGGTCAAAATCTTGCCGTGGGGAATTTTTTTGCAGCGCGCTACGCGCACAGCGGTGCAGAACCATTCCGCACCGCCTTTCGACTGGCAACGGGCTGCCACTTCAAACGAATGCCTGGCTTCTCTCTCCGCCACCGCACCCGGGCCCCTCTACATCGTCCTACGATTCTTGGTTATGATGTGCAGAACTTCCGATTATTTTAGGATTTCTAGCAAAGGCCTTGACTTTTTGATTCAATCTATTACAATTATTATTGTAAGTTATTTAAGTTATTTAAGTTAAAAAAATGACTAAACACATTTTAGCATGAAGTTTTGCAGTAGACAAGCAAATATATTCAAAACTCACACCGTTTCGACAAATTTCCAACGGAACCGCATGCGCATTTCGGTTCGCAGGACGCACAAAAAAAACAAGCGACCCACCCCATAACAGGGCAGGCCGCTTTCAGACCACTTATAGAGATTCAGTTTGAAAACCGGATGTTCCGAAATCCTTCCCGATTATTTCGCCGGGAAGAACGGCCAGACCATCGGGATCACGATGACGGATACAACGAGGCAGACGATGACAAGGCCGGTACCGGCTTTGACATAATCCATGAATTTGTACCCGCCAGGCCCCAGCACCAACGTGTTGGGCGGCGTGCCGACCGGAGTCGCGAACGCGCAGGATGCGGCGATGGCGATAGCCATCAACACGGCGTGCGGGCTGGCGCCCAGACCTTTGGCAATGCCGATGCCGATCGGCGCGAGCAGCGCCGTGGCGGCGGTGTTGGACATGAACTGGGTCAGGCCGGCCGACAGTGCGAACAGCACGATCGTCACGACCAGCGGGCTTGGGCTTCCGCCCATCGCTCCCACGACCCAGTTGGCGATCAACTTGCCGGCGCCGGACTTGTCCATCGCGGTCGCGACAGGCATCATGCCGGCAAACAGGAAGATTGTCACCCAGTCGATGCCTTTATAAGCATCTTTTTCGCTAATGCACTTGGTAAGAACCAGGAAAATGGCTCCCAAGGTGGCCGCAACTTCCAGCGGGAATTTCTTGAGATTAAGGGCCATGACGACCACAACTACCAAAAGAGTCAATCCAGTTATGATTTGCTTTGTCACACTGGCATCGCCCGCTTTGGCTTCCGCCGCGGCTTCCGCGTCGAGTTCAACAACTTCGCCGCCTTTCGGCAGAAGATATTTACCAATGAACATCATATACAGGATGCCGGCGATGGTCAGGGGAATACCGATCCAGGCAAATTCAAAGAAGCCAAATTCACGCAGGCCGGCCGCTTTCAGCGCACCGGCGGCGATAATGTTCGGCGGGGTGCCGACGAGGGTAATTGTCCCGCCCAGGCCGGCGCCGAACGCCAGCGGCATCATCTGACGTGAAACCGGCATCTTGGCGGCGGCGCAGATGCCGGCGACAACGGGAATCAGGCAGGCCGTGGTGCCGGTGTTGGACGTGACCGATGACAAAACGGCTGCGACCAGCATGGTCCCGAACATCAGGGAATTTTCGCCGGTGCCGGTAAACCGGACAACCGTTTCGCCGATCTTTTGGGCCAACCCGGTATGGAACATCGCCGCGCCAAGTACGAACATGGCGCCGAACAAGGTCACCGTAGAATTCGATAACCCGGAGAAAACGGTCTTGACGGGGATAATTCCGAGTACACCTACGGCGATGGCCCCCAACATGGCGGTCATGGC
This sequence comes from uncultured Veillonellaceae bacterium, assembly GCA_964601085.1. GTDB lineage: Bacteria > Bacillota > Negativicutes > UBA1444 > UBA1444 > UBA1444. Next base: position 575 of record CAZRLN010000125.1, on the reverse strand, counting down.
CAGGGGAATCAATTCGGTTACAAAAAAGAACGCGACAAAGGCTAATACGATCAATGTCAATGTTGCATTGTCCACCTGAACAGTCCTCCTTACTAACTACTTTTTTCGCTGAGTCAGGACGTACCTGTTTTTCCCTTGGTTTTTATCACCTCCGGCCTCAGATTTTTCGGCGCAGAGAGTGCCTGACCAACATCTGTTTTACTTGCCGCCGCCGAGCATGGCCAGCATGGTGCCGGCTGCCACGGCCGTGCCGATAACGCCGGACACGTTCGGTCCCATAGCATGCATCAGCAGGAAGTTGGACGGATTGGCCTTCTGGCCGACAATCTGGCTCACCCGAGCGGCCATCGGCACGGCGGACACACCGGCGGAACCGATGAGCGGATTGATCTTGCCGCCGGAAGTGTAGCACATCAGCTTGCCAACAAGGCAACCAGCAGCGGTTCCACCCGCGAAGGCAACCAAGCCCAGGCAGATGATCAAAAGGGTTTGGATATTAAGGAATTTGTCAGCAGCCATTGTAAGGCCGGTGCCGGTAGCCAGGAAAATCGTGACTGAATTCATCAGAGCATTCT
>CAZRLN010000124.1:0-2446 GCA_964601085.1 uncultured Veillonellaceae bacterium | reverse complement strand
GGCGCGTTGTTTTCCGCGCAAGACCTGCTCAAACATCCCGATGCCGTCCATTAGCATTAGCACCCGCGCCTTTCATTACCTCATTTGGGAAAGAATTGTTTGTAGCCTTCGCGAAAATCACCATGCGCTTAATACTTTTTCTCGGGAGGTTGTTATGCTAATTTTGCCAACCGACTTAAGCCAGCGACTTCAATACATATTTTCACTAGCCTGGAGCATCGTACTGCAACAAATTGCCGAAGGTCGATTACGTCCATCCAACGAAGCCTCCCTTCAATTGCATCTGGGTTATGTGATTCAAAACCTTGGAACGTTGGCTTTATTGTATCCAGACGAATTTTTTCAATTGGAACTGGAAAAACCGGCGCCGCATGGCCGTGGTCGTTTGGATATGACATTTCAATTAAACCAAACGCAAGCTGCGGTTGAACTGAAGTATTTTCGAAAAGCCACGACCTCAACCAACCAACGTGCAGCCGATCTGGATATGTATGAAGCCTGGAAGGACATTTCGCGCCTGCAAGCTTTGGATGAGTATGCGTTGAAGATTTTCCTGTGCCTGACTGATGATGACCGCTATCCAAACAACAAATTCGGGGGGAATGCGAAGGAGGTTTCGATAGCTCATCAGCAAAAATATGAGCAGGGATCGGAGATTGTTCCTCCCTGGAAGGGAAAATGGAAAGACAAATCCTTTGACAAGCACATACCCATTATTCAAACCACCGAGTGTCTTTGGGCAACGCACAAGGAATGGTCCTACTTGCTGCTTATGTTTGACCGAAACGGCCAAATCGCGGATTCCCTTTGCGTTGGCAACACAATTGCCAAAAACGAAAAGGCGGGAACGAAGTTGGACAATGGCCTCACCCTCCCCCAAAAGACCATTGAAGCAGTTCATTTCTATTACTCTCCCGGCAAAAATCTGAGCCGAACCGAAATCATTGATGCCGTTTGCGAAAAATTCCCTGATACAAACCGTGGAAGTATCATTCCCTCGGATTACTGCGATAATTTAACCAACAAGGGAATCTCCCGCTGCAATCCCATCTTTCACTACATAAAACGCAATACCTATAAAGTTTTGGATCGTCCATTACCCAATACCGATTGAGCGGAAGCCTCCGCTCCGCGCCCGCGCCACCCGAGCGGTGGCGTTTTTTCATGCCGGAAGCGTTCACGCGGCCGGCGATGGGGGTATAATTAAAGCGATCTACTATCACACTATAGAAAGGTCTCCTGCCAAATGAACAAGGAAGCCATGGCCCAAGCCTTCGTAAAATGCGCGGTGAAGGTCTACGACCATCTATCCGCGCCGCTTTACGACGTGAACGGCGAAGGCCCGTATTTCATCATTCTGTTCACGGATAAGACACCCTGGAAAGTTTGCTTTTACGAATTTGTGGACGAAGAGTCTTTTCTGGCAAACCCCGGTTCGAGTTCAATTCTTCTTGCCAACGGCCTGTCGCTCTACGAGGCGCTGAGCAACTTGGATTTGCCGGTTGATGTTATTCTTCAGCACGAGTTGGAACTGTCGCCGCGTAAAATCATCCCCGATACTTCTGCCTGCCACAAGGCTTATTTGGGACTGATGTTCACACAACCGGACGTCGCCAAAGGCATCACCTCCTTTAACTTTCTTTGCAAATACCTCTCTGGATTGGCAGAAGAGCGCGAGCATCCCAGCTTCATCCTGCAATAGCTCCGCGCCCGCGCTCCCGGCCTCCAGCCCGCCACCCGTCCGGTGGCGGGCTTCCGTTTTGCCGCTCGCTTCCGGGCGCTCCGCCGCGTCATCCCCGCGTCCCTGCGGTCCGGCTCCGATCCGCTGACGCGTCTCTCCGCTGTCGGTCCTCGGGCCGCTTTTGGTTTCATTCCCGCCGTCATTGCCCGCCTACCGACAGTTTCAGCCCGCTGCCGGGAACGGCCTGGCCCGCCGGTTGATCGCCACCGCCAAACATTGTTTCTGCCGCAGCCGCCGCAAAATCGTCCCATCACTGCGCCGGCTGAAAACCGGCCGCCGCGTCCGGCCCGCGCCGTGCGTCGCTGCGTTCAGTTGCAGATAGTGTCGTTTGCCGAGTTTGCTGTTCATGATTAAGTCACTCCTTTTATTTTGTCGCCGCCACCGCTGGCCTCCGTCCTTCGGACGCGGATTCTACTATGACCGCTGGCGGCGCTTCGTTTGCCACCGGCCAAGTATTCACCGTTGCCCCCGGTCGCGGCTCGTTCGCATATTCATCCGGTAGGGGAGGGCGTCGTGACGGTTCGCCTCCGCCGATGTCTTCGGCTCACCGCACCACGCCCGCGCCACCGCGAGTTCCTGCCTATCTGTCGGCATCATCCGGGCGGCGCATGCTGCGCCGTCTCGGATCATGCCTCGTCATCGCCAGCCGGCAGCTACTGCCAGGGGAGGGCGTCGGTTTGGCTTGTCTGCGGCTCACCGTTCCGG
>CAZRLN010000123.1:0-2539 GCA_964601085.1 uncultured Veillonellaceae bacterium | reverse complement strand
TCCGCGCGTCAACCAGCAGTTTCCCGTCAAAAACGGGACTGTCCCCAATGACAATCCTGCCGGAATCCGGAGGACGAATCAGTCCCAATGCCGTTAGAAGGGTGGATTTTCCGGCGCCGCTCGGGCCTAGCAATGCCACCACTTCGCCGCGGGCGAGACTCAATGACACTTCCCGCAGGGCTTTGACTTCGGTATTGCCGCTGCCGTATGTCTTGCACAGACCGATGGCTTCCACCACGGACTCTTTCCGATCATTCATGACAGCACCTCGCCGGGGTCGACGCGTAGCGCCTTGACTATCCCCAAGAGGCTGGACAGTATGGAAATCGCCAGAACCACCAGGGCCAGCATCACCAGATCATCGGAAGTGATGACAACCTTACGGGGAAAATGCGGGAAAAGCCATTGTCCAAGAAAATAGGCGATACCGTAACCGATTCCCCCCAGCAGCAGCGCCTGCTCAAGAATCAGACCGAGGATCACGCCATTGCGCGCCCCCATCAGCTTCAGCATGGCAATGTCGTGAATTTTGTCCAGCGTCAGCGTATAGAGAATGAGCGCCATGATGACGGCAGAGACAATTATCAGCAGAATGCGAAACAGGCCAAGCTGGCGGCGGGCTTTATCCACCATCCCCAGCAGGAGCAGCTGCCGCTGTTCCTCATGAGAATAAACCGTAACGTCCGGCCATGCCGCGATTTTTGCCGCAACAGCCTTGACATCGCAATCCGGAGCGACATTCGCCAATACCGCGCTGACCATGGAGGGACCGAGCGCCGGAATACCGGAAGACTCTCCTCCTGCGCGTTCGCCCATCTGAGGATTGATACTGCCCAGATCGATGGATTGCAGACGCTTCACCCGCGCGGTCCGTTCGTTGCGGATGGCTTCGCCGGACAGATCGAACTGTACCGCTTGCGCATCGGCGCGGGTCAGAAACGCCATGGCGTCTCCGCCGGAAGAATTCATCCCGCTGCTGATGCCGACAACCGTATAAATATTTTTCCCCAGCGGAACGAGGTCGCCCAGTTGAAGTCCGGAGGTCTTGTCGGCTATCATTTCATAATGGGCCTGACGCAGCGACCGGCCGGCAATCAGCGTCAGCCAGTCGCCTTTGTCCACAGGCCATGCCAGTCCTTGAATAGTCAGTCGTAACGGTCTGCCTCGGTATTCACGTTGGATGGTGTGTGAAACAAAACTGTTGGCCCGGGTGATGCCGGGAACCGCCAGCACCCGATCCTCGAGATTCCGGGGGATGCGGGAAATTTCGGCAAAGGGACCCCGCGTATTTTTCTGGACGATCCACAGATCGGCTCCGATCCGGTCGGTAAGCAGTGTCGCTTCCATGACCAGTCCGCGATAGATGCCGCCCATGCCCATGACCAGCATCAGCAGGAGCCCAATGCCAAGCGCGGTCAGCACAAACCGCCCGAAATTGTGTTTGATGTCTTTCAGGGCCAGATTCATGATTCAAAACCTGACTGACCGGCCGTCGCGAGGCAATTCTTTTCCCGGCAGCGCGCCGATGACCGTATCCCCGGCTGTCAGCCCGTCGGAGATCTCAATCATATTCTGTCCGCGCAACCCGGTTTTAACCGGTCTCCACTCCGCTTTCCCGTTTTTAACGGCCAATACGCCTGACTTGCCTTCACGGCGGACGATGAACCGCTGCGGCACGAAAACGACATTATCCTTGCGTCCGGTTTCAATATAGACTTCAAGCCGCTGTCCGACCGCCCATCTGTCCGGCAATCGCGCAAGATCGACATCCACCAGAAACTCCCGCGTTTCACGGTCGGTTTCCGCGCCAAGCCGCGCCACCTGTCCATTCAAAACACTATCCGGAGCCGAGCGGAAAATGACTTTTGCCGGTTGCCCGATTGCGAGTGAGCGCAGGGCGGTTTCATCCACCCACACAGAGGCCCATATACGTTCCGTTGAGACAATATCCATGATGGAACTGCCCGGTACGACTACATCGCCGGGATTGCGGTTGCGACGTATCACCAGTCCGTCAAACGGAGCATTGATCCGGGTATCCGTCAAACGCGATTCATAATATCGCAAGGATGCCTGCGCTTTGTCGGCGGCTCGTTCCGCTTCGATCTTCGAGGCCAGGGCCCGCTGCAGATTAGCCTCGGCGACATCCCGTGTCTCGATCGCGCGTTCCATCTCATTCTGCGCCACCACCTGACTCTTCCGGAGGGTGGCGACGCGGTCAAAATTTTCCCGGGCTTTGGTGGAGGATGCCTGGGCTGCCGCAATTTCAGAGCCGATGCGTTTGATGGTTGCTTTTGTTGCCGCCAGGTCGGCTTGGGCTACCTCGACCTGATGACGCAAATCGGCATCGTCGAGTCGGGCCAGCAGCTGCCCTTTGATAATCCGGTCATTCTGGTCTACGGACACCTCCACGAGAAGTCCGGAAATTTTCGGACTGATGTCGGCGCGCACTTTGGCCTCCAGCGTTCCGGTTCCCAATACTTCATCGACGACCGAACCGGCAGTTACTTTATAGGCAGTAACCGTCACCGGCGAAAAG
>CAZRLN010000122.1:0-2543 GCA_964601085.1 uncultured Veillonellaceae bacterium | reverse complement strand
AGGAGGATGATTACGACGGGGCAGGAATGTGCCCGGAAGAGCTCCTGCGGCGACTCAGCCGGACGGAGTGAAGCCAAAGAACCTGAAAGCATTGCAACAACAGCGGCGCGACAAAAATAGAAATTATCTTAAGGAGTGAACGAAATGCGTGTTGGCATGAAAATTGGCATGGGCTTTTTAGTGGTCATATTGGTTTTGGCGGTGATGGGCGGAACTTCGTTTTATTCCGCCAGTAACATCGCGGATCAAGTCGGCGGAGTACAACGGGCCACTCAGCGGATGGAACTGGCGAGCGCCGTGGACAAGGTTTTCACGGAAGGGGTGCTGGCAGTCCGGGGTTACATGGTGTATGGTCGGGACAATTTTGTCAAACAATTTGAAGACAAGATGGACGAAGCGATCAAGGAAGCGACAGCCTTGCTGCAGGTAGCCCGTCCCGAGAAGAAGGCGGAAGTCGAAAAAATGATCGCCAATATCAAACAGTACAAAGTCGATATCCAAAATAAATTGATTCCTGTCATCAAACTGGCGATTCAGGAAAAACAAAGTGCAAATGTTAATGCTGCGAAACTCAGTGCTTTGGAAGATCAATTCACGCAGATCGGCACGACATTGGTGCCGGTGACTGAAGCCATCAATAAAGCGACGGCGTCGCAAGTGGCGGAAAACCGCAAAGTCATCGATGAACGGATCAGCCAATCGACTGCCACGGTCGGCACGGTCAAGACAACAACGATCATTCTCAGCATCATCGCCTTGTTGCTGGTTGTTGGCATCAGTTTCTTCCTCACCCGGATGATCACCAAGCCACTGGCAACCGTGAGCGCCCGACTGGACGACATGGCGCAGGGGCATTTTGACCGGGATATCGATCCCCGCTACATGGCCCGCAAGGACGAGTTCGGCGATATGGGACGAAGTTTCGACCGGATGCTGAAGAGCATGCGCCAACTGATTGGCCAGGTATCGCAAAGTGCGGAACAGTTGGCGGCTTCCTCCGAAGAATTGACCGCCAGCGCCGAGCAGTCAGCTCAGGCGTCCAACCAAGTTGCGGCATCCGTCACCGATATGGCGCATGGCGCCGAGAAACAGGTGGCGGCAGTGAACGATACTTCGGCGATTGTCGAGGAGATTTCGGCGACGATGGAACAATTGGCAGCGACAGCCCAGGAAATGGCCGGCAAGGCCAGCGCTACCGCCACAGCGACGGTTGCGGGTCAGGGGGCGGTCGATCAGGCGATCAACCAGATGAAAAATATCGGCGGCGAAGCGCAAAAAGCTCAGGGCGCGGCCGGCGACCTGGAAGCCGGTTCGCGGCAGATCGAAGTCATCGTCGGTTTAATCTCCAGCATTGCCGGGCAGACGAATCTGCTGGCGTTGAATGCGGCCATCGAAGCAGCCCGGGCCGGCGAGCAGGGACGCGGGTTTGCGGTGGTAGCCGAGGAAGTCCGCAAACTGGCCGAACAGTCCGAACAGGCTGCGCGACAAATCAAAGAGTTGATCGGGACCAACGACACCAACATCCGGAATGTTGTGGGCGTGATTGGCAACACGATTCAGGAGATCGATCAGGGCGTCGCGCTGGTTGGGCAGGCCGGCGCCGGATTCGGCGAAATTCGGACACTGGTCGACTCGGTAACCCGGCAGGTCGGCGAAATTTCGAAGGCTTTGGGCGAAATTGCCATCGGCAGTCAACGGATCGTGGAGTCCATGAAATCGGTCGAAACCGTCAGTCGAAATGCCGCCGCCGAAGCGCAAAATGTATCGGCTGCCACCGAAGAACAATCGGCCTCGACGGAAGAAATCGCCTCCGCCAGCCAGGCTTTGGCGAAGCTGGCCGGGGAATTGCAGACCGCGATGGGCAAATTCCGGATATAATCATGGCTTGTGTTGATTGAAACAAGTCGTCACAACAGACAAGGCCGTCGGTCACAGGACGGCCTTGTCTGCGAAGTTTGACCGGAGGCGCTGAACCCATGAGACGGCGCGACATGGAGGGGTGGACGCGATGTTGGAGGGTATTTCCGAACCGAAGCAACGAATCGGCCGGGAAAATGAATTGCTGCGGCGGTTGCAGAAATTGTCGGGCAAGTTGCTGCGACAGACGAATAAGGAGCTGTTGTTGCCGGAGATCCTCAATCAGGCGACGCAGTTCATGGGCGCCGCCAATGGCGGCATCTCCCTGCAGGATGAGCAGGACCCGGAGTGGACGATTTTGCTCTATGGCGTGGGTTCCCAGACGCCGCGCGTCGGGTTTCGTCTGCCGGTGACGGAAGGATTGCTCGGCGAGGTATGGCGGACCGGTCAAGTCCAAGTCGTCGAGGATTACCGGGTCTGGCCCCGTCGGATCACCGATGCGCTGCTGGATCGCATGACGACCCTCATCATGGCGCCGCTGCGGGTGGCGGGGGAAATTGTCGGTGTAATCCAGCTTTCCTGGAATGACACGGTGTTCCCGCTAAAAGGGGAAACGCTGGCGGCATTTGACCAATTTGCCGCATTCGCCTCCATTGCGTTGGAGAACGCAACCTTGTTTCAGCAGG
>CAZRLN010000121.1:0-2552 GCA_964601085.1 uncultured Veillonellaceae bacterium | reverse complement strand
GCCGTTCAGGATAATGGGGATCGGTAGTTTGGCGGCGATTTTGCCGGCGTACTCCTGTTTAATATAGACTAAAATTGGCGAAAAAAATCGTGTCGAAATCCGAAAAAGAGCATTGGGAAATCCGAAAAAGATTATGCCCGAAAATCACGAACTTCTTTATCAGGCACTGCTATGATGAAGAAGGGAGAAAGGAACGATGCTCTCCATGGAACAAATCGAAACGATCAAAGAACTTCAACTGCGTGGGCTAAGTCCCTCTGAAATCGCCCGCAAATTATCCGTCGACTGGAAAACGGTGGTCAAATACATGCAGCAGGAGTGCTATTCGCCCAAGCCCCCGACAGTTCGCTGCGCCGAGTCCAAACTCGATCCATGGAAACCGGTTATCGATGGCTGGTTGGAGGAAGATCGGAGGACACGTTACAAGCAGCGCCACACGGCAAAGCGAATCTTCGACAGGCTCCGCGAAGAATGCCCCGGATTTACTGGTTCCTACCCTATCGTTCAACGGTATGTTAAGCAGGTACGGGAGGCGAAACAGCAGACAGGCGGATTTCTTGAGCTGGTCTGGCCGCCCGGCGAAGCGCAGGTCGATTTTGGCGAAGCCGACTTCGACACGCCGGCGGGACGAATTCCGCACAAATATCTTTGCGTTTCCTTCCCTCATAGCAACGGCGGCCTGACCCAGGTCTTCGGCGGTGAAACGGCGGAGTGCGTCTGCCAGGGCCTGCAGGATATCTTTGAATACATCGGCGGCGTTCCCACAAGGCTGGTCTTTGACAATGCCACCGGCGTGGGCCGCCGGATCGGCGAACAGGTTCGGTTGACCGAATTGTTCCGGCGGTTCAAGGCGCATCACGGATTTGAACTTTCATTCTGCAATCCGGATTCCGGCCACGAAAAAGGCAATGTGGAACGCAAAGTGGGCTATATCCGGTCCAACCTGTTTGTACCGGTCCCCTATGTCGATGAGCTGCCGATCTTTAACCGACAATTGCTGGAGCAGGGGCAAAAGTTAATGCAAAAGCCCCATTACAAAAAGCAGCTTGCGGAAGAGACCCTGTTTTCCGCCGACCGCGCGGCGCTTTTGCCGTTGCCGCGCCAGCGGTTTAATGTTTGCCGCTATGAATATGCGCGGGCCGATGGATACGGCAAGGTCTGTCTGGATGGAAAGCATTATTACTCCACTACGCCGGAATGGACCGGGCAAGCTGTTTTGGTCGGTATCCGGGCCCATAGCATCGACATCCTTCGCGGGGACGGCAGCCTGCTGGTCAGTCACTTGCGAAGCTTCACCAGCGAACGCAGCGACCATCTTGACCACAGCACCAGTTTGGCGCTGCTGCTGAAAAACGCGGGAGCCTGGCGCAACAGCGGCATACGCAGCAATGTTTCGGAGCCGTTGCGGCAAATCCTTGACGAGCAAACCCGCGCCGACCTCAGAAAGAGCCTGCAACTCTTGTCCACATTGTCGGACCGCTACGGATTTGACACCGCCATGCAGGCGATGGAGGAAGCCGTGAAACGCGGCAGCCTGAATTTGTGCGACACGGCGGTGCTGGCGGCAAGACTGGCCGGGTATGGGCTGGATACACCGCCGGAACTCGGACCGGATCTTGCGCAGTATGACCGGCTGCTTGAGGTCGAAGGCGGTGAGCTGCAATGATTAGTGCCAAAGAGCGAGAAACCTTGCGGGCAGAAATTGCGGTCTGTTGCCGCCAGATGATGCTAAGCCGCCGGATCGTCGAACTGTGCGAGCAGGAAGCCACGCCCAAGCAGGAAGAGTTTTTGCACCGGGTTCTGACGGAAGAAGTCGCGGCCCGTGAGAAAAGCCGGCGTCAACGGCTCATGCAAAGAGCGGGGTTCCCGGTTTACAAAACGTTTGACGACTACGACTTTCGCGGCATCAAGTTCCCCACTGCCTTAACCCGGGAAGAACTCGTCGCCTGCAGTTTTGTGCAGGAAAAGAAAAATCTGGTGCTGTTCGGCCCCGTAGGCACAGGCAAAACCCATATGGCGATTGCGATTGGCGTCAAAGCCTGCGAACAAGGATTGAGCACGAAGTTCGCGTCGGTAACGGAGATCGTGCTGCGTCTGGCGGAAGCCCGGCGCACCGGCACGTTGGAGCGCCTGGTGCGGGAACTGCAAAAACTCGACCTGTTGATTCTGGATGAGTGGGGCTATGTGCCGGTGGACAAGGAAGGATCCCAGCTCCTGTTCCGGGTAATTGCCGACAGCTATGAAAGCAAAAGCCTGATATTGACCACTAATCTTGAATTTTCAAAGTGGGGCAGCGTTTTCACCGATGACCAGATGGCGGCGGCCATGATTGACCGACTGGCCCACCACGGACACCTACTACTATTTGAGGGGGAAAGTTACCGAATGAAACATGCCCTCATGAGGCAAAAATGACTTGTGATTTTTTTCGGATTTCCGAAAGATGAATTTCGGATTTTTGCACGATTTTTTTCGGATTTTTGCTTGACTAAAAACATACTCCGCGAAGTAGGATTCCTGATCCGGCGAGGCAATGTTGGTGCGAACGGACG
>CAZRLN010000120.1:0-2601 GCA_964601085.1 uncultured Veillonellaceae bacterium | reverse complement strand
TCACTTGTGATTTTCACAATATGATTTATACTTATAATCAACACTGCAATTATCAGGGAGGGCTGCTCATGCCTGCCGCCAACATCAAAAATGTCACTTTTGCTCTGCCGGTCACGATGATGGATGAAATCCGCCAGTTAGCCAAAAAGCAGCGCCAATCGTCCATCAACAGCCTCGTCCGAGAGGCTCTCGAACACTATCTGGAAGAAAAGCGCCGGGAAGAAATCCGGCAGGACATGCTGGAAGCCAGCCGCGACCCCTTGTTCCTGGCGGATGTGAAAAACTGCGCCGCCGCATTCCGGCATACGGATCGCGAAGGATTACCCGAATGGTGACCGAGCGTTGGAAAATCTATTGGGCGAATCTCGACCCGGCCCAGGGATCCGAACAAGCTGGCAGGCGACCGGTTCTCGTCATCTCCGCCGATGAGGTCAATGTCCTGCACCAAGTCACCATCCTGCCTTTCACCAGCGTCAAGGACGCCGGACGCAAAATTCGTTGCAATGAGGTCGCGTTCAGTTCGATGGAAACCGGCCTGGGCAAAGACTCGATTCTGCTGGCGCATCAAATCCGCACTGTCGATAGAAGCCGTCTGGAAAGCGTAGCCGGCAAAATCACCGATCCAACAAAAAAGGCCGCGATCATCGCAGCCCTTAAAGTCCAGCTCGGATTATAATATTTAAAAAAGTCCATTTTGAATTTCTGCCAAAAGATAAAACCATCAGCCTAAACCTTCCCTCTGATCTGTTGGCGGCGATCAAGTTAAAAGCAAAAAAAGAAAACATTCCCTATAACCGGTTGATTCGGCGGGCATTGGAAAGGGAAGTCGGTAAAAAAGCAATAGCCCAAACCCGATGCACTGAAATTAATCAACCAGCATTTCCTTGACAATGCTTTTTACTGCCGTTATCTCTTGAGCGCCCAGTTCGCCGATTTTTTCGCATAGTCGAGTTTTATCAATAGCCCTGATTTGGTCCAGCACAATCCAGCCACTTATACCCTTGACCGACATCTTAACGCGGGTTGGGTATCCTTCCCTGCCCCGGCTGGTGATCGGGGCGATGATGACCGTTCGCAGAAAGCTGTTCATTTCTGGAGGCGAAATGACCACGCACGGCCTTGTTTTATTCATTTCCGCCCCGCGGGTGGGATTCAAGTCCACCCAATATACGGAATATTGATCACTTTGCATCCCATTCCTCCAGCAGATCCGTATCCAGTTCATCCTGAATCAATATGCCCTCATCGTCCTGCTGACTCATGCGTTTAAATGCTGCCGACCAGGACTGTCTGGGTGATTTTACCGGCTTTATGACGAGGCGGTCATGCTCTATCTCCAATTCAACTTTGGAAATAATGCCGCATTGCTTCAGTATCGCAGCCGGAAGACGTATCCCTCTGGAATTACCGATTCGCACAACATTCGCCTGCATGATGACCCCTCCCGTTTGTGATTACATTGTAATAACATTATACCAAAGCGAGAACAATATGCAAGCAGTTGCATCGCCGAATGCTGCTGACTGTAGCCATTAGTGATCTCACTTCAACCCCCTTTGCACTGCGGATCGCTTGATGAATGGCGTCCGCGGAAACCGGCTTGGAAATTGTAGCCGGCAAAATCACTGATCCGACAAAAAAGGCCGCGATCATCGCAGCCATCAAAGTGCAGCTCGGATTATTAAGTTGTCATCTGGTTGCGTCACACCCGTATGTCGACCGAGCCGCCGAGGCGAACTCAACCCTGTCATTTATAAATATCGCCACGCGGGCCGAATGCAACAACAAATTTGGTGATTTGGATTTTATAAACATGCCCGGTGTAAAAAAATATAGGAGTGCGTTTTCGCACTCCCATTCCAGATCATAGGTGTTCACTTTTTACGCGCGTCGCTTTACTGTTTTCTTTGGCGTATCGTTATTATCCGTCCGCAATTTTGCGACCTCGCTCTGAATTCGTTCATTCAGCCAATCCCTGGCCATCGTTTGATACTTCTTGTCCTGTATCAACGCCAGCTGTTTTAGCAGCAAGACTTGTTCCTCTGACATGCGTAACGTCACCAATTTCTTCGGGGGGCGCTTCGGCAGCTCCATGGTCCCATCAAACGGCGCGCTATAAACAAAAGCATCGGGAACCGAATCCCAAAAATTTCGTTCTTCCTCCGTCGAACTCATGGCCGGTACTGGCAGATTTCTATCCTTTTGTCTCGTTTTCTTTTTATTTTCCATCACTGTCACCATCTCATCTTTTGCTATACTTTCGTTTTTCGGCAGCGGTCATTTCTCTGGCGGAAAAAGGTTTAATCCGGCCTCGGGCCGCTTTCACAAAGACAACCATCAAATATCGTCCCTCGTCTGTCTGTCCAAACGCAAGATAACGTTTGGGTTCATTCGGCTGAGAATTAGAAACGCGAAGCAGCGGGTTGTTGTAGAAAACATCTTCCACTTCATCCACTGTTACCTGATGCCGTTCCTCAATGTGTGTTCTGTTGTCTTTCGTCCACAGAAACAATCCGCGTTCACCTCTGATCGGTAACCCATCACCATTTTATCATACATAAATACAATGTAAATACGTTTATGCGAATAATCAACTGAAAA
>CAZRLN010000119.1:0-2694 GCA_964601085.1 uncultured Veillonellaceae bacterium | reverse complement strand
GACATGCTCCGACCACGATGGTTTTTCAACACTACCCCGCCTCATTTCAAAATTAGCGCGCCTTTGCCTTACAACTATTATTTCTTGTTCGGCGCCAAACGGAAAAACCCCTGCTGAAAAACAGTTGCGAAAAGCCCCGCTCTGCGCTTTTCAGCGAAGACGCGGGGCTTTGACAGCAACAAAGTTCTTTATTGCTTCTTATCCTTTTGCAGCCACTCGATCAAAACGGCTTCCCGTTCTTTTTTCAGCTTGCCGAGCACGTCGGGATTCGTCCAGTCATAGAACCCCTTGCCGGTCTTTGCGCCAAGATCGCCACGAGCCACGGTCTCGGCCAACAGCGGCGAAGACGCGGAATCGTTGCAGAGATCCTTGTACAAGTAGGCGGAAATATTCTGGAAAATATCCAGTCCGCCGAGGTCCGCACTCTCCAACGGACCGGTCACGCCATAACGGCGGCCCAGACTATAACGCACAGTAGCGTCAACCGCTTCCGGGGTAGCAATCCCTTCCTGAACAATATATAACGCTTCCCGCAACATCGCCAGCTGCAATCGGTTGCCGATAAAGCCCAAAGCTTCCCGCTTCAACGCCACTGGCTTTTTGCCGATTTTCTCCATCAGTTCCCAAGTTACATCCACGGTTTTCTGCGCGGTGAACTTGCCGGGAACGACTTCCACCAAAGGAACCAAGTGCGGCGGATTCCAAAAATGCGCCACCACAAATTTGTCTTTGCGGCTAACCGCCTCGGCCACAGCGGAGGGACTCAAGCCGGACGTATTGGTGGCAAAAATCGTGCGTTCAGGGCACAATTGATCCAGTTGTTTGAAAATAGTCTGTTTCACGGCCAGTTCTTCCGCCACCGACTCGATGACAAAATCCGCATCCCGCGCCGCATCTTCCAAAGAGGTCACGCCCTGCACCCGGGCCAGAATTTGCGGCACTTCCGCTTCAGTCACCAGTTGATGGGTTTTGTAGGTTTCCAGGGCACTGCGAATTCCTTTCATCCCGCGATCAATGCTTTCCTGCGTGCGTCCATACATTCGAACGTTGTAGCCGGCCTTGGCGAACATCACCGCCGTACCGTGTCCCATGGTTCCTGTTCCTACGTTGCAGATCGTCCGGATGTCTTTCGCTTCCATTCAATTTCCTCCTTTTATCTTTACTCGGCCACTATTGGCGGAGTTCCTGGCAATCGACATATCCACACGGTTTTTTTCGCGCTCCTGCTAGCAATTAAGTTCACCCTAATCCATTATATAAGCAAAAAGCCTGTCAGAATAGAGCCAATATTATTAATTTTATTAGTTCGTGTACAACACGCCGATTCCTGCCACCAGCATCAACAAACCTGCAACCAGATGCAAGCGTCGGGAGTTCTTCGCTTGCCAGTCGGATGCTTTTTCCACGGTTAACTTTCCCATATAAACCAACGCGGCGATCAGAACCAACGGGGAAACAAAAATCAGGTTGTATAGAATCAAATAGGCAAAAAACGCCGGCGTCATCCCCCATTTTGACAATATGCCCAGAGCAAAAAAATATGGTCCGCCCGTACAGGGAAGTTCAATCAAGGTAACCACGCTCCCCATGGCAAAAGACGCCCAGGGGGTTGTTGCTTTCCGCAACAGAGAAAACAATAGGGGCCGCCAGGCCTGCGGAATTTCCGCTGTAAAGCCGCCAGCGCCATAAGCGAAAAAGTCTTTGAGATTCAGAATACCAACCACAATGGCAAGGATCCCCACGAAATTTCGCACCCAATCCGACACGCCCAGGAAAGTCAGCGCCTTCACAATACCGACGCCAACCAGGATGTACGTAAGAAAGACCGAAAAAATAAAGGAAGCGGCTGAAAAGATCAGTCGCTTTCGGCTTTCATGATACAAACTTACGAAACTGAGCAAAATAACCAGCACCAAGATCGCGCAGGGATTGACCGAATCCGCCAATGCCGCCCCCATGATTCCCATCAGGCCCATCGGATCCGCTCGGCTGTCCGTCAAACCGGCATTTCCCTGTTCGGCGGCGGCAAGCACCTCTTTTTCCAGTTCCTGCAGCTGCGGTATTCCCATATACATCCGGCCGCTATAAAAAGCGACAGGCACCGCCCACTCCGTTTCCGGGACCCCCTGCATCTTGAAAAACATCACCATGCGGTCAGCATTTTCCCGGCTATCATATACTTCATATTTTTCCACCGCCACACCCTTGGCGAGAATTCGCTCCATGATAGGCGCCGCTTCCTTGCATGCGGGACAGGTATTGCCGTAAAAATACATGACCGTTTTCGCCGGCGCCGCCTGCACCGTAAAATGCGGCAACAGTCCCAGACATAAAATCCCCGTCAGCACGAGGACCCATATTTTTTTCAACGCAATCCATCCTTCTCCGGTGCCGTTCGGCCAAATTCCCGGTCAGCAATTTTTCCTTCCCTAATTGTACCCGCAAACAACAGCGCCGGCAAGTTGTTCAGCGGAAGGGCAACTCTGCTAAATTTAAGCCGCGCGTTTTATTCGGCAACCTGAATGACCGCCTGTGTCGTCTGCATTCCGGCTTTGGGACAGTCACGCTCAATCTTAACAGTTGCTGCGCCAGGCTGTGTAAATTTGACACCGAATTCCAGAACGTCAACCTTTCCTTTCCTCCATGCACCCGGATCAACCAGCTCGCCGCCGCTTACCCGGATTGTCGTCTGCT
>CAZRLN010000118.1:0-2730 GCA_964601085.1 uncultured Veillonellaceae bacterium | reverse complement strand
GATGGCAAAAAATATCCTGGTATTGACCGGCAGTCCCAGAAAAGGCGGCAACACCGATCAATTAGCGGACGCGTTCATTGCCGCCGCCCGTCGGTCGGGACACACGGTCACAAAATATGCAACCGCCGATAAAAATATCAAGGGTTGCATTGATTGCAAAAGTTGTTTCGCTAATGCGGGAGTCTGCGTGATTCCGGATGATTTCCCGGCGCTGGCGCCCCTGATGGAACAGGCGGACATGGTTGTCTTCGCCACGCCGCTCTATTGGTTTTCGTTCCCGGCGCAGTTGAAAGCGGCGATTGACCGCTTTTATTCACTGTTCCTCGGCAACCGGGCGCTGAAGGAAAAGGAATGCGCCCTCATCGCCGGTTGCGGCGATGAGGATGAAACCGCTTTTGCGGGAATGATCAAGTCTTACCAGCTGATCGCCGGATTCCTGAAATGGCGGGATCAAGGCATGGTGCTTGTGCCGGGTCTGCATGACAAGGATGCTGTCTTGTCGACCGAGGGACTGGAAAAAGCGGAAATGTTGGGCAAAAGCCTACTCTGACGGAAGTTTGTCCAACACGGCGCGGCGGACGGATCACAACTCCATGGGAAACGGGGGCAGCTCCCACAAGGCGGCGCCGGTGACAAACCGGTAGGCGAGCCAGGCGGCGACCGCCGTAATGGCAAGGATCAATCCGATCAGAACCAGGGTCCGGATATGAATCGTCTCATCGTTCTTACAGACCTCGCCCCAACAAATTTTTTTGCCCATCTTCATCACTCTCTTTTGTTAAAAAGGTATCGGCTGCCTGACTTAATTATACTACGCCGCAATCGCCCCCGGAATTTGCCTGTGGCATATTTCCCGGGAAATGATATCACGTTCGATACCGGATGAATCCGAAATGCCCCCATTGCTTTTGGAGTAGAGTCGTTTAGCCTCGCGAACACGGTTGGAGGAGAGAACATCAGGCTGACGGAGAATCGTCGGAAAATTAAAATTTCGGCAGGAACTTGCCGATTCAGGTGGAAATATCTTCATTATAGAGATGCGAGATACGGAAAGGCAAAAATCCGGAACTCCGGAGGTGGGCCATGAACGTCTGGAAAGTATTTCTGGCCGGTATTGTCGCCGGCGTCGTCCTGCTGCTGCTGCTCGGGGCCGGCTACCAATGGGCTGGAACCCCGGGGTTTTGCGGCGCCTGCCACAGCATGGAGCGCGTGCACCGAACCTGGCAGATGAGCACCCACAAACAGTTCGACTGCATCGCCTGCCATCTGCCCAACCGCAATTTTGTCGAGAGTTTCGCCTACAAGGCCAAGGCCGGTTTGCGCGACGTGGTTGACGAATTCGGCCGCAGCTACGGAGTCGTCACGCCGGTCACGCCGGAAGCGCATGAAATCCTGCAGGACAACTGCCTGCGCTGCCATTCGTCGACGGTGGCCAACACCCGCATGGGACAGCCTGACGTCCAGTGTACGAAGTGCCACCGGGACCTGGTGCATGGCCGGGGAGAACCGAAGGGGGTGGGCAAACAATGAACAGACGCCTGCAATGGATCATGGCGGCGGCGCTGATTGCCGTGGTCGCGTTCGGGTTCGTCGTGATCCGGACTTTCGTCGCCAAGCCGCCGGACCAGGTCAAGGTCAAGCCGGTTCCCGCCGGTGAGTACGACCCGGCGATCTGGGGCAAAAACTATCCCCTGCAATACGCCAGTTATCTGAAGAACCGGCAGATGTTGCCGTCGCCCACCGGCTACGGCGGCGGCCAGAATGTCCAGAAATCCCTGCAGCAGCCGGAAATCCTGATGAACTTCAAGGGAAACCCGTTCAGCAAGGATTATTCCGAGGACCGCGGCCATCCCTATGCCGTGCATGACCTGCTGGAAAGCAAGCGGATCGGTCCGGCCAGCGTGGGTGCCTGCATTACCTGCAAGACCGCCCAGGTCGAGGAGTTTTTCCGGGACATGGGCTGGGGCTATGCGAAGGTTCCATTGAGCGAGCTGACCGCCAAGACGAAGCATCCCGTGGTCTGCGGCAACTGCCACGACCCGGCCACGATGGATCTGCGCGTCATCAACCCGGCGTTCGTGGAAGCGATGGGCCGGCGGGGCATCGATCTCAAAAAAGCCGGCCGCGAGGAAATGCGCAGCTATGTCTGCGGCCAGTGCCACTCCGAGTACTTTTTCGAACCGGGAACCAGCCGGGTGGTTTTTCCCTGGGACAAAGGGCTGAGTCCGGCCGCGATGTATGAATACTACGCCGCCAAACCGCTCGGCTTCGTGCAGGACTGGCAGCATCCCGACTCCCGGACGCCGCTGCTGAAAGCCCAGCATCCGGACTTTGAAAACTGGAGCCAGGGCACGCACGGCAAGGCGGGAGTCGCCTGCGCCGACTGCCATATGCCGTTCATGCGGGAAAACGGCCAGAAATACTCTTCCCACTGGGTGACCAGTCCGCTGCAGCATATCAAGTCGTCCTGCCGGACCTGTCACACCCAGAGCGAGGAATGGCTGCTTGCCCAGGTCAGAACGACCCAGGACCAGACTTGGCAGTTGCTCCATACCGCCGGGCAGACCATCGCCCGGGCGCATGAGGCGGTCGGCCGCGCCGGCGGCGATCCCCGCGCCGATGGCGCGCAGCTGGAACGGGCCCGGGAACTGATCCGCAAAGCGCAATGGTTCTGGGACAGCGTGGCGGCGGAAAACAGCATGGGGGCGCATAATCCGGGCGGCAACCTGA
>CAZRLN010000117.1:0-2748 GCA_964601085.1 uncultured Veillonellaceae bacterium | reverse complement strand
CAGCGACAAACCCGACAGCCGTTACTCCGGCGACCGCAATCTGGAAAATCCGCTGGCTGCGGTGCAGATGGGCCTGATCTACGTCAATCCGGAAGGCCCGGACGGCAACCCCGACCCGATCGCCGCAGCAAAGGACATCCGCGAGATCTTCGCCCGCATGGCGATGAACGACGAAGAAACGGTGGCCCTTATCGCCGGCGGCCACGCCTTCGGCAAGACCCACGGCGCCGGCCCCGCCTCCCATGTCGGACCTGAACCCGAAGCGGCCGGCATCGAGGAGCAGGGGCTGGGCTGGAAGAGCAGCTTCGGCACGGGCAAAGGCGGCGACACGATTACCAGCGGCCTGGAAGTCACGTGGAGCAACACGCCGACGAAGTGGAGCAACAACTTCTTCCGGATCCTGTTCAGCTACGAATGGGAACTGACGAAAAGCCCGGCCGGCGCGAACCAGTGGGTCGCGAAGGGAGCCCCCGCAGTAATTCCGCACGCTCACGACCCGTCGAAGAAGCTGGTGCCGACCATGCTGACCACGGACCTCTCCCTGCGGTTCGACCCTGTTTATGAAAAAATTTCAAGGCGCTTCTTCGAGCACCCGGACGAGCTCGCGGACGCGTTCGCCCGGGCGTGGTTCAAACTGACGCACCGCGACATGGGCCCGCGGACGCGCTATCTTGGCCCCGAAGTTCCGGCCGAAGAGCTCATCTGGCAAGACCCCATCCCGGCTGTCAATCACAAACTGGTTGATGCGCAGGATATCACTTCCCTCAAGGGCAAGATCCTGGCTTCCGGTCTGACCGTGTCAGAGCTGGTTTCGACAGCCTGGGCTTCAGCATCCACCTTCCGTGGCTCCGACAAACGAGGCGGCGCCAATGGTGCGCGCATTCGTCTGGCACCCCAGAAGGATTGGGAAGTCAACCAACCTGCACAGTTGGCCAAGGTGCTCAAGACCCTGGAGGGCATCCAGAGCGCGTTCAACAGTACGCAGTCCGACGGCAGGAAGATTTCGCTGGCTGACCTGATTGTTCTGGCCGGTTGCGCGGGCGTCGAGCAGGCGGCAAGGAATGCCGGTTACGGCGTGACGGTGCCTTTCGCGCCGGGACGCATGGACGCTGCGCAGGAACAAACCGACGTGGCCTCTTTCGCCGTGTTAGAGCCGGTCGCGGACGGCTTCCGCAACTATCAGAAGACGAAGTTCGCCGTACGGCCCGAGGAGTTGCTGATTGACAAGGCGCAGTTGCTGACTCTGACCGCACCCGAAATGACGGTGCTAGTGGGCGGCATGCGTGTCCTCAAGGCCAACTTTAGAGGATCCCAACACGGCGTCTTTACGAAACGGCCCGAGGCGCTCACCAATGACTTCTTTGTGAATCTACTGAACATGGGCACAGTCTGGAAGGCGACCCCGGAAGACGTCGACGTGTTCGAGGGGCGTGATCGCGCAACGGGCGAGCTCAAGTGGACCGGCACCCGTGTCGACCTGATCTTCGGCTCGAACTCCCAGTTGCGGGCTCTGGCGGAAGTCTACGGATGTGAGGATTCCCAGGAGAAGTTCCTGCATGACTTCATAGCGGTGTGGAACAAAGTCATGAACCTTGACCGTTTCGACCTCGCCGTCGCGTAGCCTAAACGTCTTCGAGGGGCTCTTGACAGGATAATGAAGAAACGATCACCCGGCAAACCGGTTCAGCGGACGGCGTGCCGCCGCCGCTGAACCGGTACACGACCCGCTGCACACGGGCAAAAATCTTTTTGTCCGCGTGGCAGGCGAAAGACTTGCCGGAATGAAGCAGAAGAAAGTAGCGGCAAAAAAATAAGGTAATGCGTGATGCACATACGAATTATTCCTCCCAGGTAACACATTTCAACATTCAAGTAAAAGGAGACTCATGATGGGAAAAAGCGTTAAAGGCACTAAAACCGAGAAAAACCTGCTGGCGGCATTCGCCCGGGGAATCCCAGGCGAGAAACAGATATACCTATTTTGCAAGCCAGGCTAAAAAAGAAGGCTTTGAGCAGATCGCCGCGTTCTTTCTGGAAACCGCGGAAAATGAGAAGGAGCATGCCAAGGTTTTCTTCAAATATCTGGAAGGCGGCGACGTAGAAATCACGGCCGGCTATCCGGCCGGCGTCATCGGCGATACAGCGGCGAACCTGGAGGCGGCCGCCGCGGGAGAGAATCTCGAATGGACGACTCTTTATTCCGATTTTGCCAAAATCGCCCGCGACGAGGGGTTCCCGGAGATCGCCAACTCCTTTAACCAGATCGCCAAGGTAGAGAAATTCCACGAATCGCGATACCGGAAGCTGCTGAACAATATCAACCGTAGCGAAGTCTTTAAAAAGGCTGAATCCGTCCAGTGGCATTGCCGGAACTGCGGCTATATCTTCGAGGGACCGGCTGCCCCGAAGGAATGTCCGGCGTGCAAGCATCCCCAAGCCTATTACGAACCATTGGCGACGAATTATTAAACCAACAAGAGACCGGGACTGATTTGCTGAGGCAATCGGTCCCGGATCGTCCCAGTATAAATCGAAGCATCTCCTGCCCCTGCGTATCATGCTTAGTTCAAATCCTTAATTTACCACGTATTCAGACTCGATTGAAGATCAGGAAATTACAAGTCACAGGTCAATGTCATTAACTTAAGCACCTCGTGTCATACCCGAAATTTTCTGTCGGGTACCGAATGTCCTTGTCGGGCATCCATGTTAGGTGATTCCTATAGGGGTAGGAAAGGCTTACGCCTC
>CAZRLN010000116.1:0-2906 GCA_964601085.1 uncultured Veillonellaceae bacterium | reverse complement strand
CGCTGGATGATCGCGAACGTCTGGGGAGGCATGGCGGCCAGCTTGCGGGCCAGTTCCGCCACCGGTCGGGACAGGTCGGCCAATGCGTCCTCCAACTCCATGCCGGACAGGGATTCGGGTGAAACGCCCAACGCCCGGCATAGGCGCATGAAGTTTGTTACATCGGGCTGATATCGGCGGGTTTCCCAGCCAGTCAGTTTGGATCGGGGGACGCCGATCCGGTCGGCCAGCTCTTGCTGGGTCAGTCCGGCTAGCTGCCGGGCCGCCTTTATGTTTTCCGCCAACACAGTTTCTCACCTCGCTTTCATTGTAGAATGCCGCAAACAAAATAGCAACGAGAAAGCGATGGCAAGGCGGGGCTATTGCAATCAGGGCCAAGAAAGAATATAATCGGCTTGTACGAAAAGCAAACTATGAAAGATTTTTAAACAATTATCACCGGGGATGACTCTCGAACCCACTCCCAACGGCGGGCGAAAGACCCGCTTTCTTTATGCCCGAAACCGTTGCTACGGAAGGAGGTGTGAAGCATGAACTACCTATATGAGATCAACCACTTTTACACTTGGCTGACGACGCACCCGTTGTCGCCGCAGGGACAGGCGCTGTGGCATCTGCTGATGTCGATCGACAACAAGTCGGGCTGGCCGGTGGAGTTCACCGTGGCCAGCGCCACGCTGGCGGCGCAGCTCGGCGTCAGTCGGACGCAACTGAGTCGTTGCCGCAAGGAACTGAAGGATGCCGGCCGGATTCTCCATATCCGTCAGAAAGGCAGCCAACCGCCGATTTATCGACTGACGGCGTTCGAACCGCCCAAAGCGGACCCCGTCGCCAAAGCCGACGATTTCCTCGGCGACCCGCCGCCTCGTCGGAAGCACTTGCCGGGCAACAGCCCGCATCGTCTGAACCGGGTGAAGTTGCATCTGGTTCGCTGAGGAGACCGCAAACCGAACTGTGGATTTATTGTGGATAATTTTGTTGCTAAAACGAGCTTCAACCAAGGAGGGCGAAGAATGTGTCGACAAACCGATTCGTGCCCGTGTTCGTAATTGTTGCGGCGAGGCGCTCGAAACCGCCGAATGTCGAGGGTTGGCACGGCCCCTAAACCAAACCGGACCAGACCAGACTTTGAGAACGTAGTAGTAATAAACGTTCAAGCGGTGGATAACTCGAAATGGGAGTATGAAAACCACACGACGGAACGTTCGAAAGGGAGAGAAAGCGTATGAATGAAGTCATGCTTGTCGGAAGGTTATGCCAGGGACCGAAGCTGGCCCCGACGGCGAATGGGTTTTCAGTTTTATGGTTTTCTTTGTCAGTCAACGATCGCAAGATCGGCAAGCCGGAGGTCATGGAAGTGATGTGCCTGCCCCGCTGGGAGCCGGCGTTGCAGCAGGCCGCGCTGACCCGGCAGCGCATCATGGTGTATGGGGCGATTCACACCTGCGATGGACTGGACCCGGATGCGCCCGGCAAACACCGGTTTGTAAGGGCGGGAGACGTGGTATTGATGGACAATGGGAGCGGTCCGGGCGACAGAGCGGGTCGCCGCCCGAACTGGACGGCGCGGACGAAACCTTGAGAGTACCCCTGGAGTTGATTATACTCCGCGAAACGTTGAATAATCCGGGAAATCCGCTGCGCGGAAAACCCGTTGAAATAAAGGCAAGGAGTTGAGTACCATGAAAAGTTTGGGAAGCACCGCCGAGGGTTCGTTTGAAGGGCAAGGGACTCCCCTGCCGGCGACTTTTTCCCGGCGCGATTTGCTGGAGCTGGCGGTGGCGGCCGAGGACGAATGCGACCGGCTGCGGCAGGAAAATAAAGCATTGCGGCCCAAGGCCGATTTTTACGACCGGGTGACGGACACGGGCGTTTCCTTTTCGCTGGGCGAGACGGCGAAGTTGCTGGCGATCCCGGGGCTTGGCCGGAACACGTTGATTCAGTTTCTCCGCGACGAGGGCATTTTGATGGCCAATAATGTCGCGAAACAGCGCTACATCGATCGCGGCTATTTTCATGTGGTGCAGCGGGATTTTTACGGACAGGACGGGGCGCTGCGAATCAAGGCGGCGACGCGGGTCCGCGAGAAAGGGATCGAGTTTATCCGGCGGCGGCTGGACGAATATCTGAAACAGTTCATGGAGCGGCAGAATGCCGGATATTGAAGGTAAAGCAAGGAGGGATCAAGATGAGAATCTGTATTGATCCGGGGCATAGCGGCCCCTGCGAGCCGGGCGCCTGCGCCGGCGGGGTGACGGAAGCCGCCATCGTGCTGCAGGTGGCGAAGATCGCCGCCCGGATTTTGATGGGTCAGGGGCATCAGGTGAAATTGACGCGCGAGGACGATATCGAGGACGATGGCCTGAGTTGGCGGGCCGAGCTGGCGTGGCGGTTCCGGGCCGACGTGTTCATCAGCCTGCACTGCAACGCGGCGGAAAATACAGCGGCGCGCGGCACGGAGGTGTTTTACTACCCGACCAGCGAGAGCGGTCGCGATCTGGCCCGCTCCATCCAGACGGAACTGGTGGCGAACTGCCAGACGGAGGATCGGGGCGTCAAGACCAATGACACGTGGACGGTGCTGGAGGAAACGGCCTGTCCGGCGGTGTTGGTGGAGATGGCGTTCCTCAGCAACGACCGGGACCGGGAGATGTTGACCGACCGGTTCTTGCAACGCCAGTTCGCGGTGGGACTCGTCAAGGGAATCGAGAAATTCGCCCAGGGCGGTCCGTTGTTCGCCGGAATGTTGAATCATGGCTGAAGCCCGAAAAATCAACACTCTGGCAAAAATGTTGACAGGTTTTTACGGGTGGGTCTATACTGGAAACAGATAAACGAATAGCGAACCAATGGGGATGGAGCGCACGACACCGGGCACCTCCGCAGGACTAATTACCCTGCGGCTG
>CAZRLN010000115.1:0-2932 GCA_964601085.1 uncultured Veillonellaceae bacterium | reverse complement strand
TCAATAATAGGATACAATCTGTCTGCTGAGTTAATTTTCGTCATATTCAAACACTAAAACTTGTACAGGGGGAAATAGTGCATGGACAAAGCGGAAAAACAGGGAAAAATGGTCTATCTGTTCGAAGAGGGTCGCGCCAACATGCGTTCGCTGCTGGGCGGCAAGGGCGCCGGTCTGGCGGAAATGACCCGCATCGGCTTGCCTGTGCCTCCGGGCATGACGATTACTACGGAAGTGTGCCGCCAGTATTATAAGGTCGGCAATCATTTTCCGGATACGTTGAAAGAACAGATTCTTGCCGGGTTGGCGGTGATCGAGCAGAAAACCAACAAGCTTTTCGGAGACGCAACGAATCCTCTGTTGCTTTCCGTTCGTTCCGGCGCGATTTTCTCGATGCCGGGGATGATGGACACCATTCTTAACCTGGGCCTGAATGACGTGACCGTGGAAGGTATGGCCGCCGCCACAGCGAACCGCCGGTTCGCTTTCGACGCCTATCGTCGTTTTATTCAGATGTTCGGCGATGTGGTGCTCGAAATTCCCAAGCATGATTTTGAGGAATTGCTGACCAAACGCAAAGAAATGCAAGGTGTCAAATTTGACCAGGAACTCACTGCCGAGTCGCTCACGGCGTTGGTGGCGGATTATAAGAAACTGGTGGTCGACCAGTCCGGCCGCCCCTTCCCTCAGGACCCGGTGGAGCAAATGTTCATGGCGGTGGAAGCGGTATTCCGCTCCTGGAACAATGAACGGGCGATTATCTATCGCAACCTGAACCGGATTTCGCATGATCTCGGCACCGCGGTCAACATCCAGTCGATGGTGTTCGGTAATATGGGCGATGATTGCGGCACCGGCGTGGCCTTCACCCGGAATCCGTCCACCGGTGAAAAAGCTCTCTACGGCGAGTTTCTCACGAATGCGCAGGGCGAGGATGTCGTCGCCGGCATCCGTACGCCACGGCCGATTTCCGAACTCAAGGACCAGATGCCGGAAATGTACAAACAGTTCGTGCAGGCCGCCGATACGCTGGAGCATCACTATAAGGACATGCAGGACATCGAGTTCACGATCGAACGGGGCCGCCTGTACATGCTGCAGACCCGCAACGGTAAGAGGACTGGACGCGCCGCAGTACAGGTCGCCTATGACTTGGTGCAGGAGAATATCCTGACGCCGGCGGAAGCGATCATGAAGGTGGAGCCGGCGCACATCGAGCAGTTGATGCACCGGACAATCGATCCGAAAGCAAAATTGAACGTCATCGCCAAGGGCCTGCCGGCTTCGCCGGGCGCCGCTTCCGGCGCCGTGGTGTTCGACGCGGATACGGCGGCGAAAAAAGCGGCCGAAGGGATCAAAACGCTGCTGGTCCGCATGGAAACCACCCCGGAAGACATTCACGGCATGGTGGCGGCGCAGGGCATTCTGACCAGCCGGGGCGGCATGACCAGCCACGCGGCGGTCGTGGCCCGCGGCATGGGCAAACCGTGCGTCAGCGGTTGCGAAGCGCTGAAAATCGACTATATAACCCAAACCGCCACGGTGGCCGGACAGGTCATCAAAGCCGGCGACATACTGTCGATCGACGGCAGCACCGGTCGGGTCATCCTCGGCTCCGTTCCCGTGGTGGATGCGATTTTCTCCAAGGAATACGAGCAGGTTCTGAAATGGGCCGACAGTCTCGCCCGCATGAAAGTCCGCGCCAACGCCGACACGCCGGAAGACGCCGAGCGTGCCCGCGCCTTTGGCGCCCAAGGCATCGGCCTGACCCGTACGGAGCATATGTTCATGGGGGCCGACCGGTTGCCGCACGTGCAGCGGATGATTCTGGCCGAATCGCCGGAAGAACGGGTTGAGCCGCTGTCCCACATCCAGAAGATGCAGGAAGCCGATTTCTATGGCATTCTGAAAGCCATGCACGGTCTGCCGGTAACCATCCGTCTGCTGGATCCGCCGTTGCACGAGTTCCTGCCCAACTACGAATCCGTACTGGTCGAAACGATCGAACTTCGGATCACCGGCAAAGATCCGGCGCGGCTGGCCCAACAAGAAGCCTTGCTGGCCAAGATCCGTGAGCTGCACGAGTTCAACCCGATGCTCGGGCATCGTGGTTGCCGTCTCGGCATCACTTTTCCGGATGTGTACGACATGCAGGTCCGGGCTATCCTCCACGCCAGTGTGAAACTGACGAAGGAAGGCGTAAAAGTCTTGCCGGAAATTGAAATCCCCCTGACCATCGATTTCAAGGAGATGGAATTCTTCAAAGAGCGGATCGATGCCATGGCCAAAGAGATCATGATCCAGGAAAAAGTGCATTTTGAATACGCCGTCGGTTCCATGATCGAAATGCCGCGGGCAGCTCTGCTCGCCGGCGAACTAGCCGAAATTTCCGATTTCTTCAGTTTCGGCACCAACGATTTGACACAGACCACGTTCGGTTTTAGCCGGGACGATGCGGAAGGCAAATTCATGGAAGCCTATCTGGAGGGCAAGATTCTCAAGGAAGATCCGTTTATTATTCTGGATCGCCGGGGAGTGGGCCAGTTAATGCGGATGGCTGTGGAAGCTGGTCGTACCGCCAAACCGGATCTTTTGATCGGCATCTGCGGCGAACATGGCGGCGAACCGCATTCCGTAGAGTTCTGCCACCAGATCGGTCTCGACTTTGTCAGCTGCTCGCCGTTCCGGGTGCCGGTGGCCCGTTTGGCGGCGGCCCAGGCGAATGTCGTGGCTGCCGAGGGAACCAGTTCCAAGTAGCTTGTTTGCGCATTCCTGTGATACAATAGTATCCATGAATGCGCAATTTCTCCTCTTCTTCGGGATCTTTTTCCTCGTATATCTTGCGGCCAATGTTTATGTAGGTCTCCGGGGTTGGCAGGCGTTCCGCGCATTGCCGGCCTTCCCCGGCGGCCGTTTTTATTCTTTGCTGCTG
>CAZRLN010000114.1:0-2936 GCA_964601085.1 uncultured Veillonellaceae bacterium | reverse complement strand
TTGTCCTGTTGGACCTCGATCGTCAGAGTACGGCCGTTTTGTTGCAAGCGCAACGTCTCCTGCCGCGATTCCTGCTCGATCAGGCTATGCTGACTGGACAGATTCACCTGCGAATCCGCAATCTTCATCCTATTTCCCTCCCTGGTTTTTAGTCCGGAGTAATCCATCACCCCGGAATCATTCCTCTCAGGTTCCCCGATTCAAAATCACGCCCGGCGATACCGCCGAATACGCGTCATACGCCTGGGCGACCTGCTGCCGTTGTTGATTCTGGTTACGCACCAGGCGAATCTGCCGGGCAATCGTCTGCTCTTCCCGCAGCAGTTCCCCCAACAACTTCCGGCCGCTCGGCGAATCCACGAACCCGCGATCGGCCATCGCATCGATCCGCTGTTGCAGACTGGCCCGCTGATCCAACAGATTCATCACCATATCCCAACTCTGCCGGCCGGCGAACTTCGCCAGTTCATGCGTCAAAAACGCGTAATCCTGCCACAATGCTTCCGCAGCCGTCGCCGTCATTCTACTTTCCCACCGCTTCCGGCACCCGCACCGACTTCATGGCCGCATGCCAGGAATCCCGCAGCTCCGTCAGCAGTCCCCGCGCCTCCACCAGCATTTCCCGATCCTTCTTCATGTTGCCCTGAACCAGGCGGTAATGAATGTATTCGTAGAGAACCGCCCAATTCTGGGAGATCTCGTACTGCATGTCCAGCGTAGCCATGAATTCCCGCACGATGTTCTGCGCCTTGATGTTGGCGTTGTGGGACTTGGGCATATCGCCGCTTTCCAGCGCCAGAATGCTCTCGTTGATAAAGCGGATCGCCCCATTGTACAGCATGAGCGTGAGCTCCGCCGGCGATGCCGTCATGATCTGTTGCCGTTTATAAGCCATGGCCGATTGTGCGGTGTTCATGAAATATCCCCCTTAATCTCCCTTGTTCACCGAATCCCCTTTAGCAAAATCCGATCAGCTACTCGATCCAAATGCCTGAGATAGCCAGGAACTCTGGCTCGCGATCTTGGTCAACGCCGTTTCCATCGCGCTGAACTGACTGTAGTATCGGTCTTCCATATCTTCCAGACGATTATTCAGCGCCTTCATGTCCTTGGTATACTGGTTGATCTGCTTGGCCAACACGCTCTTGGTATCATCCGATACGCCGGCGGATACGCCGCCCTCCGAAACTATCTTGTCCATCGCCGCTTTCAGCGTGTCGTACATCCGGACCGCGATGCCGTCCTGACTGTCCGTAGCCCCGTCCGTGCCGAACAATTTGTTCGCCGCGTTCGGATCGGCCGTCAGCGCCGATCGCAGCTTGGTTTCGTCGACGTACAGCTTGCCGCCTTCGGTATAGCCGCCGGTCGTGATCCCCATCGACGCCGCACTGTTGTATTTGCCGCTGAGGCCCGACACCGGCGTGGACACGTCGCCGCGAATGCTATCGACCAAAGACCGCAGAGTCGGATCATTATAGAGCATGCCGCTCTTGGCTTTCTCATCCCACAGCTTCGCCTCCGTCTCCGACAGTTCGGCCCGCTGCGCGGTCGTCAACGGCGCATAGTCTTTGTAGCGGGTTTCCTTGACCGCCTTGTTGACCGTCTCCAGCATCTTGTTGTAGGACTCGACAAACGTTTTCACATTTTCGATCGTCTTGTCGATGTCAGCGGCCACCCCGACCGTGATCGGGCTGCCGATGTTCGTCGACTTCAGTTTGTAGTTCACGCCGGAGATAGTGAAACTATTGGACTGCTGCTCCAGCGCCACCCCGTCCAGCTTAAAAGTGGCATTCTTGCCGCTGAACGAAATATCCGCCGCATCGGTGGAATCAATGATTTTCAGGTTATCTTTCAGGAAATTCAGGCCGTTCGCGCTGCTGCCGGTAAAGTCGATCCCCGAATCCGCCCCCGTATCGGTTGTCGACATGAAAAAACGGTCCAGCGTCGCGTCGTAGTTCGCCGTCACGCCGGCGCCGGCATCGTTGATGTCCTGCACCAGATCGTAGATGCTGTCGGTACTGTTCACCGTGATAGTCGCACTGTTGGAGCCGTTGGCGATCTTGATGTCGAACGAACCGCTGATCCCGAACTGGCTCGCCAGCGTCGTCTTGCTGGTCCCTGTAGTGATGGAGCCGCTGCTGGTCCGCTTCACACCTTCGGCCAGCTGCGTGACTTCCAGCTCATGGCTGACATTCGCCGCGTCGGCATTAGCTGTCACCGTGGCGATGGACTCATTAGCCGAAGACGCGGTTTTCGGCGCCAGCGTCGCCTGCAGCTTGTTGTTGAACACCGTCGTCCGGAAATCGCTGATCGTGTTGTACATCGTGTTGTAGCTGGCCTTTTTCCACTCCGCCAGCGTCTTTTTTTGAAACATCTTATCGTACGGCACTCGTTTGGCCGCCATCAGATCCTTGACCGCCTGGTCGACATCCATGCCGGATACGCCAAGCCCCGTCACTCGAGTCGTTGAAGACATTGCAATCCCTCCCCTTTATGCCGCTCAGGCCTTTTTGTCCAGCAACGCGCCGACATAGTCGCGGATCGCGCCGATCGTGTCGAGCAGTTCCTCCGGCGGAAATTCCTTCAGCACGTCATGCGTCTTCGTATCCACGACCTTGACCAGCATCCGACCGGACTTTTCGTGGATGGAAAACTCGATGTCCGTGTTCAGGGACTGCATGAAATCGCTGAGATCCGAAGCAACCGTCTGCAGGTCCTCTTTGGTCAGCGACACCTGCGACGCAGTCGTCTGTTCCTCTTCCGTTTCCGTGCCGTTCGATTTTGCCACGCTGGACAACTTGGGGGCCACCGACTTCCTCACAGTCTCCGGCGTGCTTTTCACAGAAAAGCCGCCTTGCTTCACCGGGCTGGCATAACCATTTGCGCCGACATCCTGCGGCAGTTTGAGATTCACGTCCATGTAAATCACCTCGATA
>CAZRLN010000113.1:0-2962 GCA_964601085.1 uncultured Veillonellaceae bacterium | reverse complement strand
ACAGCCCAGCCTCACGATGCAAAGCTGCTCCATCGCAAGATCAGCATCATGGCCATGCCCGATCCCATTGTCACGGCCGGGTGTTGTCGCCGGTAAGCCATCAGCGCCGCGACGGCCCCGGCAATCAGGTAATGGTTGGTCGGACCGATTTCCACGACTCCCTGTGGCGCCAACAGCGCCGGTGCAATCAATGCGGTCAACATCGCTGTCGGCACATGTTTCAACAAGCGTCCCAACCAGGCCGGAATCCCCGTTCGCGCCAACAGCAACGGACTGGCGAATCGGGTGAAATATGTGGCGAGCGCCATCCCGAAAATAGTCAGTACAATTTCATACCGCATCTGTTTCACTCCCTTCCAGACAAGCGCCAACCGCCACAGCAGCCAGACAGGCAATGATAATGTACCATTTTCCCGGCAGCAGGACTGCCGCCGCCACGCTCACACCCGCCGAAACTCCGCTTACCGCCAGACTGATCCGGTCCGTCAGACGCGGTATCAGCAACGCCAGAAAAGTCGCCGGCATGGCAAAGTCCAGGCCCCAGGCCAGTGGATCGCTGATGTGACTGCCCAAAAATACCCCGATCATCGTGGACACTGCCCATGTCACGTATCCGGTCGCATTGCTGCCAAACTGGTAGTCGCGATGATAATCGCCCGTCTGGGCCCGGCTGATGGTCACCGCATATGTTTCATCCGCCATGCCGTAGCAGAGAAACGCTTTCCACGGCAACGGCAGCTTGCCGATATAAGGAACCAGGGAAGCGCCCATTAGCAAGTGGCGCAGATTGATCAACAAGGTCGTCAGAGTAATCATCCACAGCCCCGAACCGGCGGCGAACATCGGCAAACTGATAAACTGGGCCGCGCCGGCGAATACCGTCAGCGACATCAGAATCGTTTCCCCTGCGGTTAACCCAACCGATTTCCCAAAAATGCCGTATGCCAGTCCAAAAGGAAATACCCCCAACATCAACGGCAATGTGTCCCGAACTCCGGCGCGAATTTCTCCGCCGTTCACTGACATATCTGCACCTTCTCCCTGTTTTCCCCGGGTTTTTTCCCCTTGCTATTCTCCCCGGGCTTCCCTCACTGAACAAACTTTTGATTTTCTCTATCTTAACCGGCAGGAATCCGGCTGTGAATATCCAATTAAACATATCTAAGATACCAATTCTTCTTATTGGAGGCTGTTTTGCAAAATGGATATTACCAAAACTCTCAGCGGCATCCATCTGAACGCGACCCTGTCATTGCCGCTGTACTTGCAGATCGCAACGGCCCTGACCGGCAAGATTCAGGACTGCACTTTGCCGACCGGCACCAAACTGCCGCCGGAGCGGGAACTTTCCCGTTTGCTTGGCGTCAGCCGAACCACCGTGATCAATGCATACAGCCTGCTTGAAGAGCGCGGATTGGTATCCACCCGGGTCGGCAGCGGCACCTTCGTCAGCAGTGAACCCGCCGCGGCCGGTTCCCCGTCGCCGGCAATGCCGTGGGAGCAATTGTTCACCCCCGGCTATAAGGCGCCGCTTTCTTCCATCATGCGTTCCATCATCGCTTCGCCCACCGCCGACGATACCATCTCGATGGCGGCCGGAATGCCGGATCCGGCATTCTATCCCATCGACATGCTCCATGCGCTGCTGGATTCCCGCCGCCACTCGCTCGATCTCGCTGACCTCGGCCTCATCGCCACGGAAGGCTACCTTCCCTTGCGCCGTTCCATCGCCGCCTGGCAATCCCGGTTGGGCAAGACGGCTTCCCCCGAGCAAATCCTGGTCGTTTCGGGATCGCAGCAGGGATTGTTTTTGATTGTCAAGTCTTTCACAGAACCGAGGGATTATGTTATCCTGGAATCCCCGACCTATCTGGGCGCCATCCAGGTGCTGGAGGCCGCCGGCGCCCGCTTGCTGTGCCTGCCTTCGGCAGGAAAGCTCGATCTGGAAATTTTTGAAGACTATCTCATCCGCTATCGACCCAAATTTTTCTATACCATGTCCGACTTCCAAAATCCGACCGGCCGGGTCATGAGCTTATCGGACCGGCAGGAACTGATCCGCCTCGCCGCCCGCCACCGTCTCACCATTATTGAGGATGATCCGTACAGCCTGCTTTACTATGGCTCGCCGCCACCGCCATCGCTCAAGCAGTTGGATACCTACGGCGGAGTCATCCATATCGGCACCTTTTCCAAGACGCTGTTCCCCGGCCTGCGAACCGGCTGGGTCCATGCCGCCGCGCCGGTCATCAACCGACTGGCCCAGGAAAAGCAATATGTCGATCTGCATAGCCACAATCTGGCCCAACTGATCCTGCACACCTGTCTGGAGGAAGAGGCCCTGGCTCCGCATTTGGCCAAAGTGCGCCGGGAATATAAAAAGCGCCGCAATGCCATGGCGGCGGCCCTCCGAAAATATTGCAGCCCCGCCATGGATTTTGACCTCGCCGAAGGCGGATTGTATCTTTGGGGACGGCTGAACCCGGCGATTTCGCCAACGGAATTATTGCGCCAGGCGGCGACGCTTGGAATCTCTTTCGTTCCCGGCGACGCCTTTTACGCCCATAGCGCCGCCAGTCATGAAATCCGGCTCTGTTTCGCCACCCACGACGAAGAACGCCTGAACGAAGGCATCCGCCGGCTTGGCCGGGCCCTGGCGGCAACGGGTGCGACGGCGACGACCTCTGTTTCGCCGCCCGCGGCGGGCCGCCCGATTATTTAATCACGATAAGGAGCGTACCATGAAACTTGCTGAAATTCCTGCCATGATCGCCCGCGAACTCGGTGTCCGACCGCAGCAAACCGCTGCGGTGATCGAACTGCTCGACGGCGGCAATACCGTCCCGTTTATCGCCCGCTATCGCAAAGAAGCCACCGGCAACCTTGACGAGGAACAAATCCGTGCCATTGACGAGCGGATGCAATACCTCCGCAACGTCGGCAAACGTCAGGAGGAAATTCG
>CAZRLN010000112.1:0-3268 GCA_964601085.1 uncultured Veillonellaceae bacterium | reverse complement strand
CTTTCATAACAGCTAGCGATATTTTTACACTTTTGCTTGACAATATCGGACAGCGTTGCGATAATGTATACAAAATCCTCATGAAACGATGGGGATCATTCTTCACTTTACGGCAATGACTGGGACTAAAGCCTTGGACTTGGCACTTCAGAGAGCCGGTGGCCGCTGCGAACCGGTGTGTCCTCCACAGGCGAAAACTCACCCACGAGCCCTTCATCCGAAACGCAGGCCGTCCGACGGCCCTGCCGGTGTAGGATGCGGCGTCACCGGGCGTTAACCGGCAGAGTAGAATGTAGGGTGGTACCGCGAATCAAACCGCCCCTACCGGACAGAAATGTTCGGCAGGGGTGGTTTTTTTTATCCGCAACGCTCCGCCCGACCCGAAATCGACAATAAAATTGTAAAAGGAGGAACAGAGCATGGGAACCCGGCGCATCCAATTTTTTGACACTACCCTGCGCGATGGCGAACAAAGCCCCGGCATTTGTCTGGGAATCGAAGAGAAGGTTGAGATCGCCCTGGCCCTATCCCGACTGAAAGTCGATGTCATCGAAGCCGGCTTCCCCGCCGCTTCTCCCGGCGACCTCGCCGCCGTACAGGCTGTCGCCGCCCGGGTGAAGGGACCGGCGATCGCCGGACTGGCCCGGGCCAACAAACAGGATATCGACCGCGCCTGGGAGGGAGTCCGCAAGGCGGAACGCCCCCGCATCCATACGTTCATCGCCACCAGCGACATCCATCTGGAACACAAGCTCAAGATGTCCCGCGCCGAAGTGCTGGAAGCCACGGCGTCGGCTGTCCGCTACGCCCGCTCCCTGACGCCGGATGTCGAATTTTCGGCGGAAGATGCTTCCCGCAGTGATTGGACCTTTTTGACGCAAGTCCTCGGCGTGGCCATCCGGGAGGGAGCGACGGTTGTGAATGTTCCCGACACCGTCGGCTATGCCATGCCGGATGAATTCGCCCGCCTGATCGCCCATGTCCGCCAGCATACGCCGGACATCGACAAAGCCATCATCAGCGTCCACTGCCACGACGACCTCGGCATGGCCGCCGCCAATTCCATCGCCGCCGTCATGGCCGGCGCCGACCAGGTGGAATGCACGATCAACGGTCTCGGCGAACGGGCCGGCAACGCCGCGCTGGAGGAAATCGCCATGGCGCTGGCCACCCGCCGCGAACATTTCGGTGTGGAGATCGGTCTGGATACCCGCCAGATTTATCGCACCTCCCGCATCGTGCAGAACCTGACCGGATTCACGCCGCCGCCCAACAAGGCGATCATCGGTGACAACGCCTTCGCCCACGAGTCCGGCATCCATCAGCACGGCATGCTGAACAACTCCCTGACCTATGAGATCATGAGCCCGGAAAGCGTCGGCATCCAGCGGAACTCGCTGGTCCTCGGCAAACACTCCGGCCGCCATGCCTTCGAGGAACGCCTGCGCTCGCTGGGGCACGAAATCGTTCCCGAGCAGATCAACGAATTATTCGGCCGGTTCAAGGAACTGGCGGACCGCAAAAAAACCGTATTCGACCGCGATATCGAAGCGCTGGTCGGCCACAAACCGGTCGCGGCCTTTGAACATTATCAGCTGGCCGGCCATCACGTCGTCAGCGGCACCCAGGGCCCGGCCATGGCCTCGGTCCGTCTCGCGACGGCCGCCGGCAAGACTCCCATCGAGCAGGCCGCGGTCGGCGACGGTCCGGTCAACGCCCTGTTCAATGCGATCGACGCCGCCGTCGGGTTTGCCGTAACCCTGAAGGACTACCAGCTGAAAGCCGTCACTTCCGGGCAGGACGCCCTCGGTGAAGCCACCGTCTGGGTGGAATGCGACAATCAGGTCTTTGTCGGCCGCGGGCTCAGCACCGACGTGCTGGAAGCCAGCACCCGCGCCTATCTCAACGCGATCAACAAAATGCTGGCCGCCTGCGGACGGCCCCTCGAAATACAAAATGCGGCAGGAGGAATGTAAGCACCATGGGAATGACAATGACCGAAAAAATTCTGGCGGCCCATGCCGGCTGCGAAAAAGTCGAACCCGGCCAGCTGATCCGGGCCAAGGTTGACTTTTTGCTCGCCAACGACATCACCGGGCCCCAGGCCATCCCCGAATTTGAAAAAATCGGCCGCCCGGTGTTCGATCCGGACAAAATTGCCCTGATCCCCGACCACTTCATCCCCAACAAGGATATCAAATCGGCCGAGCAGGCCAAAGCCCTGCGGGATTTCGCCCGTAAGCACAATATCACCCACTATGTCGAAGTCGGCCGGATGGGGATCGAGCATGTGCTGCTGCCGGAAATGGGCTGGGTGCGCCCCGGTGAAGTGATCATCGGCGCGGACTCCCACACCTGCACCTACGGCGCGATCGGCGCGTTCGCCACCGGCGTCGGCGGCACGGACCTCGGCGCTTCGATGGCGACCGGCGACACCTGGTTCAAAGTTCCTTCCACGATTAAAGTGGAGCTCACCGGTTCGCTGCCGGAATGGGTCAGCGGCAAGGATGTCATCCTGACGCTGATCGGCCGGATCGGCGTGGACGGCGCCCGCTACCAGGCGCTGGAGTTCACCGGTCCCGGCGTGGCCGCCCTCTCAATGGCTGACCGCTTCACCATTTCGAATATGGCGATCGAAGCCGGCGGCAAGAACGGCATCTTCCCGGTGGATGAAAAAACCGTCGAATATCTGAAGGCCCGGACCGACAAGCCCTACACAGTCTACACGGCTGACCCCGATGCCGTCTATGCCCGCGAAGTCAAAATCGACCTCTCCTCGCTCCGACCGGTGGTGGCGCTGCCGCATCTGCCGGAAAACGTCAAAGCCGTCGCCGAGCTGCCGGAAACCCGGATCGACCAGGCCGTCATCGGTTCCTGCACCAACGGCCGGATCGACGATCTGGAGCAGGCCGCGAAAATCATCGCCGGCCGCAAGATCCACCCCGCGGTCCGGGCCATCATCATCCCCGGCACGCAGGAAGTTTACATGGAAGCCATGAAACGCGGCTTCATCGCCCAGTTCATCGAAGCCGGCGCAGTCGTCAGCACGCCGACCTGCGGTCCCTGTCTCGGCGGCTACATGGGCATCCTCGCCGCCGGCGAACGCTGCGTTTCCACCACCAACCGCAATTTCCGCGGACGCATGGGCCACGTCGACAGCGAAGTTTATCTGGCGAGTCCGGCGGTAGCCGCCGCCAGCGCGATTCTCGGCCGCATCGCCGAACCGAAGGAGGTTTTCGCATGAAATTCACCGGCAAAGTCTGGCGCT
>CAZRLN010000111.1:0-3329 GCA_964601085.1 uncultured Veillonellaceae bacterium | reverse complement strand
CGAAAGTATGCAGCGTTTCGCCCCATACCCCGAGTGACAATTTCAAGAGATGCACATCCCGCCGGGCCAGGTCGCCGATCGTCAGCACCGCCCGGTTCAGCAGTTTGCGTTCGGTGGCGCGGCCGACATACAGCAGCTCGCCCACTGGCAGCGGCCAGACCAACTGCCGGAAATTGTCCGGCGTGATCACCGTCGTCGCGTCCGGCTTTTTCATATCCGAACCGAGTTTCGCGAAAATCTTGTTCCAACTGACGCCGACCGAGCCGGTGACGCCCAGTTCCTCGCGCAGCCGGCGCCGAATCTCCGTGGCAATCTTCACGCCATCGCCAAACAGCGCCGCCGATCCGGTAAGATCCAGCCAGCATTCGTCGACGCCGAACGCCTCGATCCGGTCGGTATAGTCCGAATAAATCCCCCGGGACAGCCGCGAGAACCGCAAATACTTCCGATAATCCGGCGGCACGCAGACCAGCCCCGGGCACTTGCCCTGCGCCTGCCAGATCGCCTCGCCGGTCTTAACCCCGGCCGCCTTGGCCTGCATGTTCTTTGCCAAAATGATCCCGCGCCGCTCCGAAACATCCCCGGCCACAGCCACCGGCTCTCCCTGCAGCTCCGGATGATAGAGGCACTCGACCGACGCATAAAAATTATTCAGGTCCACGTGCAGAATCGTTCGCGACACTTTCCCTCGCCGCCCATTTCTTCGAACATTTGTTCTGTATTGATAGTATAGCCCAAGAAAATGCCGCTGTAAAGCGAACAAATTGTGAACTTTTTGCTGGTGGCGGAAACGGCTAAAAATCGGGCCAAAAGCCCCGGTACACTACCCTTCGGGCATAAAAACACCTGCCTTAAAATCGATCCTGGGACGTTTCGATTTTGTCAACTTTTGCGGAATTTCGGCCGTTTTGCCCAATATTCGCGCACGATGTAAGCCGGGATTTGCTTTGCCGATTGTGGCAACGAGTGGTAAAATATTATCAGTATTTCGCAAAATATTCGAACAAAAAACAGGAAAGTGGAGGTCATCTGATGAAATCTTTAGGTCGTATTTTGGTTGTACTCTTTTCATGCCTGCTATTCGCATTCCCTGTCTTGGCGGCGCCGCAAGACCAGTATAAGCTGCCGGAACCATATATGAGTTTGGAGCAGCAATATTTGAAGGCTTTTCCAGAACTCCAGAAAGTCATGAATATCATGATTGAAAAGACCGCTCAACAGATTAAAAATCCGGAACAGGATATTTTGCATAATCGTGTTTGCTCGGCATTGGTCTATAAAATGGCGGTCGACAATAAACTGTCGGCGAAATTTCAGAAGTTAGCGATTGCCGGCGATTTGCTGCATAATATCAGTAAAGAAGACAAAAAAGATGTATTGACGGATCCCGTGCTGTTAAATCAGGCGGACCTGATGGTAACCCGATTAAAAAAAGCGGGGTATTTCCGGAACTCGCCAAACTTTTGGAAAGATAAAGGGATTTTCGCACAACCGAAGATTGGCAATAACCTGTCTCTGATTCATCACATCACGGGTGCGCTGAGAGTTGGTCAAATGTTAACAGAAATCGGCGGGTTCTCCAAAAAAGAAGTTGAACTGGTTGAGGTCGGAGTTTTAGAGCATTCGACAGGGTACTGGTATTTCCGATCTTCCATTAACGAAGTAATTGGTTCCAACGATGCGTGGGCGATTGCTTATCCCGCGCCAGAAAACGATTTGGCGAAGCTCATTCACGATGCGGACCTGGTATCGCAGTTTGTGCCGGAATCAGTGGTTCCGGAAGGCAGCAAGTGGCGTGTATTGGCGACTAAACGTTGGAAAGCAAAAACAACACAGGAAGAAGCCCACATTGTATATTACGTATTCAAGCTCCTTTATGATGAAGCAAAAACGGCGGCCGGGAAGCAGCTGACGAAAGAAAAATGGGATCAAATTGCTCCCGAGCTGATCAAATTGATGGGCTTACAACCAGGAGACAACCCGATTGAAATACTGGGAGTTCCGGCGATCTTTAAAAAATAAACGCTGGTAACGCAAGTATTGTAAAATCAAAGGCGTTCGTATCAAGAGGCGGTTCGAGATGGGATCGAGCCGAGTCCTCAAGATAACGGACGCCTTTCATTTGCCGCAAGTATCATTCCACGGCGGGACGTCCGCACCGCCGCCGTAGGCGAATCTCTCCGCCTACATCTACAGCAAATCCCGCAATCGATCCATGAATGTCAAGAACCCATCGATCGCCATCCCCGACAGCATCACCAACAAAAAGGATCCAACATAGTAAACCACCCACCAATAAATCCGGACCGCCCAGCTGTGCCGCTCGCAGTACTCGTAGCTCGTCCAATCGCCGCGCTTGCCCGCCCACCAGTAGCAGTCCCAAAGCGCCCTCTCCACCCGATAACGCCGAACCAGCCATCGCCACAGCATAGAAAACACCTCCCCGCATGATCGGCAGCCCCGCCGCCGTCGCCACCAAAACGGGCGCGGACGGGAAATGATGGATCAGCAGGAATGAGGGACGCGGCGCGCCAGGTCACCCGCAGGGGCGCAGCGCAGCGGAGCAGCCGGCCGGCTTGACCGGCGCGGTACAATGAAGAGACCGGCGGCGGGGCGGTGAACTTTCACGAAAAAAATCATTCCACCAGGAGGCGCGAGCACGGCGCGGGAAGCCCGCAGCCAAAAAGAAAAGCGGACTGGAGCCCGCGCGCAGCGACGCCGAACGATAACTACCAGACCGAGCCGCAGTGGTGGCGATCCCCGCAGGGTAAATCCTCTCGCGAGTGGCGACCAGAGCAGCCGGCACGTACGATCAACATTCGTTATGTAAACCCTCCGGGCGCGCAGGGCTTGCCCGAGCGGTAGACGCGCAGCGGACTACTTCTACATAACGGGATGTTATCGGGTGGGTCGGCGGTGATGGTGGCGATAACGATCGGCGGGCGGCAGCGACCGCAAGCAAAGCAGTGAAGCGGTGGCTGCTTTTTTCATGCCCTGGCCGGCGATTGGCAGCAACGAGGCGTGATCCGTCACCGGAGCAGCATGCGCCGGGACGGTTGACGCCGACAGACCGGCAGCACCGAACGACTGCCGCGTTTCCGCCTGAATCGTCGGGGCGAAACCGAGGCAGACAGAGAGAGTCGTGAGCGTAGCGAGCAGCGGCTGGCTGCCGCCGGGCGGGCAGGAACTTCGTTCCCCGGGCGTGGGTGACGGTGGACGAAGACGGAGCCGGGACAGGTCGCGGCAAGGAACGCCGCCGCGCCTGAACCGGAGCAGACGCAGGCAAGCCGAACCGACGCCCTCCCCTGGCAGTAGCCGGCGGGTGGCGA
>CAZRLN010000110.1:0-3332 GCA_964601085.1 uncultured Veillonellaceae bacterium | reverse complement strand
GCCAACGCAATCTCCTGGATGTTCGGATGCGGGCTCATCTTCACAAACACCGGCACATCGACCGACTGCTTCGCCGCCCGGACCGTATCGGTGATCGGCGTCAGGTCATTGCCAATATAGTGGCAGGACAATTCCAAAGCATCGGCAAAGGGCCGCACCAGTGGAGCCAGTTCCCGGATCTGTTCCGCAGTGTAGCCGAGTCCGACGATCAACGGAACGCCGGCGGATTTGGCGATCGCATACTCTTGCGCAAGCCACTGCTCCTTCGGTAGTTCCGACCACAGTTCGGTATTCAACATGCCAATCTGAACATCGGCCATGCAAGGTCGCGGGACCTGCGCCGGTTCGACGGAAATCGTTTTGCTGACGATAGCAGCAGC
This sequence comes from uncultured Veillonellaceae bacterium, assembly GCA_964601085.1. Lineage (GTDB taxonomy): Bacteria > Bacillota > Negativicutes > UBA1444 > UBA1444 > UBA1444. The sequence goes on along the minus strand of CAZRLN010000110.1, from coordinate 2,952 downwards.
GCCGCCTTTGACAGCGGCGACACAAGCGGCGCCATCGCGCACGGGAGGTCCGGCCGCCGGCATCAGCGGCGCTGTAAACTGGAGACCACAAATTTTTACGGAAAGATCAGCCAATTCCCTACCCCTCCATTCCTGCTTCCGCCATCGGGTCGGTCGTTGGGGTCAGACCGGCCATCAACAGTCCCAACGTTTTTTCATCCGCGGCGTCCGCTGGTAAAATATCCATAATCCGGCCGTCAAAGAACACGGCGACCCGATCGCTCAACTTCTGGACTTCGTCCAATTCTTCGGAGATCAAAATAATCCCCATCCCTGCCTGGCTGGCGGCGAGCAACATTTCATGCACATATTCGGCCGCGCCGATATCCAGGCCGCGTGTCGGGTAGGCAGCGATCAGGACTTTGGGCTGGCGGGTGATTTCCCGCGCCATGATCAGCCGCTGAATATTGCCGCCGGACAGCTTGCCGGTCGCCGTAATCAGATCCGGCGTCTTGATCCCGTAGTCGTGAACCAGTTGCTCGCTATGCTTTTGAATCCGGGCGGAATTCAGAATCCCTTTATTGGCGAACGGAGCATCCGCATGGTCTTTCAACAGCAGATTCTCCCAAATGGAAAACGAGGGAATCGTCCCCACATGTAGCCGGTCTTCCGGCACATACCCCAATCCTTTGTCAATGATACTTTTCGGCGAGGCATGGGTAATATCCTCTCCCGCCAGTAAGACTTTCCCCGAATCAACCGCCCGCAGACCGCTGATCGCTTCGGCGAACTCCTTCTGACCATTGCCGGAAACCCCGGCGATACCGAGAATCTCGCCGGGTCGAACTCCCAGCGAAATTCCGCGCAAGGCCGGCGTCCCCATGTTGTTCGTCACACAGAGGTCTTCCACGCATAATACGCATTCGCCCTGAAACTCGCGTTGCTCACGGCTGATCAGCTTTGAGTCCCGCCCCACCATCAGCCGGGCCAGTTCTTCCGGCCCCGTATCCCGGGTCTGGACTTCACCGACTTTTTTTCCGTCCCGCAAAACGACGACCCGGTCGCTGACTTCCATAACCTCATGGAGCTTATGACTGATAATGATAACAGAATGCCCTTGGCGGGCCATGTTTTTTAGCAAAACGATCAGATCCTGCGCTTCCTGCGGGGTCAGTACCGCCGTAGGTTCATCCAGGATCAGCAGATCGGCCCCCCGATACAGGGCTTTGATGATTTCCACGCGCTGCTGCTCGCCAACGCTCAGCTGCCAGACGTAGGCGTCAGGATTCACCGTCACTCCATACGCCGAGCCGATTTCCACAATTTTTCGGGCAACCGGTTCCAGATCGAGAATCGCCCCTTTTGCCGAGGGCATTCCCAACGCCACATTTTCGCTGACTGTCAGCGTCGGCACCAGCATAAAATGCTGATGCACCATCCCGATTCCTTTATCGATGGCCGACCGGGGAGAGTCGATGCGGACAGGCTCGCCATTGATGAGAATACTCCCCTCATCCGGCTGGTACAGTCCGTACAGGACATTCATCAGCGTCGTCTTGCCGGCGCCGTTTTCGCCCAATAAGGCCAGTATTTCGCCTGCCGCGATTTTGATCCCGACATGATCGTTACTGAGAACTCCCGGAAAGCGCTTGACAATGTCCCGCATTTCCAGGCAGTCGATCTTGTTGCTCATTTCTCCACTCTCCCGGTCAACCCTTCGAAAGTTATTTCGGCAGTTCGATTTTCAGCGTACCGGCGGCAATATCCTTCTTCGCCTTTTCGATCGCTGCTTTCACATCCTGAGGAATCTTGCCTTCCAGTTTGGGATTGTATTTCAATTCCAGCATTCCGTCCGCAAACGACAGGGTCATATGCTGGCCGCCCACGGTGCCTTTCTTGCGAAGGTCGATGATTTTGGTCAGGACTTTTTCCCAGTTATACACTTGCGAAGCCAGGACCGCATCCGGAGCAATAACGCTTTGGTCCAGGTCGGTAGACATCCAGTACGTGTTCGGTTTTCCCGCCACCGCTTTGATCGCTCCGACGGCCTGTTGCGACGAACCGGTCAGGAAGTCGGCGCCGGCATCCATGTGGGTTTTGGCGATTTCGCCGGCCTTGACGATCTCGTTGAACGAACCGGTATAGGCAATACGGGTTTTCACATTCCCGCCAGCGGCGGCAACGCCCATCTGGAATCCCTTGTTGTATTTGACCGCGTCGCCGGCTTCCACCGGTCCGACGATTCCAACGATTTTGGATTTGGACATTTTGCCGGCGAGAAGACCCATGACATAGGCGCCTTCCTGCGCCTGCGGATCATAGGCGAAAATATTCGGCCCGGTCTGGAAACCGGTGCCATAAGCGAACGTGATCTTGGGGAATTCCGGGGCAATTTCTTTCACAACGCTCTGGTATTGGGCGCCATGGGCAATGATGATATCAAACCCCTGGGTTGCATACTGACGGATAGCGGCGCCGGCATCCACCGGTTTGCCCATCCGCTCGCTGACAGCCAGCTCCATTCCGTCTTTGGACTGGGCTTGCATTTTTTTCAGGGCGTCATACATGGATTGGCCCCAGGCCATATCATCGACAGTGCTGGGAAGAACGAGAGCGATTTTGAGTTTCTGGGTTTTGGGGGCATCCGCTTTCGGGGCGGCCGGTTTCTTGTCTCCGCCGCAGCCGGCTACCAGCAGGGAAAGCGACAGTACCAGGGCCAGAATCATCGCAAGCAGTTTTCGGGTGTTGTTCATTTGTCTTCCTCCTTATTTTTTGAATCTGTATTATCTATGATCCATTGCATTTCGTTTCACTTCCCGAACGAAACGCAAGACAGACCGCAAATCATGTTAGTCTCCACAGAAAGTCAGCATTATCCCCGCACGCCGCGTTCGTAGGGACGTCCCAGCGCCGCCGGCGGCCAGACCCGGCCGAAGGAAATCATCAGCGCCGCGATGGTGACCACATACGGCA
>CAZRLN010000109.1:0-3768 GCA_964601085.1 uncultured Veillonellaceae bacterium | reverse complement strand
ACTTGTCCGTTATCCTGCCCATTCCCGATATTGGCAGCTTTACGCTATCACAGCATGCCGCCAACAGGCGGTATGGCGCGCCTCGCACTGGTATCGCATCGCGGCGAATTTGCTTCTGAATTATTCAACGACATAAGCATAAGCTCATTTTTTTCTGCGCCTACCCGGGCATCCGCTTGAGTATCGCCGTCGGCAGTCCGGCAGGATTCAGGTCCGCCGGTTCGATTTCCTGAAACCCGCACTTCTCGTATAGTTTTCGGGCGCCGATTCCCGCCGGCACGGATGCAGCAAAAGTTTGCACCGTGATCGGTTTTGCGGCGTCGAGTCGATTCACGGCATGCCTGAGCAGTTTTTCGCCGAATCCGTTTTGTCGGTCACGACTTGCAACCGCCAGCCACTCGATTTCATTATTTTCGAAGGACACTACGGCAACGCCGCATAATGCGCCGCGATCATTTCGAATGCCGAAAGCCCGCCCCTCGTTGACCACCCTGGCGAGATGCTCCTGAAAACCGTCCATCCCGATCATGGGCCCGAACAACGGCTCCACTTCCCGGACCAATTTTAGCCAATCCACGATATCGCAGCTTTTGATGGTTTCTATTTTCATGCCGTTCTCCTTGCTTCAGATTCTGGCAATTCGGCCGATGTGGGAACCGGGTCGCCGGCATTCACTTACTCAACAGCTTGCCGATATTCTTCAGGGCGATAGACAGCGTCCCATCGGGATGATTGATGAATTCCACGTAGTCCTTGTTTTGAAAGTAGTCGATCGGAATGGAAATTTCGATGCCGGTATCGGTCTTGATCTTCTGCGTCCGGCCGGTTTTGATCGCCAAATTCCGGTCAATCTTTACGGTTCCGTCGATTCCTGCCTGATCCACTTCCTGCAAATATTCCTGCCGCAGGATCGGCAACTCGGCAAACACCTGCTGCCCCAGCTCCACTGGATCGAGAACCTCCGACACCTCCGTATTCTCGAGGATGTAGGTCTTGGCCCGGGAAACCGCGATCGCCGGATTTTCGCCATGATTTTCCGCCACCTTGCGGGCGATGGCGGTCACCCGGTTAATCGCCTCTTTTGGGGAAACCTTGGCCTCACAATCCAAAACGACATCGGACAGGATGAACACTTCCCGGCCATCGATGCGGCATTTCTTGTCGGCAAGGCGGATGGCCGCAGCCCCGCTGCCGATGAAGGCATATTCGTCGATCTTCTGCGAGGGATTGGGCAGAATCGCATAATGGTTGATGATCTCGTTGCAGATTCCCGTTTCGCCCTGCGTCACCTGGTGGGTAAAGCCAACCCGGTTGTCGCATTTGAGCAGCGCCAGGACCGGCTCGCCGTTCACCGTCAAGTCGCACACCAGCAAATCGGCGGAAATCATTTTGTCCGAGCTCGCAATCGCTTCCACCATCCAGGTGGCGATCTGCACCGAAAAATCAACGAAACTCAGCTCGCCGCCCCGATACGCCGCTAACTGCTCCCGGAACCGGCTGTCCGGGTTAAAGGCTGCCGGTTTGGCTCCGGGGTCGCAATACGCCTTTTCGATATGTTTCATTAAAAATTCGGCCACGCCGCTGTTCCCGAGTTCCAGCTCATGGGCGGAAAACACGGTTAAGTTGGAATTGAAGTCCAATATGTGCAAAATCGCCTTGTTGACACCAATCGAAGTTTCCATCATTGATTCCCTTCCTGCTTCTTTCTTCCCGACTTCATTATTATAAGGACTGCCCCTGTCAGAAACAAGCTATTCCACCGGGGCAGAATCTGGTGTAATATTAGGGACAAACCGGGTTCGAAAACATATGATACCGGATGGAGAGGAAATACGCAACGGATGAACTTGCTATCGATCGAAAATTTGGCGAAAAGTTACGGGGAACGGGTTCTGTTCGAGAAAGGTTCCTTTGGCGTGGACGAAGGCGATAAAATCGGTCTGATCGGGATCAATGGCACCGGCAAATCGACCTTTCTGAAAGTTGTCGCCGGGGTCGAGCCGCCGGATGCCGGCAAAATCAACTGGAGCAACAATGTCCGGGTCGGCTGGTTGCAGCAAAACCCCGATTTCAACCCGGAGTCCACCGTGTTGGAGCAGGTGTTCGCCGGCAGTTCGCCGATCCTGCAATTGATCCGGGAATATGAGGATGCCTTGGAACAAGCCCAAACCCATCCCGCCGATACGCAGCGGCAGGACAAACTGATCCGCCTGAGTCAGCGAATGGATGCCCAAAACGCCTGGCAGTTGGAGAACAACGCCAAAACCATCCTGTCCAAGCTGGGCATTGCCGATTTCACGGCGAGGGTCGGTTCGCTTTCCGGGGGACAACGCAAGCGGGTCGCGCTGGCCAGTGCGTTGGTGAACCCTGCCGACCTGTTGATTCTGGATGAACCGACCAATCATATCGACAACGAGATGGTGGCCTGGCTGGAAGAATACCTGCAAGCCTTCCGAGGCGCCCTGCTCATGGTCACTCACGACCGGTACTTTTTGGACCGGGTGACCAACCGCATCATCGAAATCGACAAAGGCCGGCTATACTCCTATTCCGGCAACTACGGCGATTTTCTGGAAAGCAAGGCGAACCGGGAAGAACTGCAGGAAAGTATGGAACGCAAACGTCAAAGCCTTTTGCGTACCGAGTTGGCCTGGATCCGGCGGGGCGCCCAGGCCCGATCCACCAAACAAAAAGCGCGGATCGAACGATTTGAAGCGCTCAGCGGCCAACCGTCCGCCCAACCGGACGTCAAGCTGGAAATGGAGGTCGGCGCCGCTCGGCTGGGCCGCAAAATCATCGATCTGGATCATATCGCCAAAAACTTCGGTGACAGAGCCTTGATCCGCGATTTTAGCTACCACCTGCTGCGGGACGACCGGGTGGGCATCATCGGCCCGAACGGCAGCGGTAAATCCACGCTGCTGAACCTGATCGCCGGACGCCTGGCTGCCGACGCTGGAACGGTGGATGTCGGCCAGACCGTGAAGATCGGCTACTTTTCGCAGGAAAGCAGCGAAATGGACGAATCGTTGCGGGTCATCGACTATATCGAGGAAGAAGCCAACTTTATCGAAACCGTGGCCGGCGAAACGATCAGCGCCTCGCAAATGCTGGAACGGTTCCTGTTTCCGCCCAGCCTGCAATGGACGCCCATCGCCAAGTTGTCCGGTGGCGAAAAGCGGCGGCTGTATTTGCTCCGGATATTGATGGGCGCTCCCAACATCCTGCTGCTGGATGAACCGACGAACGATCTGGATATTCAGACGCTCGGCATCTTGGAGGACTATCTGGACAATTTCCCCGGGGCCGTCGTCGCGGTATCCCATGACCGGTATTTTCTGGACCGGGTGGCGGAGAAGATTCTCGCCTTTGAAGGAAACGGCGCGATTCGGCAATATCCCGGCGGCTATTCCGACTACCTAAATAAAAAGCCGCCGCAAGAAGCGACGGCGGGGCAAAAACCGCGACCCAGCGGGGATAAAAAGCCGGCAGCCCCGGCGGAAGACAAACGCCCCCGCAAATTCACCTTCAAGGAACAGCGGGAATACGAGGAGATCGACGCGGTGATCGCCGCCGCGGAGAAAAGGTTGCAAGAGGTCGGCGCGGCCATTAACGCCGCCGGCAGTGATTTCGAATCGCTGCAGAATCTGGTGCGGACGCAAACCGGACTGGAACAGGAGCTGGACCGGTTGTTGGAACGCTGGACCTATCTAAACGAGGTGGCGGAGGAAATGAGCTCCACAGATTTTCACTGAACATCCCGAAGGG
>CAZRLN010000108.1:0-3769 GCA_964601085.1 uncultured Veillonellaceae bacterium | reverse complement strand
GCGCGGGAGCGGAACATCCGTTTCCCGCGCATTTTCTCAGCGGAGGTGTCGAATTCGTCGTCGCCAAATAATCGCCCGGAAAACGAATTCAACAAGAAGGCGCGGGAGCGGAACATCCGTTTCCCGCGCATTTTCTCAGCGGAGGTGTCGACTTGGTCCTCATTCAGCAAATTATCAACGGGATGGCGCTGGGAGGAATCTATTCCCTGATTGCGATCGGTTGGACGGTGGTGTTTGGAATCGTCGGCCTGATCAACTGGACGCATGGCGAAGTCTTTATGATTGGCGCCTTTGTGGGCTTTTTTTTGGTGTCCGTTTACAAGGTGAATCTGATCGCGGCGCTGATCATCGCGATGCTGGTCAGCGGTTTCGTGGCCTTGATGATCGACCGGCTGGCGTACCGGCCGCTGCGGACGAGTCCCAAACTGGCTTCGTTTATTACCGCGCTGGGGGCATCCACCTTCCTGCGGTATCTGGCGGCGTTGGTCTGGGAGCCGCATGCCCGGGCGTATCCCCCGACTTTTGACTTCAAGGTGATGCAGATCCCCTTCGGGGAAAGCACACTGACCATAAACAGCCTGCAATTGTTCATTTTCGCCGTGACGCTCGTTATCATGGCGCTGTTGCAATGGTTCATCACGCGGACCATGATGGGGAAAGCCATGCTGGCGGCATCGCAGGACTTTGAAATGGTTGGCCTCATGGGCGTGGAAGTGGAGCGCCTGGTGATGCTGACCTTCGGCGTCAGCGGCATGCTGGGCGGCGCGGCCGGCGTGCTGGTCGGCGTCCTGTATGCAATCGACCCGATGATGGGTTCGATGGCCGGCCTGAAGGGCTGGGCCGTCGCGGTGCTGGGCGGCGTCGGCAGCATATCCGGAGCCATGATCGCGGGGATTCTGCTCGGCGTGGCGGAAAACGTTTCTTCCGCCTACGTGTCTTCGGGCTATCGTGATGCGATCGCTTTTGTGGCGATGATCCTGACGCTCGTCATCAAGCCGACCGGTCTGATGGGCTTTAAATTCGAAGAGAAAGTGTAAGGAGGGCAAGCGCATGTCTTGGAAGCTATGGCTGTCGGGCTGGCGTGGCGCCGTCCTGTTTTCGGCTGTCGTTCTTGGCGTCAGTTTCATCGATTCGGTCGTGGAGCGGCCGGAATATCTATTTCCCCCGTATTTCAAGCATATTTTGCTGATTTGCCTGATTTACAGCATCGCGGCGCTCAGCCTGAACTTCGTGGCCGGCTATATCGGCCAGACTTCCCTCGGCCATGCCGCCTTTTTCGGCTTGGGCGCCTATACCTCGGCGCTTTTGACCCAGGAGCTGCATTGGTCGTTCTGGCCGGCGTTCCTGGCGGCGGGGATCGTGGCCGCCCTGGTCGGGGTGCCGCTCGGCGCGCCGGCGCTGCGGGTGCGCGGTCCGTTTCTGGTGGTCGTGACCTACGGCTGCGGCGAAGTTTTCAAATATGTGGCGCTGAATCTGGACATCACCGGCGGTCCGGCGGGACTGCCCGGACTGATTTCCCCCTCGCTCGGCGTCAGTTTCAACGATATCGGCGCAACCGGCAAGGAACCCTTCATCGTACTGGCTCTGGCGATGGCCCTGTTCCTGGCGTTCTTTTCGCAACGTATCGCCAATTCCCGCGTCGGCCAGGCGTTCGCCGCGATCCGGGAAGACGAGATCGCCGCGTCGGCGATGGGAATCAACGTTTCCTACTATAAACTGCTGGCCTTTGTCCTGTCGGCGTTTTTCGCCGGGCTGGCCGGCAGCCTGCTCGCCCATTATCTGTCGTTCGTCAGCCCGGACATGCTGAGTTCCGCCGAATCGATCATGATGTTCACAATGGTCATCGTCGGCGGCGCCCGCAGCATTTACGGTTGTTTCCTGGGAGCGTTCCTGTTGACGATCCTGCCGGAAATCCTGCGGATGCTGAAAGACATGATCGGTTTGCCGTTTGATCCCTGGCTGGTGTTGTTTGGTCTGGTTCTGATCTTGATGATGCGGGTTCGGCCGCAGGGAATCCTCGGCGCCGACACCGTGTTCCGCCGATAAGGAGGACGGACGTTGCTGCTACGAACAGAGAAACTTAAAAAAACGTTTGGCGGCCTGATCGCGGTCAACGAAATCGATTTTTCGCTGGATGCCGGAAAAATCGCCGCCATCATCGGCCCCAACGGGTCCGGGAAAACCACATTCTTTAATGTGATCAGCGGGATTTTGCCGGCCTCCGGCGGAAAGATCCTGTTCAACGATCAGGATGTCACGACCAGGAAAGCGCATGAAATGACTGCGTTGGGCATGGCGCGGACATTCCAGAACATCCGGCTGTTTCCCAACCTCACCGCCCGCGACAACATTGTGCTGGGTCGTTACAGCCGGACATCTTCCGGATTGTGGGACGGGTTGTTCAATTCGCCCCGCCAGCGCCGGGAAAAGCAGGACAACGAAGCCAAAGCGGCCGAGTTGCTGGGCTTTGTCGGGTTGACCAAAGTGGGCGACCATATGGCGAAAAATTTGCCGTACGGCGCGCAGCGGCGTCTGGAAATCGCCCGGGCGCTGGCCAGCGATCCCCGCCTGCTGCTGCTGGACGAGCCGGCGGCCGGCATGAACCCGAAAGAGTGCGATGAGTTGCTGTCGCTGATTTTGCGCTTGAAGGACCGCGGCATCACCATTCTGTTGATCGAGCATCAAATGCGGCTGGTCATGAATATTGCCGAACAGGTGACGGTTTTCGATCATGGCGTGAAACTCGCCGAAGGCTTGCCGGCGGACGTCCGCAACGACCCCACCGTGGTGGAGGCTTATATCGGAAGCGAGGTGCAGCGCTTTGTTAGACGTAAAAGACATTAATGTATACTACGGCGCGATCCACGCGGTCCGGAACGTCAGCCTGGAAGTGAACGCCGGCGAGATCGTGTCGATTATCGGCGCCAACGGCGCGGGAAAGTCGACCATCCTGAAAACGCTGGTCGGCCTGCTACGCAGCAAGACCGGCGAGATTTCGTTCGAGGGACAAAATATCAGCCACTTGTCGCCGGCGGCGATTGTCCGGCAGGGGATCGCCCTGGTGCCGGAAGGTCGCCGGGTGTTTCCGCGCCTGTCGGTGGAAGACAATCTGCTGCTTGGCGCTTATGCGCGCAAAGACGGCGAAGTTTCCCAGGACATCCAGCGCATCTACGAGATGTTTCCGCGGCTGGCCGAGCGTCGCAAACAGAACGCCGGGACGCTTTCCGGCGGCGAACAGCAGATGCTGGCGACCGGGCGGGGCATGATGAGCCGCCCCAAGCTGCTGCTGCTGGACGAGCCATCGATGGGCCTGGCGCCGGTGCTGGTGCATCAGATTTTTGAAACCATTCTGGATATCAATGAACAGGGAACGACGATCCTGCTGGTGGAACAGAACGCCCATATGGCGCTGTCCATCGCCGATCGAGGCTATGTTTTGGAGACCGGGGCCGTGGTATTGTCTGGCGATGCGGCGGAACTGATCGATAATGATGAGGTGCGTTGCGCCTACTTGGGGGAATAAGCAAAGATGAGAGTGGAAAAACATCCGGTGCTTGGCGACCGGGAGGTCGGCAGGCTTGTTTCCATTTCCGTCGACGGAATGGAAATCCAGGCGGTGGAGGGAGAGCCGATCGCGGCGGCGTTGTTGGCGCAAGGTCTGCGGGTATTCCGGCGAACGCCGCGGCTGCATGAGCCGCGGGGTATTTTTTGCGGAATCGGCCGTTGCACGGACTGCATCATGACGGTGGACGGCGTGCCGAACGTCCGC
>CAZRLN010000107.1:0-3846 GCA_964601085.1 uncultured Veillonellaceae bacterium | reverse complement strand
TCCGGGCTGAGCGACTGGTCGAACACGACGGTGGGCAAATGTTTGACATCCGTATTGATCGCAAACCCGAACAGCAGCAACTGGATAATGGGAATCCCAATCATCATCGCGAATGTCAGCCGGTCCCGCCGCATCTGGATGAACTCTTTCCGAAGCAAGGCCCGCAGTCGGATCATGCCGCCACCTCCCGCCGTTTTTCCTTCACATAGTGCACGAACACATCTTCCAGGGACGGTTGGATCCATTGCCCGCCGTACGCTGCGTACGCCGCAATATCCTGCTCCTGAATCCTTACATGGACCCCGGCGCCGTGGACATAGGCGTCCAACAGCGGCAACCGCCGCCGCTCCAATTCCGCCATCAGTTCCATTGGATCTGGACTGCCGAGGCGCAACAGACGGCCCGGAATCGCCTGTTTCAATCGGGAAGGGGAGTCGGAGGCGATCAGTTTTCCTTCAAATATGAAGCCGATTTCGTCACAGTGTTCCGCCTCATCCATGAAATGGGTCGTTACCATGACCGTGGTACCGGCGGCCGACAGATCATAAATAATATCCCAAAACAAGCGCCGCGATTTCGGATCGACGCCGCCGGTCGGTTCATCCAGAAACAGAATCGTCGGCCGGTGCAAAATCGAACTGCCCAGAGCCAGTCGCTGCTTCCAGCCCCCCGACAGATTGGCCGTCAGTTCGTCCTCCCGTCCGGTCAGCCCCGCCATCTGGATCATCTCGTCGATCCGGCTTTTTTTCACGGCGGCGGGCAGACTATACATGCCGGCATAAAATTCGAGGTTTTCCCGCACGCTCAAATCATCGTACAAACTGAACTTTTGCGACATATAACCGATATTGGCCTTGATTTGCTCGCTCTGGCGGGCGATGTCGAGTCCCATCACCCGGCCGGCGCCGGCGGACGGCTCCAAAATCCCGCACAACATCCGGATCGTCGTCGACTTTCCCGAACCGTTCGGGCCCAGAAAGCCATAAATGCCGCCCTGGCGGATTCGCAAGCTGACTCGGTCGACCGCGACAAAATCGCCGAAATTCCGCGTCAATTCCTCAGTTTCCACAGCCCACACCTAACTCGCCTCCCCGGCCAACGCCACAAACACATCTTCGAGCGTCGGCGCCACTTCCGCCAGCGAGAATCCGGTGAAGCCCGACCGTGTCAGGGCCTCGGCCACCATTTCCCGGGCCTGTTCCGGATCCCGCGTCACCAGATGATACTTTTCGCCGAACGCATTGATATCCACCAGATCACAGCCTTGCAGACTTTTTTTGACTTCCCGGCCGCTGATGGCGAGCTCGAGAATCTTGTACGGATACTCGGCGCGCAATTCTTCCGGCGACGCGCACGATACGACCCGCCCCTCGTGCAGGAACGCAACGCGGGTGCATAATTCCGCTTCATCCATGTACGGAGTGGAGACGAACACGGTCATGCCCTCCTTGTTAAGCCGGTACAGCATCTGCCAAAACTCCCGGCGTGAAACGGGATCCACGCCGGTCGTGGGTTCATCGAGAAAAAACAACCGGGGTTTGTGCATTAGTCCAGCCGCCAGGGCCAGTTTCTGCTTCATGCCGCCGGATAGGTTCTCCGCCAGACGGTCGGCGAATGGCAGCAAGTTGGTAAACGTCAGGATTTCCCGGGCCCGGTTGTCGATTTCCGCCGTGGCGGCGCCGTACATCGAGCCGATCATCCGGATATTCTCCATCACGGTCAGATCCCGGTAGAGGCTGAATTTCTGCGGAATATAACCGATCAGTTTTTTCACGGACTCGATGCTGGAATTTCCCATGACCTCGACCGAACCGCCGGTCGGGTCCATAATGCCCAGCAACATTCGCATCAGGGTTGTCTTCCCGGCGCCGTCCGGGCCGACCAACCCGAATATTTCGCCGGCCTCAACGGATAGCTCCACGCGGTCGACCGCGATAAGCGCGCCGAATTTTTTGGTCAGCGCCCGCGTCCGGATCATTCGAGGACCACATCCGCCGGCAAGCCCGGCTTCATCGTTTCCGCCGGATTATCCAGCTTCACCTTCACCGCGAATACCATGTTGGCCCGCTCCCGCTGCGTGATGCTCTGCCGCGGCGTATACTCGGCATTTTGGCTGATTTCTTTGATCTCGCCCCGGAAGGTTTTGTCCGGATAGGCGTCGATTTTCACGCTGGCCGCCTGCCCCAGGCGGATTTTTCCCAGCTGTTCGGTCGATACGTAAATTTTTACCCAGCAATCGTTCATGTCGCCGATCGTGGCAATGGCCGCGCCGGCGTTGACATACTCGCCCCGCTCGTAATTCTTGGACAATACCCGGCCGGCCAGCGGACTGTTCACTTCCAAATCCGCCACTTGCGTCCGGCTTGCCGCCAGCACCGCCTCGGATCGCTCGACTTCCAGACGCTGCGCCGCGATCGCCTCCGGCCGGTTGCCCGCCAGCAGCAGGCTGTAACGGGATTGGGCCGCCGTCAGGGCATTGGCCGCGACCTCGTGCGCCGACCGGCTGGCGTCCAATTGTTGGCTGGAAATCGCCCCTTCCCGGAACAATGTGGAATAGCGGTTGAAGTCAGTCTGCGCCTTGATGGCCTGCGACTTGGCCGCCGCCAGATTGGCCGACGCTTCCTGCAGCTCCTGCGAACGCGCTCCCTGCTCCAAGTCCCGGAGCTGGGCCTTGGCTTTCGACAGGGCCGCCTCGTCCCGCCACAGCTGCGCCTTCAAATCCGGCCGGTCGATCACGGCAACGATATTGCCTTTGTTCACGGCGTCGCCTTCCCTAACTTTCAGTTCGACCAGGTACCCGCCGACCTTGGAGGTAATATCGGTTTTGGTCACTTCGATCGTACCGGTAGCTGTTATCCCAGTTTGCGGTCGACCATACAATTTATAGCCGGCAACGCCGATGGCCAGCACCGCCACGATGGCAATCACGGCGATTTTCAACACCGTTTTGCGATTCTTTCCGGTTGTCTCCATGCCTCAGTCCCTCCCCATGCCTTTGAGATAAATCTTCAGCGCCGCTTCGACGAATTCTTCATCCCCGACGGAAAATATCGGTACAATAGCCCGGGTCGCTTCCCGCAGAATAAAATAAAAGTTCAGCATTCCGGCTAGGGCCAACGTCGCAAAAAGCGGCGGAATGTCCTGCCGGAACTCGCCATCCTCCACTCCTTGCTGAACAATTCCGCTCACGATGCGGGCAATTCGAGACGTGTAATTGCGGACTACTTTTTCCATGCAAGCCGTCGGGCTCGTCAATTCTCCCTGAATCAGTCGGGCCATAAGCGGTTGGTCCGCCGTATGGGTGAGCCGGATTACTTCGGCGTACTGGCGGATTTTCTCATCCACCGGCGCTTCAAGAGCCGCAACCGCTTCGAATTTCTTGAGCAATCGCTCGTACTGGGTGATGAGGACCGCTTCATACAGTCCTTCCTTGCCGCCATAATAATAGGAGATCATCGCGCTGTTGACCCCGGCGGCCTCGGCCAGCTGCCGGATGGAGACTCCGGCGAAACCCTTCTCGGCAAACAGCCGGGTCGCCGCCGCCAACAGTTTCTCCTTCGCGTCCTGTACAGTTTTTTCATCCGCCATCCCAGGAATCCTCCTGCCGTTATTTCATTTCCGGATATAATTTAATCAATCGATTGATTAAATTATATCCTTCTCATAGGATTTGTCAACACTTATGCAACAAGCCGCGCTGAAGGCGCACCTTCTCTTGGCCGCCCCGCCGGAAAACTTATGGTCCGATAAACTCCTGCACGAGGTACACTCCGCCACGCGAGTCCGGCCGGACGCCGATGCCGATCTCCGTGTACTTCGGCTGCATTATGTTTTCCCGGTGCAGCA
>CAZRLN010000106.1:0-4030 GCA_964601085.1 uncultured Veillonellaceae bacterium | reverse complement strand
CGCCGCTTCCAGCGTCACAGTGCCGGAGGCCGCAATGGCGCAGTCGGCGATCTGCATCAGGTTATAGGTACTGTTCCGGGTATACACCACCGGCACGCCGGAGGCATGAACGACCGATTCGATTCGGTCCATGGGAATCGTTGGCGCCACCGGCAGATAAAACTGACAATCCGGCAACTGTTCCCATACTTTTTTCGCCGCTGCCATCATAATCTCCAACAGGCTCGACACTTCCTGAAACCGGCTGCCCGGCAAAAGCAACAACAGCGGTCGGTTGGGATCTGCGCCGAAGTGGCGGTACGCCGCCTCGCGATCCATCGAGGGATGGACAATATCGACCAGCGGATGCCCGACAAAGTTGACCGAGGCGCCGGCTTCCCTGTAGATCTCGGCTTCGAATGGAAAAATCGCCGCGACTTTCTCGACCCAGCCAGCGATCGCTTTGGCCCGCCATTTGCCCCAGACCCAGGCCTTGGGACAGATGTAATACACAACCGGAATTCCTTTCTTTTTGGCCACCTGTGCCAACGCCATGTGGAATCCGCCATAATCGATCAACACCAACACATCCGGCTGACGTTCATCCATGATGCGGGACAGGGTATTGCGCAGACGAAAAAAATTCGGCAGATTCCGCAGAATCTCGACGAATCCCATCACGCCGATGTCGGCGAAATCGTAAACAATGTCGACACCGGCAGCGCGCATATTGCTGCCGCCCATCCCGAACAGTTCGATATCCGGCTGCATGCTCTTCAATGCTTCCGCCACGCTGGCGCCGTGCAGGTCGCCGGAAGCCTCGCCGGCGCTAATCATCACTTTAGGCATGGGATCCTGCTTCATCTCCCGCCATTGCCACGATTGTGATTCCGTGCTGGTTCGCTTTGTTGACCATGGTTTCACGGTCCACCACCAAGGTCTTGCCCGCTTCGATGACCAACGCGATGGCGCCGGCTTCGATCATCGAGTCCACCGTGTCCGGACCGACGCCGGGAACATCAAATCGCATGTCCTGTTTGGGTTTGGCCGATTTGGCCACCGTCACACCGCCCCGGCCGAGCTGACCGCCGCGGCGAATGCAGGCGTCGGTGCCTTCGATGGCTTCCACCGCCATAAGGGCCCGATTCTTCACGACTACGGTCTGGCCGATGTCCAGCCCGCCGATTTTTTTCGCCATATCCAAACCAAACCGCATATCCGCCAGTTCCGCATCGGTCGGTTTCCGCTTGGTCAATACGCCGGGTTCCGGCATCAGGGGACGAAGCAGTTCGGTCTGATCCAGGACGGTAATTCCCTCCGCCGCCAGTTCCTCCACCAGAGCCAACGTTAGTGTGTCATCGCTGAAATTCTTGATCCGGGAAAATATCTTCAGCACCCGAAGATCCGGAAGTTCCCGATGAGCGTACACCAATTCCTTGGTGATCTTGCCAAGCAGGGTGATCTCGGTCACTTTTTCCCGCTTGAACACCTTAAAGATCCGGTCCAGTTTGGCGATATTGATATTTTCATAGGTATGCGTCACCTGGCAAAGCTCGGGATCCACTTCCGGCAGAACCCCGACCCCTATCACGTGAACGCCCATGCCGCGAGCGGCACGGGCGAATTCCACAGGCAACCGGCCGACGCCGGCAATCAGTCCAATCTTCTTCATGAGTCACCCCGAATTTATTGTTCTGTCGGGTCGTCCTCCCGACGACTGCGGCAAATACCCCGGTTTACATTACGCAAAAAACGCAGCAAATGGTCTACCGGTTCGCTGGAATCCAGTTCCTGTTCCATCGCAACAATGGCATCGGATAGTTTCATACCCGATCGATACAGCATCCGATACGCTCGTTTAAGATTTTTTCGGACATCTTCACTCAACCCGGCGCGGGCAATGCCCACGCTATTCAGGCCACAGACACGGGCCGGCCGGCCATCGGCGATCACAAACGGTGGCACATCCTGGACGACTTTCGAGGCGCCGCCAACCATTGCGTTGCGCCCAATTTTCACAAACTGGTGCACCCCGGTCAACCCGCTGATAATCGCCCGGTCTTCAACAACCACGTGCCCGGCCAGACCAGCGGTATTGGACATGATCACGTAGTTGCCGACCTGACAGTTGTGGGCAATATGGACCGCCCCCATGATCAGGCAGTTCGAACCGACCCGGGTTTCTTCCCCTTCACCGGTCGCCCGATGGATCGTGACATATTCCCGAATCGTCGTATTATCGCCAATATACAAAAAAGTTTTTTCATCTTTAAACTTTAAATCCTGGGGCGGGCCACCCAAGCAAGCGCCATGATGAATTCGGCACTCTTTGCCGATCGTTGTCCAACCCTCAACGACCACATGCGAGCCAATTTTCGTCCCATCGCCGATAAACACGTTCTCGCCGATGACCGAATACGGTCCGACTTCCACATCCCGGCCCAACCGGGCTCCAGGATAAATCACAGCTGTCTCGTGAATTTTTCGCAGCGGAACCACCACGCCATCCGTTTTCATTTGAATATCAACTCCTCAAAGGTATACTCCGCCTGACGATTTGGTTCCCGACAGTGGAGAATCCGTGAAAAACGCTGGATTTTTGCAGTTATTCTAGCTTTTTCTCCGTTTTTCGTTTCTTTTTAGCTATTTATCTCTTTTTTCATGTCAATGCAAATGTCAGTTCGGCTTCCGCCGCCAGCTCGCCGTCCACAAACGCCTGGGTCCAGACTTTGCCAATATTGCCGCGATATTTGATCATCTCGGCCGTCATGCGCAACTGGTCGCCGGGAACTACCGGACGGCGGAATTTCACCCGGTCCATCCCCGCGAAGTAGGGGATGGTGTTCTGATGCTCCGGCGAGCACATCACCATCACGCCGCCAACCTGTCCCATTGCCTCCAAAATCAGCACGCCAGGCATGACCGGTCGACCGGGAAAATGTCCCGTGAAAAACTGCTCATTCATAGTGACGCATTTGGTGCCCACGGCGCGCTTCATCGGTTCGAGTTCGAGGATCCGGTCGATGAGCAGCATAGGATAACGATGCGGCAGTATCTTTTGAATTTCAGTCACATCCAACAAAGCCTTACACCCCTTTTTCATGTTGTCATGATGTAAATTCCACAGTTTGGCGGCCAATGCCGTATTGAGGGCATGCCCCGACTGTACGGCGATGATATGGCCGCGCAACGGGACTCCCAGCAGGGCAATGTCGCCAAGCACATCCAAAATCTTGTGCCGGACCAGTTCATCCGGGAATCGTAACGGATTCAGGTTCGTTTCGTCATCGTACACAAGGGTATTGTCCAGACTGCCGCCCAGGCCGAGGCCCTTAGCCTTCAACGCCTCCACTTCATGCATGAAGCCGATGGTGCGGGCCGGCGCAATCTCCCGGACAAAGGTCTCGGGAGTGATCACATACTCGGCATGCTGGACCCCCAGCTTGGGATGGGGGTTCGTGGACGTAAACGTCACTTTCAGACCGTCATACGGCAATACCTTGATGGAACGGCCATTGTCGGCGACTTCCACTGTCGCGTCGACGGCCAGCGCCGTTCGGGGCGCAGCCAGTTCCTCAATACCAGCCTGCTCAATCAACCGGACAAACGGCAACGCGCTGCCATCACCTACCGGGGCTTCCGCCGCCGACATTTCCACCTGGCAGTTGTCCACTCCCAACACATAGAGCGCCGCCAACAGATGTTCCACAGTAAATACTTTGGCTTCGCCATTTTCCAGGGTCGTGGCCCGCAGCGTCGACGTCACTTGTCCCGCGTTGGCCCGAACCGCCGGTTTGTCGGCCAGATCCGCCCGAAGGAAGACAATTCCAGTATCCGCCGGGGCCGGTTTTAATTCCAGGGAAACCGGCTGGCCGGAATGCAGCCCGATGTCCGTATATTGCACCGCACGCGCCAGCGTGGTTTGCTTCTCCAAAAATGTTCCTCCTGTCTCGATATCCGGTTGGTCAGTTCGTATAGGTCAGTCCCAGATACACCCGCTGTTCCTGACCCAGCCAGCCGGTATCCAGGCGCAGGCCGTGCGCCAGGCGCA
>CAZRLN010000105.1:0-4089 GCA_964601085.1 uncultured Veillonellaceae bacterium | reverse complement strand
CTGCGGGGCGACTCGAATATTTTAACCATTTTCGGCTTTTCGCCGGCTTTGACCGGATTCGCGGCCAGCCATTGGTCCATATTGAGCAGCAAGGCCTTGTCGGGAGTCGAGTCGATCGCGGGGGCCTCGGGCGCCGCCAGAACCGGAACCGTCAGCAGGATCAGGCAACCCAGGATAAACAACACTTTTTTCGCCAAGACAATCCCTCCCATAATTTTGTTTGGGCAGGGCGGCATCAAAAACTTCATGCGAGCCGTCTTCCCTTTATGGAGTATTTTCCATCCGGCTTGAAATTCCTGCTAAAAGTTGGCGCTTCTTCCTTTTTTGTTTACGCCGGCCAACCGGAAGTAGTATGATTAACCCATACCAAACACAAGGGAAATGAGGGGTTCGTATGAACTTTTCCTGCGCAGATTGCGGCCGGGAGTATCCGCTGGACGGTCTGGACTACCAGTGTGAGTGCGGCGGCCTGTTTCAGCTAAAAAAAACGCCCGGGGAAACTGTCGGCGCCGGGGTGTCGCTGGGCGAAGTTGCGACGCCGGTGCTGCGGCGGAAACTGGGCCGAACCGAAGTACACCTGAAGTTGGACTATCTGCAGCCGACCGGCTCGTTCAAGGATCGCGGCGCGTTTGTCCTGATCAACAAACTCCGGGAGCTGGGCATCCGTGAGGTGGTCGAAGACTCCTCGGGCAATGCCGGTGCGGCGATCGCCGGCTACTGCGCGGCCGCCGGAATCCGTTGCAACATCTACCTGCCGGAAAGCACATCCGCCGGCAAAATCAAGCAGGTCACGGCCTACAAGGCCAATCTCGTCAAAGTGCCCGGCAGCCGCGACGATACCGCCCGGGCGATCCTGCAGGCGGCGAAAACGACCTACTATGCCTCCCATGTGTATAATCCGCTGTTTTTCGAAGGAACAAAATCGCTCGCCTACGAGATCAAGGACCAGGTCGGCATTCCCGATTATATTTTCGTGCCGGCCGGCAATGGCACAATGTTGCTCGGCGCTTATATCGGCTTCAAGGAACTGGGGAAACTGCCCCGGATCATCGCCGTGCAAAGCCGCAACTGCGCCCCCGTGGCCGCCGTTTTCCACGGGCGGACGACTGAACCGCCGGAGCCGACGGTCGCCGAGGGAATTGCGATCGGTCAGCCCATGCGACTGAAGGAAATGGTCGCCGCCGTGCGGGAAAGCCAGGGGGATTTCATCACCGTCGACGATGCCAGCGTCCTCCAGGCTCAGGAGTTGCTGGGCGGGATGGGTATCTACATCGAACCGACCGCCGGCGCCGCCGTGGCCGGCATGCTGCAATGCTTCCCCGAGGGCGACCGCGGTCTCAACATCGTGGTCCCGTTGACCGGCAGCGGCCTGAAAAAATAAAGCGACGGACTTCAACCGCCATCGGTTTTCAACCGAAGTCGCCGTTGCAACAAATTGGTTCCGGTTCGTCCCGGAACCCGGGAAGAAGGTGTTCTCTTGCGAACTGGCGCTGATTTTGCGAAAAAATACCTCGCAAGCATCGGACTGCTCATCTGTCTGGTCGTGCTTTCCGTCTTCTGGGGCTTCTATTACCGCTCGACCGAACTTATCGAAAAACAGTTGCTGTATCAGGGAAGTTCCTTCTTCCAGGAAATCGTGCTCACCCGTCAATGGGTCGCCCAGCACGACGGTGTCTATGTGCGCCTCGAACCCGGGATCGAACCCAATCCCTATTTGTTGAAAGTCCCGGGCCTGAAAGTTGTGATCCGGGATGAGTCCGGGCAGGCCTACACATTGAAAAATCCGGCCCTGGTCACTCGGGAGATCTCCGAACTGGCTGCACAGCGGGGCTTATTTCGCTTCCGCATCACCAGCCTGGATCCTCTGAATCCCGCCAACGCGCCCGACCCGTTCGAAACGGAGTCCTTGCGCAAATTCGCCGCCGGCGCCAAAGAAAGCTCCGCTTATGAGTCGAGCGGCGATGAGGTATATTTCCGCTACATGGCGCCGTTGGTCACGGAAAAATCCTGCCTGGTCTGCCATGCCCAGCAAGGCTACAAGGAAGGCGACATCCGGGGCGGCATCAGCGTGACCAGCAGCGCCACTGAAACGGCCGGCAAGATCAAGGAAAGCCGCTTCTTCCTGATTCTGGCTGCCGTTCTGATCGTACTGCTGATACTGACCATCATTTATCTGGTGGCCCGGTCGTTCATCAAAGAACTCAACACCGCCGAAACCAAGCTCGTCGAAATGGCCACGCAGGATTTTTTGACAGGCCTGCTCAACCGCCGCGAAACCTTCCACCGCCTGGCCGAGGAGCTGCAACGCGCCCGGCGTCTGGCAACACCGTTTTCGGTGTTGCTGCTGGACCTGGATCATTTTAAGCAAGTCAATGATATCCATGGTCATTCGGCTGGCGATCTCGTGTTGCAGGCCCTCGCGGCTGCCTTGCGGCAGGGAGTGCGCCCCTATGATCTGTGTTGCCGCTATGGCGGCGAAGAATTTTTGGTCATTCTGCCGGAAACCGCTCTCGAGGCTGCAGCCGGAATCGCCGAACGGCTCCGCCGTGATATCGAAAAGCTTGAAATCACCGTCGCGAAGGAGACGGACCTCCGGATGACTGCCAGCATCGGCGCGGCCACCCTGGCCGGCAACGAATCCATCGACCAGTTGATTGCCCGGGCGGACGAGGCGATGTACAATGCCAAGTCGAATGGGCGAAACCGCGTCTGTCTGGCGGAACCACCCGGCCTGTCTTGAGTCCCTGCCGACAAAACCTGCCAAATCAAAAGGGGCTGTCTCAAACAGGCTAAAAAACCTATTTTGAGACAGCCCCTTCTTTTTTAGCGAAGATCCATGCCACGTTCTGTTTTCACCGTATCGACGTTCAGGGGCAGCCGGCCCTCACAAATAGCTGTGCAGCCCGGGCAATAGATAGGTCACTCCGAACAAAGTGAACAAAACCGCCAGAAATCCAACGGCCGAAAACCAGGCCGTCGCCTCTCCCTGCCAGCCAAACCGCAGGCGGCCATGCAGGTAGGCCAGATAGATCAGCCAGGTTACCAGCGCCCAGGCTTCCTTGGGATCCCAGCCCCACCAACGGCCCCAGGTTTCTTCCGCCCAGACCGCGCCGGTCACGATCAGCAACGACAGGAAGAAGAAGCCGAATACGATGAACCCATGGATGTAGGCTTCCAACTCCAGTTTGCCGGGCATCCGCCAATAGCGCCGGAGGCTTGCCGGATCGACCGGTTCGGCGGATTCCTCCACTCCGCTGATCGCCACCGCCGCCAACGCCGCCGACACCGCCAGCGCGCCGTAGGCCAGCAGTCCCGTCGCCACATGCACCTGCAGCCAGATGCTGCGCAGCGCCGGCATCAGCGGCCGAATCTCGCGCCCCATCATTGCCGCCGACCCCACCAGCACGGTCGAAATCGCCAAGACCAGCGGCGCAGCGGCCAATAGCCGCCAGCGAAAAACGCACGCCAAAAATACGGCCAGCGTCGTCCAGGCAAACACCAGGGTGAATTCATAGAGGTTGCTGAATGGCAGACGCCCCGCCGCCAGGCATCGCAGCGCCAGCAGGCCGGTGTGCAGGGCAAATCCCGCGCCCATGGCGCCCAGTCCCGCCGCGATCAGAGAATCGGTGCGCAACCAGTACCGCAGCGACATCAGGAAGGTCGCCCCCATATATACGGCAAACGTGACAAGCAGTAAGAGCGGTTCCCATTCCCTCATGCCGGCCGCTCCTTTCCCGCCGGCAGGTAGCGCAGCGCCAACCCGCACAGCGCCAGCGCCAGTCCGCCGAAAATCCCGGCGACTCCGGGGTCCTGCTTCAATTGCAGTCCAGAGAATCGTCGCAAGCGTTCGAACCGGATCTCGACATCGCCCGAAACCACGGCTGAACCGGGCATCACGACGCCGCTGCGTCGGGGTCCGGCGGCCGGCGCCACCAGAAACGCGGCGCCCGCATCGATCTTGCCGGTTCGATCCGGATCGGCCATCGCCGCCACCCGCAGTGGTTCGACCGTTGATCCGCTGTAGGGAACCCAACCGCCGTTCGGCACGGAGAAAGGCTCCGGCGAACCGGCAGGCAGCCGCCGGACTGT
>CAZRLN010000104.1:0-4238 GCA_964601085.1 uncultured Veillonellaceae bacterium | reverse complement strand
TTGGATATGGCTCCACGGTATCCTGTGAAAGATTTGACCGCGTCTTTGGCTCGTTCTTCCCGGACGAGGCAAGAAACGCTGATCTCCGAGGTGCTAATGACTTCAATGTTGATGCCGACGGCAGATAGAGCGCCAAACATTCGCCCCGCCATTCCGGGGCTCCCCAGCATCCCCGCGCCGACACTCGACACTTTTGCAACTGCTTCGTCGACCACGACGCCCAAGATGTCCAATTCTTTGCCGACAGTGTCCATGATGGTCCGGGTCTGCTCCGCATCGCCCTTGGCAACGGTAAAGACGATATCGTTGATTTTTTTGTCGGCATTGCGAATGCTTTGCACGATCATGTCCACGTCGATATTCGCTTCCGCCAGCGCGGAAAAAATCTTGAAGGCAATGCCCGGTCGATCCGGCACGCCCAACACCGCAACCTTGGCGACATTCATGTCATGCGTCACGCCGCGCACCACAAATTCTTTTTCTTCCACCGTATATCCCTCCCTGATAATTGTCCCCGGATTCGTGGTAAATGTCGAGCGAACATGAATCGGCACCCCGTAACGGGAGCCAAGTTCCACCGACCGCGGCTGCATGACTCCGGCGCCCAGTCGGGCCATTTCCAACATTTCGTTATACGTGATTTCCTTCATCTTGCGGGCGGTTTTCACCACCCGGGGATCGGCGGAATACACGCCGTCCACATCCGTAAAGATTTCACAAACTTTGGCATTCAATGCACCGGCCAATGCCACCGCCGTCGTATCGGAGCCGCCCCGTCCCAGCGTCGTGACGTCGCCATTGGGCGATACGCCCTGGAAACCGGCGACGACGACAATATTGCCACGGGATAGTTCCTCAAATACCCGATCCGGATTCATCTCACAAATCCGGCCCTTCATATGCACCGAATTGGTTCGAATTCCGGCCTGCGGCCCGGTGAGGGACACCGCCGGACAACCCAGATCGGCGAACGCCATCGCCAGGAGAGCGATGGACACTTGCTCGCCGGTAGCCAGAAGCATATCCATTTCGCGGCTGCGAGTCGCGCTTGTTACTTGTTTTGCCAATGTAATCAACTCGTCGGTCGTATCGCCCATGGCGGAAACCGTCACCACTACCTGATCATCGGGCCCCTTTTCACGAACAACCCGGGCCGCCACAGCCTTGATTTTCTCCGGCGTAGCCACTGAACTGCCGCCAAATTTTTTCACTACAATTCCCATGCCATCATCCCCTTGCCCCAGATAAACGTTATATTTATTCGCCGTGAATCAACAAAACCCTGCCATCAGTAGACATGGCGGCAAAAAAAAGCCCCGGTCACCCGGGGCCTGCCTGCGCTGGAACGATTATGCTTCGACTTTGATCGATTGCGAACTTTCCCATAGTCCGTGAATATTGCAGTAGGCGACAGCCAAGAGCGTTCCCGATCCTGTCAGTTTCAGCGCCGCCTGCGCTACGGGTTCAGTCAGCACCGGTCCCTTATTGGGACCTTCCGCGGATTCCGCATGGGCCGCAAACTCAAAACAGCCAACTTCATACGCAAACTTGCCGGCATCCGGCTTGAAATAGAGGCGGATGGAACGAATGTGGTGCTCCGTCGTGTTTGGATGGGCTATTTCTTTCCCGACAGATAGTTCAACTACAAATTTTTCTCCCGCTTTGACCGATTCCGGGGCTACAATGACCGGAACATGTTTTTCAGCCTTCCAGTCAGCAGTTTGAATTACCTCGGCAAATTTCATTTGATAAGCCTCCTTTATGTTTGTCTGTTGGATGCCGTTCAACGCATCTCCCTATATGTAATTCACTCTTCACGAAAAAAATCCTGCCGGAAATTAATTATTTCCTGAAATTATATTTCTTATTCCTGGAACCACCCACTGAAAAATTTTCACCTGGAGATTTCGGATCTGCTGTATTTCGAGTTCCGCCCATTCTTCCGGCGAAATCGGGTCGACAGGCAACAGCTTCAGATATTCATCGCAGACATATACAGCGCCTAGCCCCTGCAATGCAACCAATGCCGTAGACGAATGGGCGACCCGCTCCAGCTGCGTCCGCTCCATTTTCAGGGCCATCAGACACTCTCTCTTGTCCCCTTCCCGGCTCATGCCATTACAGTAAAGTTTAGCGAGCGTCGGTATCCGCCCAAACAACAGGGTCCCGACCTGCATGAGCGTCGCTGCGCATAATTCCGCATACTGCTTGTTAATTTCCGGCGATTCTTTTTTCTCATATTGTATTTTCCCGGATTCGGCCAGAGAAGTCCGCTCATCCGGAACAATCGCCTTGGAAGGAAACCATACTTTCACCAGGATTATGTTGCCGAACAAATCCAGATTCACATCCAATGGAAACGGCAAGGCCAACTTGGGCAGGAATTCATCAATCGTCATCACTACTGCTGACATTTCGCCGTTTAGCAGGCGAACATAGAATTCAATCCGCTCCTCTTCCGCTTCGTCGTGCAGTTTTCGCTGCAGGGCGATAGCCTCTTCCTGCTCCCGCGTCTTGGTTTCGATCTCCAACCGGGTATCTCTTTCGATCTTCGCCAGAACATACTGCCGCTCCCGAATCAGTTTGTACTGTAAATAACCGACCGCCGCCAGCAGGACCAAGGCCAAAATGATGGTTATCAGGTAAGGAAAGAAGGCCACGCATAAAATTGCCGCAACCATGAAACCCCACCGGATCATGATCGGTTGACGGTACCGGCGTTCCGCAGCCAGAAGCCGTTCCGGCAGCAACGATCGGAATTCAAGGCGGGGAGGTTCCCGGAAAGGCTCTTTCACCAAAAAGCGGACATAATCTTCCGGGTCATAACTGAATTTGCTGACATCCGCCAGCGCTTTTTCGACAGCTTCCTGTTGCTGATGTTCCGACAACCAGCGCTGCATCTGTACATTCTGCCGATAATATCGCTCACTGGCGTATTCCTTGACGAGTCCGCTCCGAAGCGCGTATTGTTCTTTTTTTGCTTCCCCTGAAGAAACGCTCTTACTCAAAGAATCGCCTCCTTTTTGCCTGCAACCCTGATATTACTATATCACCAATTCCATAATCAGGGCAATGTTGGCAACATCAGCCATTTACTTGTGATATAATAAAATTCGGAATATGGAAATAATACATGGGGAGGAATGTTCTATGCCATTGGTTACTTCAAAAGAGATGTTCAAAAAAGCGTACGAAGGCAATTATGCGGTCGGTGCGTTCAATGTCAACAACATGGAAATCATCCAGGGGATTGTTGACTCAGCGAAAGAAGAAAATGCGCCGCTGATTTTGCAAGTCTCCGCCGGCGCCCGAAAATACGCCAAACATGTTTATTTGATGAAACTTGTGGAAGCCGCGGTGGAAGATTCCGGTCTGCCCATTTGTTTGCATCTGGACCATGGTGAAGATTTTGAGATCTGCAAAGCCTGCGTGGACGGCGGTTTTACTTCCGTTATGATTGACGGATCCAAACACCCCTTTGAAGAAAATATTGCTCTGACCAAAAAAGTCGTGGAGTATGCCCATGCCCGCGGCGTGACCGTGGAGGCGGAACTGGGGCGCCTCGCCGGTGTGGAGGATGCGGTAAAAGTGAACACGAAAGACGCCTCCTATACCGATCCGGATCAAGCGGTGGAATTCGTTGAAAAAACCGGCGTCGATTCTCTGGCGATCGCTATCGGCACCAGTCACGGCGCTTATAAATTCAAAGGCGATCCCTCGCTGGATTTTGCCCGTCTTGAGAAGATTACCAGTCTGTTACCGAATTTCCCGCTGGTTTTGCATGGCGCCTCCACTGTTCTGCCCGAATTTGTCGCCAAGTGCAATCAATATGGCGGGAAAATAGACGGAGCACAGGGAGTACCGGAAGACATGCTGTTGCGCGCCGGCAAACTGGGCGTCTGCAAAATCAATATTGATACCGACCTTCGTTTGGCCCTGACCGCCGCGATCCGTGAGCATCTGTTCCTTCATCCCGGCGATTTCGATCCTCGCCAATACCTGAAGCCGGCCCGGGAGGCCATCAAAGGCATGGTGCAGCATAAAATCAAAAATGTCCTGAACTGCAGCGGCAAAGCGTAAAGAAAAAGCAGTTTTCGTCAGAACTCAAGAAAAGACCGGAATCGGCGGTTAGCGCTGATTCCGGTCTTTTTGTCTGCCATAACGTTTTCGGGGTTTAAGAATTAGTTGCCCTTTTGTTCCGGCAACCGTTCCTTCAGCAGTTGGATGTGCTTGCCGAT
>CAZRLN010000103.1:0-4522 GCA_964601085.1 uncultured Veillonellaceae bacterium | reverse complement strand
CGGTCAAAGCCGGCGAAAAGCCGAAAATGGTTAAAATATTCGAGTCGCCCCGCAGCGCCATGTTTTTCATTAACTCCAACGGACTGGTGCTGCCCAAGCATTTCCACACCAGCGCCGATGAGCTTGTGGTGATCTACAAGGGCAAAGGCGAAATGCTCATTGACGGCAAGTGGACGCCGGTCAAGGCCGGCGACGTCCATGTCAACCCCCGGGGTGCGGTTCACGCCACGCGTTGCGCGCCCGGCGAGCAGCTGAGCATCGTATCGATCTTCACGCCGCCGCAGGCGGGCGGCAATGACCGCGTATCCGTGGAATAAAGTCGGGAACTTTGAAACATCAAAACAACAGGCAGGGCACCCCCATCAGGCGGAAGGGGATGCCCTGTTCCTTTGTCGGGTCGCTGCGGCGTATGCACTCCGCAGCGTGACGGAATGGCGGAACCGCCCGATATTGACGAAGCGCGGTGCATAGTGTATCGTTCTAAGCAAGAACAGGATTCGCCGAATCCATGCACGGCCGCTGCGTACAGCCCGGCCGGGAAAGGCAAGGGGATATGAAACCGGACAGGGATTTGTTGCAATACTCCCTTTACGCTACGGCCACCGGGCTGATGATTTATCTGGGGATCACCCTCATCAATCATGCCGGCGTGCTTTGGCCGTTGCTCGCCGCCGGATTGGGCGCCCTGGAACAATTGTTGACCCCGCTGCTGGGCGCGTTAGTGATCGTTTATCTGCTGCGTCCGGGCGTGCTTGCGGTCGAAAACGCGCTGGCGCGCCAGCCGCTGCTGAAGAATGCGGACGTCCGCCGAACCCTCGGCATCGCGTTGGTGTACCTGACGGTGATCGCCGTCTTTATCGCCCTGATTTACGGCATCTATGCCATGATCGGCGGCAAACTCTCCAACAATACGACGTTGACGGATATGATCGCCGACTTGGCGGAGTATCAGAAAAAATCGATCCTGTCGGTCAATGCGATCAGTGAAAAGCTGCAAAGCCTGAATATCCCGATCGGTGGGAACCTCAACGAGAAGATCGCCGAACTGGTCAGCTCGGTGCAACGATACTTTGCGTACGTCCTTGAGCACACCGCCGGTTTCGTGATCGCCCTGGGCGGCAACATTTTCTCGTTTGTCCTGGCTACGGCGCTGAGCGTCTATCTGATCAAGGACGCCGAATATTTCGCCGATCTGTGGCACATAATATTCGGGCTGGTGTTCGGCCACAGCGCCGCCGGCGCCAAAACGACGGAGATTCTCGGCATCGTTGACGATACCTTCAAAAAGTATATCCGGGGACAATTCCTGGAGGCAGCCATCGTCGGCGTGCTGTCAGCCGTTGTCCTGTATCTGATCGGCATCGATTATGCGATCATGATCGGCGTCATTTCCGGCATCTGCAACATGATCCCCTATATCGGCCCCATCGCCGGGACGGTGCTGGCCGTCATCATGGCGCTGCTGAGCGGACAACCGGTACTGGCGCTGTGGGCGACGGCGGGCATGATCCTGGTGCAGCAGATCGACAACAACCTGTTGGCGCCAAAGATTGTCGGCGACAGCGTGGGGCTGCATCCGGTGTTTACGATGCTGGCCATCGTCATCGGCGGGAACGTGGGCGGTCTGATCGGCATGCTGACGGCGGTTCCGGTGGCGGCTTCGGCGAAAATATTGCTGGGAAAATGGTATGATTCCCATATGCAGGTGAAAAAACAATAGCGCAATAGGGGAGGGAGAGGTCGTGAACACAATTCTGCCCAAAGTGACGAACCTCGAACAAATCCCGCCGCCGACCGAGGCGAATTTGCGGGACATCTGGCTGGCCGGTGGCTGCTTCTGGGGGCTGGAGGCCTATCTGGACCGGTTGCGGGGGGTGGCCTGGACCCAGGTGGGCTACGCCAATGGCGACACGGACAACCCGACTTACGAGCAGGTGTGCTACAGCAATACCGGTCATGCCGAGACGGTCTTCGTCCGCTACGATCCGGCGCAGATTCCGCTGGCAACCCTGCTCGCCTATTTTTTCCGGGTGATCGATCCAACGACGCTGGACCGGCAAGGACCGGATCGGGGCCGGCAATACCGCAGCGGCATCTATTATCGGGACGCGGCCGACGAGCCGGTGATTCGCGCGGTAATCGCCGACGAGCAGCAGAAATATCGGGCGCCGGTCGTTACGGAAGTGATTCCCCTTTACAACTATTATCCGGCCGAGGAGTACCACCAGAAATATCTGGCCAAAAATCCCGGCGGCTATTGCCATATCGATCTCGGCAGACTGAAGGGCGATGCGATGGCCAAATCGGCGCCGGCCACCGCAAAACCGCCCTATATTCTGCCTGATCCTGAGGAACTCCGGCGCCGGCTGACTCCCCGGCAATATCATGTCACGCAGGAGGAGGGGACCGAGCCGCCATTTGAGAACGAATACAACCAAAACAAGGCGGCGGGGATCTATGTGGATGTTGTCTCCGGCGAACCGCTGTTCAGCTCGCGCGATAAATATGATTCCGGCAGCGGTTGGCCCAGTTTCACGCGTCCCATCACGCCAGAGGCGGTGACGACCCGGATCGATCGTCGCCTTTGGCCGGAACGGGTGGAGGTCCGCAGCCACCATGCCCACAGCCATCTGGGGCATATGTTCGATGATGGCCCCCGCGACCGGGGCGGCCTTCGCTACTGCATGAACAGCGCGGCGCTCCGGTTCATCCCGCTGGAACGGATGGCGGAGTTGGGCTATGCGGAGTGGATTCCGCAGGTCAAGTGATTCGACTCCCTGCTCAAGCCGCGGTCTGGAACAATCATTGATCAATAAATAAAAGAGGTGAAGACGGATGAAAGTGTTGGCAATCAACGGGAGCGCCCGACCGAACGGGAACACGGCCATTCTGATCCGGACCATTTTCGCCGAGCTGGAGAAACAGGGGATCGAGACGGAGATGATCCAACTGGCGGGAAGCCAGCTGCGGGGTTGCGCTGCCTGCTACGGCTGTTTCCGGACCAAGAACAACAAATGCGTGATTTCGGAGGATATCCTGAACGAATGCGTGGCGAAGATGATGGCCGCCGACGGCATCATTCTGGCGTCGCCCACGTATTTTGCCGACGTCTCGGCGGAGATGAAGGCGCTGATCGACCGGGCCGGACTGGTGTCCAGCGCCAATGGCGGCCTGCTCAAGCACAAGGTGGCGGCGGCGGTTTCCGCGGTTCGCCGGGGCGGCGCGATCCACGCCGTGGATACCATGAATCATTTTTTCCAGTACGGGCAGATGTTCATTGTCGGCTCCACCTACTGGAACATGGTGTATGGCCGCGAAATCGGCGAAGTGGAAAAGGACGCGGAAGGGCTGGCCAATATGCGGAATATTGGCGAAAACATGGCCTTCTTGCTGAAAAAACTCCATAACTCGTGAGGCCTTGACAGGCGAAGGAGGAAAACCCGATGAAAAAAGTCGTGGCATTTATCGGCAGTCCGCGCAAAAACGGCAACACGGCGACACTGGTGTTGGAAGTCGTCAAGGGAGCCGAGGCGGCGGGCGCGCAGGTGAAAGTCTTCCCGATCAACGAGATGAACATTCGGCCGTGCCAGAGCTGCTTTAGTTGTCGGAAACAATATGGCTGCCCGATCGACGATGACATGAAGTCGGTGTATGAAGAGATCAAACAGGCCGATGCAGTCGTAATCGGCTCCCCGGTGTACATGTTGCAGGTAGCGGGTCAGGTGAAGGTTTTGTTCGACCGCCTGTTCCCGTTGATGGATGCCGATTTCAGCCCGCGTTGCGGAATTAAGAAAACCGTGATGATCTATTCGCAGGGGCAGACCGGTGCGGATTCGTTCAAGGCATCCTTTGATCTGAACGCGTCCGTGTTGCAGGTCATGGGTCTGGAAGTAGCCGAAACCATCGTTTGCACGGGCGCCAACCGTCCGGACGCCGCCGCCGGCGATGCCAAGCTGCTGCAGCGGGCGCTCGAGGCCGGCCGGAAGCTGGTGGAGTAAATAGGCTAACTGCAAGAAAAGATGAGTCGGGGCCGGTGAGAGGATTTTCCTCTGCCGGCCCCGACTTTTTAATCAGGTTATGTGGTGAGCGCCACGGTTCGATTAGTAGAAGAAGAAAAAGTTGGCGGCGACGGTCGGCGTCAGGGCGGCGAAGGCGAAGAACGGCGCGTTGCCCGAACCCATGATGACCGAGGAGACCGCGATGATCGAAATCATCAGCAGGATCATGCCGGCGGCGCCAAAGCCTGAGGATTGGGCCGAGTTGATGATCGTGTCGATAGTGCCGATGGTCACCAGGCCTTTGGCGAAAGTTTCGCCGGCGACGATCAGGGTGATGACGTTGGCCATCTGCATGCCGAGCCCGTCAAAGAAGACCTGGATGTCGCCCAACACTTTTTTGGCGTCCCGCAGGCGGATGAATTCCACCAGCATGCCGATCGCCAGGCCGATGAACATGGCCTTGATGATATCCATTTTGATCCATTTGATCCAGAGGTCGCTGAACGACAGGATCAGGCAGAGGG
>CAZRLN010000102.1:0-4813 GCA_964601085.1 uncultured Veillonellaceae bacterium | reverse complement strand
CCGCCAATGAGCAGCCAGTCCCGGCCCTCGCGGTCGCCGGCCCGTCTTGACCCGTGGACACTCGCTGCGCTCCTGTCCACTCTGCGCCCCCTTCCCCCCGCGCCCTCTTCCCCCGATGCGCTTCGCGCTCCGATCAGAGGCCGCAAGTTGCGGGAGGACAGGGGCTTCGGTCCCTGCCTGCGGTCTTCGCATGCGCTCGACCTGCGCTGACGCTCACGGCAGTCGACTGTTTCCCCGGACCCCTTCGCAGGGGAGCGGCAGTTCTAACCGGGGACACGCCGCGACCGCATCGGGCCGGAGAGAGGGGACCGATCCTTACTGTTGATTCAGTCCGTTTCTTTCGTCCACGACGGCGGCCGTTTCCCCCTGCGGGGCGCTCGCCGCTCCCGTCGCGGGAGTTCGTTGGCTGCCAGTGCGGCCGGCCGTTTGCACCCGGGCTTCGCGCCGCCCGCGCGCCAGCCACGCCCATCCCGCCACTGCGCCGCCCGGCTCGGGTCAGGGTGACACCCGGGCCGTTATTTTTTTGCGCTCATCCCGGCCGCCAACGCCCGGATCAGATCGGCGGCCCCGGACAGCGCCAGCACCGCTTCGTTTTCTTGCTCGGCCTGATGGCGGATTCGCAGCGCGTCGTAAATCTTCAAGAAATGCGCTCGGTCGGCCTCCGGATTGTCGCCGAGGCAGAGCTGCAGCCAGCCGATGGCCCGCGTCGCCCGGCGGACCAAATCGCAGCTGTACTGCGGCGCCCGATACGGACCGACAAGCTGGATCAACCGACTGACTTCCTCCCAGGCTTCGGCGGCGGTCGGTAGGTGTTCATTTCTCGCGTCCAGTTCCCGGGCCGCCGCCACGATCTGGGCCACGCTCGGAAAAAACTGCGACTCCCGGCAGACCTTGATGATCGCCGCCTTGGCGACGGTGGCGTCCAAATCCGCCAGCATCACGCTCCACGCCGCCACAATCGGCCGGGGATCGCGGGACTGCATCGACGGGTAGGAGCTGGAGGCCAGCGCCACCAGCGCCAAAATCTCCTGTCGGCTCACAACGCTTCACTCCTTGCCAGTTCGTTCAATGTGTCGAAAAAGTTGCCGCCGCCCGCCGTTTTGCCCGGGCTGGCCCGTTCCTCCAGATACAGCCGGATCACCCAGGCGGTGATGACTTTATAGTCGTCCCGGTACTCCCGGCACTTCTTCGGATGGTTCGTCTTGTAGGCGTCGAGCAGGACGATGATCCGCGCCGCGCCGTTCTCGCCATACTCCGCCGCCAGATGCTCCCGTTCCGCCGGCGTCAGATACACCGTGTCGGCCTGCTTTTTCACACCGGCCCGGCGACTGGACGGACAGGCAACGGTTCGGCCTTGCCCGCGCGCGTCGTCTTTCTTGCTATCCTCTACTACGCTATCCTCTACTACGCTATCCTCTGCTTTGCTATGCTTTGCTTTGTCGGTTTCCGGGGCCGGTAACTCTGCCGAAGCGGGGTTTTCGTCCCGGATATCTTCGGAAACTTCGCCACCGTCGGGTTTTCGCTCCGGAAACTCCGGTTTCTGCGGTGGTGTGCTTTTGCGCTTATCGAACACCGGCGTGAGGTTGCCGGCGAAATTGTCGCTCCAAATGATTTTCCGGCCCCAGAGGCCGGCGTCGATGGCGTCGATCTCCGCCAGTTTGTCGAGGATGGCGGTGGCGGTCGCCTCCGTCACTCGGGTTTTCGAGAGCAGATATTCCCAATCCGACGGCCGGTTGCAATCATAGTAGAAGCCCTCCGAGTTGCCCAGCAGCTCCAATGTCTTGAACCAGAATGCGTAGCCGTCGTTGCCCCAGCGCGCCTCCAGAATCGCGATGGTCTTGCCGGTCTGGGTGACGTGGGGAAAATAGTCGACTTTGGTCTTGCCCGGTCTTGCCATGCTGTGCCTCCAAAATCTTGCTGTCTAAAAAACATACCGGCCCGCGTCATCGCTGGCCGCGCTTCCCCCTCACCCACTCGGGGAACCCGAGCTTCAGCGAGGCCTGGTCATTCAGCCAGTCCTCCAACCCCTTGCGCGGTATCAGGATATTGCGCCCGTTCATGAATGCGGGAAACGATTCGTTGCTCCGGCAAAGCCGCCGAATATTGTCCTCGCCGATATGCGTCAGCGAGGCGGCCTCCTCCGGCGTCAACGCCAATTTTTCAGGAATGGGGATTTCCATCAGCGCGATCCTCCTTCGCCAAATACTCCGGGGCGGTCAACTCCCCTTTGTTCTCGCTCTCCATTTGTCCAATATTCTTTGACCTTCCGGGCAAAAAAATAGCCGGCGCTACTCCCAAAACCGTCGCCAACTGAACGGCGACATCCAGATTCAACCGGATGTTTCCCCGCTCGAATGCGCTGATCCACTGCTTACTTTTGCCGATTTTCGCCCCTAGCTCCATTTGGGTCAATCCATTTTTGATTCGTATCCGCTTCACTTTTTTCCCGTACACGATTTCACCTTCGTCCAAGTTTCTTTGTCTTTTTTATTATAGTTCCGTTTGAAAAAATTCGTCAATAGTCCAGATTATTTTTACTCAAACTATTTACAGTCCAGAATTATTGGACTAAAATGAGGATGAACCATTATTTTTGCAAGAGGAGGGGGCCAAGCATTTTGCTATCGAATCAGATCAAGCATCTTCGAATGCAAAAAAAAATGTCCCAAAAAGAAATGGGACTTATCTTTAATGTCAGCAAGCAAACGGTATCCAATTGGGAAATCGGGAAAAGCAAACCCTCTCACGATCTTCTTGTGCTGATGGCGGATTACTTTGGGGTGTCTGTAAATGAAATGTACGGAAGGAGTGATGCGAAAACCCCGATCGAGGATGAATGGCCGGAAGTCATCCAGGTTCTGCGAGAGTCCGGGAAAAACGCCACACCGGAGGACAAAAAACGGATCGCCCGGATTGTCTGGGCATCTTTGGAAAAATGAGGAGGACAATATGAAAACGCCGCCGGATTCACCACGGCTGGCATTGGCGGAAGAAAAAGCCCGGTTGCTTCTACATCGCGAGCAAATCACGCTGCCACCGGTGCCAGCCAAGGAATTACTTGAACAGTACGCAATCCTCCATTTTTTTGATCATCCAACCGAAAAAAGTTTTTGTCTGGAACTGGATTCTATTTGGCACGTATTCATCAACAGCAAAATATCCCGGCACAGCGAAACCTACCTCTACGCCTACGAACTGGGCCACCTGATCCTGGGGCATCTTTTCTACAACAAACCGGATTTGACCCCCGAACAGTATCAGGCCATGGCCCGTGAGGCGGAGCATTTCGCCGACAATTTGCTCATGCCGGAAGGCTGGGTTCGTAATGCCTGCAACGATAAGATCGCCGGGGAATCGGCGGCCGCCTGTCTGTCCGGCCTGTTCCGGATCAGCCGCGAGACCATGGAAAAGCGTCTGCACCGCTTGGGTATTTGCTGTTTATCGAGCTATCATGACTGGCGCAACATTTATCGCAAAGCTTTCCTCCACGAAATAGACCACACATCCCACTAACCTTCCTGACGAAGAATAGCTCGGATGGACCCTGCCGGAATAAAAAAACCGGAGGTGATCCCCAAATGCCTCGTCTCAAAAAACGTATCGATGGCCGTTATCAGGCCAATGTCGTGATGGGTTATGACGCCGACGGCAAAACTCTGCTCAAACGGGTTTACGGCAACACCGAGGCCGAATTGACCGCGGCCAAGGAGAATGCAAAGAAACTGGCCGGGCTGGGTGATTTTTCAACCGCGACAGTTGGCGAATGGCTGGACGAGTGGCTGCGAATCCGGCAGATGGACGTCGACGAAGAAACCCTGAGCGAACGGACTTATGATACTTACTCGGATGTGATCCGACTGCATCTGAAACCGAAGCTGGGCCCGATCCGGCTGGTCAGCCTGCAGCCGTCGAACATCCGCAGCATTATCAAGGCGAAATTGAAAGCCGGCCTCTCCGGTCGGCGGGTCCAATACATTTACACCGTTCTGAACATGGCGTTGACGCAAGCCGAGAACGACCGGATGATTTTCTGGAATCCCTGCAAGGCCGTCAAGAAACCCACCGCCGAAAAACGCCAGTATGTCGTAATCAGCAAAGAGCAATACGACAAAATCATCAAGGCTGTCGAAAACTCTTCCCTCCAGCCGCTGACCGCCCTGGCCTGGGATAGCGGCATGCGCCTGGGCGAACTCATGGGCCTCACGTGGTCGGCAATCGACTTCAACAGTTTCACCATTACCGTAAAACAGACGGTGCGCCGGACAAAAACCAAAGGCGTGCATCTATCCAGCACACTGAAAAGCGACAATGCCAACCGGGTGCTGCCCCTGACGGTCGCAGCCGCCACCGCGCTAAAAGCCCATAAAAAAAGACAGGCCGTACATCGCCTGTCGATCGGACTGAAATATCACGGTGAATTTGATCTGGTCTTTCCGCAATTGGATGGATCGCCGCAAGATCCCGCCAACGCATCCAGAGACTGGGGCGACATAAAACGAAAGCTCGGCCTCCCGGCCAAACTCCATTTTCATGATCTCCGGCACACCTACGCCAGCACGCTGGAAGAGATGGACGTCTCGGCAAAGAAAATCCAATTGCTGATGGGCCACGCTTCGGCTACATTCACAATGGACACTTACATCCACAAAACAGAAAATATGTTGGACGGAATCAAAGAAAAACTGGAAAATCGAAATAACAGGAAAAAATAGGATGTGTTCAAAAAATGTTCAGTTGACGGCAGACTGTGAAAAAAAGGCTTCCGACGAAATCGTCGGAAGCCTTATTTTACGCTGGTGCCGAAGGCCGGACT
>CAZRLN010000101.1:0-5061 GCA_964601085.1 uncultured Veillonellaceae bacterium | reverse complement strand
GAAGATCCCGACAAGGACGTGCAGATGTACATCAACTCGCCCGGCGGCGTGGTGACTGCCGGAATGGCGATTTATGACACCATGAACTACATCAGGCCTGATGTGGCGACGATTTGCCTGGGTCAGGCGGCTTCGATGGGCTCGTTCCTGTTGGCGGCCGGCGCCAAAGGCAAACGTTATGCCCTGCCGTATTCCCGGATCATGATCCATCAGCCGTGGGGCGGCGCCCAGGGACAGGCGACCGACGTGGAGATTCACGCCCGCGAAATCCTGCGGCAGCGTGAATTGCTCAATGAGATTCTGGCTGGGAACACCGGACAGACGCTGACGAAAATTCAGCAGGACACCGAACGGGATTATTTCATGTCGAGCGAGCAGGCGAAAGAGTATGGCATCGTGGATGCGATCATGGCCCGCAGAAGTTCCGGCGACGAAAAAGCCCGATAAGGGGGTATGACTTTGAAATTTAGCGACGATAAGGTTCAACTGAAATGTTCGTTTTGCGGCAAACTGCAGGAGCAGGTCAAGAAGCTGGTGGCTGGTCCGGGGGTATATATCTGCGACGAGTGCATCGAGCTCTGCAATGAGATCATTGAGGAAGAACTGGGCGAAGAGACTTCGGTAGGCGGCAAGGAGCTGCCGAAGCCGAAAGAGATCAAACACATTCTCGATGATTACGTCATTGGGCAGGAACAGGCGAAACGAATCCTGTCGGTCGCGGTGTACAATCATTACAAACGTATCGAGATGGGCAGCAAGGCCGCCGATGTGGAATTGCAGAAGTCCAATATCGTGATGCTGGGCCCCACGGGCAGCGGCAAGACGCTGCTCGCGCAGACGCTGGCCCGGATCCTGAACGTGCCGTTCGCCATGGCGGACGCCACTTCCCTGACCGAAGCCGGCTATGTGGGCGAGGATGTCGAAAACATCCTGCTGAAGCTGATCCAGGCGGCGGACTATGACGTGGAGAAAGCCGAACGCGGTATCGTCTACATTGACGAGATCGACAAGATCGCCCGCAAGTCGGAGAATCCCTCGATCAC
Source organism: uncultured Veillonellaceae bacterium (assembly GCA_964601085.1). Taxonomy (GTDB): domain Bacteria; phylum Bacillota; class Negativicutes; order UBA1444; family UBA1444; genus UBA1444. Next base: position 4,018 of record CAZRLN010000101.1, on the reverse strand, counting down.
GCGCGATGTATCCGGTGAAGGCGTACAACAGGCGCTGCTGAAGATCCTGGAAGGAACAGTGGCCAGTGTGCCGCCGCAGGGCGGCCGCAAACATCCGCACCAGGAATTTATTCAGATCGACACCACGAATGTGCTGTTCATTTGCGGCGGCGCTTTCGACGGGATCGAAAAAATCATCGCCAACCGCATCGGGACGAAGACCATGGGCTTCGGCGCCGAGGTCAAGAGTAAGGAAGACCGGAATATCGGCGAAATCCTGCGCATGATGATGCCGGAGGACCTGCTGAAATTCGGGCTGATTCCCGAGTTTGTCGGCCGTCTGCCGGTGACCGTCACGCTGGAGTCTTTGGATGAGAGCGCCTTGGTGAAGATCCTGACGGAACCGAAAAATGCGCTGGTGAAACAGTACCAGAAACTGCTGGAACTGGACGGCGTGCAGCTCGAATTCAAGGAAGAGGCGCTGCGGGCGGTAGCCCAGGCGGCCCTGAAGCGCAAGACGGGAGCGCGCGGTCTGCGGTCGATCATCGAAGAGGTCATGTGCAACGTCATGTATGACGTTCCCTCCCGCACCGATGTCAACAAGTGCATCGTCACCCGGGAATGCATCGTGAACAAGGATGAACCGATCCTGGTGACCAGCGGCGAGCGTGCCAAACCGAAGAAGAAGGAAGAGTCGGCCTGATTCGGCCGGAATCTTCCCAGAAAAAGCTGAAACAGGCCTTGAGAATTCCGGGAAAATTAATTCCCGGAATTTTTTTCTGACAGGAATTTTGACGGTCAAGTGAGAACATACCATAGAGAAGAAAATGCGAGAGACAAGTGATTAGCCAGAGTAAGGAGGCTTTGTCATGCCGGAAGCAAAGAAAAATGTCAAGACAATGATCATGTTGCCGCTACGGGGGGTACTGGTCTTTCCCTATATGATCGTACATCTGGATGTGGGCCGCGAGAAGTCCATCAATGCGCTGGAACAGGTCATGATGCAGGATCGCCTGATCATGCTTGCGACGCAGCGCGACGCCCAGAACGACAAACCGGGACCTGACGATATCTATGAGGCGGGAACGGTCGCCGAGATCAAACAGTTGCTGAAGCTGCCTGGCGGCACGATGCGCGTGTTGGTGGAGGGCCTGCATCGGGCCCGGATCCTGCAGTATCTGAAGGAAGATCCCTATTTCGAAGTCGAGGTCGAAGAATTCCACGAGGCCGTTACGCAAAAGTCGCCGGAACTGGAAGCGCAGTCCCGGATGCTGGCGCGCCAGTTCGAGCAATGGGCGAAACTGAGCAAGAAGATTCCACCGGAAACTCTTATTACGGTCGTGGCCGTCGAGGATCCCGACCGGCTCAGCGATTTGATCCTGGGACATCTTCCCTTGAAACTGGAGGATAAGCAGGAACTGCTGGCGGCGGTCGATATCGAGAAGCGCCTCGGGCTGCTGACCGATATCATCAACCGGGAGATGGAGATTCTCGAAATCGAGAAAAAAATCAGCGGCCGGGTCCGCAAGCAGATGGAAAAGACACAGAAAGAATATTTTCTGCGGGAGCAGATGAAAGCGATTCAGCAGGAGCTTGGCGAAAAGGATGAGCGGGCGTCCGAAGCGGAAGAGTATCGGCAGAAAATGCGGGAACAGGAACTGCCCAAGGACGTTGCGGAAAGGGTCGCCAAGGAAATCGAGCGGTTGGAGCGGATGTCGCCGATGTCCGCCGAGAGCGGCGTAATCCGGACCTATCTCGACTGGCTGCTGGGCTTGCCCTGGGCTGCGGAAACGGCGGATCGGCTGGATATCGATCTGGCGGAAAAGAATCTGGACGAAGACCATTACGGGTTAGAAAAGGTCAAGGAACGGATTCTGGAATATTTGTCGGTGCGGAAGCTGGCAGAAACGATGAAGGGGCCGATTTTGTGCCTTGTCGGGCCGCCTGGGGTCGGCAAGACTTCCTTGGCCCGTTCGATCGCCCGTTCGATGTCGCGCAAGTTCGTGCGGGTTTCGCTCGGCGGCGTGCGGGACGAGGCGGAGATTCGCGGTCATCGGCGCACCTATGTCGGGGCGTTGCCGGGCCGGATCATTCAGGGCATGAAGACGGTGGGGTCCAAAAATCCGGTGTTTCTGCTGGACGAGATCGACAAGATGAGCTCGGACTTCCGGGGCGATCCTGGCGCGGCGCTGCTCGAGGTGCTCGATCCCGAGCAGAACAATTCGTTCAGCGACCACTATGTTGAATTGCCGTTCGACCTGTCGCATGTGCTCTGGGTGGTTACCGCCAACGCGTTGCACAATATCCCGCGGCCGCTATTGGACCGGATGGAAATGATCACGATTTCCGGCTATACCCAGGAGGAAAAAGTCCAGATCGCGAAAAAATTCCTCATTCCCAAGCAACAGAAAGAAAATGGCCTGACCGGCGGGAACATTTCTTTCCTGGATGCGGGGATTGAAAAGGTGATCCGCAGTTACACCCGCGAAGCCGGCGTCCGCAACCTGGAGCGCAGTCTGGCGACCTTATGCCGTAAAGTAGCGCGTCAGATCGTGCAGAAGAAGAAAAAAACGGTGCGGATGACGCCGGAAAATGTGGAGGTCTTCCTCGGGCCGCCGAAATATCACTGGAACGAGGCGGAACGGAGCAGCCAGGTCGGCGTGGCGACCGGGTTGGCCTGGACGGAAACCGGCGGCGACGTGTTGCCGGTGGAGGTCACGACCATGAAGGGCAAAGGCACATTGACGCTGACCGGGCAACTGGGCGACGTGATGAAGGAGTCGGCGCAGGCCGGGTTCAGCTATATTCGTTCCCGGGCTGAAGAACTGGGCATTGCGGGTGATTTTTACGAGAAGGTGGACATCCATGTCCATCTGCCGGAAGGGGCGATTCCCAAGGATGGTCCTTCGGCCGGGATCACGATGGCCACGGCCATGATTTCCGCACTGACAAATATCAAGGTCCGCAACGATCTGGCCATGACCGGCGAGATCACGCTGCGCGGCCGGGTGCTGCCGGTCGGCGGCATCAAGGAAAAAGTGCTGGCGGCTCATCGCGCCGGGATACGAACTCTTTTGCTGCCAAAGGAAAACAAACGCGATTATACCGAAATCCCGGAGAATGTCCGTCAGAACCTGGACTTTGTCTGGGTGGAGCATCTGGATGAAGTGCTGGACAAGGCGCTGATTCGCGAGGAACGGAGCAACGAATGCACTGGGAAATAATTAAAGCGGAGTATGTGACCTCAGCGGTGAAATCGTCGCAATTTCCGCCGGGCGAGGAACCGGAGGTGGCCTTCATCGGCCGGTCCAATGTCGGCAAGTCCAGCCTGATCAATTCGCTGTGCCGGCACAACGGTCTGGCCCGGACCAGCAGCGCGCCGGGCAAGACCCGGACGGTGAATTTCTATCGGGTGACGTTTAAGCGGGAGGACGGGCTACGGCGGGATCTGCTGCTGGTCGACCTGCCCGGCTATGGCTATGCGAAGCGCAGCAAATCGGAACGGCAGGATCTGCACGATTGGACGCAGCACTATTTCCGGGAATCGAAACGGTTGCGCCTGGTGGTTCAGCTGCTCGACATTCGCCGGGAATTGCAGCCGCTGGATATGGAAGTGCACGATTGGCTGCTGGCGGAGGGTCTGCCGGTCCAGCCGGTGGCGACCAAACTGGATAAATTGAGCCGGGGCGCCGCGAGTGCGGCGCTGCGGGCCTTGGGCGGCAAGCTCGGCTTGCCGGCGGGCAAGGGTATGTTGGGATATTCGGCGCTAACGCCGGCCGGACGCCCGGAACTGCTGCAACGATTGGTGGAAGCGGTGGATTTTGATGGAATTGACGCAGTTTGACAAGGAGCTGCTGAACCTGATTCAGACCGGGTTGCCGCTGACGCCGGCGCCGTTCGAGGCTGTCGCGGCCCGGCTCGGTTGCCCGGAACAGCAGGTGTTGGAACGGCTGGCCCAGTTGCGGGACGCGGGAGTGATCCGCCGTCTGGGCGCTTTTTTTGATGCCGAGTCGCTGGGATACCGGGGCTGGCTGGTTGC
>CAZRLN010000100.1:0-5119 GCA_964601085.1 uncultured Veillonellaceae bacterium | reverse complement strand
GGCTTCCCAAGCCGTGGGTCGCGAGTTCGAATCTCGTTGCCCGCTCCAGTAATTTAGGGCCTTCCAGCGATTGCGTTGGAAGGCTTTTTTACGTAAAAGTGCTTAATTGGTGCTTAACCAGATTTTGGAGTTGTTTTCACCGAAGTTGTTGAAAATATCGGTCAAATCACGTAAAATTTATACGTAGAATGACCGACACTTTATTGGAGGAGCAATGGACGCAGATGTATTTCTAGCCAAACACCCGGTGTTTACGCGCGAGGAATGGTTGGCAAAGCAGGGAAGTTCGGAGTCAATCCGGACGAAAGAAACCCAGCTGCACTACTATGTAAAAACAGGCCGCGCCGTGCGAGTGCGTCATGGCCTGTACGTTAGCGTGCTGCCTGGCGATGATCCGGCGCTCCTGCAACCGGACCCGTTTTTAGTCTGCGCCAAGGCCTCGCCGGACAGCGTGATCGCCTACCATGCAGCTATGGAATTTCATAGCCGGGCGTATTCCTTGCATCAGCGATTTGACTTTTTGACAACTGCGGATATCCGTCATTTTGAATTCCGTGGCGTATCCTACCGCGGGCTGGCGTTTCCCAAACGACTTCTGGAGAAGCAAGAAACGCATTGCGAAGTGGAAGAACAGGAGCGATCTGGTGTGACGGTGCGGGTGACCACCTTGGAACGCACGTTGGTTGATGCCTTGGATCGCCCGGAAGTAGCGGGCGGCTGGGAAGAAATCTGGCGATCCCTGGGCTCGGTGGAATATTTTGACGGGAAACGAATCGTCAACTATCTGAAACTCCTGGGCAATGCGACCACCGTTGCCAAGACGGGATATTTCCTGGAAGAGCATCAAAACGCCCTGCCGTTTGGCGCCGCCGTTTTGGATGAATTGGCTGCCATGCGGCCCGGGCAGGTACGGCGGATGGAAGCGCAAGTGCGTCCCGGCGACCGGTTCATGCCGCGCTGGAACCTTGTGGTTCCGGCATTGGTGGCGGATCGGCGCTGGGAGGAACCGGCATGAATATTTCAATGGAAGCATTGCGCACCGAATCGGCGGCTAGCGGTTTTCGGCCGGACATTCTGGAGAAGGTGGCCCACCTGTCGCACATCCTTTCCGTGCTGTTTGCCAATGAGAATCTGTCGGAGCGCTTGGCGCTCAAAGGCGGTACGGCTCTCAATTTGTTTTATGCCGACTTGATGCGGCTGTCGGTAGATATTGATTTGAACTACATCGGGGCGGCGGATGCTGAAACCATGCGGACGGAACGGCCGCAACTGGAGCAGGGGATCGAAGCGATCCTGGCTCGCGAAGGATACGCCACGAGACGTCCGCCCCGGCATTCGTTCGCCGGCGGCAAATGGTCCTTGCGGTACCGGCGGGCCAGTGGCGGAGATGGCAATATCGAGATCGACGTCAATTACCTTCTGCGGGTGCCGTTATGGGAACCGCAAAAACTGGAATCATCGCCGGTGCTTCGCTTGCGGGCGAGTAATGTGCCGGTTGCCGACCGGCATGAAGTGGCTGCCGGCAAGATTGTGGCCCTGTTGACCCGAACTGCGCCACGCGATCTATATGATGCCTGGTGGATTTTGCAGCGGCTGCCAATGGAGCCGGCGAGGCTGAGGTTGGCGCTGACGGTATATGCCGCGGCCAGTCCGGTCGATTTGCTCGAGGCAAGCGGTGAACTGGCGGAGACGGATGAAGTGGAAGTCGCCAACCTGTTGATTCCGGTGTTGCGTCAGGGTTGGCAGGAAGGTGCGGCGAATCCGATGGATCGGGTGCGGCAACTACGCGCCGAATGCGTGGAAAAGCTGAGAGAGTTGTTGCCGTTCACGGCTGCGGAACGGCAGTTCCAGAAGGATATTATCGACGGACGGGGCATCCATCCGGAACTTTTGACTGCGGATAGGGAACTCCAGGGGCGAATCCGCCAGCAACCATCGTTGTTATGGCGGCTGCAGCAACAGAGCGGGAATCTGGGAAACCAATAGATATTTTCAAAATCCCGATTCAAATTGGCCTTGGAATGTCCAACAATGTTGTGACCGATAAAAGGATTGAAAGAACGAATTCGTGAACGCGTGCTGAAAGAGGCATTGCCGGAAAAGAGCGGCCGCATTTTTGGCAGAGAATAGTAGCTTGACTGGAAACGCTAATATGGTCTAGATTGCTTTTGTATCCGTACGTATCAAAATTATGATATAATTATGTTAAACAAGGCTGAATGAGGTGTTGACCATGCCGGTGATTCGTCCCGTCTCTGACTTGCGAAACAAAACACCTGAAATAGAAGAAATCTGTTTGCGAGAACATAAGCCAGTGTTCATTACCAAGAATGGCTCCGGTCATTTGGTGGTAATGAGCCAGCGTTTGTATGAAGAGCAGCAGACTCTGCTTGACCTCTACGAAAAACTGGATGAGGCCGAAGTACAGAGTGCCTCCGGGATTGCGCGTGTTGCCCACCGGGAGGTAATGTCCAGGCTGCGGGCCCGGTTCAATGGGTAAATATCGCCTTGAGTATCTGCCGATAGCTGTTGCGGACTTGGATGACATTTTTGTTTTCGTCGCCGACAATTCGCCGCAGGCGGCGATGGCGTTGATTGATCGCCTTGATGCTTCAATCGTTGGTTTAGAGTCATTTCCGGAAATGGGCATCCTCGCAAAGCCTCCTCGACTTGCGCGCAAGGGATATCGGGTGCTGATCATCGACGACGTTCTCGTTTTCTATGTTGTACTTGATGGCATTGTCGAAATACGACGAATATTGTCTGGAAAACGAAACTACGCAAACCTGGTTTGACTTCGAATCTTGCCATCCGCTCCAGTAATTTAGGGCCTTCCGATGATTGCGTCGGAAGGCCTGAATAATTCGGAGTTGATTTGTCGTCCTGCCTCACCTTGTCTGCGGCAGGGTAAAGCTGGGCGGCCAGACCACCTCGCCCCGCTTGTTGAAGTACACGTCGCCTGATTTTCCCTTGGCCAGGATCAGCCCGCCGGAAAAATCCTCCGTGCTGCGGAAGATCGCCGGGATCACCAGCCGGCCTGTCCGGTCGATGACGCCCGTGCCGGTTTCGGTGCGCACCGCCGCCATCCCCTCGCTGAAAATCATCGGGCTGCCCCAGGCCCGGCCCAGATACTGCGGCGGGATCACCATCCGCCCCTGCGTATCGATGAAGCCCCATTTCCCGTTGACCTTGACCGCCGCCAGGCCTTCCGAAAAATGGTCGGCGCCCTCATACTGCAGCGGGATCGCCACGCGGCCGTCGGCATCGACATAACCGTATTTGTCGTCTTTGAATACGACCGCCAGCCCTTCAAAGAACTGCTGCGCCCATTCATACTGAAAATCCACGATCACCTGGCCGGTCTTGTCGATGAAGCCGAACTTCTCCTTGCCGTCCGGCTGTCTTGCGCTGACCGGTGTGATTCTTTCCGCAAACTGCCGGTGCCGCCAGTTCCCGTCGGTGCGATACCGCGGCGGGATGATCTCCCGGCCCTGACGGTCCATGAATCCCATCCGCCCGTTTTCAACAAATGCGACCAGTCCGCCTTCCACGAACCAGGCGTTGCGCGGCGCTTCAAACAGTGCCTTGCCGGTTCGGTCGACAAAAATGGATTTCTCTTTTTCCATAATGATGAGCAGGCCATCGCGCATCCTGCCGCTGGAACCTTTGACGATCAGCTGGCCGGACCTGTCGATGTGTCCTTCGGTCCCGTCGACGAGGCGGACATGGGCCAAGCCTTCGTTGAACGGGAAAGCCCCCTGGAACTGCGGCGGGATGGCGTAGTGGCCGGTCCGGTCGATGTAGCCCCATTTGCCGGTCATCCCGTCCTGGACTGCCGCCAGGCCCTCACTGAAGTCCTTCACCGCCATGAATTTCAGCGGAATGACCACCGTGCCGGCGGCATTGATAAAGCCGGCTTTCTTTTCAAACACGGCCGGAAACAGCCGATCCGGGTCGGTTGCGGCCGCCAGGCCGACGCTGCCGAGCGCCAGCAGCAACAGGATACAAATCGGAATTCGGACCATCTTCGCCATTTTCATTTCACCTGCCCGCCATAGTATTCCGCGCTGTCTTCGCCGCGAATATAATAGATGGTTTTTCCCCGTGCCGCCAATTTCCCTTCGCGGGTGAACACCTGCACATCCGCGTGCAGGATCTTGCGGCCCTCCTGAACGAGCCGGGCCTCCGCCGTCAGCTCCTCGTCCAGCGCGACCGGCTCGAAGTAATTGGTCGAGACCTCGACCGTTACGATCCGCACTTTCAGCGTCCGCAAGGCCACGCCGGCCGCCATGTCCACCAGCGCCGTCACCACTCCGCCGTGGACAATGCCGTAGGTGTTCGAGTATTCGGGCTTCATCGGCAGTTTTATCGTGGCCTGGCCCCGGGCGGTATGAACCACCGTTGCCTCCATGAACAGAAAAAACGGTAACGTCGAAAAGTGATCCTTAATAAACGCCGGCCAGTCTTCCATCCGGTTCACCCCCCGCACAGATCTCTTAAATGCGATTCGCTGCCGGCGGCGGCTTTCCCTGCCGGACAGGTGGAAGAGGAAAATGCCGGGCCGCGAAGAATATTGTTTAAGATAGGTTCCGTGTGTCGGGCAGATCATGATCGGGAGGCGCCGGTGGCTGACAATATCAGATTTACCCTGCAAAAGTTTCCCGCCAGTCGAAAATTTACAGCCGACATCGGTCGCCTGGGCCAGCGGAAGCACCGGATCCAGGCGCTCATTGAAGTGGATGTCACCGATTCGCGCGCGGCGCTGCAAGCGTATAAACGGAAAACAAACGGCGAAAGTTCTTTTACCGCCTGGATTTTGAAATGCATCAGTCAGGCGATTTGTGAACACAAAACCGTGCATGCCTTCCGCCAGAGCAGTGATGAGCTGATCATTTTCGACGACGTGGATATCTCGATCCTGGTGGAAAAGGAAGTCGACGGGCAAAAAGCGCCGTTGCCGGCGGTGATCCGGAAAACAAACGAGAAGTCGCTGGCGGAAGTCCAGGCCGAGATCCAGGCGGCGAAATCGCGGCCGGTAAAAGATGAACGAGATTATGCCATGACGGACGAATCGTTCGGCTGGGGGATCAAATTTTTCCTCGCATTGCCGCAGTGCTTG
>CAZRLN010000099.1:0-5179 GCA_964601085.1 uncultured Veillonellaceae bacterium | reverse complement strand
AAAAGTTAGGAATCCGCAATGGCGATATGGCAATCGTCGCATCCCGGATTGAATATCCGGGTCAGACGCCGCGAGTCGTCCGGAAAAATTTGCAGGTCAAGGTCACGGATATGTTATATCCGGAATGCGTTTGGATCCCGTCGGCGCATGGTTGTTTTTCCCCCAATATGACTTATGGCTATGGTAAGGGCGCCAACTATAATGATTTTGCCCCTTCCCGCGTTGAACCGTTGTCCGGGGGCTGCATGGTTCAGGAAGTCATCGTCAAAGTCCGGAAGGGGGCGCTATAATGCCGCGCTATGCCATGCTGATCGACCCCGCCAAATGCACCGGCTGCGGAGCCTGTCGCGTCGCCTGCCAGATGCAGTGGCAGTTGCCGCCGAATCGTTTTTACAACCGGCTCGAATTCCGGGAAAAGGGACAATACCCAAAAGTCCGGCAGGAAATATTTCCGGTGCAGTGCATGCACTGCGACAATCCTCCCTGCCAAACCGTCTGTCCTACCCAAGCCACCTATAAAACGCCTGACGGCATCGTTCATGTCAACCCCAAGAAATGCATCGGCTGCAAAATGTGCATGACCGCTTGTCCTTACGATGTTCGCCAGCCCAATGAAAAAGGCATTGTCGAAAAATGTCGTTTTTGCGACGACTATATCGCGAAAGGCGAACAGCCGCCCTGCGTGACGACCTGCATGAACACCGTCCGGGTTTTCGGCGATCTGGACGATCCCAAAAGCGAAATCAATCTCTTGCTGGCGAAAAAAGAAGTTTACACGCTCTTGCCGCATATGGGAACGAAACCGCGGATTTATTATGTCCGAAAATAGCGCCGCTGCCGATCTCTTTCTGCATTTTGCCGATTTTTGGCGTCCGCCGGACAGTGATTTCTGGCAAGATGCCGCTGCCGGCGTTGTGGATGAAACCATCGCCACGCTGTCGGAGCAAGCCGGCTATCCGATGACGGAAAATGTCCGGGATTGTTTTCGAGACCTTCTCCCGCCCCTGTCGGCTCTACAGTATTTCTTTGTTCGCTGCTTCATTGGCATTGGCAAAAAATCTGTTTTGCCGGTGGAATCCGTTTATAAAAAATGGACGGAAGACCCAACAACCCGATTGCCGATTGCCGGCAGCACCGGCTACCTCATGGGAGACGCCGCATTGCATGCGCGTTATCTGCTGGATCATTACGGGTTAAGCATTCCGCCGGACTATCAGATGATGCCGGACCATCTTGTTCTATTGCTGGAATTGGCTGCATTTCTGTTGCGGCAACGAACCGACCGGGAAAGTCGCCTGTTTTTGGAACAACACCTCGACTGGATCGGCCAACTCGCCGAAGCACTCCAAAAAACCGAGACCGAAGGAGAAAATGATGTAAAAGCCCAACGATTTTATCTGCTGGTCCTGGAACTTCTGCAACGCACAATCATCTGTCAGTTGCAAAACTCACCGCAACCAAACAAACAATTGTAAAACGAAAGGGGATTTTCAAATGTTTCAGTTCATGAACAAAAAACTCGTCACTTGGGTCGCTCTGCTCGTTCTCGTCGTCTTCGCCGCTGGCTGCGGTTCCTCGTCGACTCCTGCGCCGGCGCCGAAACCGGCGACCCCTGCCGCTACCGCTCCAGCCGTTGACAAGGCCGCCGAAACCAAAACCGCCGCCTGGGACGCCTATAAAAAAATGGTGGCCGAAGTCGGCGGCAAAACCTTCCCGCTTGATCCTGCCAAGGCCAAAGAACTTCTCACAGGCAATGAAAGCAAATATCTCGTCATCGACCTACGCTCCGCCGAAGACTACGCCAAGGGTCATGTCAAAGGCGCAGTCAACATTCCGTTGGCGCAATTGCCGCAAAATCTTGACAAGCTGCCAATGGACAAAACATTGATGCTTTATTGTTACACCGGCCAAACTTCATCCTTGGCCATGGTTCCTCTCAAATACTGGGGATATAAAGTAGTCTCCATTTCCCGTGGTTTCCCGTCCGTCGAAAAAGCCGGGTTCACCGTAGACACCGCTGCCACGCCTTTCACGCCGGTTGCCGGCAAAGCGCCGTCCGACCCGAAAGCAGCCGCTGCCCAGGAAGGTCTGAAGGAAACCTTGGACTCCCTCGTCAAGCAGTTTGCCGCCAAAACCCTCATCGTTCCCGGCAAGGATGTCAAGGCCCTGGTTGATTCAGGCGCCGACAAGTACTATATCGTTGACCTTCGCAGCGCCGAAGATTATGCCAAGGGCTATGTAAAATCCGCGGTCAATGTGCCGCTGGCCAAACTGCCTGACGCCATGAAGTCGTTCCCGAAAGATAAAACGATCGTGCTGTACTGCTATAGCGGTCAGACTGCCGCCATGTCCACGGTTCCCCTGAAAGCGGAAGGGTTCAAACTGGTCTCGATTTCCACAGGGTTCCCCGGCGCGGAAGCTGGCGGTTTCGCTATCGAGAAAAAATAAGAGCAACCCGGAATAGGTTGGCCGGGACATTTTAAACATGTTCCGGCCAACTTTGAATCCTGCTATGGGAGGATCACACAATGAATCAGCGAACCGGGCTCCTGTTATCCGCCGTACTGACCGCGATCGGTGTCATTGGCGCCGTGGCCTTGTTTGTCAAGGGGCACGGCGCAATGGGAACGACCCATCAGTTTCCCTGGGGAATTTTCATTTCCGCCTACGTCTATTTTGTGTTGATCGGGTCGGGCCTTTGCCTGATCTCTTCGCTCGGCTGTGTTTTCGGCATCGAGCCGTTTACCGTGATTACCCGGCGAGCTTTGATTCTGGCGCTGATCACTTTGATGGCCGGATTTCTTATCATGGGCCTCGAAACTCCGCAACCGCTGCATATGATTTATATGTTATTCAGCCCCAATTTTTCAGCGGCAATTTTCTGGATGGGTAGCCTATATGGCGTATATCTATTATTTTTAGTCGGTGAATTCTGGTATCTGATCCTCAAAAACGATCCGTCAAGAGCGCATCGTTTTGGAATCTTCGCTTTTTTCACCGCGCTGGCCGCCTCCTCGAATCTGGGAGCAGTATTCGGCTTTCTTCATGCCCGTCCATATTGGGAAGGAGCCTATATGCCGGTGTATTTTATCCTGACGGCGCTCCTTTCGGGAGCAGCGGCCCTGATCATCCTCTATTACCTGATTGAAGGCAAAGAATCCGACTCCCCCATCCTACCGGCAACCGCCAAGTTGATGGCCCTGTTCCTTGCCGTCACCTTGTTCTTTCAAACATGGAAAATCCTGACCGGTCTGTATGGTAACATTCCCGGCAAAGCGGAAGCTTCCGCGGCGTTGCTTTTCGGACCGTACGCGCTGAATTTCTGGGGCCTGGAAATCGGCGCCGGCTTGATTGCCCCCCTCATTCTTCTGTTGGCAAAAAAAACGCGTTCGTCAATGTTTTACGCCGCCATTCTCTCGATGACCGGAATTTTCTTCATGCGTTACAATCTGGTCGTAGCTGGCCAAGTCGTACCGTTGGAAGTGATTGATCAATCGCCGCTGCCGGTGTCCTATCTCGCCTATTCCCCTTCGTGGGTCGAACTGGCGGTTGTCTGCCTCGGATTTGGCTTTGTCGGCCTCGCCTATCTGCTGGCAGAAAAACGTCTGAATCTGGGGCAGCTGGAAGCGCCAAGCGGCCGATAAATATTTTCTTTTCAAATTCTATTTCCAAAAAAGAAGCGGGAGAGGGTACGTGCGAACGCGTCCCCTCTCCCGCTTCTTTGTCTTCTTTTCTTTTTACGTTTACAGACGCCAGGCCAGCAGCAGTTCTGTTCCATCATCGTTGTAGATCATCCGGTCTGTAGCCGATAGCATGATCGGAATTCCCCGTCCCATCCCCTCATCTTCGCCAAAGCTGAACAATTCCTCCGGTTTTGCCCGCAGGCGTTTCAGAAGAGCATTGCCGGCGAACCCCATCCGTGAAGTTTGTACACGCACAATGAGTCGGGAACCAATCCGGTTAAACCGGATTTTTGCCCGATTCTGCCGTGAGATTCCATCCCGGCACTCCAACGCATTGGCGATTGCTTCATTGACCGCAACCTCTTGGATGGAATGTGGCAGACCGGTTACTTCCGCCAAAATGGCGGCGATTTCTCCCTTCATTCTTTGATAGTCGCCATATCCGTTCAGGTACAAGACCTTCGGCCACCCCTCCTGACACATGACCGTCGCCGGCAACGAGCGAATCTGAATACAAATTGCTGTTGCATCATCCCGGCAAGATGTATCCTTGGCCAATTCCTCCAAAAACGCCACCATCGCGGAGTGATCCTCCAGTGGTGCATCCTGGTGGTGAGTCAACAAGTCCGCCAACCCATCCGTCAGAAAGTAGCAGGAATCGCCGCTCTCCAAAGCTGTCGCATGCATATCAAAGGTTTCCACATTGCTGATTCCCAAAAACATGCCGGGTTTAGCCAATACTCCTCGATGCTGGCGTGTGGATAGCCAGATCTCGGGAATCCCGGCGCAAACCCATCGCAACTGTTTGACTTGCAAATCGATTTCAAACGCCAATACCCCGGCGAACGTTCCTTCATCAAAATATTGCCCGGCCCGCCGATTGAGCCAGCGCATCTGTTCCGCCAGCGGCAGATCCATTTCGTTCACTTCCCGCAACAACACATGCATAGAAGAGGTATGCAGCGCCGTGCCGAGCCCATGTCCGGTTGCATCGGCGATGTAGCCGCGCAACACCTGGCCATGATAACGCCAATCCATGAAATACAGGTCGCCGCCGACATAGCTGAACGGCTCATACACACTTTGGATATCCAGATAAGGTGTTTGCCGGATCTTTGTCAGCAGCGCATTCTGGACTCGTGTCGCCAATTGCGCATCGCGATGTATTTCGTTTTCCCGGCGAACTTCGTCCGACACATCACGTATCGTCAGCGTCATCACCTGTCGGTCGCGATATTTCACCAACATGGCCGAGCGTTCGACCTGGATCAACGAACCGTTTTGATGGCGAATGAGACGGCGTTGCAAAGGCAAATAGCGCTCTTGTTTGATTTTCTCCAGAAAGTTTTTTATGTTTTCGGGAGAATCTACAGTGATATGATACAGCGTCAAATGAGCTCCGCGTTGCAGCACATAACCGAAGCATTCGCTAAACCGGACATTTGTTTCCAGAATTTCACCGGTATCGGGATCGCAAATAGCAACCGGCTCCGGCG
>CAZRLN010000098.1:0-5364 GCA_964601085.1 uncultured Veillonellaceae bacterium | reverse complement strand
TCGGTGAACGCATAGGAAACATGCGCGGCGGCGGTATTGCCGTCCATAGTTTGAGTCTTACGCTTATCCATAAGTTATCGCCCCTTTTTCCATCAGTGATTCATGGACCATCTTCCTCGCTCTTTTATTCGCGACGAAACGCCCCACTTCCTGCGGCTAAGTTTATCGGGAACAGAACAGTGTTGCATTTATTTTCACATTGGATGTAATATATATTCAAGCATCTTCGATGGGGAGAGTGGTTTTATGTCAAATGTTTCGGAAGCGCTCAGCGCAGACTTCCTGCAAGAAGCAAAGAAGTCCATCTTGTTTACCACCCAACGGCCCGAGGTGATCATGGAACGCGGCCAGGGGATGCACCTTTGGGACACGGCGGGAAAACAGTATCTCGATTTTGTCGGCGGCTGGGCGGTCACTTCCCTCGGGCACAGCCCCGCCGTCATCGCCGAGGCCCTGGAAAAGCAGAGCCGCCTGTTGGTCAATGCCAGCCCCGCCTTCTACAATACGTCCATGCTGAAATTCGCCAAACTGCTTACGGACATCTCCTGTTTTGACCGTGTCTTCTTCGCCAGCAGCGGCGCCGAGGCCAACGAAAGCGCCATCAAGCTCGCCCGGAAATACGGCGCCCTATATCGGGGCGGCGCGTTCGAGATCATCACCATGATCAACAGTTTCCACGGCCGCACTCTCGCCACCATGTCCGCCACCGGCAAGGAAAAGTGGCGGACCCTGTTCGAACCCAAGGTGCCGGGATTCCGCCATGTGCCGCTCAATGATGCCGTCGCCCTGCAAGCCGCTGTTTCCGACAAAACCTGCGCCATCATGCTAGAACCGATTCAGGGGGAAGGCGGAGTATACGCGGCGACTGCGGAATATATGAACCTGCTTCGCCGGATCTGCACCGAAAACAACATCCTGCTCATCGTCGACGAGGTCCAGACCGGCCTCGGCCGGACCGGCAAGATGTTCGCCTATGAGCATTACGGGATCGAACCGGATGTAATGACCCTCGCCAAGGGAATCGGCGGCGGATTCCCCCTCTCGGCCATGCTCGCCAAGGAAAAGTTCAACGTGTTTGATGCCGGCGACCAGGGCGGAACCTATTCGGCGCAACCGCTGGGCATGGAGGTCGGCTATGCCGTCGTCAAGGAAATCATCGACAAACAGCTGGCGCAAAACGCCGCCCGGCAAGGAGCCTATGTAACGGAGAAGTTGCTGGGAATCGCCGAGCAGTTTGGATTGTCCGGCATTCGCGGCCAGGGCTTGCTGATCGCCTTCGATCTGCCGGCCGCCAAGGGAAGCGAAGTCGCCGCCGCCTGCCTGCATAGCGGCTTGCTGGTGAACTCGCCCCAACCCGCCACGATTCGCCTGATTCCGCCCCTGATCGTCACCGCCGCCGACATCGACGCCATGATCGCCATCCTGACCGACGTGTTGACCCGGGTATTGCAATAAAAAGAACTCTGTTCCCCGATAATAAAAAGGCAACGTTCCGCATTACTTACGGACGTTGCCTTTTTATTTGCTCCGCGGCATGAAATTCCGAAGGGGAATCACTCCGCTTAGCCCAGTTTCCGTTTCAAATCATCCAGGTCTCTTCGCAGTCCCGCCAGCTCCGATGCGTAATCGCTCTCGGTACGTCGCATGCAACAGCCGAAAAATCCGGTGCTGCGCCGGCGGCTGCAAAAAAACAGCATCATTCCCAAGAACAGCAGGGGAAAAATCAGCATGATCCACGGAAAGCCGACGCCTGCGCCAAAACAGGGAAACCAATTCATTTCATTCACCTCCGATTCTCTGTATATATAGACGAGTTTGGCGCCCTAAAAGATACACGGCCCGGAAAAAAATAAAAACGTTGCGGCAAGTTTCGCTGCAACGTTTCCAACCCTATGCTTCTCCAGTTCTTTTTCGGTTCGGGATTATCCGCGGTTTGCCCCGGCTGGGTCTTCGCCGCTTTGCAGGGGATCGCAGGTCAATTCATTTCGTTCGTCACGGGAAAACTGGCAGGCGTCCAGCAATGCCTTCTTCAGTTTGTCTTTCGCGCGATGCAGCCTGATTTTCACCGTATCCAGGCTTACCTCCAAGATTTCGGCAATCTCGCGGTTTGTGAACCCTTCCAGTTCGCTCAGGATCAGCGGGGTTCGATAGTTCTCCGGCAGCCCGTAAATGACATTGCGAATACACTCGTTCGCCGCCCGGCGCAAGGTTTTTTCCTCCAAAGTGGAACCGGCCTCCCGGCCATCTTCCGCGACCTCGCCAAGCTCCTCCCCCAGCATTGTTTCCCGCCGCAAGGCGGTTCCGCGCAGGCGATCCACCGCGACATGGGTTGCAATCCGGTACAACCAGGTTTCGATTTTGGCCTCGTGACGAAAGCCGTCATAGGCCTTGGCGGCCCGAATGAAAACTTCCTGGGCCAAATCCTCCGCATCCTGGGCGCCGACCATTCGCGTCAGGTACCGGAGAATACGGGCATGGTGTTCGGCATAAATCCGGTCCAATTCGGCTGTGCCGCCCTGCATTGCTTTTCCCCTTCCTTCTTCGGCCTATTTTTGCAACGCGTACAGCGTGTCGGCCAGGGTTTTCAAATCCCGCGACAGTTCCATCAGATCCCGGCTTTGATTGGAGATGGACTCGATCACCACCGCCTGGTCGTCAATCACCCCTTCGATCTGGCCGGAGGCTGCCGAAAGGTTATTGAGGGACTCCTTCATCCGCTTCAGGATATCCGCGATCTGCACTGTCGACGTCGCGCTGTTCTCGGCCAGCTTCCGCACCTCTTCGGCCACGACGGCGAATCCCCGGCCCTCCGCCCCTACCCGGGCCGCTTCGATAGAGGCGTTCAGGCCCAGGAGATTGGTCTGGCCGGCGACTTTTTTGATAAAGGACAGCACGGCATCGGTTTCTTTCATTTCCGTTTCCGTCCGCTGCGACAAGGTCGTCAGCGAACGGGCCTGACCGCTTAGTTCCTGGGCCTGGCCCGTGATCGATTGCAGGGAGTCCGCCAGCGCGGCCGCCGAAGTCGCCAGCCCTTCCGCAGTATGTTGAAGAACATCCCGGCGCTCCAGCGACTCATGGATGACCACCGCACCCAGTATTTCGCCCTTCTCGCCCACAATCGGCAGGCTGATGGCGACATAGGGGAAACCGTACAATTCCTTCGGCACTTCCGTCACGATCCGCTGGCCGGTTTCCATGGCTTTATGCAGTCCGGACCCCGGCTTGACCGGGTCGCCCGGCCGCGCCTGCGCCGCCAGTTCGGGAATGCAGTTCGACGCCAGCAACTTCTCCCGGTCGCAGACCACCATGCCGACTTTGCCGCTGACCAGGCGGGGAATGTACTCGGCTACCTGACAGAAACACTCGAGCAGATTACTGGAATCCATCATAACCGAAGCCTCCTTATAAAACCTTGTCGCACTGCAATGCAGACCGGTTGATCCTCATGACAAACAACGGAGTTTTCGTTGCCTTATGATCGTATCATCCCCGCATCGTCTCCAGCCCCAGGCTGCGGATTTCCCGGACCTCGTTCTTTTCTTCCACGCCATTGGCCCGCAGATTCCCGAGAATGGCATCGAGGCCCTTGAGGGCGTCGTTCCCCATCTGGTCGGTGATGTTAATGAAGACATCCGAGCCGTCCCGCATCCGGATACCGAGACTGCCCCAGGCCGAACTACTCAGGATCATGGCCCGACCGGCCGCGCCGATCTGCGCCGAACCTCTGCCCGCCAGGGCCCCGAGCCAAGACGCCACGATCAGCCACTTCGGCGGCTTGAAGACGACCGGTTGGAAATACGCCATGTCCCGGTACAAAAACTCGCCCGCTCCTTTGTACGTCGACAGGCTGAGCCGGTCCGTCCCGATAACGAGCGTAAAACTCGCAAACCAAGCCGAGATGAACCACAACCACAGCCCCAGGAAAAAGACCGGCCAGAAGAAAAAGAACAAGGGCCAACCCTGCGTGAACGCCTGCACCGTGCCGCCCGTGATCAAAAAGGGGAAGGCAAAGAAGGGAACGCTCATCAGAAGGGCCACGACATCCCCCATCACCATTCGCCAGCGGGGATACCGGATCGCCCCGGGAGGCGCGGGCTGGGGCGGCAGGAACGCATAAACCAGCAAGCCGAAGAGAATCAGCCACAAGCTATACCGCCGGTAAGGATACAACAGCGAAGTCGGCGGCGTGGGATAATTGTTGAAGCCGCTGCCAAGCTGGAAGTCCTCATCGGTGTAGTATCGGTACTCCGCCTTAAGAAACTGTTGCTTGTCCCCTTCCATGCGAACGACATGCACGGCGTCATGTTTGCGGACGAAATAGGGCGCAAGGGCTTTGATCGGAGCTTCCTCGGGCCGGAAGAAAAAGACTTTCACCGGATGTTGGTCCGAAGGAAGCCGCTGTTTCCATCGTTCGGCAAGCGCCTTGTCCTGGGCGAGAGCAGCGACAGCGTCGAACAACTCCGCCCATTGCGGGTCATTGCCCGCCACCAGCCTGCCCTTTGTCTTTTCGGCGATATACGCTTCGCGGGTCAGACTCTGCTGCCTGTTCGACTCTTCCGTCGGGATGCGAAGGCCCATGTAGGAGCCTTCCCGTTGCTGCTGCCGCGCAAAGTCGACAGGCGCGACAAGCACAACCGGTGAGAGGGATGCGGCCAACGCGACCAAAACGGCGCCGCATACACAGCTTAGGAACACAAGTCTTCGCCACAGTTCGCGCATGGTGAAAAACCCTCCCCGATATTGGCTGCTCACCGTTTCAGGCTTTTAAGAAATAAACCGCCCGGTTGCCACCCTGCTTCAGGGCATAGTCCAATGCGGCATCGGCTTCCTCCATCAGGCATTTGACGGTGCTGCTGGAAGCGGCGTAGGCGATGCCGATGCTTGCCGTAATATGGATTTCGCCGCGCACGGTTTTGATCGCACCGCTGGCGATCTGGGCACACAGACGTTCGCAGACGGATTCGGCCCCGTTTTCCGGTTTGAGCGGCATGATCAGCAAAAATGTATCGTTGCCGATCCGGGCGACACTGTCGTATTCCCGGAGATTGTCGGTCAACAACTGGGCCAGCCACTTCAACACTTCATTGCGTGCTTTATATTTCCACTCCGGACTGAGGGTTTTATACGAATCAATGGCGCAAAGGCCAATCGCCAGTTCCTCGTTGTGGCGTTTGCAGCGGGCCAGTTGCTTGGACAGCACCTTCAAGGCTGCTCGATGCTTCATCAGTCCGGTCACCGGATCCTGCGCAACCAAGCCATCCGGAGGGCGGCTGGATTCTGAAAGCAGAATATTGGCCTGTTCCAGCAACGCTTCCTTGATCCGCAACGTTTCGGCAAGCTCCGCCCGCGAACGCTGCAGTTCCG
>CAZRLN010000097.1:0-5993 GCA_964601085.1 uncultured Veillonellaceae bacterium | reverse complement strand
TGCGGGATTTTCGGAATTTACGCGCCGGACGTCGATGTGGCGCTGAACGCTTATTGGGGGTTATACGCCCTGCAGCACCGCGGCCAGGAAAGCGCCGGAATTTGCGTGGCCAATGGTTACGCCATGGATATCCGGCGCGGGATGGGTCTGGTCAACGAAGTGTTCCGCGATTCGTTGCCGGAAATGCCAGGTCATATCGCGATCGGCCATGTCCGATACTCCACCACCGGTTCCAGTCTGGCCTCCAATGTTCAACCGCTGCTGGTTTCCTATGCCGGCGGCCGGATCAGCATGGCGCACAACGGCAATCTGACCAATGCGCCGGCGTTGCGCAAGAAACTGGAACTGGGCGGCAGCGTGTTTCAGACGACCATGGACAGCGAAGTGATCGTCAATCTCATTGCCCGTTCGAAAAAGAAAAAGATCGAGGATCGGGTGATCGAGAGTTTGGCGCAGGTTGGCGGCGCCTACTGCCTAGTCATCATGACCGAAGACAAATTGATCGGCGTCCGCGATCCGAACGGATTTCGGCCGCTATGCCTCGGACAATTGCCGGATGGAGGCTGGGTCATCGCTTCGGAATCCTGCGCTCTCGACGCGGTTAACGCCAAACTGGTGCGGGATATTGCGCCCGGCGAGATGGTGGTCATTGACGGCAAGGAGCCGCACTTCCGCCGGATTGTGGCCGACCCGCAGCCACCGGCGCTGTGTGTGTTCGAGTACATTTATTTCGCCCGACCGGATAGCCTGATTGATGGCCAAAGCGTTTATCAGGCAAGGTTGGCCATGGGACGGCAATTGGCGATCGAAAGCGGGCTTTCGGCGGACATCGTTATTTCGGTTCCGGACTCCGGAACCACGGCCGCCCACGGCTTCAGCGCCCAGTCCGGCATTCCGTTTGAGGAAGGGTTGATGAAAAACCGTTACATCGGCCGGACATTCATTCAGCCGGAGCAGAAAAAACGCGATGCAGGGGTTCGGATCAAATTGAATGCGGTTCGCTCGGCAGTGGCGGGAAAATCGATCATCATGGTTGATGACTCTATCGTCCGGGGGACGACCAGCGGCCGGATCGTCAAGATGCTGCGCGAGGCCGGCGCGAAAAAGATCCATATGTGCGTCAGTTCGCCGCCGATCATCTATCCCTGCTACTATGGAATCGATACCTCCGTGCGCAAAGAATTGGTCGCCAGCTCCAAAACCATCGATCAGATCCGTCGCTATATCGGCGCCGATTCCCTGCACTATCTGTCCCTGGAAGGATTGCGGCAATGTGTGGCGAACGTCCAACTTGGCGGACTTTGTACTGCCTGTTTCAACGGCGATTATCCGACGGCGATTCCCTGCCAGGGCGAAACGCCGGGATCCAAGTTCGTGTTTGAAGAAAATGCCTGCGGCTCTTTGCAGAAGAGCCAAGATAAACCGCGGGGGAGGAAGCGTTCATGAACCCAAAGCAACCGGAAGCTGGCCTCAGTTATCGTGACGCCGGCGTGGACATCGACGCCGGCAACCGGTCGGTGGAATTGATGAAAGCGCATGTGCGCGCTACCTTCCGCAAGGAAGTCTTGTCGGACATCGGCGGCTTCGGCGGATTGTTTGCCCTGGATACCCGCAAATATGCGGAGCCGGTTCTGGTTTCCGGCACGGACGGCGTGGGAACCAAGCTCAAGCTGGCCTTTATGATGGACAAACATGATACTATCGGCCAGGATGCGGTCGCCATGTGTGTCAACGATATTCTGGTCCAGGGCGCCGAACCGTTGTTCTTTCTGGACTATGTCGCCGTCGGCAAACTCGAGCCGGAAAAAGTCGCCGACATCGTGGGTGGCGTCGCCCGGGCCTGCAAAGAATCGGGCTGTTCCCTGATTGGTGGCGAGACGGCGGAGATGGCGGGGTTTTATCCGGACGGCGAATATGATATCGCCGGTTTTGCCGTCGGTGTGGCGGAAAAATCGCGGCTGATCACCGGTGAACGGATTCAGCCCGGCGATGTATTGCTGGGCTTGCCTTCCTCGGGCGTCCATTCCAACGGGTTTTCCCTGGTTCGCAAGATCTGCTTCGAGCACCAGAAATTCGCGGTGGACACCTTTATTCCCGAGTTGGGCAAAACGCTCGGCGAAGAATTGTTGACGCCGACACGCCTGTATCCGAAAGCCTGCCTGCCGCTTTTTGATCGTTTCGAGATCAAGGGCATGGTGCATATCACCGGTGGCGGTTTCTATGACAATATTCCCCGGGTATTGCCGGAAAATTGTTCGGCGACGGTGGACAGCGCCAGCTGGCCCCGGCCGCAGATCTTTTCTCTGTTGCAACAATGGGGCGGCGTGGCTTGGCCGGAGATGTACCGGACCTTCAACATGGGGATCGGCATGATCCTTGTGGTTTCCGAGCAGGAAGCGCCGGCCATTCACCGGGCGTTGGCCGAACAGGGAGAGATTTGCTACCGGATCGGTCGGGTGACGGCGGGGAACCGGCAGGTTGAGCTGAAGGGAGGAGATTTCGGTGCGTAAAAAGGTGCTGGGAGTCCTCGTATCGGGTCGCGGCAGCAATTTGCAGGCCATCTTGGATGCCATTAACGCGGATCGGCTGACGGCAAAAATCGGTGTCGTCATCTCCGACAATCCCGAGGCCAATGCGCTGCGGCGGGTTGCCGGAATGGACATCCCGACCGCGGTCGTGGAACGGAAAAAGTACGGGAGTAAACAGGAATTCGAAGCGGCCATCATCGAACAACTGGATCTGCACCATGTCGAGCTGGTGTTGCTGGCCGGTTTCATGCGGATCTTGAGTCCGCAGTTCATCAACCGTTTTCCCATGCGGATCATGAACATTCATCCGGCGCTGTTGCCGTCATTTCCGGGGTTGGACGCACAGGAGCAGGCTATCCGATACGGGGTGAAAGTGTCCGGCGCCACGGTGCATTTCGTGGATGAGGGCATGGATTCGGGTCCCATCATCCTGCAGGAAGCCGTGCCGGTCGAAGATGACGATACGGTGACAACACTGGCCGAGCGCATTCTGCATCTGGAACATCGCTTGTATGTGCGGGCCGTCCGGTTGTACTGCGAAGGCCGGATTCATATTTCGGGACGGGCTGTGAAAGTTTTGCCGCCCCGGCAAAATTCATAGGAAGAAGGCGAACGGCATTGAAAGTGAAACGGGCTTTGATCAGCGTATCCGACAAGACCGGCGTGGTGGAGTTTGCCAAAGCATTGGCCGCGATGGACATTGAAATTGTTTCGACTGGCGGAACGATGAAAGCGTTGCAGGATGCCGGCGTGCCAGTCATTTATATCAGCGATGTCACTAATTTTCCGGAAATGATGGATGGCCGGGTCAAAACCTTGAACCCCTACATCCACGGCGGAATCCTGGCTGTGCGCGACAATCCGGAACATGCGGCGGCCATGACGGAACACGGAATCCATCCCATCGATCTGGTGGTTGTGAATTTGTATCCGTTCCGGCAAACCATTGCCAAGCCGAATGTGACGCAGGAAGAAGCCGTGGAAAATATCGATATCGGCGGACCGGCGATGGTGCGCAGCGCGGCGAAGAATTTCCGGTATGTGACCGTGGTCGTCAATCCAGCCCGTTACGGTGATATCGTCAATGAACTGGCGGAGTTCGGCGAAGTGTTGCCGGCGACCCGTCTGGCTTTGGTCCGGGAAGCATTCACTCATACCGCTGAATACGATGCGGCGATTTCCCGATATTTTTCGCAGCAGACCGGCGAAGGGGAGTATCCGTCGACGCTGATTCTGCCGTGGGAGAAGCTGCAGGACCTGCGTTATGGTGAAAATCCCCACCAGACGGCGGCTTTTTATCGCGACAACGCGGCGTGCGGCGGGGTGGCCCATGCCAAGCAACTGGCCGGCAAGGAATTGTCATTCAATAACATTGTGGATCTGGAATCCGCCTATGCCATTGTCGCCGATTTTGAGAAGCCGGCGGCGGCGGTCATCAAACACACCAATCCCTGCGGCGCGGCGACGGCCGACGATATTGCCACGGCCTACAAACTGGCGTATGAAGCCGATCCGGTTTCGGCCTACGGCGGCATCGTCGGCTTGAACCGGACGGTGGATGCGGCAACGGCTGAACAACTGAAAACGATCTTTTTGGAGGCGGTCATTGCTCCGGCCTTTGATGCAGCGGCGTTGGAGATTCTTGGCGCCAAGAAAAATGTGCGGTTATTGGAAGCGAAATTGCCGGCGGCCGGCGCTAAACCGCGCTATGATATTAAAACTGTATCCGGCGGCATCGTGATCCAGTCCACCGATACCCAGGATGCGCCGCCTGCGGAATGGAAGACTGTCACCAAACGGACGCCTACCGCGGCGGAACTCAAAGAACTGGAACTGGCCTGGAAGGTCGTAAAACATGTGAAATCCAACGCGATCGTTGTGGCGCGCGACGGGCGGACCATCGGCGTGGGAGCGGGACAAATGAATCGGGTCGGGTCGGCGGAAATTGCCCTGAAACAGGCTGGCGAAGCCGCCAAGGGCGCGGTGCTTTCGTCGGATGCCTTCTTCCCATTCCGGGATACGGTGGATGCGGCGGCCAAAGCCGGTGTGACGGCGATTATCCAGCCAGGCGGATCGGTCCGGGATGAAGAATCAATTGCGGCGGCCGATGAGTACGGCATTGCGATGGTGTTCACCGGGATGCGGCACTTCAAACATTGAGAATACTGGAGGTTTAGCTATGCGAATCCTGGTCGTTGGCGGCGGGGGCCGCGAACATGCGCTGGTGTGGAAGCTGGCCCAGAGTCCCCGGGTGGAAAAAATCTACTGCGCTCCCGGTAATCCCGGCATCGGGCAAATCGCCGAGTGCGTCGATATCTCCGCAGACAATATCAAGGCGTTGTGCGGGTTCGCCCGCGAACACAATGTCGACCTGACGGTTGTGGGACCGGAAAAACCATTGACGGATGGCATCGTCGATTATTTCACGGCGCAGGGCCTGCGTATTTTTGGACCGACACAGGAAGCGGCGCAATTGGAAGGCTCCAAAACTTTTGCCAAAGAGCGCATGAAGGAATATGGGGTGCCGACGGCCGAGTTCGCCGTGTTTACCTCGGCGGCGGAAGCCAAAGCCTATATTCAGGAAAAGGGAACCGGCATTGTAGTCAAAGCGGATGGACTGGCGGCGGGAAAAGGCGTAGTCGTGGCCGAAACGGCAGTTGAAGCGCTGGCAGCCATCGACGAAATCATGCTGAAGAAAGTCCATGGCAATGCCGGCGACCAAGTGGTGCTGGAAGAACTTCTGGTTGGTGAAGAGGCTTCCCTGTTGGCATTTACGGATGGCGTCACGGTTGTGCCGATGGTGGCGGCGCAGGACCATAAGCGGGTGGGCGACGGCGATGTCGGTCCCAATACCGGCGGTATGGGAGCGTATGCACCGGCGCCGGTAGTGACCCCGCAGCTGCTGCGGCAGATTCAGGACACCATTTTGCAGCCGATGATCGACGGCCTGCGCCAAGACGGAATTCTGTATCAGGGCGTCCTCTATGCCGGTCTGATGATAACGGCGGATGGTCCCAAAGTGATCGAGTTCAACGCACGGTTCGGCGATCCGGAAACGCAGGTGGTATTGCCGCTATTGGACGCCGATCTGGTGAAAATCATGGAGTCCTGCATCGACGGGACACTTGCCGGACAAACTGTAAAATGGCGGAATAAAGCGGCGGTTTGCGTTGTCGTGGCGGCTGGCGGGTACCCGGGTGATTACCGGAAGGGAGATGCCATCATCGGATTGGGGGATGCCGAAGCCAAGGATGCAGTGGTATTCCACGCCGGTACCGGGTTGGCCGGAGACGCGATTGTGACTCATGGCGGTCGCGTGTTGGGCGTGACAGCGATGGCGGAGACCATAGCCGCGGCTGTCGACAAGGTGTATCCGGCGGTAGAGCAGATCAAGTTCGCCGGGATGCAGTATCGAAAAGACATTGCCCACCGGGCTCTGAAACGCAATTAACCGTTTCGCAGAAA
>CAZRLN010000096.1:0-6008 GCA_964601085.1 uncultured Veillonellaceae bacterium | reverse complement strand
CGGATTTGGACCGCTGGAAACGATACCGGGAAATGGGCGGCGACTGCCTGCATGATGTGAATCTGGAAGGAGAGTGAACGAAATGGCAGCGGGAAAAAAAGGATTATCGTTTCTTGATCGGTTCCTGACGTTGTGGATTTTTGTGGCGATGGCTATCGGGGTAGGGGTTGGGTATGGCTTTCCTGGGGTGGCGGCCTGGCTGGATGCGCTTTCGATTGGCACGACCTCGATCCCGATCGCGATCGGTCTGATCGTGATGATGTATCCGCCGCTGGCTAAGGTGAAATACGAGGAACTGGGCAAGGTGTTCCGCAACGGCAAGGTGGTGACATTATCGCTGGTGCAGAACTGGATTATCGGACCGGTTCTTATGTTTGCCCTGGCAATCATCTTTTTACCGGATATGCCGGAATATATGGTCGGACTCATTCTCATCGGGTTGGCCCGCTGTATCGCGATGGTCATCATCTGGAACTCGTTGGCCGATGGCGACAATGAATATGCGGCGGCTTTAGTGGCATTGAACTCGATATTCCAACTGCTCTTGTATTCATTTTTCGCCTATTTTTTCATCAGCGTACTGCCGGGGTGGATTGGTTTCAAGGGGATGACCATCCAGGTATCGATGAAAGACGTGGCGATGAGTGTGGCGATCTATCTGGGAATCCCATTCGTTGCTGGTTTTCTGACGCGGCAATTCCTGTTGCCGGCCAAAGGACGCGACTGGTATGAAAACCATTTCATTCCCAAGATTAGTCCGTTGGCGCTGATTTCCCTGCTGTTCACGATCGTGGTCATGTTTTCGCTGAAAGGCAGCTATATCGTGAAACTTCCCTTTGACGTTGTGCGGATCGCGATTCCCCTGATCATTTATTTTGCGGTAATGTTTGCGCTTTCATTCTATATGAGCTGGCGGATCGGCGTGAACTACGAACAGACCACCACCCTGTCCTTTACAGCGGCCAGCAATAATTTTGAATTGGCCATTGCGGTGGCGGTGGCGATTTTCGGCATTAACTCCGGACAGGCGTTTGCGGCGGTGATCGGGCCGCTGATCGAGGTGCCGGTGATGATCGCGTTGGTCAATGTGGCGCTTCATTTCCGGAATTCGTTTGCACGCGGCAGATAAATAAAACGGCCGCGCCTGACGGGCATCGAATCAAGAAATGATTGGAGGGATATATATGCTGAATGCAAAGACGGGAACTTGCGGCTGCGGTACGGGCTGCTGCAGCGAACCGGCGGCCGAAGAAGCGGCAAAACGCCAAGTCGTCATCGATTTTCTCTTTCTGGACCTGGAGGTCTGCACTTGGTGCAAGGGGACCGGCGACAGTCTGGATGGGGCGCTGGCCCAGGTGGCGGGAGTGTT
Source organism: uncultured Veillonellaceae bacterium (assembly GCA_964601085.1). GTDB lineage: Bacteria > Bacillota > Negativicutes > UBA1444 > UBA1444 > UBA1444. The sequence goes on along the minus strand of CAZRLN010000096.1, from coordinate 4,639 downwards.
GCAGGCCGGCGGCATTGAGGTAACGGTCAACCGGATTCATGTCGACAGCGAGGAGAAGGCGGTGCAGCATCGTTTCGTCAGCTCGCCGACGATCCGCGTGAACGGCAGGGACATCCAGTTGGCAGGCAAAGAAAGCAAGTGCGAGTCCTGCGGCGATTTGTGCGGCGATCACGTGGATTGTCGAGTCTGGCTGTATCAGGGGAAAGAGTACACCAGTCCGCCGCCGGCAATGATTGTCGATGCGATCCTGCGCGAAGTTTATGGGCAGGCCGCTGCGACGGCAGGTGTGAGCGAGCCGTTCGTTCTGCCGGACAATCTGCGGAAGTTTTTCCGGGCGATGCGGGAAAAAATGGCGGATGAGAGAAAGCAGGGCTGTTGCTTGAATATGTAAGAAAAATCAGATATATTAAGATTGCAAGATGAGAGTGCCTGTAGGTACATTCCGGCATCGATGCCTGGAGGTGCATTATGGGTCAAAGTAGCGGTTTGCTCGATCTCCTATACAGCGGCGTGGGGAATTTGGCGGCGTATCTTGCGGCGCACGTACTATTGTGCCTGTTGCCGGCATTCTTTATTGCCGGCGCAATGACCGCGCTCATCCCCAAAGAATCGGTAACCCGGTTTCTGGGGCGGAACAGACCAAAATATATATCCTATCCTGCCGCAGCGGCATCAGGCTCGTTGCTTGCCGTGTGTTCCTGTACGATTGTTCCCCTCTTCGCCGGAATATATAAAAAAGGCGCGGGGATTGGTCCAGCCATTACCTTTTTGTTTTTTGCTCCCGCCGCCAATATTCTTGCATTAATTTACACCGGCGGATTGATCGGCGCTGATCTGGCTTTTGCCAGATTTTTTCTTTCCCTGGTATTCGGAATCGGGATCGGGATGATCATGGCGCTGATTTTCAGCAAGGAAGACACGGTCCATGATGCAGCCACGGATGCGATTTTCGCCGGCAATCAGGCAATGACGAGCTCGGCTTTCGCCCTGATCGCCCTGCTGGTTGCCTTGCTCCTTTCCGGAACGTTGAAAATCAATCTGCTCACCAACGCCTATGCCACAATCACATTGCCGGTTGCCGGCATGGATACTTTGCAGGAATTCTTGCTCCGGTTGGTGCCCTTTGATCCGGCAAAAGGTGAAGAGGGCGTTTCGGCGCAGGGAGCGATTCTGATCGTCCTGCTGGCGTTGACAGGCGGCGCTGCCTGGAAGGGGTTTGAAACCGTTTTTGACGGGTTGAACCATTGGACCTATGGGGCCTTGTTTTTGACCGCAGTCACGTTTCTTGGCGCGGCCGTGGGGATGACGCCGCATCCGGGCAGCCTGGAAATTTTGATTACGGGTAAATTTATGGGCGTGGCGATCTCGCTGGTCGCCATTTTTCTTTTACTCAAAACCCGGTTTGAGGCTGAAGAAATAGGCGATTTTCTGTGGGAGTCCTGGCGATTTGTGAAGCAGATCTTCCCGTTGCTGATTGCCGGCGTCTTTATGGTCGGCGTGATCCGTCCGGTCATCCGGCCGGAGTGGATTCAGGGCATCGCTGGCGAAAACACGGCGATCGGCAATCTGGCGGGAGTGTTTTTCGGGATTTTCATGTATTTTCCCACCCTGGTCGAAGTTCCGATCGCCAAGATGTTTTTGGAATTGGGAATGCATAAGGGACCCTTGCTGGCGTATCTGATGGCGGATCCGGAATTGAGCCTGCAAAGCATGCTCATCACTGCGGCAATCATCGGCCGACTGAAAACGTTTGCCTATGTAATCTGCGTGGCGATTTTCAGCGCTGTCTCGGGATTTCTCTATGGCCTGTGGATTGACGGAACGGGCCTGCTCGTCATCGGGGCGTATTTGGCGGCGTTTCTCGCGATTCTTCTACTGATGTTATGGCGGATCAATCAACAAACTGCACGGTAATGTTACGGCAATGTTAAGGTTAAGTTAAAAGCGCTCCAAATCCATTGCGGGGGATTTGGGGATTCGTTATGATGAAAACAGATCCAATCACGATGGGTAAAGATGATGGGAGGAAGAATTTGTGATGAACATGAAAAAAAGTTTGACTCTGGGGTTGGCTGTGGTCATGGCGGCGACGCTGCTGGTCGGTTGCGGCGGAACTCCGGCGAAAAAAGAAGAGCCCAAGAAGGCGGGCGCTGAAATTACGGGCACTGTTAAAGCTTCTGGTTCGACGGCGTTGTTGCCGCTCCTGAAAGCCGGCCAGGAAGAATTCCAGAAAAAGAATGCCAAAGTGACCGTGAATATCGCCGGCGGCGGTTCCTTTACCGGGCAGAACCAAGTGGCGAACGGCGCCGTCAACATTGGCAACTCCGATGTGGCGCTGGATGCGAAACTCAATGACAAAGGCCTGGTGGAACACAAACTGGTCGGCATTCCGTTCGTATTTATCGCCAACAAGGAAGTCAACGTCGATAACCTGACCACGCAGCAATATGTCGACATCCTGACCGGCAAGGTCACCAACTGGAAAGAAGTCGGCGGTAAAGATCTGAAAATCACCTTGGTGCACCGTTCGCCCTCGTCCGGTTCCCGGGCCACGATCCAGCAACTGGTTCTCAAAACCAATAAATTCACCGACAATGCGGTCATCCAGGATTCCAACGGCGCGGTTCGCGCGGCTATCGCCAGCACCGCCGGCGCCATCGGCTATGTGGATGCGGCGTATGCCGACGCCAGTGTGAAAATGCTCGCTGTCGACGGCGTGAAATATTCCCTTGCAGATGTCGCCAGCGGCAAATACAAGATCCTGACTTTCGGCCGGATGTTCACCAAAGGCCAACCGGAAGGCGCAACCAAGGCGTTCATCGATTTCGTGACCAGCAAGGAATTCCAGGAAAGCTACGCCGAGAAGAGCGGTTTCGTTCCTCTCACCAAAATGCCGAAATAACACCCCCTCCTCTGGATAAAGGCGTGTATGCCGGGAGCGGCCCCTTGAGCTCCCGGCTATCCGTATATTTGCCGCCCGCGAGAAAATTGCCGTGAAAAGGTGTGAACGCAGTGAGTTCCATTTCAGGAACGCCGACAAAAGATCTTCGACTGGTCTATGACCGGTATATTCGATACTTGTTTCTGGCTAGCGCGATTCTGATGTCGGTGATCGTGCTTTCAATCCTGTTTTTTATGGGTCAGCAAGGGATTCAGACTTTCCGGGAAGTCAGTCCTGCCGAGTTTTTCCTGTCGACAAAATGGGATCCGCTGGATGAAAAATTCGGTGCGGCCAGTTTCATTGCCGGTTCGGTGTACGCCGCCTTTCTGGCGGTGTTGTTCGGCGGTCCGCTGGGGTTGGCCGGAGCGGTCTTCATGGCGAAGGTCGCGCCGAAGCGGGTGCGGGACATCATGCGGCCGGCCAATGACCTGTATGTGGCGATTCCCTCCGTCGTCTACGGCTACCTGGGACTAACCGTGCTGGTGCCGTTCCTGCGGGATGAATTGAAGCTGGGGATGGGGTTTGGCCTGTTTGCCGCCGGATTGATTTTAGGAATTATGATCCTGCCGACGGTCATCAGCATTTCGGAAGACGCGCTGCGGTCGGTGCCGGCCTCCTTGGAGGAAGCCTCGGTGGCCCTGGGCGCGACCCGCTGGCAGACGATCTGGCATGTGTTGATTCCCACGGCGCTGCCGGGAATTTTGACGGCGGTCATTCTGGGACTGGCCCGGGCTATTGGCGAAACAATGGCGGTGCAGATGGTCATCGGCAACACTCCGCTCCTGGCGAAGTCGTTGTTCAGTCCGACCGCGACCCTCACGAGCGAAATCGTGGTCGAGATGGGCAATGCCCCTTTTAATTCGGCGTACGGCAACTCGCTGTTCCTGATGGCGCTGGTACTGCTCGTCATGTCGCTGCTATTGATTGTCGCCATCCGCGGCCTGATCCGGAAAGGAGAAGCGGTATGAGTGCAAAACAGTGGGATCGTGTCGTAACCGGACTGTTGTGGGGCGCCGGACTGCTGATCATCGGCGTGCTGGCGGTATTTCTTGGTTATATTCTCATCAAAGGTCTGCCGGTGTTGAGCGCCAGCTTTGTTTTCGGGCCATCCAGCGATGTGTCGGCGGGCGGCGGCGTGGGCGCCCAACTGTTCAATACGTTTTACATCCTGTTTATATCGTTGCTCGTCGCGGCGCCGGTGGCGGTCGGCGCGGGCATCTATCTGGCGGAATATAGCGCCCGGGGGCGTTTGGCGGATGTGATCCGGCTCAGCGTCGAATGTCTGGCGTCCGTGCCGTCCATCGTGCTCGGCCTGTTTGGGATGATCCTGTTCATCAATCTGATGGGGTTCGGCATCAGTCTGGGGGTCGGCGCGATGACCCTGGCGCTGATGAATTTGCCGATCATCGTGCGGGTGACGGAGGAAGCGCTGAAAACCGTGCCGCGGGAATATCGCGAGGCGAGCCTGGCGCTCGGCGCGACGAAGTGGCAGACCATCGCCCGCGTGGTTTTGCCGGCGGCGTTACCGGGAATCGTTACCGGAGTCACGCTGACGGCAGGCCGGGCGGTCGGCGAAACAGCCATTCTGATCTTTACGGCGGGAACCACCGCATCCCGAATGATTCCGGACTTTTCGCTGTCCGCCGGCGGCGAGACGCTGGCGGTTCACATGTGGTATGTCATGGCCATCGGCCTGGT
>CAZRLN010000095.1:0-6301 GCA_964601085.1 uncultured Veillonellaceae bacterium | reverse complement strand
TCATGCAGGCAGTCGCCGCCCATTTCCCGGTATCGTTTCCAGCGGTCCAAATCCGTGCGGAGGATTGCCACCGGTTCGAGTTCGTTGGCCAAGATTTCTTGCAGAAAAGGGTGGGCGTCAATCAAGTGTTGATTCAGGCTGAAGTACACCCACTGCGCCTTCTTTTCGCTTGTGACGAGCTGGGCGCGGCGCAATACCGCCAGATGGCGGGAGGCATTGGACTGGCTGATATTCAGTATTTTTTCCAAATCGCACACGCAAAGCACGTCTTTGCGCAATACGTTCACGATCCGAATTCGCGTCTCATCGCCAAGGGCCTTGAGCACGGCTAAAATATCCATACTTACACTCCCCTTTAGGTAGTTTCGATTCTTTTTTCGCCAGCAGAATAATCAAAACATCGCACCCGTATATTCATTTTCACTCATATGCTGAGCTTTGTCAATTATCTTGTTTGGGGTCATGACACCCTTGCTCATCGCTACAGAGCTGGACGCTTTCGCGGATCGCACTATTCTTCTCCAATCCACCCTTGACATATTATATAAAAATATTTTAATATAATATCGGTTAATAATTCTGCCCGAAAGTTAAACGCAAATGAAAGAAAGGACCGTGATAATTATGGCCCAATGTTCCTGCAACTGCGGCGGCGACCAGAAGCCCCGCCTGCTTTACGCCTGTTCCGGAGCCGCCGATGTCGGCCACATCGCCGATCTTGTGGCGCGGCGCCTGGATGACGAAGAGTGGGGCGGCATGAGTTGTCTGTCCGGCATCGGCGCCGACCTATCCGGCTTTATCGAATCGGCGCGAGAAGCCGACAATATTATCATTGACGGCTGTCCGGTCGGTTGTGGCCGCAAAATGTTCGAAGCCCGCAGTCTGCCCTTCACTGAAATCGTCATGACCCAACAGGGCCTTGTAAAGGGCTCCGCGCCCGCGACACCGGAAGTCGTCGAACGCATGGCCGAAAAAGTCAAATCAACAGTTGGAGCGGACTAACATGCCGACGCCGACCGATAAGGCCATGGCGAAGATCTTCAAGGCGCTGGGCGATGAAACGCGCCTCGAGATCGTCCGGATGCTGGCCGGCAAGGAACGCTGCGTCTGCGCCTTCCTCAACGCGTTCTCCATGACGCAGCCCGCCATCTCGAACCACTTGCGGGTCTTGCGCGAAGCCGGCGTCGTCCTCGATTCGAGGGACGGGCGCTGGATCTTTTATCGTTTGAACCCGGAAGCTTTCCGGGCCATCCATCTCGTATGCCAAAACATTTTGTTGGACACGGCGGTCGTCCGGGTCGATCCCCTGACGGAGCCGTCCGCCGACCCCAAACCGAAGGAGGAATCCGCATGAGTAAAAAAATCGAAGTTCTCGGCACCGGTTGCGCCAAGTGCGCCAAGCTGGAGGAAAACGCCAAAAAAGCCGTGGCTCTCGCCGGCGCCAACGCCACGGTGAGCAAAGTCACCGACATCAACCAGATCACCGACTACGGCGTCATGATCACCCCCGCCCTCGTGATCGACGGGCAGGTCAAGGTCGCCGGAAAGATCCCTGCGCCTGAAGCCATCGCCGAATGGTTGAAATAAACCGAAAAAACCTGCTGGCGGATCCAGAATTGAAATAGATGTCAGGAGAATCTCCCATGTTTTTATTGGAATGGTTAAACAATCAATTGCTCCGGATGGAATGGCTTTCGAATCTGGTTACGTTTCTGGTGGAACAGGGACTGGGCCTCAGCGTCAAAGAGAATCTTGGCGGCAGCATCCACTTTTTCATCTACGACGTTGTAAAGATTTTCATCCTGTTGTCGGTGCTGATTTTTGCGATCTCCTATGTTCAGAGCTTTTTCCCGCCGGAGCGGACCCGAAAAATCCTCGGACGGTTTAGTGGCTTGTCCGCGAATATCCTGGCCGCCTTGTTGGGAACTGTCACCCCCTTTTGTTCCTGCTCTTCGATTCCTTTGTTCATCGGCTTTACCAACGCGGGACTGCCGATTGGCGTCACTTTTTCGTTTCTGATTTCCTCCCCGTTGGTTGATTTAGCCTCTGTTGTTTTGCTCGCCGGCATCTTCAACTGGAAGATCGCGATTGCCTATGTCATTGTCGGACTGATCCTGGCCGTGATCAGCGGCACCATCATCAGCAATGCCGGCATGGAGCAATATGTCGAACCTTTTGTGTTCAAAAACAAGCTGGTGGAAATCGCCGAAGCTGAGCTGACAACGCGGGAACGGCTGGAATTTGCGAAAGATCAGGTGCTGGAAATCGTCAACAGAGTTTGGCTATACATCCTGATCGGCGTAGGCATCGGCGCCGCCATCCACAATTGGATCCCCGAATCCATCATTGCCGCCGTTCTGGGGCAGGACAAATGGTATTCGGTACTCATCGCCACATTGGCTGGAGTTCCGATGTATGCGGACATCTTTGGAACTTTGCCCGTCGCCGAAGCATTGGTCTTAAAGGGAGTGGGGCTTGGCACCGCGTTATCGTTCATGATGGGGGTCACCGCGCTATCCCTGCCGTCGATGATTATGCTGAAAAAAGTGGTCAAGCCCCGGCTGCTCGGTGTTTTTGTCGGCATCGTCACCGCCGGGATCATCCTCATCGGTTATTCTTTCAACGCGTATAGTCATCTGTTACTGTAAAAACAGCCGCAGGCCCGGGCGGGCAACACTACCATTCAAAGATTGATTGTTCCCTACAGAAATAATCGGCTAACGAGCAATCATGCAAAAAAACGGCTGTGCGAAAACTTGTTGAAGAGTTTCCGCACAGCCGTTTTTTGTCGTCTTTCCAGCCGAATGGTTATACCATTTCCGCCGGCAAAAAGTTTATTGTTTGTGGGCTTCGTAGAAGTCGTAGTATTTCTTCAGTTCCCGCTTCAACAGATTCGGGGTGTCCAGTTCGTACGGGCAGTTATCCTTGCAGTGGTTGCAGCCGATGCAGTCATTAATCCGATCCATCTTGGCCTTGAACTCATCCGTCAGGAACGGCTGGACAGGCGCCCGCCCCAGAAACAGCGACACCCGGGCCTGGGTCGGGATCTCGATTCCTGCCGGGCAGGGCAGGCAATAGCCGCAGCCGCGGCAAAAATCGCCGGCCAGTTCCATCCGGTCTTTTTCAATCAGGCGCCACATAGCTTCGTCCAATATTGGCGGATTCTGTTCGAAGGTGATGAATTGGTCCAGTTCGTTCATTCGCTGAATTCCCCAGATTGGCAACACATTGTCATACTGTCGCAGGAAGGAAAAAGTCGTAGCCGCGTTGGTGATGAGTCCTCCCGACAATCCCTTCATCGCGATGAGACCGAGATCCTGCTCCTTGCACGCGGCGATCAGTTTCAGGTCCGCTGCGGCCGAGAGGGAATTCAGCGGAAACTGGACGGTGTCGTACCGGCCGGAGGCCGCCGCCTGCAATGCGTTGCCGATCTTGTGGTTCGTCACGCCAAGAAAGCGGATCAGTCCTTTTTGCCGGGCTTCCAACAACCCCGCATAGGCGCTCTCGGGATCGTTGGGATCGGGCAACTCGGCGGGATTGTGCAGCTGCAAAATATCCACATGATCGGTTTTCAGGTTGCGCAAGCTCGTTTCGAGATCTTTCAGCAAGGTTTTCCGGTCGCCCGCCTTGCTCTTGGTAGCGAGGGTGATGTCATTCCGCACATCGGCCAGGGCATAGCCGATTTTTTCCTCACTGTCCGTATAGCCCCGCGCCGTGTCAAAAAAGTTTATGCCCTTCTCATAGGCCTGGCGCAGGATCGCTTTGGCTTCATCGAACGAGATCCGCTGGATCGGCAGGGCGCCGAAGCCGCTCCGGCTGACTTGCAACCCGGTCCGTCCCAGTCGCATTTTTTCCATATGGTGAATCCTCCTTGGTTCATACCCCTTGTGGTCAGGGTTAGTTCGTTTTCGGCCGTTTTTCGCGCAGTTTGGCGAAGTATTGGTCCATTTCCGCTGCGAACATCGACTGCGGCCGCCGAAACAAGGCGATAAACGCACTGTCCGGCTTCATTCCCTCATTCAGCAGTCGATAGTATTGCAGCACCGGTTCAAAATCCTTATTCGTCAATTGGAACAGCATCAACAGGGACATTTGGTACACAGGCTGGCCCTGTCGCGCCAGCGCTGCAAATTCATCATACTTATAAGACATCAGTTGCTGGGCGGACGGGATGCTGTTGGCGACGAAAACGCGCAATGCGGTCTTGCCGAAAGCGGGGGCAACTTCTTCCAGTCCCGCCTTCTCCCGGGCAATGATCTGAAACAGCTCCGGCGCCGCCTCCACCATCCAGTTGGCGGAAGTTTGGCGGCCAAACTGGTTCTGCACCTGATGGAAGACTTCATGCGGCAGCACCCGGAACACTTCTGCCCGACTGTTTTGAAGGGCCGGCGTGCCTTTCAACAGGATCAGCGGCCGGTTCCCCAGGCTGACGCCGGCGGTGTGTTGGGCGGTTTGGCGGGCCTTTTCCGCTGAAAAGCCGAACTGGAGCAAGGCCTTTTCATAGGTGGCTTGATCCGCCGTCACCAGAACGGTGATGGGTTGGCGCAGCGGCAGCCGGTATTCGGTGAGCATGTCGGCGATCAAGTCGGCGGCGGCCTCCACATGGGTTCGGGTTTGCGCCGCCACGTCCGGATCATAATGGACTTGCAGCCAGGATCGTTCCGCCGCCTGCGCCGCCGGTAGCGGCAACGTCCAGCAAAAAACGAAAACCACCAGCAATATCCAAAAACCGGTTGCGCCAAATTTTCGGTTCATCCGACGGCTCCCCTTTCACACCCGCTGAAGTCGCCCAACCAACCGGGCTTAATAGTCAGTCTTGTTGGTCGTGACCGTGGCGGTGTACACTTTGTCGTAAACCGGCTTGTAGGCGTAATACAGCGCCAGATTGAACGGCCGTTTCACGATTTCCCGCAGGTCCGCGTGCTGCGGCAAAAAAGCGAAATTCACCTTGTCATAGCCAAGGCGTTCAATTTTCAGGCCGATAAAATGGCCGCCCTGAAAATCCCAGACAACCATACTGTCCATAAACTTGCCCGATTCCCGGCTCGGTGCGCCGTAGCGTTCGGTCAGATCCTTCCTGACCGTCTCGAAACTGCTGAGAATGTCCTGCTCGGTATTGAAAAGCACGACCTTGCCCAGATAAAACTTGTCTTCATAACTGTGGGCCCAGATGAAGGCCGGCTGGCCGTTGAACTTCGTCAGAAAATACGAATATTCGCTGCCATTCGCAGTTTTGCCAGTGCCATAATAGACCCCGTTCTTGTAGAGAAACAGGTTGGTTTTGATATAGTTGCCGTCCCGGGCCTTCATTGCCTTTTCGGTATCGGCGCGGCTGGTTCCCCAGGGAATGCTCAGAAAGCCTTTGAGCGTCCGGGTCAGCGCCGGGTCATTGATCGGATGGTTATCTTTCCATTCGCCCTGGTACTTCACCTTGCCGTCGGCGGCGGTGAGTTTGCCGAAGCCGTTGCGTTTGCCGGCGGCCCAGTCCCCTTCGTAAACATCGCCATTCTTGAAGCGGTATGTCCCTTTGCCGTGGAATACATCCAGATAAAACTCACCATCGTAAGTTTCGCCGTCGTAGCGAATGACGCCGCGGGTTCGCTCGCCGTTGCGGTATTCGCCTTCAAAAGACAGGCCGAAGTTCCAGCGCAACAACGCTTTCCCATTGGGCATGCCGCCCGTCATGGTCATCGTACCGTCAATAACGATGAGCGACTTCTCGTTCGGAATCTGATAGAAGGTGATCTGGATCGGGCCTTCGCCCTCCGCCAGACTGTTCTGGCACGGCCCATCCCAGCGGATATCGGTTATCTTCACTTCCTTGGAGTGAACCGGAATGCTGAACCGGCAGCCGTTCGACTTGTTGGTGTTCCAGACCTGCTCGGCGACTGCGACCGGGATATTCAGACCCAGCAGAAAGATACCGCCGAACAGAACCGCCATGATCCGTTTGCTGCAATTCATCATGGAATTCGCTCCTTCCTTTTTGGGAAAACCCGTTTCACGCACGACCGGCGCGGACTGGCATTACTTTTTGTTTGGTTTCATTATAACATTATTTGAAAATGCTAAATAGTATTAGACGCAACGTCGAACACACCGGTCGGAGATTCAGCCATCCCTCGTCTTCTTCCCGGTCGCATCTGTAAAATTCTGTGTTTTGCGAATACTCAATCTTTATGTTATAATGAAACCAGAAGGAAGGGATAAAAGATCACCGCCGGCGAGCGGGGGAAACTTCTTCGAGGAGGCGGCTCCATCGGATAACCTCGAACAGGAGACCCAACTGAATAAGGAAGTG
>CAZRLN010000094.1:0-6440 GCA_964601085.1 uncultured Veillonellaceae bacterium | reverse complement strand
TTTACCAGATGTCGCATCTGGGGGTTGATACCATGCCGATCGTGTTCATGATGATCGTGTTCACCGGCATGGTCATGGTTTGGCAGGCGACGCCGGCATTGACGCGGGCTGGGGCCCAGTCCACGACCGGCGGCGTGGTCGCATTGGCCATGTTCCGGGAACTGGGGCCGGTTCTCAGCGCCGTAGTTTTGGCGGGCCGTGTCGGCGCCGCCATCACGGCGGAGATCGGTTCGATGAAAGTGACCGAGCAGATCGACGCGCTACGGGTGATGGCCACCGACCCAGTCGGCTATCTTGTCGTGCCGCGGTTTGTCGCCTGTATCCTGATGACGCCGATGATCGTAACCTTTGCTAATTTCATGGGCATCGCCGGTGGTCTGTTCGTGGCGATGACCCACACGAATGTCAGCGCCTATAGCTTTCTGCATTCCATTGAAATCTTTACGGAACTGTCCGATTTTACCGGCGGCCTGATCAAATCGATGTTTTTTGGCGGGATCGTGGCCCTGGTCGGCTGCATCAAGGGGATGGGCGCCCAAGAAGGCGCCGAGGGAGTCGGTCATGCCACGACCGGTTCAGTCGTGACCTCCATCGTCTGGATTTTCGTGGTGAATTTTTTCCTGTCGACCTGGTTGTATAGGTGATGTGATGGAACCTGTGACGGAGCCGATGATTGAACTGAAAAGTGTCAGCATGTCGTTTCAGGACCGCCGGATCCTGGACGACGTCAGCCTGCAGGTGCAGCGGGGCGAGATCATGGTGGTCATCGGGCCGAGCGGCGCCGGCAAAAGTACGTTGTTGCGCCTGATGATCGGCTTGCTGAAACCGGATGCCGGTCAGATCTGGGTGGACGGCCGGGAAATTTCCCATCTCGATGAAGACGAACTCAACAAAATTCGCCGCAATATGGGGATGGTTTTCCAGTATTCGGCGCTGTTCGACTCGATGACGGTGGGCGAAAACGTCGCCTTTGGCATCCGCCAGCATACCAAGATGCCGGAGGAGGAAATTTTGCGGGTGATCCGTCGGACCCTGCGCATGGTCGGTCTGATGGGCCGGGAAAACGCGATGCCCAGCGAACTGTCCGGCGGAATGAAAAAACGGGTCAGTCTGGCCCGGGCGATCGCCCTCAATCCGAAAATCGTCCTGTATGATGAACCGACTTCCGGTCTCGACCCCGTTATGTCGGCCACGATCAACCGCCTGATCATGAGTACCCGGCGCATCCTGGGCGTGACCGCCGTCGTGGTGACGCACGACATGGAGAGCGCCTTCACGATCGCCGACCGGATCGCCATGATGTACGACGAGAAAATCATTGCCATCGGCACGCCGGATGAATTCCGGCAATCGGCCAATCCCGTCGTTCAGCAGTTTGTCTCCGGGGTAAAAAACAGCTGCATTCCGGTCCAAAGGAGGGCGAGAGAATGAAATTGACAGCCGAAACGAAAGTTGGCGCCGTGACGTTGCTGGGAATCGCGCTCCTGATCGTGGTTGCCCTTTTCTATGGGGCGATCCGGTTTGGGGAAACCGGCTATCCGCTGTATGTCGATTTCGATCGGGTCGACGGCTTGAAAATTGGCGGCCAGGTCCGCTACGCCGGCGTCGACGTCGGCCGGGTCACCCAGCTGGGTGTCACCGAGAAAGGAAAAGCCCGGGCTACCCTGCGAATTTTTACGGGCAATCAGATTCCGGTGGGATCGGCCTTTTCAATCGGCTCGGACGGTCTTTTGGGGGACAAGTTCGTCATGATTTCACCGCCGGACCAACGCGACAAGTTCTTTGACCGGGAAGCCGTGGCCGAGGGCGGGCCGCCCGAAGGCCTCGACAGTTTCATTTCGACGGCGGACAAACTGTTCCAGCGGATGGATAAGCTGGTGGTTTCCCTCGAAGCCGTCTTCGGCGATCCCCAGGTTCAGACTTCGCTCAAGGACACGACCCGCAATCTGGACCGGCTGACAGCGGCGCTGTCCCGGATGGCGGCTGACAACGAACAGAATATCAGCGCGATCGCCCAGAACTTGGCGGTCATGTCCGCCAGCCTGCGCAATGTGGCCGGCCGGGTGGACAAGATGGCCATGACGGTCGACAATGACGGAAAATTCGCCAAAGACCTCACGGAGACGCTGGCCAATCTGCGCAGCGCCAGCGCCCGGATCGAAAAAATGGCGGCGGCGCTGGAACCGGTGGCGACCGACCCTGAAACGGCGGCCAATCTCAAAACCACGTTGAAAAATGCCCGGGATGTGTCGGAAAAAGCCAACCGGATGCTCAACCGGGTCGAAAAGATCAAAACTCAGGCCGGCGTCGACCTGATGTACAACGGCGGCGCCGAGAAATACCGCGCCAACCTGGATCTGCGCATCCACACCAATGAACGGAACTATTTCCACATGGGCCTGTCGGATATCGGCGAGTCCAACCGCTTCAACTTCCAGTTGGGGCAGACCGGCAAGACGGTGGGCGGACGGATCGGCGTGATCGAAGGCAAGGCCGGGGCCGGGCTGGACCTGAATCTCGGCAAAAACCTCCGGATTTCCGCCGACGCGTATGATCCCAACGATTTCCGGCTCAAGCTTCGGTCCGAATTGCGGATCGCGCCGGATACCTACCTCGTGGGCGAAAGCATCGGTCTCAACAAGGAATCGCAGCGCAGCACTTACTTCGGCCTGCGCCGCACCTTTTAACGATTCAATGAAGGATCGAACCAATCGGACGATAACGGAGGAATCGGCATGAACATCGCAATGAAACATTCGACAATTCGGCAGTGGCTGCGTAGCGGCATCCTTTTCGGAACCCTACTGACGCTGCTGCTGGCGGGAACAGCCCTGGCTGCTGCTCCGGCGGCGCCGGCAACGATGGATCTGACGCTGGACCAGGCCGTTCAGCTGGCTCTGACCAACAATCCCAGCGGCAAGATCGCCGTGTTTGATTTTGAAGCCGCCAAAGGCGCCCTGACCGCCGCCCGTTCTTACCGCTGGCCGACCATCAGCGGCACGCACCGGGACTCGCGGACGTTGGCTGCGCCTACCGAGAGGGAACCGAGCCCGACGACTACCGATAATTATTCGAACTCCGTCAGCTTCAGCTGGATCCTCTGGTCTGGCAACAAGATCGAAAGCCAGATCAGCCAGGCCAAACTGTCCCTGGATTCCAGCCAATGGGGGATTGCCGCCGCCCGGCAATTGCTGAAGTACAACGCGACTGACGCCTACTTCAAGTTCATGGCCGCCCGTGACGCGGTCAAGCTGGCTCAGGAATCGGTCGCCCGACTGGAACGCTATTTGCAGGATGTGAAACTGCAGTTTGATGTCGGAGTTGTCGCCAAGGTCGACGTGTTGCGGTCGGAAGTGGAGCTGGCCAAGGCGAAGCAGACGCTGATCGAGGCCCAGAACTTGTATGACATCACGATGGCCAACCTCAACAATGTCATGGGACTGCCTTTGACCACCGAACTCAAGGTCAAGGGTGATTTATCCTATAGTAAGTTCGAACAGACCCTGGCGGCTTGCGTCGATCTGGCACTTCGCCAGCGACCGGAAATTTTTCAGTATACCGATGCCGCCCAAAGCGCCCAGGAAGGGATCGCCGTCGCCAAGGCCGGCTATCTGCCGTCCGTTTCGGCAACTTATACCAATGGCTGGAGCAATACCAATTTTCCCGGTGGCAACAACTACAACTGGACGGTCTATCTGACCACCAACTGGACGTTTCTGGATTCGGGCCTGACGGCCGGTAAGGTGAAAACGGCGGTGGAAACCTTCCATAAGGCCCAGGAGCAACTGCGGCAGACCATCGACAGCGTCCAGCTCGACGTCCGGTCGACCTATCTCAGCCTGAAATCGGCGGAGCAGAGCATTCAGACCAGTAGCGCGGCAGTCGGTCTGGCGGAGGAAGACTACAGTATCAAAGTGATCCGTTATCAGGCCGGCGTCGGCACCAACCTGGACGTTCTGGATGCCCAGGTGGCCCTGACCACAGCCAAAAACAATTTCCTTAAAGCTATGTATGAGTACAATAACTATCGCTCGAAACTCGACAAGTCGATGGGCGTACCGGTAAAATAGAGGTTAGATGGGTCTTTATCAACCGTCTGATGAGCCAGGGGAAACTAAAGGAGAACTGTCCATGATGCGCAAAAAGGCCTTGTGGGTTATATTGCCGTTGCTTGCAGTGGCCGGGTTATTCGCATTCTGGTGGGGCGCGCGGGGGCAAACGCTGTTGACCGGCGTGAAGGACACCGCCGCGGCGGAACTGGCTCGCGCTTTCGGCACGCCGGTGACCGTCGGCGGCGCCGAACTGACGGCCTGGAACGTGGTAACCCTCAAAGATATCAAAGTGTTCGACAACCAGGGCCGGGAACTGGTCAAGGCGCCGGAAGCAGCCGTCGAAGTGAATCCGGTGCGGATCCTGCAAAATCGGCCGGTGGCCGAAGCCATCGCTCGTGTTTTGATTAACGGGCCGGAAGTGTCCCTGTATCGGGAAAAATCCGGCAAATGGAATATCGACGAGCTGTTGACCAAAGACCTGCCGGACAGCCAGGCGTTTAGGGGAAAACTGACGCTGACGGGCGGACAGGTCTTTCTCCATGAGGAAGCCCGCCTGTGGCAGATCGCCCCGGTGGCCGGGTCGCTGGATTTTGGAAAAAGTCCGTCGATCCAGTTTCGCCTGAACTTGCGGGAACAGGACCGACGGGCCCGCACGTTCGGAACTTTCACCGCTAAAGGCCAGGGCGTATTGACGCTGCAGGGGCAAAATCAGGATCTGGAATCCTGGCAGGGCCTGTTTCCGAAGGATTGGCCCCTGGCCGACCTAAAGGGGCGGGTGACACAGATCGATGTGACACTGAAAAAAGATCGCGATGACCTCCGGTTCGCCGGTGAGATCCGGCCCAACGGCGTATCCGGCCGCTTCGCCGGCATTGATTGGAGCGATGTCGCCGGCTTGGTAACTTTTTCGGAATCGGCCGTGCAGTTTTATGACGTGGCCGGCAAGATCAAAGGGCAATCACTGACAGCTTCCGGCCGGATTTTGCACCCGATGGGCGAGCCGGAATTGCAGATGCGGCTGAAGGCCGACGGATTGGATATGGTCCAACTGGATCCCACGTTGCCGCTGTCCGGCAAAGTCCATTTGGAGGCCAACCTGTCGGGGCCCTGGCGGGAATTGCTGGCAGACGGAAAGCTGGCGGTATCGAACGGCGAGATTTCCGGCTGGACGATCGAAGACTTCTCTACCCGTTTTTCCGGCCGGCGCCTTGTGAACAACTGGGCTTTGCGGCTCTTTGAAGGGCAGGGCCAGGTGGCCGGCGAGGCGCTGCGCGATCTGGAATGTTCCCTGGAGCAGACGGATGGCAGTCTGCTTCTGCAGACCCTGTTCGCCCGCGTCAATGGCGGATCGTTGGCCGCCAGCGGCCTGCTGGGGCCGGAACAGCTCGATCTGAATCTGTTGGGCGCCGCGTTGCCGCTTCGTGTGATGTCGCAGGTCGCTCCGGAACTGCAGGCTACAGGATCGCTGAACTTTACCGGCCGGCTGAGCGGGATTCCGGCGGCGCCGGCCATTCGCGGCGAATTTTTGGCCATGGACGGCCAGATTTTGCACCAGCCGTTTACTCGGGCCGTGGGGACGATCGGAGTTCAGGACGGCGTGGTTTCCCTGGACCGGGTGGAAGTCCGAAATGGCCGCAGCCTGCATGAATTGAACGGGACGGTGGCGTTGTCCGGTGATCGGACATTGTCGCTCCGGGTCAAAACCGACGGCGCCCGCGCCGAGGATCTGGTGGCGTGGCTGGCGCCGGGCGAACTCTTGACCGGCAACGTGAAGAATGAAGTGACGCTTGGCGGTACTCTGGACCGGATCGAGGCGGAAGGGAAGCTGACCCTTTGGGAGGGAAGCTACCGCGGCTTCCTGCTTTCCCGGGTATCCGGCGATTACCGGCGCAGCGGCGGCGTGTTGTCCATCGGGGCGCTGGAAATCGACTCCTTCAATGCGAAAGCAGTCTTGTCCGGGACGATGGATGCGGCGCAGCAGTTGAATTTCACCGTGAAGGCGCACGAAGTCGAGACGGCTTACATCCAATTGAAATATCCCTATCCCGTCGAGGGGAAAATGAGCCTGAACGGCGTCTTGACGGGGACCGCATCGAATCCGGAGTTCCGGGGCGATGTAATGTCGCGGGTTTTGCGGCTCAATGGCCAGAACCTGTATGATGTTGGCGGGCAGATCGTGCTGCGTCCGAACGAAGTCGAAGTGAGTTCGGCCCATTTCCTGCTGGGGAAAGGGCAGGTCCGCGCCAACGGCGGCTACCGGGAAACCAGCCAGGAGATTTATGGCGGCCTGTCGGTGGAAAATGCCGAACTGGCCGGTTTGTTGACTATTTTGAATACGCCGCTGAAAAATGTTTCGGGCCGGCTGGATGGACAGATCGCCGTGACCGG
>CAZRLN010000093.1:0-6505 GCA_964601085.1 uncultured Veillonellaceae bacterium | reverse complement strand
CCAAAATAGATAAATTGGCTTCGGCAGTCGAAAAATCCTGCCTGAAAAACGACCCGACGAAAAAAAACCTGAGGCGGAATGCCCCAGGTCATCGGTTGGTTTTCTCCGGGATATGGATTAACGCTGAACCCGGCCGGAAGCGTCGCCAGCCATCAGAGCCTTGACTTCGGCCAGCGTGACATGGTTGTGATCGCCCTCGACGCTGTGCTTCAGGCAGGAATTCGCCACAGCGAATTCCAGTGTATCCTGTGCGCCCATCTTGTTCAGCATGGCGTAGATCAGCCCGCCGGCAAAGGAATCGCCGCCACCGACGCGGTCCACGATGTGGACGGGGTATTCGCGCGAGAAGTAAAACTCTCCGCCAGTATAGAGCATGGCCGCCCAAGTGTTGTCCGAAGCCGAGATGCTGCCGCGCAACGTGATGGCCACCGACTTGAATCCAAACCGGTCGGTCAACTGTTTTGCGACGTCCTTGTAGCCCTCGTGGCTGAGGGACGCGTTCGTGACATCGGTGTTGTGAGCTTTGATGCCAAAAACCTTATCGGCGTCCTCCTCGTTGGCGATGCAGACATCAACATACGGCATGAACTGGGCCATGGTTTTGCCGGCTTTCTCGCTCGTCCAGAGGTTTTTGCGGAAGTTCAGGTCGCAGCTGACTGTCAGACCGGCCGCTTTTGCCGCCTTGCAGGCATCTAGTACGCACTCGGCGACATTTTCGCCCAACGCTGGAGTGATGCCGGTGAAATGGAACCAGGTCGCACCCGCGAAAATCTTTTCCCAGTCGAAATCTTCGCGTTTGGCTGTGGAAATGGCGGATAATTTCCGGTCGTAAACGACTTTGGAGGGCCGCTGGGAAGCACCCTTCTCCAAAAAATAGATGCCGAGACGTTCGCCGCCGCGCATCATCCAGCGGGTATCGACGCCATAGCGGCGCATTTCGTTCACGGCCGACTGCCCGATCGGGTTTTCCGGCACCCGGGTCACCAGACCGGCATCAATGCCAAAATTGGCGAGCGCAACGCAAACATTGGCTTCGCCGCCGCCATAAACGACTTCCAGAGCCGCCGCCTGCTCAAACCGGAGATACCCGGGCGGCGCCAGCCGCAGCATGATTTCGCCAAAACATACCACTGTTGCCATCGTAGTTCTCCCCTCCTACTTCGCCCGTGCCTGGCGAACTTTTTCGACAAACTGCCTGCCAATCTCTGTGATCGATTCATAGTCGCCCTTCTTGGCGCCGGCGGTCAGGTTGCCGCCCACTCCGACGGCCACACAGCCGGCCTTGATCCATTCGGCGACGTTGTCCAAGCTGACGCCGCCGGTCGGCATCAACGGCGCCTGGGGCAGCGGCCCTTTCACCGCCTTCACGAACGACGGTCCCAGAGCTTCGCCCGGGAACACTTTGACGATATCCGCGCCGGCTTCCATGGCCTCGACGATTTCCCGGATGGTCTGTGCTCCCGGCATGCAGGGAACCTGATAGCGGTTGCACAATTTCACAGTTTCCACATTCAGCGAAGGACAGACGACATACTGGGCGCCGGCCAGGATGGCCAGACGGGCGGTCTCGGAATCCAGCACCGTTCCCGCGCCGAGGATCAGTTCCTCCTGTTTGTAGGTGGCCGCCAGTTCCTTGATCACGTCTGCGGCGCCGGGTACGGTGAATGTGATCTCGATCGCGGCGATTCCGCCCTTGATGCAGGCATCGGCAATTTTTTTCGCCTGTTCGGCGTTTTCCGCCCGGACTACAGCGACAACTCCCGAAGCCATCAATCGTTCCAAGAGTTTTAATTTTGGAATCATATTCTCTCCTCCTTATAAGTAAACCGGTTTTGTTAACGGGTAAAATATTCTCCGCGCTTCGCAAAAATCCTGCCGGATATTGCAAAAGAAATTCAGAAAGATTTTACGCTTTGCTTTCTTTTGCGCTTTCCCCGCAGGACCGGCGCACGATCAGCGTCGGAGGATAGTATTCCAGCACCGGCGGCGCATCCGGCAAATGGTTTTGTATCCGCTGAATCAGCCGCTCTGTCGCCCGTCGCCCCATCTCATAGGAAGGCTGAGCCACGACGGTAATCGGGGTCGACAAGTATGGCGCCCATTCCCAGTCATCGAATCCCAGCACCGCCATATCCTGGGGAATCCGTAATTTTCGGTTCTTCAGTAGTCGGACCAGTGACATCGTCATCAGGTCGTTGGCGCCGAACACGGCCGTGGGATGAGGCTCCGGCCCCTGCAGCAGCCGATCCAGCCGCCGGGAAAGCACGGCTTCCTCATTGGTGCATTCGACCAGCCATTCCTCATGAAACGGCAGGCCATATTCCTGCATATATTCGCGGAAAGCCTGGGCCCGTTCGCGCCGGGGAGTCACCGGACTGTCGCTGTACGGCAGGACAAAAAACGCGATGTTGCGATGCCCGTGCGCCATCAGGTGCCGAATCCCCAAGTCAATCCCGGCCCGATTGTCTACTGTGACGGCATCGACTTCGAGTTCCGGAACATTACGGGAAAACAAAACAACCGGCGTGCCGGTGCGGTTCATGTCCCGCAGCGCGTCATTGTTATGGCCGGTGGTGCTGATAATGATACCGTCGATCTGCTTGGACTGCAGGGTCTGGATGTAGGCCAGCTCCTGTTTCGGATCGTCGTCCGCATTGCACAGGATCAGGTTGAACCCCGTTTCCTTGCAGTAGTCTTCGGCTCCCCGGATTGTATTGGTCATAAAGGGGTTCAGGATACTGGACACCACGGCGGCGATGGTATGCGTCTTTTTTTGTTTCAGACTGCGGGCCAAGGCGTTCGGGCGATAATCGAGCTCCTCGATAATCCGTTTGATCCGTTGCCGAGTCTCCAGACTCATGAATTCGTAACGGCCGTTCAAATACTGGGACACCGTACTCTTGGAAATCCCCGCCGCGCGGGCCACATCATTGATCGTTACTGCCAATCCTGCCACATCCTTCTCATGGTCTGCGTTCATTCGGCTGATTCATATTTTTCGGGTTCTGCCCGTTGTCGACCAGATAGCGCCACAGTTCTTCCACCAGCGGCAAATCCGGATTCGGCCGCCGCAATGCATAAAAACGCCGGGTTATCGACAGCCCCTTGATCTTCAGGCTTACCAACGCCCCGGATGCAAGGTCACTCTCGACAGCCCGCCGGGATACAAACCCGATGCCGGCGCCAGCCGACACGGCACGTTTAAGGGCTTCATTCCCACTGACCTGCAGCACGACATTGCAGTCTGCCAGACGAATCCCGATTTCCAGCAACGCTTC
This sequence comes from uncultured Veillonellaceae bacterium, assembly GCA_964601085.1. Classification (GTDB taxonomy): domain Bacteria; phylum Bacillota; class Negativicutes; order UBA1444; family UBA1444; genus UBA1444. The sequence continues at coordinate 3,227 of CAZRLN010000093.1, read as the reverse complement.
TTCCACCACCGATCGGGACGAGGAACTTTCCTGCCGCAATACCAGGGGGTAACGGCAAAGCTCGGATGCCGCCAGCTGCGCCGGGATGCTTTCCGGAAACCAGCCCGATACGACGGGGATCAGTTCATCCGACCAGACCGGCTGCGGCGCATCCACCGCCGGCGGTGAAAAACCGACGACACAGATCGGCAACTTGCTTTCTTGCCATTGTTCATAGATGGAACGGCTGTCACCGGACTGAAGATTGACCGACACTCCCGGATGATCGCGCAAGAAAGCCGCCAATAACGTCGGCAAAATATATTCCCCCGGAATGGTGCCGGCGCCGATTGTCACTTGACCGGCCACTCCCCGGCACAAATCCCGGATCTTTCGCTCCGTCCGGTCCAACAACTCTTGCAGGTGGCAGGTGTTCTCATACAATGTCCGCCCGTATACTGTCAGCTCGGCGCCACGGCGTGTGCGAACAAACAGCGGACAGCCAAAATTTCGTTCCATACCGTCAATATGAAAGGAAACGGTCGGTTGCGTCAGCGACAATTTTTTGGCCGCCGCCGAAAAGCTCTTTTCCTCCGCCACGGCGATGAAAACCGCCAGCGCTTGCAAATACGACATGCATTCCTCCGGGATCCCTGAAAATATTGACTGCGTTATTATTTGTTTCGCTATCCGAATTTTTTTTCCTTTATCCGGCAGGATTTTGGCATGATAGAATTTAATTATTATAAATATCGATTTTTTCGATAGCAATTGTATTTTACAAGGAGTGGTTTATTTTGTCGTCAATTTGGATCTGGATCGCCGGTCTCTCGTTCGGCGTGGGCGCCGTCTTGTTGGCCAAGGCTGGCAATCCCGGCAACTACGGTTTCTGCGCCGCCTGCCATCTTCGAGATATTGCCGGGGCACTGGGCATCCACAAGGCAGGTTTGCTGCAATACGCCCGACCGGAAATCTTTGGTTGGATGATCGGTGCGTTTGCCATGTCGAAAGTGAGTGGCGAGTATCGCCCCCGCGGCGGTTCCGCGCCGGCTGTCCGATTCTTGCTCGGTGCCCTGATGATGCTTGGTGCGCTGGTGTTTCTCGGCTGTCCGCTGCGAGCGATCCTCCGTCTCGCCGCCGGCGATCTGAACGGCATCACGGCGTTGGCCGGCTTCCTCGCCGGCATTCTCACCGGCATCTTTTTCCTGAAGCGGGGATTCAGTCTGGGCCGGGCCCGCACGATCCAGGGACCGGTTGCTTACGCCGGTTATTTGCCGGTGACGCTGGCCGCCATTTTGCTTGTGGCGGTGGCCACCGGCGCCGGATTTCTCTACTATTCCGCGAAAGGCCCCGGTTCCCAGCATGCGCCGGTCCTGATCAGCCTGATCGCCGGACTGGTAACGGGCGCTGTCGCCATGAAGACACGGATGTGTCTGAGCGGCGGTTTCCGCGATTTCTTTCTGGTCAAAGACACCTTCCTGCTGAAAACTTACGGGTTGCTGTTTCTGAGCGCCATGGCCGCTAATATGGCCCTGGGGACCTTTAAGCTCGGGTTCACCGGCCAACCGCTGGCCCACACGATGCATCTCTGGAACTTCCTCGGCTTGTACCTCGTCGGCGTTGCCGCCACCCTCTTGGGCGGTTGCCCTCTTCGCCAGCTCATCATGGCCGCCGACGGCAATACCGATGCCGGCGTCTGCGTACTGGGCATGTTGGCCGGAGCCGGCCTGGCCCATACGATCAATCTGGCGGCCAGCGGCGCCGGCGTGCCCGTGAATGGGCAAATTGCCGTCGGAATTGGAATCCTGGCATCGTTCGGGATTGGCTTGATGTTCCGGGAAAAGGCAATGGCCTAAAGCTCAAGTGCGTTGGCCCTGCTGAAATAATCCTGTATAATGGAAAGGAGATTCCCGTCATGAATAAAACTTTGGATTTACGCGGTTACAGCTGCCCAATTCCGCTGCTGCGGACCCGGGACGCCCTGATGACTTGCGACGACCTCACGGTCCTGATCGATGAACCGGCGGCCCGCGAGAACATCCTCAAATTCGCCGCATCGCAGCATTTCAAGGCGGATTGCGTCGACGGCAACGGGGAATGGACACTGCACATCGTCAAATCCTAACAGGAGGAACCAGTTTGTCGGAAGAGATCCGAATCATCACTTTTCCCTCCGTATGGCACGCATTCCGGGCGGAAAAAGTACTCAAGACCGCCGGCATAACTTGCGCGCTGATCCCCGTCCCGCGGGAACTGAGCAGTTCCTGCCAGGGGCTGGCGGCAAAAATTATTGAGACCGACCTGGATCGGGCGCTGGCGCTGCTCGACGCCGAGAAGGTGCAGATGGAAAAGCGCGGTGTGAAACTGAATAAGGCATAATAAAAAATTAAAACAAGGAATCGGCAAATCAACGAAACGATTTGCCGATTCCTTGTTTTATTAAATTAATCCTATATCTTATATCTTCTGCAGCGCCTGGTCCATGTCGGCCATGATGTCCGCCACATTCTCGATCCCCACCGACAGCCGGATCAGGTCCGGCGTCACGCCGGAGGCCAGCTGCTCCGCCGGCGACAGCTGCTGATGCGTCGTGGAGGCGGGATGGATGACCAGCGACTTGGCGTCGCCGATGTTCGCCAGCAGCGACAACAGCTGCAGGGAGTCGATGAAAATCTTGCCCTCCCGCACGCCGCCGCGGATACCGAAACTGATCATGCCGCCGAATAGGCCGCGGCTATGGTATTTTTTCGCCATGGCGTGGCTGGGATGCGATGGTAGCCCCGGATAGTTGACCCAGGCGACCTTCGGATGCCGCTCCAGGAATTCGGCGACCACCAGGGCGTTCTGGCTGTGCCGCTCCATGCGCAAATGCAGCGTTTCCAGTCCCTGCAGCATCAGAAATGAGTTGAATGGGCTGAGGCACGGGCCGAGGTCGCGCAACCCCTGCACCCGAACTTTCGTGATGTAGGCCTGATTGCCGAGCGCCGCCCAGAAATTCACGCCGTGGTAGCTGGGGTCTGGCTCGGACAGCTGCGGAAACTTGCCGTTGTTCCAGGGGAATTGGCCGCCGTCGACGATCACGCCGGCGATGGAAGTCCCATGCCCGCCGATGAATTTCGTGGCGGAATGGATGACGATATCCGCGCCGTGCGCCAGCGGCTGGACCAGATACGGCGACGGCATCGTGTTGTCGATGACCAGAGGCAAACCGTTCTCATGGGCGATGGCCGCCACCGCCGCGATATCCA
>CAZRLN010000092.1:0-6550 GCA_964601085.1 uncultured Veillonellaceae bacterium | reverse complement strand
ATCTTATCAATTTTATCGTATTCCATTTCCGGGAAAATCAACTGTTCCTTTACCCCGAGCGTATAATTCCCACGGCCGTCAAAAGCCTTCGGGCTAATTCCACGGAAGTCCCGCACCCGCGGCAGCGCCACGTTCAGGAGTTTATCCATGAAATGATACATACGCTCACCGCGAAGAGTCACTTTGGTTCCGATAGACATCCCTTCGCGAACTTTAAACGCCGAAATCGACTTTTTCGCCTTGGTAACAATCGGCTTCTGACCCGATATCTGGGTCAGGTCGGCTACCGCCGCGTCTAATACTTTCGGATTTCCTACGGCCTCGCTGACGCCCATATTTACGACAATCTTCTCGACCTTGGGAATCTCCATTACATTTTTATAGCCAAATTTTTTCATCATTGCCGGAGCAACTTCTTGGCTGTAAAATTCTTTCAGCCTCGCCATGCATCATACCTCCCTTCTGCGCGGATTATTTTTCTTTATCGATGATCTCGCCGCATTTTTTGCAGGTTCGGGCCATCGATCCACTTGCCAGAGCTGTCTTTTTGATGCGGGTCGGTTTGTCGCAGGACGGGCAAACCAGCATCACTTTTGAAGAGCTCACCGCGGCTTCTTTCACCAGAATACCACCCTGCGGCATCTTCTGGCTGGCCTTGGTATGGCGTTTGACTTTGTTGACGCCTTCGACCACGACCTTGCCTTTTTTCGGCAGCGCTTCGATTACTTTTCCTTTTTTCCCTTTGTCTTTGCCGGAAAGAACGATTACATTATCGCCCTTCTTGACATGCAGCTTAATGATTTCAGCCAACTTAGGCACCCCTCTCGCTTAAAGTACTTCCGGGGCCAGCGAGATGATTTTCATAAAATCCTTCTCGCGAAGTTCTCTGGCGACCGGTCCAAAAATGCGGGTTCCTTTGGGGCTTTTATCATCTTTGATGATAACTGCGGCATTTTCGTCAAAGCGGATATACGAACCATCCTCCCGACGAAGGCCCTTCTTGGAACGAACGATTACTGCCTTAACCACGTCGCCTTTCTTCACCACGCCACCGGGCGAAGCAGCTTTGACCGCGGCTACAATGACATCACCAATGTTGGCGTTTTTCCGGTAGGATCCTCCCATCACACGGATGCAGAGAATCTCTTTAGCCCCTGTATTATCAGCAACATTGAGTCTTGTTTCCTGTTGAATCATGACACACCCTCCTTTGGTCCCAGGCGGCTATTTTGCTTTTTCGACGATTTCCACAACACGCCAACGCTTATCTTTCGAAATTGGCCGTGTTTCCATGATCTTAACCTTGTCACCAACGTTACTCTCGTTATTTTCATCGTGTGCTTTGAATTTCACAGTCTGCCGTACCGATTTGGCATAAAGCGAGTGTTGCACCAAACGCTCGACCGCAACAACCACCGTTTTATCCATTTTGTCGCTAACAACCGTGCCCATTCTTACTTTTCTTTCGTTTCTATCCGTCACGTTTCCGTAGCCTCCTTCCCTTGAGAAGACTCTAAGCCCGTTGGGCTTTGATCTCTGATTCTCTTTGGATCGTCTTAATCCGGGCAATAGCCTTCTTCACTTCGCGAATCCGCATCGGGTTTTCCAATTGACCTGTAGCAATCTGGAAGCGAAGATTAAACAGTTCTTCTTTCAGACCAGCTATCTTTTGCTCCATCTCCGAAGCATTCAGATCACGAATTTCATTAACCTTCATCAATCTCGCCACCTGCTTCCGCATCAAGCTGGCCAGCTTTATTGCCTACCACGAACTTGGTTTTGATCGGCAATTTGTGAGCAGCAAGCCGAAATGCTTCTCTCGCTACTTCTTCTGTTACGCCAGCCATCTCGAACATAATTCTACCGGGCTTCACCACGGCCACCCAGTATTCCGGGGAGCCTTTGCCGCTACCCATACGGGTCTCGGCGGGTTTCGAGGTTACAGGTTTATCCGGGAATATCTTGATCCAAACCTGGCCGCCTCTCTTGATATAACGGGTCATGGCAATACGGGCCGCTTCAATCTGCCGGTTGGTAATCCAGGAAGGTTCCAGAGCCGCAAGTCCAAACTCACCGAACGCCACGGTATTGCCTTTATTGGCGTTCCCTTTCATACGGCCGCGGAACTGTTTACGATGCTTTACTCTTTTCGGCAATAACATTAGTTTCCAGCCCCCTCACCTTGAGGAATCTGAGCTTGTTTTGGGCTCTTGCCAGTCGGCAACACTTCGCCCCGGTAAATCCAGACTTTTACGCCAATCCGTCCGAATGTGGTATGGGCTTCCGCAGTACCGTAATTGATGTCGGCGCGCAACGTGTGCAGAGGAATGCTGCCTTCGCGATACGACTCGGTCCGGGCGATTTCAGCGCCGCCAAGACGACCCGCTACCATAACTTTGATCCCTTTGGCGCCAATCCGCATGGTGCGTCCAACCGTCTGTTTCATAACCCGGCGGAAAGCCATTCGTTTTTCCAGCTGCGCCGCGACGTTTTCCGCCACCAATGTCGAGTCCATTTCCGCCTGTTTGATTTCGGCGATGTTAACATCGATAGTTTTTTCCGTCAGCTTTTTCAGGGCCTTTTTCAATTCCTCTATGCTTGCACCGCCACGGCCAATCACCATGCCCGGTTTAGCGGTATGAAGAGTAACTTTGATCCGATTGGCGGCCCGTTCAATTTCCACTTTGGAAAGACTGGCCGATGCCAATTTAGTTTTCAGGAACTTACGGATCTTCATATCTTCATGGAGGTTGTTTGCATAATCTTTATCGGCGTACCATCGGGCATCCCAGGTTTTGATGATACCGATGCGAAGACCATGCGGATTCACTTTCTGTCCCATACGCGATTCCCTCCTTCGCCTCGTTATCTTTCCTTAACAACAACAGTCACGTGGCTGCTGCGTTTGAGGATTTTAAATGCCTGTCCCCGAGAACGGGGATGAACTCTCTTCATTGTCGGCCCCTGATCAACATACGCGGCCGAAACATAAAGGGCATCCGAGTTCATGTCATAATTATGTTCCGCATTGGCAATCGCCGACTTCAAGACTTTATAGATGACGCCTGAAGCAACTTTGGGCGTATTTTTCAAAACGGCCAATGCTTCCGTTACATCTTTGCCCCGGATCAGATCGATTACGATGCGTACTTTGCGCGGTGCGATCCGCACATATTTTGCAATCGACTTAGCTTCCACGAATTAACCCCCTTTTTGAAAACTGCCTATTTGCCCTTTACGCCAGTTGCTCGTTCGGCCTTGGAACCGTGACCTCTAAAAGTCCGGGTCGGAGCAAATTCACCGAGTTTGTGACCAACCATATCTTCCGTAATGTAAACTGGAACATGCTTCCGCCCATCGTGAACGGCAATTGTATGTCCAACGAAAGAAGGCAGGATGGTGGAACTCCGCGACCACGTCTTGACCACTTTCTTTTCGTTCTTGGCATTCATGGCATCGATCTTTTTCAGAACGCTGACATGAACATAAGGTCCTTTTTTTACTGATCTTGACATTATACGGTGACCTCCTTTCTTCCTCCGTTATTTCGTGCGATGGCTGACAATGAGTTTTTCCGACGCCTTCTTCTTGGAACGCGTCTTCGTCCCCATAGCACATTTGCCCCACTTGGTAACCGGGTTCTTGCGGCCGACCGGTGAACGGCCTTCGCCGCCGCCATGCGGATGATCGCACGGGTTCATCGCAACGCCGCGGTTGGCGGAACGTATTCCCAGCCAGCGGGAGCGACCGGCTTTGCCGATCGTAATGTTCTCGTGTTCATGGTTGCCGACCAAACCGATGCTGGCCCGGCAATTCACATGAACTTTCCGGACTTCGCCGGAAGGAAGACGCAACAGAGCCTGTTCATTTTCCTTTGCCATCAGCTGGGCGGATGTTCCGGCGGAACGAACCATTTGCGCCCCTTTGCCGATTTTCAGTTCAACGTTATGAACCAGGGTACCAACCGGAATGTTCCGGAGCGGCAACGCATTGCCGACTTTAATATCCGCCTCCGGGCCACTCATCAGCTTGTCGCCGACTTTCAGTCCTTCTGGCGCCAAAATGTAGCGTTTTTCGCCATCCGCATAGAACAGCAGGGCAATTCGCGCCGAGCGGTTCGGATCGTACTCGATCGTTGCCACCGTGGCCGGCACGCCGTCTTTGATCCGTTTGAAATCAATGATACGGTAAAGCCGCTTATGGCCGCCACCCTGGTGGCGTACGGTCAGGCGTCCCTGATTGTTTCGTCCGCCCGAACGGCGAACGATTTCCGTCAACGATTTCTCCGGTTTGCTCGCGGTGATTTCTTCAAAACTTGATACCGTCATGCGTCTTCTTCCGGGCGCATATGGTTTAAAACTCTTTACTGCCATGAGTGATCCTCCTCATCAACCGCCCGAAGGCTTAGACTCCTTCAAAGAATTCAATGCGCTGTCCCGGGGCAACCTTGACGATGGCTTTCTTGACATCCGGACGCTTCCCGGAGTTTTTGCCCATGCGTTTGATCTTGCCCATCACCCGAATGGTATTGACATCCAGAACCTTAACCTTGAAAACCGCTTCCACGGCCTGCCGAATTTCAACTTTGTTGGCGTTCAGCGGAACGATGAATGTATACTTGTTGTCTTGCATCCCGGTGTTGGTTTTTTCCGTGATCAACGGCCGGATCAAAACATCGCGCAGATTTGTCATTATGCCAGCACCTCCTCGATTTTAGCGATGGCATCCTTGGTAACAAAAACCCGACGATGATTCAGCAAGTCGTAGACGTTAATGCCCAAAGAAGTAAGGGTCGTTACGCCAGGAATATTGCCGGCGGATTTTGCGACGGTTTCATTCTGCTCGGCCATGACAACCAGCGACTTTCCTTCCGTTGCCTTGAACCCTTCGAGGAACTGAACCATGTTTTTGGTTTTGATCTCCGAAAAATTTAAGTCTTCCAGAACCAGCAACTCGCCAGCGTTCACCTTAGAAGTGAGGGCGGAACGCAACGCCAGGCGGCGCACTTTGCGCGGCATCGAAATGGTGTATTTGCGGGGATGCGGTCCAAAAACCGTACCGCCACCGACCCACAAGGGCGAACGAATTGTACCGGCGCGAGCACGGCCCGTACCTTTTTGTTTCCACGGTTTCTTGCCGCCTCCACGAACAAACGCACGGGTTTTTGTTGCAGCATTGCCTTGCCGCTGATTATTCAATTGCATGATCACCGCCTGATGCAGGACCGCCGCATTGACTTCACAGCCAAAAACCCAATCATTCAATTCAATTTCACCGGTTTGTTGTCCCGACATATTATATAGGGCTACTTTTGGCATGAATTATATCCTCCTTTCCAAACAAGGGTGATGGACTCTATTTTCCAGTCTTCACCGCAGCCGCCTTCGGCGGTTTTACAGTATTTCGAATCAAAACGGTTGCATTTTTCGGGCCGGGAATCGCTCCCTTAATCAGGATCAGATTCCGTTCGACGTCCACCCGGGCTACCGTCAGGCATTGAACCGTAACGCGTTCGCCGCCCATGCGTCCGGGAAGTTTTTTCCCTTTGAAGACTTTGCCGCCGCCACCGCTGATCCGGGGTCCCATTGAGCCTGGTTCACGGTGCGACTTGGAACCATGTCCCATGGGTCCGCGGGAAAAATTATGGCGTTTGATAGTGCCAGCAAAACCTTTGCCTTTTGACGTGCCGACAACATCAACGATTTCCCCTTCAGCAAAAACATCCACCGTAATCGTGTCGCCCACTTTTTGTTCTGGAGCATTCGGCAGGCGAACTTCACGGAGAAATTTGACCGGCTTGACATTAGCCTTCTCAAAATGCCCTTTTTGCGCTTTGGTTACTTTTTTATCTTTAACAACGCCTCCCCCGATTTGTAGGGCGTTGTAGCCATCGCTTTCCACACTTTTCACCTGGGTGATCAAGTTGGGGCTGGCTTCAACAACAGTAACCGGAACCACTTTGCCGTCACTCGCAAAAATTTGAGTCATGCCGATTTTTTTCCCTAATAGACCTTTAGCCACAATTGCCACCCCCTTACAGCTTGATTTCGATATCCACGCCGGCCGGCAAGTCAAGACGCATTAACGCGTCGACTGTCTTGGGCGTAGGCTCGAGAATATCAATTAAACGCTTGTGCGTACGCATTTCAAATTGTTCACGGGAATCTTTGTTGACATGCGGCGACCGCAGAATCGTAAAAATATTCTTTTCCGTCGGTAACGGAATCGGGCCGGAAACCAAGGCCCCTGTTCTTTTCGCCGTTTCAACAATCTTGACCGCGCTTTGGTCCAAAGCTTTATGGTCGTATGCTTTCAAACGGATCCGAATTTTTTGTTGTCTTGCCACTTATAATTCCTCCTCATCGTCCAGTTTCAAGGAACGGACTTGCTCCACAGGAATTCCCCGCTCTTTTTGTCGGCAACCTCCCATATCATCGCAGTTGTTCACCAATTTTATGACAGGTAGGGGTGTGTGTTCACACCCCTACGCCATAAGGTGTTTATTCGTTGATCGCGGTAACCACGCCGGCGCCGACCGTGCGGCCGCCTT
>CAZRLN010000091.1:0-7197 GCA_964601085.1 uncultured Veillonellaceae bacterium | reverse complement strand
CCGCTCATCCGAAAACTGCGGACGGCTCTGCCGGACCGCCGTTTTACTTTGGTGGCGTCGCCGGCCAACGCTCAGGCGCTCGCCGGCTGGGACGCGATCGACGAGATATTGGTCTTCGACGCCCGCTGGCCGTTGGCCCAAAAATGGCGGTTTTTGCAGGAACTCTGGTTGACGCGTTGGGACCTGTGTCTGACGCTATCGCCGCGAACGATTTCCTACCTCCTCGGCCGCCTGTCGGGAGCGCCGGTCCGGGCCGGACTGGTGTACTCGCGCCGGGTTCTGGTGCGTCTGCTCAGTCCCCTGTGGCTGACCCACATGGTCGTATCGAAGGTGGATGAACTTTCCGAAGCCGGCGAAGCGGTTCCGCACGAAGTGCTGCAACTGGAGGAAGTCGCCCGCATCCTCGGCTTGCCTGCCGATCCGCCGGGCAAGATCGAGATCCCGCTCCATCCGGTCGCTCTGATCTGGGCGCGGGAATGGCTTGCTGCCCAGGGCGCGCCGGCAAGCGGCATCGTCGGGATTCACGGCGCATTCAAATGGTTGTCGCACGGCTGGACCACGTCGGATTTCCTGTCCCTGGTCCGGGCCGTACAAGCTTTGCCGGGAGTGGAGAAAGTATTACTGACGTTTGGACCAGGCGATACGAACTTGCAGTCGGAAGTGGCTGAGGCGTTGTCCCGGAAACCGGATCCCGCCCTGTTGTTGCCCGGACAGTTGCCGGTTTCGCGGTGGGCGGCCCTGTTTTCCCGCTGTGACGCCATCATCAGCCCGGATACCGGTTCGTTGCACCTGGCCGTGGCCTTGGGCCGCCCGGTGGTAGCGGTCTATGAAACGAGAAAATTCGCCCATTGTTCGTCGCAATGGGCGCCGTGGCAGGTCCGAAATGCCATCGTCCGCCGGGAAGCCCCGGCCGTCACCGTGCCGCTGATCGCCCGGGAATTGCAACGGCTCCGCATGGAAGAAGGAGAACCGGATGTCTGAGTTGCAACAGATTTGGCAGCGATTGCTCCGCCATATTGAGGAACCGCCGGCCCCGTTCCGGCTGAAGGGCGAGCTGCCGCTCTCCCTTCTCGTTATTCCGCTGGCCATCGTTTTTCAAACGCTGGATATGCTTTACGGCAAGGGTGGCACACCCGGAGAATCCCCAACGTACGTCGCGCTGCTGTCGGCGTTCACCGGCATCGCCTTCGCCAGCGTGTTCGTGGCGGCAACCCCCTTCGGTGAGCGGCAGGTCCAAAAAATGATCGCCGACCGGCGCGGTACGGCTTTGCTCTGCGCCCTGCCGCTGCTGTTCACGGGGTTGTTTCTGCTGGTCTTATGGTTGGGTGGATTCCCTGAATTGCATTTCGCCGCCCTGAAGAAAGTCACCGGGTTCTGGGCCCGGCTACCGCTGCCGGCGTTTCTGGCTCTGTCCGCCCTGTTGCTGTTCGGAGGGTTCTGGGCCGGACTGGCGCTGGCGCGTCGGGCGGCAAAAAAAATAGCCGGTCCGTCGCACTTCGGAATGCGGCAGTTCGGCTGCGTGCTGGTGACGACAGTTCCATATCTGGTGTTGCAGGAGGTTCTGCCCCTGCTGTGGTGCTTCAGCACGCCGGCGGCTCTCGTCGTAATGGTGTATGGGACGGGGTTGGGCCGGGAATATTTTGGCTTCACCTTTTTGCCGCGGTCGCGCCGGGAAGCGGGATTTGTCGTTCTGTTGCTGCTCAGCGGACTTTTGGTGTTCTTGGCCACGAACTTTATGGTCGGCGGAATTTCCTATACTGGCGACCTTTGGAAAATGACCGGAATGCAAATCTATACATTTAGTTTTATGATGCTGTTCATCGTCGGGATTTCTGAGGAGGTCATCTTCCGCTGCGGTGTGCTGATGTTGTTCGCGACGTATCTGGAGCGATTCGGCGCCAACCGCTGGTGGGGACGGCATCCCCGCACCTCTGCCGTCATCGCGACTTCGGCGCTGTTCGGCGTCGCCCATTTTCCGCATGGGCCGCTGATGATTTTTTTGGCGTTTCTGGCCAGTCTGCTGTACGGGCTGGCGTTCGTGGGGGGCCGCAGCCTGTTCGGGCCGGTGCTGCTTCACGGGCTACTGAATGTGCTGATCCTGAAGAACTTTCAGCTGCTCGCGTTCTAACTATCGATTGAGGCCGAATTCCTGCATCAGGAATTCGGCGATTTTTTTTGCCCCGCCAGGCGCTCCCATGCGCTCGCGACCGATCGCGCCCCGCCGGGCCCGTTCTTCCGGATGGGCCAGCAGATAGGAAATCTCCCGCGACACGCCTTCGGGAAAATCGCTGATATAGGCGGCGGCGCCGCCGAGCAGGCGTTCCTGGTCGATCATCCGGGACGGCGTAGTCTGAGCGCCCGCGCCCACGAAGCTGACCACCGGTCGGCCCATGCCCGCGGCCTGCTCGTTGGCCGTGCCGGCCATGCCGATCACCAGCGTCGAGTCATGCAGCACCCGTTCAAACAGATTTTTGCCCATCTGTACCGACTTGCCGCCTTTGCGCAGCACCTCCCCTGCGGTGAGGGTCCAGCCGTCGGCTGCCACCGAGGCGGCCATTTTTTCGATATCCAGCACCGGCGACAGCGCGCAAAGATACTGCGCCGGCTCGGGAATCCCGTCGATGACGGCGAGGATGCGGCGGAAGTTGTGGTCCGCTTCGTCCCGGCTGCCAGGCAGCAGGCCGATGACCGGCGGGTCGGTCGCTTTTTCCGGACCCGGTTCGCCAATGCCGTCCATGATCGGGTTGCCGAGAAACCGGGCGTCAATTCCTTTGGCCCGCAGGCACTCGGCCGTGTAAGCGTCCCGCGTCAACACCCGGGAGGCGAAATGGCGGATCACCCACTCTTCGATGCCGGAATGGGGATTCATGTGGTTGGATTTGGCCAGCGCCAGGAAGACCGATTTGCGGCCCAGGCCGAAATAGGCATGAATCAGCAGGAACACGTCGCCGACCACGAACGCGTGGTCGAATTCGGAGCGGCGTTTGGCCAGAAAACCGAGATAGCGAAAATAATCCCGCGCATAGGGGATGTCTTTCAGAAACAGGCGGAATTCCTGGCTGCCAAATCCCTGCCCCGGCGGAAAGGCGCCTTCCCATACCGTTTCAAAGCCATGCTTCTGAAAGTCGTTGCCGCTGGAAACCATCGGAATGGCGACGATGGGATGCTCCGGCGCCAACCGGCGCAGTTCGCAGGCAATGAGGGCTCCGGTACGGTCTTCGCCGAAGCCGTTAGTCAGAAACGAAATTTTCACGTATTGCCTCCGCGATGATCCGCGCGGCTCCCCGCTCGCGCGTCAATTCCAGAAGATCGGCCCGCAGTTGTTCCCGTCGCGGCGTATCCAGCCACAGGTCCGAAACGGCTTCGGCCACGCCCGCCGGCGTCAGTACGCCCCGCAGTTCCGGCGCCAGCATCCGGCCCGCCATCCGGTTGACCATGGATAAGTACGGAACCCGCTTGCTTAAGTAGGAAATCACATACTTTTTCAATTTATTGAAGGGAAAGAACTTCGGATACAAAAAGCCGAGCAATCCTTCGAACGGAATATGCTCGATCGAATTCAGCGGCATCAGCATGATGAAGGGTACGCCCAGCGCCGCGCACTGCAGATTGTTCGTTCCCGGCAGGACGACAGCGGCATCGGCCACCACAAACGCGTCGTGGCTATGGGCGAAAACGATCAGGATGCGTCCGTCCGGTCCGGTATACAATGTTTCGCCGCCCGGGGTTTCCGTCCAGACCATGCCCCGGCGCCGCAATACGGACAGCACCAGTTCCCGGTCGATGAACGGCGATACCGGCAGCAAGGTCCGCGCTGCGGCATGCCGGTCCAGCAAATGTCCGGCGATGTCCAGCATGAAGTCGATGCTCATGGCCACATAGGAGGGGCGGCTGCCAGCCATCAGCGAGAAAATCGGCCGAGCCTCTTCCGGCAAGCCGAACCGGGCTTTGATCTCGGTCGGCGTGCCCGAGGGAATCACGCTGTCCAGCGCCAGGGTCGGCACGACCACGATATGGTCCGGGTCGGCGCCCTTGCGGACCGCCCGATCTTTTTCCGCCGCAGTCGGCACGAAAATCCGGCGAAAATCAGCCGGATGGTAGACCCGGGGCATATAGGCCATCGCCGGGCATTTGAGCAGCGCCGCCAGTCCTTTGGCATACAGGGCGTCGCCGCCGAGAAACAGCACCAGGTTCCGGCGGGCGCGGCAGGCGTCGAGATCTTGCCAGATCGACCGGATCACCGTGAACACGCCGGCCACCCGGTCCACCGGCAACTGCGCGGCGAACTCCCGTTCCCGGCCGCTGGTGAACCAGTCGGGAATCAGCGTCACCGTGATGTGCACGTCCGGCAGGATTGCGCGGACCTGGGTCACCACCGGCGCCACCCAGCCGGACATTTCTCCCGGCGAGTTGGCGAGAATGATCAGTGATTTTTGCATGCGTCTAGTCCTTCGCCGGAATCCCGGCCGCCGCCAGTCCTTTGCGCAGGGAAGCGGCAAACAGATGGGTCAGCAGAATCTTGCGGGCAACCGGATATAGAAAATGGGCGCTTTTACGCATGGCCGCCACCCGCTCCGGTGTGGCCCAACGCACGAGTCCCCAGCGTTCCAGCCGTTCATCCCACTTCATCCGTTCCCAGCGGATGATTTTTTTCACTTCCGGCAACGGATATTTCTCATAGAACATGGCGGCCGTGCCGCCACGCTCATGTCGTTTCTTCATTTCCAGCTCGAGGGTCGGCGTTCCCGCCTGGTGGTGCAATACATAGGCCCGGCGGTTGCGCACGCCGCCCACGCCGGACAGTCGAAACCGCAACCCCAGTTCGGTGTCCTGATATCCATACGCCCTGCCGAATCGCAAGTCAAAACCCTGCTGCGCCAGAAATTCTTTGCGGGGGCAGGAAACATTGACGCCGACAAACGGATCGCCAAAAAAATCCAGCCACGCCTGCATCTGATATTTCAGAGCCGTGACCGGCGGATTGTCGATCTTTTCCTGCCCGTAGACATTCAGGGCGGGGCCGGCGACATAAACCGGTCCGGGCGCTTCCCGGTGACTTTTCATATGCTCGGCGATAAACCAGGGCGGTAAAAAGGCATCGTCGTCAATGAAGATGACGATGTCGCCCGAGGCTTCGGCAACACCGAGATTGCGCGCCGGACCAATCCCCTGGTGGCCGGCGGAAACGATTTTTATCGCATAGGACGCGTTCCAGGATTTCGCCAGTTCCAGGCTGCCATCGCTGGATCCGTCGTCCACGATGATGACTTCAAAGGCATCGGCCGGATAGTCCTGCGCGTTCAGGCAGCGCAAGCAGGGGCCGAGCAAGGCTTTTCGGTTGTATGTGGCTAATATGACGCTGGCGTCCACGCCGGTTCCTCCAAAACATTAATGCAATATCTTTTTCACGAAATCCAGCAGATTCGCACCGTTGAACCGGTAACCCCGGATGCCGGCTGCTTCGGCCGCCGCCACATCTGACTCCTTGTCGCCGATCAACAGCGAAGTCGCCGGATCGGCCTCCCAATCCGCCATCGCTTGCAAAATCAGGCCTGGTTGAGGTTTGCGGCAGTCGCATTCCTTGGTATAGGAGTCAATGGCGCCTTTCGGATGGTGCGGACAAAAATAAAAAGCGTCGATACGGGCGCCCAGTCGATGCAGTTCCGTCTTCATCCATTCATGGAGGCTGCGGACATCTTCTTCCCGATAGTAGCCGCGGGCCACGCCGCTCTGGTTAGTGATGACCACCACCGGCCAGCCGCGTTCATTGAACAGACGGATCGCCGCCGGCGCGCCGGGGATCCAGACGCAGTCCTCGCGCCGCCACAGGTAGCCGATATCGGCGTTGACCACACCGTCCCTGTCCAAAAAAACGACTGGCGTCACTCTTCGAGCCTCTGGCAGACCATATGCTCGACGAGCAGGTGGGCTTCCTGGATGCGGGCGGTGACATCCGACGGAATCCGGATGCAGATATCACAGAGTTCTTTCATTTTGCCGCCCGTGCGGCCAGTCAGGCCGACGGTGACGGCGCCGAACTCCCGGGCTTTCGCCAGCGCCTTCAGGATATTGGGGCTATTGCCGGAGGTCGTGATGCCGACGACCACGTCACCAGCTTGGACCAGGGCTTCCACCTGCCGGACGAAGACGGCTTCAAAGCCATAATCGTTGGCCAAGGCCGTCAAAATCGAGGTATCGGTGGTCAGAGCCACGGACGCCATGGCCCGGCGTTCCTTCTGGAAGCGGCCGACCAGTTCCGCCGCAAAATGCTGGCAATCGCAGGCGCTGCCGCCGTTCCCCATCAGATAGACGGTATGGCCGCCAGCGATCGCCTCCCGGCAGGCCTCGGCAAAACGGGAAATATCCGTCAGACACTCGGTTTTCAACGCGGCAATCGCCCGTTCGTGCTCCTCAATCAACGACAAATAATCCATCCGTCCCGCCCTACACTTTCACCCGCTGTGAACCGCTGCGCAGGGAGCGCTCGGCCGCGGCAAGGATTTTCACGACTTGCAATCCGGCGTAGCCGTCGGCGATCGGTTTTTTGCCGGTGCGGACGCCTTCGACCAGTTGCTTGACTTCGTTGCGCAGGGCATCGCCCGGCGGAATAAACGGCGACAGGACATCGCCGAGGTGATAACCGGGCTTGCCGTCGCCGCCGCAGGTCACGCAGCGGTCGTAGATTCGGAGTTTTTCCGAGGCTTCCTGGTCGTTGTAGTAGGCGCTCTTTTTCGTGCCCACCAGCGCGCCGTGCCGCATTTTGACCGGCGACAGCCAGTTCACATGAGTCTGGGCGACAAATTTGTCTTCAAAGAACATGTGCAGCTGGGCCATGCTTTCCGGGAATCCGGGTAAATGGCTCGTGCCCACCGCCAATACTTCCGTTGGCATCCGGCCGGTCACATGGTAGAACAGCGATACATCATGCACGGCCAAATCCCACAGCACGTTGTAGTCGTTGCGGACGGCGCCCAAATTCAACCGAACCGAATCCCAGTACAGCAGTTGGCCCAGTTCGCCGCTTTGGATCAAGTTGTGGAGGTATTGCGCTTCGTTGGTATAACACAAAACATGGTCGGTGGCCAGGAGCAGGCCTTTTTTCGCCGCCAGTTCGATCAGCTCTTCGGCGTGGGCCACGCTGGCCGTCATCGGCTTCTCGACGAGCACATGCTTGCCGGCTTCCAGCGCCGCCTTCGC
>CAZRLN010000090.1:0-7524 GCA_964601085.1 uncultured Veillonellaceae bacterium | reverse complement strand
TGGGCGCCGACGGCACGGTGGGGGCCAACAAGACCGCGATCAAAATTATCGGCGATCACACCGATCTGTACGCCCAGGCCTATTTTGCCTATGACGCCAAAAAATCAGGGGGATTGACCGTTTCCCACCTCCGGTTCGGTCGCCAGCCGATTCGCTCCGCCTATCTCATCGCCCAGGCCGACTTTGTCGCCTGCCACAAGCAGACCTATGTGCATCAGTACGACCTGCTGGCCGGCTTGAAACCCAACGGAATCTTCGTCCTGAACTGTACGTGGACGCCGGACGAGCTGGAGAAAAACCTGCCCGCGGCGATGAAACGCACTATTGCCTCGCATAATATCCAGTTTTATCTCATCAATGCGGGGGAAATCGCCCAGGAGCTCGGTCTGAACGGCCGGATCAACATGATCATGCAGGCGGCGTTCTTCAAGCTGTCGGCGATCATCCCTCTGACCGACGCGATCCGGTACCTGAAGGAAGGAGTCAACTCCGCCTACGCCAAGCAGGGGCAGGCGGTGCTCGACATGAACTATGCCGCCATCGACAGGGGCGTAGAGGGTTTGGTCCGGGTCATGGCGCCGGATGCCTGGAAAATTGCCGAAGATCCGGCGGAGGCGGCGGCCGAAACCCTGCCTGAATTCATCAAGAATGTGATGATTCCAATGAATCGCGAACAGGGGGACCGGCTGCCGGTCAGCACTTTCAATGGCTGCGAGGACGGGTCCTTTCCGCTGGGCGGGACGGCCTGGGAAAAGCGGGGCATTGCCGCCGAAACGCCACAGTGGCAGCCCGAAAACTGCATCCAGTGCAACCAGTGCGCCTTTGTCTGTCCGCACGCGGCGATCCGGCCGGTTCTGGTCGGCGACGACGAACTCCGGGCCGCTCCGGCAAGCTTTGTCGCCAAGCCCGCCGTTGGCTTCGCCGGACTCGGGTTTCACCTAGCCGTATCCGCTTTGGATTGCACAGGCTGCGGCAATTGCGTCGACGTCTGCCCGGCCAAAGCCAAGGCGCTGGTGATGCAGCCGCTGGAAAGCCAGCGGCCGGAGTGTGAGGAACGGTGGAAATTTGCCATCAGCCTGTCGGAAAAGACCATTCCCGATCCGCAAAAGCTGACGGTCAAGGGGAGTCAGTTTGCCCAGCCGCTGCAGGAATTTTCCGGCGCCTGCGCCGGTTGCGGCGAGACGCCGTATGCCAAATTGGTGACGCAACTCTTCGGCGACCGCATGATGATCGCCAACGCCGCCGGTTGCTCGACGGTCTGGGGGGCGACCGCGCCGGCTATCTCCTATACGACGAATCCGCGGGGGCATGGCCCGTCCTGGGGATTCTCGCTGTTTGAGGATAACGCCGAATACGGGTTTGGCATGTATCAGGGGGCGGTCCAGGTTCGTCAAACCCTGACCAGCCAGATCCAGGCAGCTTTGACGATGACGGCCGACGCCGAGCTGAAGGCGGCAATGACCGACTGGCTGGAGCACCGGGATGAAGGCGAGGGTTCGCGAAAGCGGGCGGATCGGCTGATTGCTGCCCTGGCGGCGGCGAAAGGCGAAGATAAGCTGCTGAATGAGATCTATGAGCGACGCGACTTCTTCGTCAAGCGATCGAACTGGATTTTTGGCGGCGACGGTTGGGCCTACGACATCGGCTTCGGTGGACTCGACCATGTGTTGGCCTCCGGCGCAGATGTCAACGCGCTGGTCTTCGATACCGAGGTGTACTCGAACACCGGCGGCCAATCCTCCAAAGCGACGCCGACGGCGGCGATCGCCCAGTTTGCGGCCAGCGGCAAGAAAACGCGCAAAAAGGACCTCGGCGTCATGATGATGTCCTATGGTTACATTTATGTAGCCCAGATCGCCATGGGCGCCGACAAAAATCAGACACTCAAAGCCATCGCCGAAGCGGAAGCCTATCCCGGGCCAGCGCTGATCATCGCCTACGCACCCTGCCTCAATCACGGCATCGAGGCCGGGATGGGCAAGACACAGGCCCAGGCAAAGCGGGCGGTGGAAGCCGGTTACTGGACGCTGTACCGTTACAATCCGCAACTGGCCGATCAGGGGAAAAATCCGTTCACGCTGGATTCGAAAGAGCCGACAGCCAGTTTCCAGGAGTTTATCCGCAGCGAAGTGCGCTATTCGGCGCTGGCCCGCCAGTTCCCGGACACGGTGGACGCTTTGTTCGCGAAGGCGGAAGCGGACGCCAAGGCCCGCCGGAACGTCTACAAGCGCCTCGCCGCTGAATGAAGGAAAGGGTGCAAGGGTGAGCTGGGGTGTCGACGCGGAAGCCATTGTCAATGCGGTGGCGCATCGGGACTATACCAGCAACGGCAGCGTGCAGGCCATGTTGTTTGCCGATCGCCTGGAAGTCTGGAATCCCGGAACGCTTCCTCCTTCCCTCACGTTGGCGGATTTGCGGCAACCGCATGGATCGGTGCCGACCAATCCATTACTGGCCGAGCCCATGTATTTGACCCGGTACATCGAACGCATGGGCACAGGCACCCGTGACATGATCAGCAAATGCCGGGAGGCGGGACTTCCTGAACCGGAATTCAGGCTTTCGGACGGCTTCACTGTCATCATCAGGCGAAAAGCCGGACAGGTTACCGGACAAGTCACCGGACAAGTCACCGGACAAGTCACCGAGGAAATTGATCCTTGGATTCTGAGAGTGCTGATGGCGTGCAGTCGGCAGCCCCTCAAGAGTTCAGAAATACAGGAAGTTGCCGGGATCAAGCACAGGGAAACTTTCCAGCGAAACTACCTGGATCGATTGATGGAAGAAAGTTTGTTGGAAAGGACAATCCCCGACAAACCCAGCAGCCGTTTGCAAAAATATCGCATCACTCCAAAAGGAGCGGCATTGTTGGCGACACTTAACACACAGGAGGGCTCTCCATGACCGTAGGCCAAATAGAACGAGTTACCCAGAGCCAGATGATCCAGCTGCTTTAGGACTGCTTTGCAATACCCAAGACTAAACAGCTCAGGTGCAGCAAAAACGATGAAGTTGATTCGAGGCGCAATCGGAGGGCTCAATAAATGAACAGTCAAACTCCCTTTGGATTGGAACGCTACCGACGGATGCGAGACCGCAATGTTGACTACGCCCGTGCCTTGGCCAGGACGAACCTAGCCGTTCGGTGCTGGCTTGCGCGAGTCGGGGAAAACTGTCGCGAAGAATCTATCTCTCCACCGCGCCATCGTATACTGGCGTGGCTGCTGGCAAACCACATCGTGCAGGCGTTCTATCGTCGAACCGGTATTGATGTTATACCATTTTCCTGTGGCGGGATGTATGGATACGGTTTATCAGTCGGGATCAAGGTCGAGTCATGCAGTAGGAAAGATGTTGGCGAAACGGCATGGATCGCCTGCGGGTCAGTCCGTGTAGACTCCAAGGTGGTCGATGAGCGTGAGTACGCGGTGACCGAGGCGATACTATCGGGCGAAGACCCTCTGTGGGCAATAGACAAAGCTGCGAAACTGGCGATCGGGGCAAGGTGGCTCGATCGCTGCCCTGAGCCCCATTGCCGGCATAAACAAGACGCAGAGATATATTTGACTGTTTATCAGATTATCACCTTGCTACTGTCCATGGGACATGTGCAGGATGCCATACTCGGAACTTTCATTGACTGCAGCGAATACGGCTGTAATAGCGGAGCGCCTAAGCACCCGCTTCGTTTGGCTGGACTTTTTAGTGAGCCGCAGTTTACCATGGACTATTTTGAGATTAGCCCGATATCGGATGACAAGCCAGTTCACTTTTGGATACATCGACGAACTGGGGTGCTGCTGTTCGGAGAAGACCGGCAGATCAGCGAGTATCGGCAGTGGTGTGGCGGTGAAGTGGAGCACGGTTTGTCCTGGATTTGTAATCGGATTGCCCGATAGGCGTGAGTCTTTGTTGAAACTTAGGTAGCTTCTTCGCTTGGCGGATGTTTCCTGCTGTTCTTGCCAAGAACGCTTGTCAATTTTGGCGAACTCTTTGCCTGCATGAAGGGTTCCCTGTTTTTTTGATTTTTCATGATTGCTCCGTCAGAGAATGTGATAAGGCACCGGTTTTCTTTCACTAATAACCACAGTGCAGCCCCTCTGTGTGTGATAACGCCGGATTCCTTTGATATGCAAAAAGCCACAATACGAGCAGAAGGGTTGCGTAGATCGCTACCGGCAGATGTGAGCCCTGAATGCCGATTGCGCCGTGCTTTGGCGGACGACTCTTTAAAACATGAAAGGCATTTTATATCGGGGGCGCAAAATGAAATATTTAGCGATGGAAGCAGTTCTGGACGAAAACAAGAAATACCGATATCTATTACATCGCAAGTGGGGCATGAATGGGCAAAAGATGGTATTCATATGCCTCAATCCCAGTACAGCAGACGGAAAAGTTGATGACCCGACTTTGCAAAAATGTGTCGCTATTGCCGATAACAATGGGTGCCATGAACTCGAAATAGTAAACCTGTTTGCTTTTCGAGCGACAGATCCCCAAAAATTACACACAGCGATTGACCCTGTGGGGCCGTTGAACGATCAGTACATTCAACAAACAGCGAACAGTGCGGCGATAGTGGTGTTGGCATGGGGGAATAAAGGTGGCCTTCAAGAGCGAGACAAAGCAGTGCTCACTTTGCTAGCGGGAAAGAAGCTGATGTGCCTGAAACGGAATGATAATGGGTGTCCTGCCCATCCACTTTATCAGAAAGCGGATTCAAAATTGATGCCGTTTTAACTGTGATCAGAGGTTTGTCGGGAAGTCATCGCGATCGATTGTCATAAATCGGAACAATTCGGAAAGGGTGTGAGTATTGTGCATGCAACTTTAGTGTGGCCGAACAGAGCATCCAACACGAATGGAACTGATAAGCCGATGGATTATTTTTGGGTGCAATGCACTGTAAAGGAAGCCGAAGACAAGATTGTTCCAAGGCTGTCAGAAGAGTTCCTGCGGCACTATCGGCAGATCAATCGCGAGGCGGATTTAGATTACCCGGACATGGCAGGTAAACGATTTTTCTTGATATCGCGTGATGGCAAACATATTGAACCTTGTGACTGGTACTTTCCCTTTGCGGGGCAGTGGAATTCGTGGAATCCATTTCACTGCATGCGGAAGCGTCTGATTCATGATGTAAAGGATTTAAGAAACCTTGCAATTGAACTCATCGATTGTGATCTATGGGAAAAGAGCGAAGCCGAATGAACCCTGTGAAAAGTGAATAACTGCCTACGAAAAAATAAGCTGAACCAGAAGTAACCAGATGAAGTGAAGAGAGCAGGTAGGCACGATTAATTTTTGTTGCTGATTTTGTTGAATTTGAGGCCTAAAAAGGCCAATTTTTGACTTAATCCGGCGTCGCTTCCAGCAAAGTGCCTGATTCGCCTAATCCAGTGAAATCAAGGTATCCGGAAAGCCCAGAAATGACAGGGCTGTTCGCGAAAAGCCCGTAACCTCTTGACGTTTCGGCAGCCCTCTATTATAATGTATTTTGCACCATGTGCCGCTGTAGCTCAGTGGTAGAGCAGCGCATTCGTAATGCGCGGGTCGAGGGTTCGAGTCCCCCTAGCGGCTCCAGTAAAATCAAGCCCCTCCAGCCTTCGGGCCGGAGGGGCATTTATTATGGCTGCGAAGACTGTCATAGAATAGATGGACAGTACCCACATAATTATGCGTGTGGTAAAAGGATAATCAATTGTACATGCAGAAGTAAAATCGATATATATTCTGAATCTCTAGAGAGGAAAGCGGGAAGCCTGATGCTAAATCGAAGAAAACTGCAAACACTGGCAAAAATTAGATGTAAAGATGCAGATATGTTGCTAAGAAATAGTTGTTACAGTGGATCATATTATTTATGTGGCTATGCTGTTGAATGTGCAATAAAGGCGTGCATTGCGAAGAGGGTCAAACGATATGAATTTCCCAGCAAAGCTTTAGCCCAAGGTAGCTATACACATAATCTTACAGAACTGCTTAAGACGGCATCATTATGGCCATCATTTGAGCTTGAGATGAAGGGAAATCGGGACCTTGAAATATATTGGTCTGTAATAAAGGATTGGTCAGAGGAAAGCCGCTATAAGAGGTATACAAGGCAAGAGGCGACGGATTTGTATAATGCTGTTAATGATCAGCAGAAAGGAATTTTGAAATGGATAATACAATATTGGTAACATCAAACATTGAGGCAGGTCAAAAAATAGTTGAAAAGCTTGATGAGGGAGATTTTAAACCAACGGCGGCCTTTTGGTTTTATGTTTCTGATTTGAAAGAGTGGCAACTTATGCTTGCATCAAATTTTGTTGACCAAAAGGG
This sequence comes from uncultured Veillonellaceae bacterium, assembly GCA_964601085.1. Taxonomy (GTDB): domain Bacteria; phylum Bacillota; class Negativicutes; order UBA1444; family UBA1444; genus UBA1444. The sequence goes on along the minus strand of CAZRLN010000090.1, from coordinate 1,197 downwards.
CCCTTTAGCTTCATACAAATATGTCCAGGAAAAACTAATGGAAATATTTCCTGATATCTCGGTGTCTATAATAAATATTGTGCTATTAAGTCCCCAAAATGAATTGATTAAATTATTTCAAACGGTGATTAGGACCGAAAACAAAGTAGGCGGAATCCGTTTTGCCCGAAATATTATTAACGGCGTATTTATTGAAGATGCATATATATATAGGATGTTGTAACTGAGGGTTGATTCTCTCATCTCGAGTTGTCCTAAAAATCCCCTCAGCGGCTCCAGTAAAAATAAGCCTCCCAGCTTTCAGCCGGAAGGCTTATTTTTATGCGCAACAACGGGGAAGCGCATAAAGGCATAGCCGTTGTGGCCATGACAGAAGGCTACTGGTTAGTGGCATCGTCAATGCCTCGTTCGTTGACTTTATTTTATATATGACATAAAATTGAACTGCAAGGAGATGGCGATGTTTACTATTGTTTTTTTCGAAACCCCGACTGGTTTGCGTCCCGCAACCGAGTTCATTCTTGGTCTGCCGAAAAAACTGCAAGCAAAGGCCATTCGCGATATAGATATTTTAGCGGAACACGGACCGCAGTTGAGGGAACCGTATTCCAAGCATCTGAAGCAGGGGCTGTTCGAACTTCGTATCCAAGTTGCTGGAGATGCGGCCCGGATTTTCTATTTTTTCTTCGTTGGCGAAACCGTAGTTCTGGTTGATGGCTTTATCAAGAAAACGCAAAAAACGCCGACCGAAGCGGTTGAAAAGGCCCTTCGTTACAAAGCGGATCACGAAAGGAGGTCGATGAAATGAATTTTGATGATTTCAAAAAAAAGCTGTTGCAAGACCCAGAGTTTAAAAAAGAATATGATGATCTTGCGCCGGAATATCAAATAGTACGGGCCATGATTAAAGCCCGGAATGAATTGAGCCTTTCCCAGCAGGAGCTTGCACGCAGGACCGGCATTAACCAGTCGCATATTAGCCGATTGGAATCTGGAAACTATAACCCGAGCCTGAAATTTTTGAAGCGCATTGCTGCCGGACTGGGCAAGGAGCTGCACGTTTCATTCAAATAATCATTTTCGCCGTTCATCCGCGTTAATGGGTTGGATGGGCGGCTTTTTTGGCTTCCGCCTTCTGGAGAAATTTTTCGGCGGCGATGATGAAGCGTTCGTGTGTGCCGCTGCCGATCTGCTCCT
>CAZRLN010000089.1:0-7532 GCA_964601085.1 uncultured Veillonellaceae bacterium | reverse complement strand
CGTGGGTTTGCCATTCACCGCCAGCAGGATATCGTTGGCCTTGAGTTGGGATTTGGCCGCCACTCCGTCCGGCTTCAGGCTGATGATCTTCAGGCCGCCGGGAACGCCGGCCGCCTTGGCCTCGTCAGCGGTCAGCGCCGCCAGATCGACGCCCAGGGAGGGCTTCGCCGGCGCCACCACCGCCGGTTGGCCCGGTTTCTGGATGGCCGCCGCGCCGCTGTTGAAATTGGTGAGAGTCATGGTCAATGGCAGCTGCGCTCCGGCGCGGACGACCTTCAGGTCGAATTTAGCTTCCGGCTTGTCGCCCAGGGTGTCCTTAATCAGTCGCCGATATTGATTCTGATCGCGCAATACAACGCCGTTGGCTTCGATGAGGATATCGTCTTTTTGCAGTTTCGCGGCCGCCGCCGGCGACCCGGGGGCGACATCGAAGACAACGATCCCGGAATCCGCGGTCCACTTCAGCTTTTTAAGCAGCTTAGCGTTTTTGGCGGCATTTCTCTGAATCGAAGCTCCATCATAGGTTTCTAAACTCGACCCGGCGGCCACCGCCAACGTGGCGACCGCATCGGCGAACTCCCGGGCGAGCTCCAGCGTCCGCATCCGGTAGGCGACGATGCCGTCCCGGTCGGTGTGATAGACATCCACTCCCCATTTGTTTTCACGGTCGAGGTTGGGATAATGCCAGACAACGACCGATTTCACCTTGGGGAAGTCGACCACGGCCGTTTCTTCGCCCTCCGTCCTCGTTTGTTGGAAGCCGCCGCCAATGACGGGGACATATTTGTTGCCGACCCAATAGCCGCCATTGTTGGCGACGTACTGGGATCCGGTAGCCACTATTACCCCCCGGACCCGCAGGCCATAGGCGTCGACATTGACATCCAGGCCGTCGGTATAGCCGTTCCAGGCGCAAAACGCCTTGCGGCCGCCCAGGTTGCGCAGCGTGCCGATCGCGGCGTCGACCGACGGCAGGTAAGTCGGTTTATACCAGACTCCCTCGTCGATCCGATTGCCGGAGGTCAGGTCCACCGCCCAGCAAACCGTCGCCGTGCCCAGCATCGCCAAAGTAATGACCAATAGCGCCAGAATCCGGAATCGTCGCATGAAAATCACCCCTTGCCCGTTTTTCACAACGTGGATTTTTATATTTTCTTGCCAATGATTCCTTCTCCACCGACGCCGATATTCCTGCCAATTCCCGGATTTTTTTACCGCTTGCCGCGACCCGCCTACAGTCCCAGATAAGCTTTTTCGACCTCCGGGTTTTTCAGCAGACTTTCGCCCGTTCCCGACAGCACGATCGCGCCCAGCTCGATCACATAGGCGTTGTGGGCGATGCCCAGCGCCAGCGTCGCGTTCTGTTCGACGAGCAGAATCGTTTTGCCCATCTGCTGGATCTGCCGGATCACGTTGAAGACCTCTTCGACCACGATCGGCGCCAGGCCCATCGACGGCTCGTCCATCAGCACCAGCTCCGGATTCGCCATCAGCGCCCGGCCGACCGCCAGCATCTGCTGCTCGCCGCCGGACAGGGTTCCCGCCAATTGCTTGAGCCGGACGTTCATTTTCGGGAACAGTTGCAGCACCCACTCGAAATCGCGGCGGATTCCCGCCTTGTCTTTGCGGCTGTAAGCCCCCATCTCCAGATTTTCGCCGACCGTCATTCCCGGGAACACATGCCGCCCCTCGGGAATCAGGGCGATGCCCAGGCGCACGATCTCCGTCGTCCGCAGCTTGGTGAGATCCTGGCCGCGCCATAGAATCTGGCCGCCGGTCGTTTTCAGAACGCCGGCGATGCAGTTGAGCGTCGTGGTCTTGCCCGCGCCGTTGCCGCCGATCAGCGTGGTGATCTTCCCTTCTTCCGCCGTCAGCGACAAACCGTGCAACACTTCGGTCGCGCCATATCCTGCCGTTATATTCCTAAGCTCCAACACGACCGTGGTCCCCTCCTCCCAAGTACGCCCGGATCACTTCCGGGTGGGTCCGGACATACTCCGGCTGGCCTTCGACGATCTTTTTCCCGTGGTCCAATACGGCGATCGTATCGCAAATATTCATGACCAGCTTCATGTCATGCTCGATTAAAACGATGGTAAACCCTTGCTCTTTCAGGCGGGTGATGATTTTCAGCAGGTTCGCCTTCTCGGTGGGATTCATGCCGGCCGCCGGTTCATCCAGCAGGATGATCTTCGGCTTCGCCGCCAGAGCCCGGGCGAATTCCACCAGCCGTTGCTGCCCGTAGGCGAGGTTCTTCACGATTTCGTCGGCCTTCGACTCCAAGCCGACAAACGCCAAGGCTTCCCGCGCCGCCAGCTCGGCCGCTTCTTCACCGCGCTTCGCCGCCGGCCCATTCAAAATGATTGACAACACCGGCGTCGGCGTATGGATGTGCTGGCCGATCAGCACGTTCTCAAGCACGGTCATGCTCTTGAACAGGCGGATGTTCTGGAAAGTGCGGGCGATCCCCATCGGCACGAGTTTGTGCGGCTTCTGCCACGGCAGCGCCACCCCTTCCAGGCGGATTTCGCCCCGGTCGGCGCCGAACATGCCGGTAATCACATTGAACAGGGTCGTCTTGCCCGCGCCGTTGGGGCCGATAATGCCGTGAATCGTCCCTTTTCCCACATGAATCGTGATATCGTCGAGCGCCTGCAAGCCGCCGAAGCGCTTGGAAATGCCGTCGATGCTCAAAAATCCGGAATCCGTCATTTGCTGTCCCTCCCGCCGGCGCCGAAACCTTTTGCCGGCCAGCGCCCGAACAAGCCCGCCAGCCCCTGCGGCATGTAAATCACCGTGAAGATCAAAATGGCGCCGTAAATCACGAGCCGGAAGGCCTGAAACGCGCGCAGCGCCTCCGACAGGAACGTCAGCATGAACGCGCCGATGACCGCCCCGCCGATGGTGCGGTTGCCGCCGATGACCGACATGCACAGGAACCCGACCGAGTCGTCGAACGTGAAATTGTCCGGGCTGGCCACGCCGGAGAATGTTCCGTACAGCGCGCCGGCCAAGCCGGCATAGATGGCGCTGATGATGAACGCCCAGATTTTGTAGCGGTTCACGGGTACGCCCATGGCCTCCGCCGCCAGCTCATCCTCGCGAATCGCCGAGAAGGTCCGGCCGATCTTGGATTGGGTCAGCCGGTGGGCCACATACGCGCCGAGGAGGACAAAGCCGAAAATCAGATAGAAGAAGTCCGTTTCGGACATGATCCGGAAACTCCCCAGTTCGGGCAGCGGGATGCCGGTCAGTCCGGCGGCGCCTTTCGTCACCGGCTGCCAGTTCAAAATCACGAGGCGGATGATTTCGCCAAACCCCACCGTGGCCAGCACCAGGTACGGCCCGGACAACTTCATCGCCGGCACGCCGACAATCCCGCCGAATACGGCGCTCATCAGAATGGCCGCCACCAAAGCCAGCCAGAAGGATACTTTCAGGTTCAGCATCAGCAGCGAGGCGGCATAGGCGCCGATGGCGAAATAGCCCGCCTGCCCCATGGAGACCTGCCCGGTGTAGCCGGCCAATATATTCAGGCCGATGGTGATCAGCGTATAAATCCCGGCCAGATTGATCATATGCAGATAATAGCGGTTGCTGACCACCTGGGGAATCAACGCGAGGGCGACGAACAGCGCCGCCAACAGCAGCGGTTTTCGGGAAAGCAATGTTTTCATGCGCCGCTCCCCCTTAAACTTTCTGCCGCGCTTTGCGGATGAACAGCCCGGAGGGCTTCAGCCACAAAACGAGGATCAGCAGCGCAAAAGTAATGGCGTCGCGATAACCGGAGCTGATTTTCCCCCCGGCCACCGCTTCCAGAATCCCCAGAAAAAATCCGCCGGCAATGGCGCCGGGAATGCTGCCCAGCCCGCCAATCACCGCGGCCACGAAGCCTTTCAGGCCGAGGCCCGCGCCCATGTTGAACGTAACAAAGAAAATCGGCGCGACCAGAATCCCCGCGGCGGCCCCCAAGCCAGCGCTGGCGGCAAAAGCCACGGCATCGCTGCGATCGGTATCGACCCCCATCAAAATCGCCGCGTAACGGTCCTGCGCCACCGCCCGGAGCGCCTTGCCCTCCTTGCTCCGCTGCAAAAAGAAATGCAGGAACAGCATCAGGCCGATCCCGGCGACGACAATCAGCAGATCCATCGCCGTGATGTTCAGGACGCCGATCGTAATCGGGTCGGTGCTCACCGGCGAGGGAAAGTTCTGCGCGTCCGGGCCCCAGATGACCAGGGCGATGTTGCGGGCGATGATGGCGACGCCCAGCGTGGCGATCACCACATTGATCGGCGGCGCCTGCCGCTCCCGCAAGGGGCGCAAAATACAGCGCTGCACCACGACGCCAACCAAGCCGACCGTTGCCATGGCGATGAGCAGCGACGGTGCAAAGCCGAAATGCAGCACCTGCAGCAAAGTAAAGCCAATATACGCGCCCAGCATTACCATATCGCCCTGCGACCAGTTCAGGACGCCGGACGAAGCATAGATCAGGCTGTAACTCAACGCCACCAGCGCATAAATCGCGCCGAGCGGCAAACCGTTCAAAAAATACTGCATAGCGGGCTCCCCTCGTTATCCTGAATAAAGAAAGCCGGTTCCCGGCAAAAACCGTCCGGGAACCGGCAACAGCTCGTTAATTGGTCGGAACGGTTTTGATCAGTTCAAATTTGGTTCCCTTGATCACGGTGACCAACAGGTTCTTGCCGATGTCGTCCCCTTTGTCGTTGAATTTCGGGCTGCCCGTTACCAGCTTCAGTCCGCTGGTCTTGGCGATCGCATCCCGCAGGGCGTCCGGTTTCACTCCATTGGCTTTCTTCACCGCGTCGGCGAGGATATAGACGGTGTCATACGCCTGCGCCGCGTGCGGAATCGGGTTTTCCTTGTACTTTTCCTTGTACTTGGACACAAACTCGTTGACTTTCGCGTCCGGCGAATCCGGCAGGAAAGTCTGGGTGAGGATCAAACCCTGCACGGCATCGCCGCCGAGTTCGATCAGCTTCTGGGCCGCCATGCCCGACGCGCCGAACAACTGCGCGTTGATTCCCAATTGGCGCGCCTGTTTGCCGATCAGCGCCGCGTCCTGATACAACCCCCACATGAAAATGCCTTCGGCGCCGCCGTCCTTGATCGTCAGCAGTTGCGGCTTGAAGTCCTTGTCGCCGTTATTGTAGGTTGGCTTGGCCACCAGCTGCAGCCCTTCGCGCTGCGCCGCCGCCTCCAGCAGCTTGGCGCCGCTTTGGCCGTAGTCGTCGGCCGCCGTGAAGGTGGCGACCTTTTTGATCTTCAGCACGTCTTTCGCGTACTTCATCAGGGCATTGGCCTGGAAGCCGTCGTTGACCGCCGTCCGGAAGATCCACTTGTTGCCCTGCTCGGTGATCGACGTGCCGGTCGAGCCCGCCGTCAGCTGCGGCAGCCCCGCCCGCGCAGTGACGACCATATCCGCCAAAGTCGCCGAGCTGTGGATCGCGCCGATAATCACGCTCACCTGCGACTGCTGGATGAGCTTGTTCGTAGCGCTGGCGGACTTGGTCGGATTGCCTTCGTCATCTTCGAAGAACACTTCCAGTTTCCAGTCTCCCGCCAGTTTCTTGGCGTTGATTTCGTCGACCGCCATCTGGACGGCTTTGCGCTGGCCCTGGCCGAGTTGCGCCGCGCCGCCCGATTCCGGACCGACCACACCGATTTTCAGGACTTTCTGCGAACTTCCGCCGCCGCCGCAACCGCTGAGCGCGAAAGCGCCGGCGACGAGCATACAGAGCATGACAAACAGGGCGGTAATTTTTTTGCGTTGGAACAACATGAACCCACCTTTCTTTTTTATCTTGCGGAACCGGCGCCTACTTTTGCAGCTGCCGGATTACTTTGACCAGATTGGCGACCAGATACTCATGATAGACTTTGCCTTTTTCCGGGCACGATTTGCTGGGCGATCCCGTCGTCCCGCCGGCCAGTTCCACCGCCTTTTTCTGGTCGGCCGCCGTGCTCGGCACGTAGCAAAGCGTGTCGCCGGCAAAGCAAGGATCGACCGAATACAGCTCGTGCGGAACCACCGGGTTGTCGACGGCCTTTTCCATATGGACCAGGTCCGGGCGCTTGTAGAGAATCTGCGAAGTCTCGATCTCTTCCGAATGTCCCACCGGCCCGAAGCCAATCTTCGCGACCAGTTCCTTCGACATGTAGGCGGGATCGAACAGCACCACCTTGACTCCCAGCTGCCGCTGCGCCCGCTCGGCGCTCAACTGCATCCAGGAAATGTTGACGATGCGGTGGCCGTTGATCACGATGAATTTGCGAAACCCATGCGACTGAAGCGACTGGATGACGTCATAGAGAAGTTCCGTCAGAATTTCCGGGCGGATGGTGATCGTCCCCGGCAGCACCATGTGATGCGGACTCCAGCCGAACCACAGCGGCGGCGCGACGACCACGCCGGTTTCCTGGGCGGCATCCTCCGCTAACAGCATCGCCACCATGGTGTCCGTGCCGAGCGGTAAATGGTTGCCATGCTGCTCCGTACTGCCCACCGGAATGATTACGACGTTTTTGGCGGCCTGCCGCTGTTCATCCAGCTCCCGCCAACTGCAATCCTGCAGCCAAACACTCATACTTTCCGTTCACTCCTGTTCCAAAATAAAATCACATATTATATATTACTATGACCGTCCATTGTTCACAAGCACTTGTGCGCAGCGCCGACACGTACTGCATCCTTTTCCCGGCTGCTGTTTTTTTGATATTTTCCGCACCCCAACGCACGGCAAACGCATCACAGCGATTTTGAAATCGCCGGTATCACGCCACTTTCAGGCGGTTAACGCACACATCAACGCACGGCAACGCAGTGGCATCATTGCCGGACTTGATAATAAGCGTATCGTCCTTTGCCCACCAATTCCAGGTCGCCTCTATCCACCATCCGCTGCAGAATTCGATACGCTTCCGCAGTCTCAACATTGCATATCTCCACGCTGAGGCACTTCGCACGATTGACAGCGACCTGCAATCCATCTATAATGAAAGTAGCTCATCTACCCATGGTAGAAGGAGAATCCGGGCCTCCGACCGAGGTCCGGCCTTATTTTTTTCGGCAATAGTTTTCATACTCTTTATCAAAGCGTCGCTTGTATCCGGGCAACACCACCGGATAAGCCGTCATCAACTGATACATATAAATATCGCCGTGTTTATAACAAACCCGAAAAATAACAACATAATCAACCTCATTTTCCGTGAACCGGATTAGGAGATTGTTTTCACCCGTCCTCTGATTTCTTTGCTTCCACACCCGCAGCAAAGGCATTGGAGGATTTTCATTTGCCAAATTGAGAATTTCTCTAATCCACCTGATTCGACAGGCGCGAAAACAACAAGGGATGCTGTTTTCTTCTCGCAAAAAGTTTTCCTCATGATCCGGATCGCATTGATAGGTGCAAAATGCCGCAGCCGGGTCGCCTGCACACGGTAATTTTTCGTATTTTGAATCATCGGCGCCAATGCTGACAATATGCCAAAAGGCTCTCGACTTTCCC
>CAZRLN010000088.1:0-7536 GCA_964601085.1 uncultured Veillonellaceae bacterium | reverse complement strand
TGACTTCCATGCCGGTCCGGCCCAATCTACGTTTTTCCATGATAACCCTCCCTGATTCTCCGTTGATTTCAATTCAGACGCTTCGGCTTACTGGCCGTGGAGCGCCGCCAAAAACTCTTCCAGTAGAGAACCGAACGTTTCGTGCACTTTGGACAAATCCGGTTCCGTCGGATCGACCCGATTGTATTTCGCGGTTCCCCGCATTACCAACCCGTCTTGGGCGGACTCGGCCCGAAGTTCGAACTGAACATACTCCATCAGGTTCTGGTCGTGGCTGTCGCGCAGTCGTCCCCATTCAAGAATCTTCAGCTTAAGCTTGATGTCGGCGTCGGCGTTGTCGACCGGAATCCAGCCCTGTTTCTTGGCAGCAGCCAACGCCAGTGTCTGGATGCGCTGCCGCAGAAACGGATCGCTCCGTTCGATCGACCAGCTATTGGCCGGTTGCAAGCTGACAGACACCTCCGTGCCCACCGACTTGAATTGCCGAAAATCGACGCCCGGTTTCTTCACCATCTCGACCAGACGCACCGGCTCCGGTTCGGCAAAAGCCGGGGCCGCGCCAAATGACAGTAAAAGCGCCAAACATAAGACATTACACCATTTTTTCATCGGTTTCCCCCATTTCTCCGGCAAAACACGCACCCTGTTCCGCGTTAATAATTTCTATAGATACTATTAGACCTTGCCGCCGGAAATCCTTTTCAGAGTTCAATGATCTTTTTGCGGTCGGGCCAGCCAGCCTCCAGTCATCAGCAGCTCCTTGACCACGGCCAGGTGTTGCCCGACCCGGTCCGCCAATGGCTGCTGTGCAGAGGTTTCCACTGTGAACGCGGCGATTCCCAGCGCCTTGCCGGCGTACCAGGCCGCACTCCGACGAATGGGCGGGCCGAGCCGGGTAAACTTTTTAACCTCTTCATCAATTTCACGGTTTACGGCTTCAATCGCCGCCATCGCCATCGCGTCACTGGCCGGATTATTCGCCGGCAACAGGGATTGGCCGAGGGAAGTCGGATCGAGTTTATGGAAAGTGCGAGCTTCGTGCAAGTCGACGAACAGACGGATGCGATGTTCTTCCATCAGGGCGATGATCGCCTCGCCCATCCGTTCCGCCGGCGTTTCACCGTTCTCCGGCGGATAGACCCGGTTCATGTCGCCGCCGCCATCCGGCACATAACGCAGCTTGGCCGCCAAACCGGGTATATTGACGCGGGGAACCGCGACAATTTTTCCCGTCATCGGCTGAAACGTGCAAACCTGCGCCGCCGCCAGCGCCCCAGCCGGCTCGCTGCCGTGAACGCCACCCAGAACCAGCGCTGTCGGTCCGGGTTGCCCCGAATCCGCGATGCAGCCTTCCGTCTCCCAACGGGTTCCCGCCAGCAGGGTGAAGCGGTCGGCCGCCAGCGCCGCCGTAGCTGTCAATGCAAGGCAAAGAACGAGTATTAAAGATATCCGCCACTTTCTGCCCATCCGCCTCACCCGCCCTTTACCCCACATATTGCGCCGCAGCCTTGTTTCCATGGTCTTGTTTTCTCTGCAACGGTCTCAATTTCCTCCCCGCGCAAAGCAAACTACCCCCGGCCGCTTTATTTGTCGGCTGGAGGTAGGTGCCATAGCAATCGTTATTACTTATTCGCTTTGTTTTTTCAGCAGCTACTGCGCCGATAGTTCCTGGCCCGACTAATCAGCAAGGATTTATCGGTGTTACTTGCAAGCAGCGATAACTTCAATTTCCACCAGCGCGTCTTTCGGCAGGCGCGCCACTTCGAAGCAGGCGCGAGCCGGGCAATCATGGGTGAAGTATTCGGCGTAGGCCGTGTTCACTACCCCAAAGTCATTCATGTCCTTGATGAAAACGGTGGTTTTGACGACATCGTCCAGCGTGCAACCGGCGGCCGCCAGAATCGCCTTGACATTCTCCAGCGACTGGCGGGTTTGCCCCGAAACGCCGCCTTCGGCGAATTGGCCGGTTGCCGGCACGACCGGCAACTGCCCGGATACAAACAGGAAGCCATTCGCTTTGATCGCTTGGGAGTAGGGGCCGATTGCCCCAGGCGCCTCGTTGGTGCTGATTACTTGTTTCATAGCAGAACCCTCTTTTCTTTCATTAAATATTGTTTCACCTACATTGTATCACGCGAAGTTCCAAGTTCAGTCCCGCCACTCGATCGACTCGTGCTTGCGCGGCGGCGTCGGCGGACTCTGATCCGGCCAACCGACCGGCGTGATCCCCACCAGGCCCCAGTCCGGATATCCCAGATAGGATAGAATCGGCTGCTCCACCCATAGCGGACCCGTCATCCAGCAGGCGCCGAGTCCCGCCTCATGAGCCAGCAACAAAAAGTTCTGCAAGGCGGCGCTGCTGGAAAACAGGCTTCCCTTCCGGTAGACCTCCTCCGGCGGCAAGGACGACAACACGACCACCACGGCCGGCGCGCCGCCGAAATCGCGGAAATAGCCGCGCACCATGCCCCGCATCTTCTCGTTGAACAACGTTTTCATCCGCTCATCCAGCTGGTCGATGCAGCCTTCCGCGATCGAAATCAGCCCTTGCCGGGCTTGGCCGGTCAAGACGATAAACTTCCATGGCTGAGTATTCATGGCTGATGGCGCCCACATCGCATTTTTGATCAGTTGTTCCAATAGTTCTTTGGGCACCGGCTCCGGCTTGAATCGCCGGATCGTGCGCCGTTCTTTGATGGCCTGCAGCAGTTCCATTTGCCCCTCCTATTTCAGCAGAGGCCGCAGCGCGCGAAACTCGTCGGAATCGGAACGGACCATCCATTCATAGATCGTCGCCTCGGTCGCGCTGATGATCGCCCCCGCCTGGCGGAGCCGCGCCAGACCAATCTCCTTGTTGGCAGCTTTGCGAGATCCGGATGCGTCGGCAATCACATGGACGTCATACCCGCGTTCCAGTGCGCCAAGCGCGGTCTGCATCAGGCAGATGTGCGCCTCGGTCCCCAGCATCACCAGAGTCTTTGCCTGCAGCGCTTCCAGTTGGGTCGCAAAATCCGGCACGCCGAAACTGTTGAAGATATTCTTCTCGACATAGGAGAATTCCGGCTGCAGCTTCCGCAATGCTTCGTGCGTCTGCCCCAATCCCGGCGTATAATGCTGGGTAAAAAGCACCGGCACATTCATCGTATTCGCGGCTATGACCATTTTTACCGCCCGGTCCAACACGGCTGTAAAATCATAGATGGCCGGCAACAATTTCTCCTGTAAATCGATCACAACGAGCACACAGCCTTCGCGTTTCAATGGAGCGAAATTCGCCATGCTTGTTCCTCCTTCGGTGACAAAGCCCCTGTATGAAAAAACATACAGGGGCCTTGCTTCGTGTCCGTACTATTTCCCGGGAAATACCGGTTTGCGTTTTTCGACAAAGGCGGTCATGCCTTCCTTCTTGTCTTCCGTAGCGCAGGTCACACCGAACAAGGCCGCTTCGAAGTTCGAACCGGTGGCAAGATCGGTGTTCAGACCGTTATGGATCGCCACTTTCGCCATCTGAACGGCGTAGAGGCCGCGCGTCATGATCTTTTGCGCCATGGCTTTGGCTGTCGGCAGGAGTTCTTCCGCGGTCGTCACCTTGTTCACCAGGCCGATGCGCCAGGCTTCCTGCGCGTCGATCATGTCGCCGCTGTAGATCAGTTCTTTCGCAATCCCTTTGCCCACCAGTCGCGGCAAGCGCTGGGTGCCGGCGAATCCGGGAATGATGCCGAGCGAAACTTCCGGTTGGCCGAATTTGGCTTTTTCAGAAGCGATCCGGATATCGCAGGCCATGGCCAACTCGCAGCCGCCGCCGAGCGCGAATCCATTGATCGCGGCAATCACCGGCTGCGGCAGCGTTTCGATCTGGTTGAACACGGACTGGGCAAACTGGCACCAAGTCTGAGCCTGCGCCGCCGTCATCGGCAACATCTCCTTGATGTCCGCTCCAGCCACGAACGCCCGGTCCGCGCCGGTGAGGATCACGACCTTCACCGAAGCGTCCTTGCCGATTTCGCCCAGAGCCTCGCCCAATTCGCCGACGGTCTCGGCATTCAGCGCGTTGAGCGCCGTCGGCCGGTTCATCGTCAGGATACCGACTCCGTCCTGGTTTTCAAACAACAGGTTTTTATAGTTTTTCATCCCGCAAATTCATCCTTTCGCCTGATCTTTCGAGCTATTTCGAGTAGTCATAGAAACCGCGACCGGTCTTGCGGCCGAGCCAGCCGGCTTCCACGTATTTGCGAAGCAACGGGCAGGGACGATACTTCGGATCGCCGAAGCCTTCGTACAGGACTTCCATGATGTACAGCATGGTATCCAGACCAATCATGTCCGACAGCGCCAAGGGCCCCATCGGATGGCCGAAGCCGCTCTTGGCTACGATGTCGATTTCTTCGGCGGTCGCCACGCCTTCGAACAAGGTCTGCATCGCTTCGTTCATCATCGGGATCATGATCCGGTTGCCGACAAAGCCGGGAAAGTCTTTCAACTTGACCGGGGTTTTGCCGAATTGTTTCGCCAGGTCGTAAACCGTCTGAACGGTCTCGTCGCTGGTCGCCAGACCTTTGACGACTTCCACCAGCGCCATCACCGGCGCCGGGTTGAAGAAGTGCATGCCGCAAACCTGGGTCGGCCGTTTCGTAGTCGCGCCAATCGCCGTGATCGGCAGCGAGGAAGTGTTCGACGCCAGAATCGCATGCGGCGGGCACAGGCTGTCGAGTTTTTGGAAGATGGCTTTCTTCACATTCATGTTTTCGACGACGGCTTCCACCGCCAAGTCAACGTTGCAGGCGGCCGCGTCCAGTTCGACTACGCCGCACAGGCGCTTGGAAACCGCTGCTTTTTCTTCAGCCGTCATCTTGCCTTTTTCGACCAGCTTGGCCAGATTCTTCTCGATGCCGGCCATTCCCTTGTCGACGAAACGTTGCTCGATGTCCTGCAGGACGACGTCCATGCCGCCCTGGGCCATGACCTGGGCGATACCGCTGCCCATCTGTCCGGCGCCGATCACCAGTACTTTTTTGATTGCCATTGTTTTTCTTCCCTCCATTTTCATTAAATTTATACCACTCGTCAAAAGGTTCACCAGTATTCCGACTTTGTTTTCTTCTCCGTCACACCGGACAAATCCTCTCAACGTGGATGGATTCATCAATTATAAAAGATCGTCGCCATTTGTTATTTTTTTCACATACTGTATTGTCTTTATTTTACACTCCTGCCTCAAGCAAAGCAAGGCTTGCACCAAAAAATTAGACGATTGCGTGTCCTGAAAAATTGTCCAGGATATCCTGAGCGATACCAATTTCCTCGTTGGTCGGAATGATGCAGACCTTCACCGGGGAATCGACGGTCGAAACGATGCGGTCCTTCGGTCCGGCCGCGTTGGCCGCCTCATCCAGCCAGACGCCCATGTGCGCCAGCCGCTGGCAAACCTTGCCGCGGACGGTGGCGGAATTTTCGCCGATGCCGCCGGTGAAGACCAGGTAATCCAGTCCGCCCAGCACGGCATAAAAAGCGCCAATGTATTTCACGATGCTTTCGCAGAACACGTCGATGGCCAGCTGCGCCCGCACGTTGCCGGCGGCGGCCGCTTCCTCGATGTCGCGGAGGTCGTTGCTCACGCCGGAAACTCCGAGCATGCCGCCGTTCTTGTCGATGCCCTTAAGGATCTCGTCCAGCGTCAGTCCCTGATCCAACAGGAAGGGGATGATGTAGGAGTCCATGTCGCCGGCGCGGTTGGCGTGCGGAATGCCGGTCTGCAGCGAAAACCCGAAGCTGGTATCCACCGACTTGCCGTTTTCGATGGCGCAGAGCGAGCCGCTGCCGCCGAGGTGGCAGGAAATGAGCCGATATTTTCCTCCGTAGCGCTGCCGGACCTGACGGGAGATGAAGCCGTGCGAAGCGCCATGAAAGCCGAGACGTTGGATGCCGTATTTTTCGTACCATTCATAAGGAATGGCGTACATTTTCCGTTCCAGCGGAATCGTCGTGTGGAAGGCGGTTTCGAACACGCCAACCAACAGCCGTCCCGGCAGGATTTCCCGAAACTTGCGGATCGCCTCGATATATGGCGGATTGTGAGCCGGCGCGACGCTGTTGTAGGCTTCCATGGCGGCGATCACTTCGTCCGTGAGCTCATGGATGCCATAATAGCCCTTGGCGATGACTGTCTTGAAGCCGATCGCGTCGATCTGCTCCACGGATTGAAGAGCGCCGGTTTGCGAGTCCGTCAGGTAACGGAGGAACAAGTTTATTCCCTCGGTGTAGCTGGGCACGCTGAGCTCGGTCAGATCCGCTTTGGCCCCGTTCCCGTTGTTGCGATAGGAAAAAGTCGCGCTGTCGCGGCTGCCGACCCGTTCGATCCTGGCTTCGACCAGGATGTCGGTATTCGGCATGTTGAACAGTTTGTACTTCAAAGAAGTGCTGCCGACGTTGCAGACGAGAATTAGCATGACTATCATCCTTTCCCCATATTCCCCTCGGGCGAATGCGGTTGATTCTCTCTGACACCATTGTATTACAGCTTCCCCGGTTTATGGAACAGCCTGTCGGAAAAATCGCGCAAAAAAAGCCGCCGGTTGTCCGGCGGCGAAAGTCAGCAACAGATTCAGTCCAACGTATGGATGACGATGCCGTCCCGCAGTTTCGGCTCGAACCAGGTGGACTTCGGCGGCATGATGTCGCCGGCGTCGGCCACCGCCATCAACTCGCCGATCGAGGTCGGAAACAGCGAAAACGCCACCACGGCCCGGCCCGAATCGACCAGCCGGCGCAGTTCGGCCATGCCGCGAATGCCGCCGACGAAGCCGATCCGTTTGTCGGTGCGGGGATCGGCGATGCCGAGGATCGGTCCGAGCAGATTGTTCTGCAGAATGTTCACGTCGAGGCTGGCCAGCTTGTCGTTGTGGTCGAAGCTGCCCGGTTTCGGCGTCAGACGGTACCAGGCGCCGTCCAGATACATGCCGAAGATGTGCAGGCGGTCCGGTTTGCCGGTGTTGGCGACATTGGCCCGGATCGGCTCGACGATAAACTTCGCCGCGATCCGCTTCAGAAATTCTTCGCCGGTCAAGCCGGCCCAGTCGTAGATAACCCGGTTGTAGTCCAGAATATGAACTTCATTGTCGGGAAACAGCACAGTCAGAAACGATCCAGCCTGTTTGCCCGCACTCAGCCGGCTGACGCGAGCCGCCGCGGCGGCGCGGTGATGCCCGTCGGCGATGTACAGACGTGCCTTGGCGGCAAAGGCGTGCGCCACGGCGGCGATCGCCGCCGGATCGTCCATCACCCACAGGGTGTGGCGGATGCCATCTTCCGCGGTAAAATCATAAACCGGCTCGCCAGCCGTGACCTTGGCCACTTCGGCGGCAATGACCGGATCCTGTCGATAGACGAGGAATACGGGGCCGGTCTGGGCCCCGGTTCCCAGGATATGATCGACCCGGTCCTGTTCCTTGTCCGGACGCGTCAGTTCATGTTTGCGGACGATGCCCGCCTCGTATTCCGCGACGTTGCATACCGCGGCCAGCCCCGTCTGGACGAATT
>CAZRLN010000087.1:5010-7728 GCA_964601085.1 uncultured Veillonellaceae bacterium | reverse complement strand
GCGCTGAAGGAAGACGAAGAATAGGAACGTCCATTGAATATAGGAATGAAAAAAGCGGGGAATAGAACATTTATTCGCCGCTTTTTTGCGTAGATTAGCAGGTGCCGGCAGGGAAAATCGATCCGGGGGCCGAATAATTATCCGGTAATGCAGAGAATCTGCCAAATGTTGAAAAGGATGGATGAAAGTTGAAACGTGTCGCAGGGTTGGTGCTGGTGCTGCTGGTTGTTATGGCTGTCTCGGGAGTCTCGGCGGAGGGCCTGTCCTGGCCCGGCGAGTTTCAGGCATGGGGAGTTCCCACATCTTCGCGCGGAACGGTGACGCTGGCCGATAACCGCAGCTCTTCCGGCGATATGATTACCCAGGGGGTCGTTGCGGTGGTCAACATCAAAGATTTTAGCAAGGCGGATTTTGACGCATACTGCGGTGACCTCGTCCGGGCCGGGTTTGCGCTGAGCCAGGATTCACTGCGGGATGCGATGATGGTGTACAACCGGGGCGGCGTCAAAGTCACCGCGTCCTTCAGTCCGGAACTGACCACCGTCATAGCCAATAACCCCGCAGCCGCCAAGAAAGCTCCGGCGGGAAACAGCAATCTGGTCTGGCCGTCAAATGCCGGGCCTATTCCCGTGTTTTCGGGCGGGACTTTCAAGGAAACGGTCCACATGGGAGACGGCATGTATGCGATCACCTTTGTCAGTGTGTCGGAAGCGGCGCTGAACCAGTATCGCGCCACGCTGCGCGGCGCCGGATTTGCGAAGCAGGACGACTCGGATACCGAGGGGTATATGAAAATTATTGACGGGACCGCTTACACGGTGGGCCTGGTTCGTTCCGGCAGCTCGCTGCAGATCATGACCTTTTCCACGCCAATGTGAAAAAGGCGTTTGCCGAAAAAATGGGCCGGGGCTACTTAAATGCAGCCTCGGCTTTTTTTTGGGAATGGGCACGGCTCAAGAGATACTGGATGATATTTAACAAATTATTGAGTGCATGGGCAGGGAAATAAAAACATAAAGAGAAGTAGGAATAATGTTCCGTGTTGGAACGAAGCCAACTTACTGCATCGTGCGCAAGTGGGGGATCGATGGATAAGAAAGCGCTTACTGAACGGGATATTTGCACAAAATATATCACCCCGGCGCTGGCTCAGGCAGGCTGGGACACTTTCACGCAAGTGTTGGAAGAGTTCCCGCTGACCAAGGGGCGCATCATCGTCCGGGGGCGACAGCATACCCGCGCCCAAAACAAACGGGCCGATTATGTGTTGTTTTACAAGCCGAATATTCCGCTGGCCGTGATCGAAGCCAAAGACAACAACCATTCGTTGGGCGACGGCATGCAGCAGGGCCTAGGCTATGCGGGACTGTTGCAGGTCCCGTTTGTTTTCAGCTCCAACGGCGACGGATTTCTGTTCCACAATGGCATCGCCACGGACGGCTGCATCGAAACGGAATTGTCATTGACGGAATTCCCGGGTCCGGAAAAATTGTGGCGAATGTGGTGTGAGCATAAAGGCATCACTCCGGCGCAGGAAAACGTCATTGTCCAGGACTATTACAGCGATGGCGGCAACAAATCTCCCCGCTATTATCAGCTTTTGGCGATCAACAAAACACTGGAAGCCATTGCCCGGGGGCAAAACCGCATACTGCTGGTCATGGCGACCGGCACCGGCAAGACCTTTACCGCGTTCCAGATCATCTGGCGCTTGTGGAAATCAAAAACCAAGAAACGCATCCTGTTTCTCGCCGACCGCAACATTCTGGTGGACCAGACGATGACCAACGATTTCAAGCCGTTTGGCTCGGCCATGACCAAGATTCAGAAGCGGCAAGCCAATAAATCCTATGAAATCTATCTTTCGCTCTATCAGGCCGTGACCGGGACCGAAGAAGAAAAGAACATCTATAAACAGTTTTCTCCGGATTTTTTTGACCTGATTGTCGTGGACGAGTGCCATCGCGGCAGCGCCGCCGAAGACTCCAACTGGCGGCAGATTCTCGAATACTTCAGCGGGGCGACGCAGATCGGCCTGACCGCAACCCCGAAAGAAACCAAAGATGTCTCCAACGTCGATTATTTTGGCGAGCCGATCTACACCTATTCCTTGCGCCAGGGGATCGACGACGGATTTTTGGCGCCCTACAAAGTGGTTCGCATCGATCTGGATAAGGACCTGACCGGCTGGCGTCCGGAAAAAGGCATGCTCGACAAATACGGCAATGAAATCGAAGACCGTATCTACAACCAAAAGGATTTTGACAAAAAGCTGGTGCTGGATGAGCGAACCCGGCTGGTGGCCGCGAAAATCTCGGAATTTCTGAAGAAAACCAACCGCTTCGACAAAACCATCGTATTTTGTGAAGACATCGACCACGCCGAGCGCATGCGGCAGGCCCTGTGCAATGAAAACGTCGACCTGGTGGCGCAGAATGCCAAATATGTCATGCGGATTACCGGCGATAATGAGGAAGGCAAGCTGGAACTGGACAATTTTATTTTCCCGGAAGCGAAATATCCGGTCATCGCCACCACATCCAAACTGATGTCGACCGGCGTCGATGCCCAGACCTGCAAGTTGATCGTGCTGGATCAGCGCATTCAGTCCATGACCGAATTCAAGCAGATCATTGGCCGGGGAACCCGGATCAACGAAGACTACGACAAATTTTACTTCACGATCATGGATTTTAAAAAGGCCACGGAACTGTTTGC
>CAZRLN010000087.1:0-4910 GCA_964601085.1 uncultured Veillonellaceae bacterium | reverse complement strand
ACAAATTTTACTTCACGATCATGGATTTTAAAAAGGCCACGGAACTGTTTGCCGACCCGCATTTTGACGGGGAGCCGGTGGTAATTTATACGCCGAAACCCGGTGAAACAATGGTGCCGCCGGAAGAGGGACAGGAAACGGTCGATGGCGGTTCAGCCAAGGATGGGGGAGATTCCGCGGCCGGCAACGGGTCCGGCCAGTCCGTTCCGAAGTATTATGTGGCCAATGTGCCGGTTTCAGTCGTGGCGGAACGCGTTCAGTATTACGACGCCAATGGCAAGCTGGTCACCGAATCGCTCAAAGACTATACCCGAAAAACGGTGACTCGCGAATATTCTTCGCTGGATGATTTCTTGAAAAAATGGACTACGGCGGAGAAAAAGCGGGCCGTGATCGAGGAATTGGCGGCAGAGGGCGTATTCTTCGATGCCTTGGCCGACGAAATCGGCAAAGACTTCGATCCCTTCGACATGCTTTGCCATGTGGCCTGGGACCGGTCGCCGCTGACACGCCGCGAGCGGGTGGAGAATGTGAAGAAGCAGGACTATTTTGCGAAATATGGCGCACAGGCCCAGCGGGTGCTCGCCGCCCTGCTGGACAAATACGCGGACGAAGGCATCGCCTCGATTGAAGAAACCCAGATCTTGACGATCAACCCGTTCACCGAGTTTGGCACCCCCATGGAAATTATTAAGATGTTCGGCAATGCCGAACGATACCATCAGGCCGTCAGCGAATTGGAACAGGCGATTTACGCCGCATAACGGAAGGGAAGTTGAACCATGCCGCTAAGCACACTGATCAAAACCATCCAGGACATCATGCGCAAAGATGTGGGTGTCGACGGGGACGCCCAACGAATCAGCCAGATGGTCTGGCTTTTGTTTTTAAAAATCTTTGATGACAAAGAGCAAGAATGGAAGCTGACGCTCAGCGGGTACAAATCGCCGTTGCCGAGCCGGTTCCAGTGGTCCAGCTGGGCGGCTAACCCCGAAGGCATGACCGGCGAGGAACTGATCGACTTCGTGAATAACGACCTGTTCCCGGCGCTCAAGCGATTGGCAACCACGGCCGGTGTCAGCGCCCAGGGCAAGGTGGTCGGCAGCGTGTTCGAGGACGCCTATAACTATATGAAGTCCGGCACGTTGCTGCGCCAGGTGATCAACACGATCCAGGAGGATTTCGACTTCAATTCTTCGCAGGACCGGCACATGTTCAACGATATTTACGAAAAGATTTTGGGCGATTTGCAATCCGCCGGCAATGCCGGTGAGTATTACACGCCCCGCGCCGTGACCGAGTTCATGGTGGATATCGTCGACCCGCAGTTGGGGGAGAGCGTATTGGACCCGGCCTGCGGGACCGGCGGATTCCTGGTGAACGCGATCAAGCGTTTAAAGAACCAGGTGAAAACATCCGAAGACGATCAAATATTGCAGAAGTCGATCCACGGGGTGGAAAAGAAGCCGTTGCCCCACATGTTGGCGATGACCAACATGATGCTGCACGGGATCGATGTGCCCGCCAACATTCGCCACGACAACACGCTCAAGCGCTCATTGGTAAGTTATGATCGCAAAGATCGGGTTGATTGCATCATCACCAATCCGCCGTTTGGCGGCATGGAGGAGGATGGCATAGAAAGTAATTTTCCAAAGAGATATCAGACGCGGGAAACCGCCGATCTGTTCATGGCCCTGATCATGCATCTGTTGAAGCCGGACGGCGGACGGGCCGCCATCATCCTGCCGGACGGGTTTCTGTTCGGCGAAGGCGTCAAAACGACGCTCAAAAAAGAATTGCTGACCGACTTCAACCTGCACACCATCGTGCGTTTGCCGAATGGTGTGTTCAGTCCTTACACCGGGATCAAGACGAACCTGCTGTTCTTTGAAAAAGGCACTCCGACCCAGCAGGTCTGGTTTTTCGAGCATCCCTACCCGCCAGGCTACAAATCGTATTCCAAATCCAAGCCGCTCACCATCGGCGAATTTGAGCGGGAAAAGAAATGGTGGAACAACCGTCGGCAGAATGAATACGCCTGGAAAGTGTCGCTCGCCGAGATCGAGGAACGAAACTATAACCTTGACTTCAAAAATCCGCATGTGGTGGAGGAAGAGGCCGGCGATCCGGAGGAACTGTTGCGGGAATACGAAGAACTCAACCGGCAGTTGATGGCTACCCGCGACCGGCTGAAGCAGGAACTGGCCCAAGCGCTGCGGGGGCGGCAGTGATGGATCGGATCGAACGCTATTTTGATATTGCGATCAAATCGCCGGACGGTATCAAAAAGCTGCGGGAAATGATCCTGTCGCTGGCGATGCAGGGGAAACTGGTCCCGCAAGACCCGAACGATCCGCCCGCCAGCGAACTGTTGAAAGAGATCGAAGTAGAAAAGAAGAAGCTGATCAAGGAAGGGAAGATCAAGAAACAGGAACCGCTGCCGCCGATCAAGCCGGAGGAAGTACCGTTTGCGTTGCCGACGGGGTGGGAGTGGGTAAGACTGGGAACTGTTGGGGAGATTAATCCGCGTAACAATGCAACTGATGAAATGGATGCAGCTTTTATTCCTATGCCGCTAATCTATGCCGAGTATGGAAAGCCCCATCAGTATGAGAAAAAGAAATGGTGTGAGATCAAAAAAGGCTTTACTCATTTTGCTGAAGGCGATGTTGTGCTGGCGAAAATTACTCCCTGTTATGAAAATAAAAAGTCCTGTGTAATCAAAGGCATTCCGAATGGCATTGGCGCTGGAACAACGGAGCTGCATGTTTTCAGGAATTCGTTTAGAGGAGTTTTTCCCGAATTTATTTTGCTTTTCCTAAAAAGTCCGCGATTCATTTTGGATGGGATCCCACTAATGACAGGATCGGCAGGACAAAAGCGTATTCCCAAAGACTATTTTGCTGGAGCTTTTTCCCCCCTTCCTCCTCTCGCCGAGCAGAAACGCATCGTCGCCAGGGTCGATGAACTGATGGCGCTGTGCGACAAGCTGGAAGCCGAGCGGGACGCGCGAAACGCAAAGCGCGTGGCTGTGCAGAAAACCGCACTGGATCGGCTACTGGCCGCTCAGGATCAAGCCGCGTTTGATTCGGCATGGGCGTTTATTGCCCGGAACTTTGCCGATCTGTATTCCGTGCCGGAAAATGTCGCCGAGCTGAAAAAAGCGATCCTGCAACTGGCGGTTATGGGGAAACTCGTGCCGCAGGCCCCGAACGACCAACCCGCCAGCGAGTTGCTGAAAGAGATCGAGGCCGAGAAAAAGAAACTGATCAAGGCAGGCAAGATCAAGAAGCAGGAACCGCTGCCGCCGATCAAACCAGAGGAAGTGCCCTATGCTCTGCCGACGGGGTGGGAGTGGGTAAGGCTGGGAACTGTTGGGGAGATAAATCCGCGTAACAATGCAACTGATGAAATGAATGCAGCTTTTATTCCTATGCCGCTAATCTATGCCGAGTATGGAAAGCCACATCGGTTTGAAAATAAGAAATGGGGAGAGATCAAAAAAGGATTCACTCACTTTGCCGAAGGAGATGTTGTGCTAGCCAAAATTACTCCCTGTTATGAAAATAAAAAGTCCTGCGTAATCAAAGGCATCCCGAATGGCATTGGCGCCGGAACAACAGAGTTGCATGTTTTTAGGAATTCATTTAGAGGTATTTTTCCCGAATTTGTTTTGCTTTTCATAAAAAGTCCTCGCTTCATTTTGGAGGGGATTCCACTAATGACAGGATCGGCAGGACAAAAGCGTATTCCTAAAGATTATTTTGCTGGAGCAATTTTTCCCCTCCCCCCCCTCGCCGAGCAGAAACGCATCGTTGCCAAAGTCGATGCGCTGATGGCCTTGTGTGATGCACTGGAGCTGCAGTTGAAAGACGCCACGGACAAGCAAACTGCCATACTAAATGCCGTAGTTGCGGCGATGTAAGGAAAGTCACTTGAAACCTTCTGCAAAAGCACTGGAATTTTGTGGGGTGCTGTATGGAAAGACAGATTTACAGGATATATTGTGACGAAAGCTGCCATTTGCCGCATGACAACTCCGACGTGATGGTGCTTGGCGCTTTATCGTGTCCGGAGTCAAAGATCGGCGAGATTAGCGAAAAGTTTCGGGAGATAAAACGAATCCACGGTCTTGATTCCAAGGTGGAACTCAAGTGGACGAAAATTTCTCCGGCGAAAGTCGAACTATATGAAGAGCTGTTGAACTTTTTTTGGCATGAAGAGTCGCTGGCGTTTCGCACGATTGTGTCCAAGGGAAAACAACGCCTGGATCATACTCGCTATAACGACGGAGACTATGATCTTTGGTATTACAAGATGTATTTTTTGTTGTTGGATAAGATGTGCAGCCCGTTAGCGCAATACCGAATTTTCATCGATGTGAAAGATACCCACGGCGGGCCGCGGATTGCGAAGCTGCATGAAGTGCTGTGCAATAACAAGTATGACTTTAAGCAAGACGTGATTGCGGATATTCGCCAGATCGATTCTGCCCGATCCGACCTGATGCAGCTGGTGGATATTTTGACAGGCGCTATTTCCTTTTATCATCGGGGATTATTCGTTGCTGAAGGGCAAAGTATAGCAAAAAAAAGAGTTGTTGCGATGTTGCTGGAATGGATCGGCGATAAGCTGGATAAGGGGACACCTCTGCGGAATCAAAAGTTCAACTTGTTTGTCTGGAATCCCAAAGGTGGTGAGTAAGTTTGCCGTTGTCGCCACCTCTGGACTGTTCAGGTTCCTGTGTTTTTGAAGAAGCATACGCTGTTTTTGAGGCGGAGCTTAAAGACAAGGATGCGCGCCCCCGTTTGCGGGAACGGTTTGTTTTTATCGATTTTGATGATGAATTTCTGGGAAAGTCGAGAGCCTTTTGGCATATTGTCAGCATTGGCGCCGATGATTCAAAA
>CAZRLN010000086.1:0-8079 GCA_964601085.1 uncultured Veillonellaceae bacterium | reverse complement strand
ACATTGAAGTCATTAGCACCTCGGAGATCAGCGTTTCCTGCCTCGTCCGTGAAGAACGCGCCAAAGACGCGGTCAATGCCATTCATGCGGCTTTTTTTCGCGATGACAAAAGCCGGCTGTGAACACTGAGAAAAAAGGAGGGGAAGTTTTGACAGCCACATTGATCAAGCATTTGGCCGACCATGTTGGCCAGGAAGTAGAAATTCGCGGCTGGCTCTATAATAAACGGTCGTCCGGAAAAATCGCCTTTCTGATTGTCCGGGACGGAACCGGCACGGTTCAGGGGGTTTTGCTCAAGGCCAACGCCGAGGCATTTGCCCTGGCGGAAACACTGACCCAAGAGAGTTCGCTGCGGTTGCGGGGCACTGTGCGCGCCGAAGCCCGGGCTGCGGGCGGCTATGAACTCGATGTCACCGGCCTGGAAATCGTTAGTCTGGCGCAGGAATACCCGATCAGCCTCAAAGAACATGGCGTGGATTTTCTGGCGGAGCGGCGGCACCTCTGGATTCGTACACCCAAGCAGGCGGCCATTTTGCGCATCCGATCCGAAATAGAATTTGCCTTGCGCGAGTTTTTTTACCGTAATGATTTTATGCTGGCGGATGCGCCCATTATCACGCCGGCGGCCTGCGAAGGGACCACCAATCTGTTCGAAATCGACTACCATGGTGAAAAAGCCTATCTTTCCCAAAGCGGCCAGCTTTACAACGAGGCAACGGCAACAGCGCTCGGACGGATCTACTGCTTCGGTCCGACGTTCCGGGCGGAGAAATCCAAGACCCGCCGCCATCTGTTGGAGTTTTGGATGATTGAGGCGGAGGCGGCGTTTTTTGATGTGGACGACAACATGCGCCTTCAGGAAGACATGGTGGTATTTGTGGTCGAGCGGGTGCTCGAACGCTGCCGGCATGAACTGAAACTGCTGGAGCGTGATGTCGCCAAACTGGAGGCGATCAAAAAACCGTTTCCTCGCATTAGCTACACGGAAGCGGTCAAGTTGCTGAACGATGCGGGAGAACCGTTCGAATGGGGCGATGATTTTGGTGCGCCGCATGAAACCATCATTGGTAATCATTTTGATTCGCCGGTGTTCGTCCACCGCTACCCGACCGCTATCAAAGCGTTCTACATGAAACCGGACCCGCTGGATGAAAAGGTGGTGTTGGGAGCGGATTTATTGGCTCCTGAAGGCTACGGCGAAATCATCGGCGGCGGCCAGCGGATCGATGACCTGGATTTGCTGGAACGACGGATTGCCGAGCACAATTTGCCCAGGGAAACTTTCGAATGGTATCTGGATCTGCGTCGGTTCGGTTCGGTTCCGCATTCCGGATTTGGTCTGGGCATTGAACGGACAGTTGCCTGGATCTGCGGACTCGATCATATCCGGGAGTCGATTCCGTTTCCCCGGATGCTTCATAAAATGTATCCGTGAGAAAACTGCAAAAGGGGAGTATCCGAAATATAGGCAAGCATATATAATATAAATGTTAGCATACTTCAAAAAATGACGAAAAAGCAGGAGGGGTTTACAATGGCTCATTCGGTTGTAGCGTCCCATTCGGTAGGAAAAATGGCTACCGATAAGATCTTTGGCGCCAATGCGCTGGCAGTGAAAGCGGTGGCGCAATTCGGCAAGGAAAACGTAACCAACGCTACTATTGGCGCTTTGTTGGATGACAAGGAACAGTTGGTTTGCCTGCCGACCGTGGAGAAAGTGTTCCGCAGTGTGCCGATCACCGAAATCATCAACTACGCGCCGATCGCCGGCTTGCCGGATTTTCTGAACGCAGCCATGGACCATGTCTTCGGGGACAGCAAGCCCGAGGCATTCACCCGGGCTATCGCCACTTCCGGCGGATCCGGCGTGTTGCACCATGCTATCTGGAATTATTCCGAAATGCATGATACCGTGCTGACGACCGACTGGTATTGGGGACCGTACAAAGTCTTGTGCGAAGAAGTCTTGCGCAAACTGGATACTTTCCCGCTGTTCGACGACAAGATGCAGTTCAATCTGCCGGCGTTTGAAACCAAAATCACCGCGCTGCTCGCCAAACAGAACAACCTGTTGATCATTCTGAACACTCCGGCCCACAACCCGACCGGATATACTGTTACCGACGCCGAGTGGGACGGTATTATCAACATCCTAAAAGCGGCGGCGCAAAATCCGAACAAGAAGATTACCGTTGTGGCGGACATTGCGTATCTGGATTTCTCCGGCGAGCGCAACACCTGCCGCAAGTTCTTTGCGAAATTTGGCCAGATGCCGGCGAATTTGCTGTTCATCGTCGGCTTCAGCATGTCTAAATCCTTCACCATGTACGGTCAGCGCGTCGGCGCGATGATCGGCGTTACTTCTGATGCCGATGTCGCCAAGGAGTTCGAAGACGTCAACCAATACAGTAGTCGGGCCACCTGGTCCAATATCAACCGTGGCGCCATGCGGACGATGGCCATGATTTGTGCGGATAAGGATCTGTATGCCCAGGTCGAAAAAGAGCGGGCCGGATTTTATCAACTGATCAAAGGCCGTGCGGATATTTTTGCCCAGGAAGCGGCGGCCGCCAATCTGACCATGCTGCCCTATAACGCCGGGTATTTCCTGTCCGTTCCGTCCACCGCCCCGGATGCGGTCGTGGCCAAGTTGAATGAAGAGAACGTTTTTGCGGTGGCACTGGCCAAGGGGATTCGGATCGCCGTTTGCGCCGTTCCCACGGAGAAGATCAAAGGGATGGCCGGGAAACTTAAAAAAGCGATGGACGCCGTAAAATAAGAGCCTTTGTATAACAGGGGAAGGCGGATCGCTTGCGGTCCGTCTTCTTTTCTAAGAACGGGATTCAGTGAGGGATAGGCGATGAACGGGGAAGTAAAAGTCCGTTTTAGCGACGGGACAGAAAAAATGTACGGACGCGGCACGTTGCTTCTGACCATGGCGAAGGAGCGGCAAAACCTCTATCCTGCGCGGATCGTGGCGGCTCGGGTGAATAACGCCCTGACAGATTTGCAGGTTGGGCAAACAGCCGATGCCAGCGTGGATTTTTTTGATCTTCAATCTGGGCAGGGGCTGAAAGTATATGAACGTAGCCTGACTTTTGTTTTGATCATTGCGGCGCAGCGGCTGTATCCTGGAAAAGAAGTTGTGGTCGAGCATTCCCTGGGAAATGGGGTTTACTTTGAATGGCTGCTGGGAAGACCGGTTACGGAGGCCGATGTTGCCTTGCTTGAGCAGGCGATGTCCGTGATAATCGCCGACAATTTGCCGATCGTTCGGCATAACATGCCGCTCAGCGAAGCGATTCAGCAGTTTGCAGCTGTCGGAAATGCGGAAAAAATTCGTTTGCTCCGCCAAATCGAGCGGGATACCGTCAGTTTATATACTTGCGATGGGGTCATGGATTATTTTTATGGCCCGATGGCACCGGAAACCGGGTATTTGAAGCAATTTTCCCTGACCTATTATGCGCCGGGATTTGTTTTGCGTTTTCCCGACAAAACAAACCCGGACTTTGTCCCTCCGTTTCAGGATCATCCGAAATTGGCCCAGATATTCTGGGAAGCGGAGAGATGGGGCGATTTACTGGGCTGTCCGACTGTCGCGCAAATGAATGAAGCCCTGCTATCCGGAGATTTTTTAGAAATCATGCGGGTGGCGGAAGCGCTGCACGAAAAGAAAGTGGCGGCGATTGCCGACATGGTGGATGAACGAAGGCCAGCAGTCAAAGGTGTTATGATCGCAGGGCCTTCTTCGTCTGGAAAATCCACATTCATCCAGCGTCTGGCGATCCAGTTGCGAATTCACGGTATTCGGTCCGTGACGATTTCGCTGGATGATTATTTTCTGGATCGGGAACAGACGCCGCGCGCCCAGAATGGCGACTACGATTTTGAATCGATTCATGCCCTGGATCTGCCCTTGCTGAACGCTCATCTGATGGAATTGTTGTCCGGCCGGATGGTGGAACCGCCGTTCTACAATTTCAAGACCGGGCGGCGTGAGTATTCCGGGCGCAAGCTGCAAGTCGCCCCCAACCAGGTATTGCTGGTGGAAGGCATCCATGGGTTGAATCCGGAGCTGACGGCATCCATACCCCGCGACCAGAAATTTTTGATCTACATCAGCGCCTTGACCCAGCTGGCGATTGACAATCATAACCGGATTCCCACGACGGACACCCGCTTGATCCGGCGAATCGTCCGTGACAATCAGTTCCGAAGTCATGACGCGCTGCAGACGCTGCGCTTATGGCCAGCGGTTCGCAGCGGCGAAGAGGTCAACATCTTCCCGTTCCAGGAAGAGGCCGACGTGATGTTCAATTCGGCTCTGATTTATGAACTGGCGGTGTTGCGGCAATACGCGGAACCATTATTGGCCAAAATTACGCCGGAATATCCGGAGTATTTGGAGGCTCGACGATTGACCGGTTTTTTGCGGCACTTTCGTTTGGCGCCGCCGGACCAGGTTCCGTCAACATCCATCTTGCGGGAATTTATTGGTGGGTGACCGAATTTTTTCAGAGAAAAAATTGATTAACAGGAGGAAGAGCAAATGGCGAAGTACAACCCGGTGACGCCGGCATTGGTCATGGAACTGGAGAAGATCGTCGGCGTGAAAAATGTGACTGTGGATCCGGACAAACTGGCAACTTATTCGCATGATGAAGAAACCGATCCGAGGTATCAGCATATGCCGGAGGTCGTGGCGTTTCCGGAGAATGCGGAACAAATCGCGGAAATCCTCAAACTGGCCAATCGGGAACTGACGCCGGTAGTGGCCCGGGGCGGCGGAACGGGGTTGGCGGCGGCGGCGGTGCCGTTGTTCGGCGGGATCGTGGTTAGTACCGAGCGGATGAATCAAGTGTTGGAAATCAATGAAGAGGCCATGTACATGGTGGTGCAGCCGGGCGTGCGGACCGACGATGTGCAAAAGGCGGCGAAGGAAAAGGGATTGTTTTATGCCGGCGACCCCTGCAGCGGCGACAGTTGCGTCATTGGCGGAAACGTGGCGACGAACGCCGGCGGCAACCGTGCCATCAAATATGGTACGACGCGGAATCAGGTCTATGGATTTCAGGTGGTGACGCCGCTGGGGAAAATTGTTCGCCTGGGCGGTCGGCTGGAAAAATCCACGACCGGTTATTCGTTGGATCATTTGGTGATGGGGGCCGAAGGGACTCTGGGCATCATCACGGAAATTACCTTGCGATTGAAACCTCTGCCAAACAACGTAATCGACTTGCTGGCGATTTTCCCGACCGTCGATCAGGCCATCGCGATTGTCACAAAAGTCATTAAAGCCGGCATCACGCCAACCTGCGTGGAATTTATGGACAATGCCACCGTCAAAAGCGTGGAACGCTTCCTGAAGACAAAGCAACCGCACAGTGATGTCGGCAATTATGTCATTATCCAGGTGGAAGGACAGAGCGAAGAAGACCTGGAAGATAAAAGCGTCTTGTTGGATGAATTGTGCATGAGCAACGGCG
Source organism: uncultured Veillonellaceae bacterium (assembly GCA_964601085.1). Taxonomy (GTDB): domain Bacteria; phylum Bacillota; class Negativicutes; order UBA1444; family UBA1444; genus UBA1444. The sequence goes on along the minus strand of CAZRLN010000086.1, from coordinate 2,590 downwards.
CTCTGGAAGTGTTGGTGGCGGATCCGGCCAAAATCTGGCACGCCCGCAAATGCTTTTTGGAAGCGGCTCGTGAAGAAAGCTTGATTCAATCGAAAGAGGACATGGTGGTGCCGGTCAATCAAATCGCCAGATTAATGCATGAAGCGGCGATGATCAGCGAAAAATACGGCCTGATTACCCGTATCGCCAGCCATGCCGGCGACGGCAACGTCCATTTTCACGTCCTGAAGGGAGAACTGGCGGATGATGTCTGGGACAGTACGCTGAAAGCCTTCCAAAAAGAAATCTATACCTTGGTTTATAAACTGGGCGGCAAACTGTCGGGCGAACACGGCATCGGCTATAAACGCCGCCAACTGATGGAAGAATACACGAATCCCGACGAACTAGACATGATGCGGGCGGTAAAAAAAGCGCTGGATCCGAATTTGATCCTCAATCCGGGCAAAATTTTCACGCTGGAATAAGCGGTATAACTGCGGAAACGGGAGAGTGAGCCTTGTGACAGGGACTGTGAAACGATCGGTTTGTCCGTTTGATTGTCCAGATGCCTGCGGTTTGTTACTCGAGATTGCGGATAATAAGGTCGCCGCGGTGCGTGGTGATCCGTCGCATCCCTATACTCGGGGCCTCTTGTGCCCGAAAATGGTGCATTATGAGCGCACCATCCATTCTCCGCTACGGTTAACCCACCCGCTGCTGCGAACAGGAGCCAAGGGTGACGGCGAATTTCGGGAAATATCCTGGGACGAGGCGATAAGTCGCATCTCTCACCGTTGGCGTGAGATCATCGACCAATATGGCGGCGAAGCCCTCCTGCCCGCCTCCTATGCCGGCACCATGGGCCTGCTGCAACGAAACGCCGGCGACGCCCTGTTTCACAAAGTGGGTGCTTCCCGCCTTGAACGGACGCTTTGCTCCGCCGCCAAGGGTTACGGTTGGGAAGCGGTCATGGGCAAAACTTTGCAGGCGCAGCCGGATGAAGCGGCGCAGAGCGATCTAATCCTCATTTGGGGCGCGCATACGGTTGCGACCAATATCCACTTCCTGCACCCCGTCCGGGAGGCAAAAAAGCGGGGCGCCAAAGTGTGGGTCATTGAGACGCACGAAACCATCACCGCCAAGACCATCGCCGACCGGACGCTATTGGTGCGACCGGGAACCGACGGAGCGCTGGCGCTGGGCTTGATGCACATTCTGGTTCGTGATGGGCTGGTGGATCGACAGTTTTTACAAACCTACACGCAGGGGTTTGATCAGCTGGAAAACAAGGTATTGCCGCGTTATACACCGGCGAAAGTGGCGGCAATCACGGGTGTGCCCTTGGAGTCCCTGACCGAATTGGCTCATGACTACGGCAAGGCCCGAGCGCCCTTCATCCGCCAGGGCAGTGGCTTGTATCGGTATGGCAACGGGGCGATGACCGCTCGCCTGATCACATGCCTGCCCGCTTGCGTTGGCGCAATGAACCGACCGGGCGGCGGAACGTTGGGGGATTTGAGCACAGGAGCAGCCTTCAACATGAATATCATCAGCCGGCCCGATTTTTTGGCGGCGCCGACGCGATGGGTCAATATCAACCAATTGGGCGACGCGTTGAACACGCTCAAAAATCCGCCGATCATGGGTCTTTACGTTTACCAGTCGAATCCGGCGGCGGTGTATCCGGATCAGAACCGGATTCTTGGGGGATTATCCCGCGAGGATCTGTTCACGGTCGTTCATGAACGGTTTATGACGGATACGGCGCGATACGCCGATATTGTCCTGCCGGCGACTTCGTCGGCGGAACATGCCGATGCCTATAGGTCGTATGGGCACTATGGCGTGCAACGGGTACAAGCCTGCATTTCGCCAATCGGCGAGGCCAAATCGAATTGGAATGTTTTCTGCCTGCTGGCGCGGGCGATGGGATTGGATGATCCTTTCTTCCGGCAGACCGAAGAGCAACTATTGGAAGAATTGTTTGCCAAACCGGGAGAATGGCTTGCCGGGATCGATCCGGAAAAGCTGCACACAGGCGAACCGATGTCATTGCCGTTGCCCCCCAATTACAAGATGAACTTCCGAACACCTTCCGGAAAAATCGAGATCACGAACCCTGCCGAACCGGCGGCGATTCCGGACTGGTTTCCGCCGTATGGCGGGAGTGGTTCGTTTTATCTTGTAACGGCGCCGAGCCTCTATACCCTGAATTCGTCCTTCAATGAACAACCGGAGTTAGTGGAGAAAAAAGGTGCGATGACTCTTCGCATGAATCCGGCGGATGCCGGGCAACGGAACCTGCGAGAAGACCAACAGGTTGTGGCTGCGAATGAACAAGGCGAAGCAACTTTCCTGCTCCGTATTACCGATACGGTTCCCGCAGGAGTTTTGGTCGCCGATGGGGTTTCTTGGCTGCGGGACGCTCCCGGATCCCGGAACATCAACGCTCTGACTTCGCAGCGGTTTACGGATCGCGCTCATGGCAGCACGTTCTATGATGTCAAAGTGGATATTCGCCCGGCATAAGTTGCAGGGAAGAGAAAATAAGTGAGGGGCTGTCTCACTAACAAATGAGGCAGCTCTTTTCGTTTGAGGCTAAAATACG
>CAZRLN010000085.1:1691-8245 GCA_964601085.1 uncultured Veillonellaceae bacterium | reverse complement strand
GGTGGCGCCGGCGAAGCCCTCCCTGGGCGTCGATCTGGCGGCGCTGACCGCTGACGAGGCCAAGGCGGCCGGCGTTCCCGGCGGCCTGAAGATCATCAGCCTGAAGCCGGACGGAGTGGCGGCCAAATCCCAACTCAAGGCCAACGATATCCTGCTGGCGGTGAATGGCAAACCCACGTCGGACACCGAAGCGCTGCGGCAGATTTTAGCCGCGGAGCAACCGAAGCAGTTCAAGATCTGGCGGGACGGCGGCGAGAAAATGGTCGAGGCGGTCCAGAGTTTCTAAAAGCTCATGAATTTAGCAACCTGCGCAGCGGATTTCGGTCCGCTGCTTTTTTTCTTGTTGGTGCGATAACCAAGATTAGCAGTCGGAATAATTGACACAATTCTGAAAATGTGATCATATGTAGATACAAAGATCACAATGGAGGGATTGTCATGAAGACGAACAAAACCGCGAAACCTGTCTCCCAGGCGACAATCGGTGATCTGACGGATCAAAAATGCGGATTCTGCGGCTTGAACCTCATCTTTGTCGAGGCCGACAAGGAGGAAAAAGTGGGGTGGCTTTCCTGTCCGACCTATGTGGGGGAACGCAAGTTTTATAAAGATGAGCATTCGTCGTATTCGGTTCCGTTGGCGGAGACAGGATATCAGGAGGGAGATGAGGCCAAGTCGCACCGGGTGCTGAAAGAACCCCTGGAAAACGTCCGTCTGCACCATGACCGGGTCAATATGACGGCGCCGCCGAAGGCAAAGGAAGCAAATTTCAATTTTTCAAGCGCTGATGACCGGAAACGCCGATACTAAAATGGCCATTTTTCGGGGGAAGATGGATCGGGAAAGTCCATTTTCCCCCGTGGCGAATGGGGACGCGGACCCCCCATAAGCCGCAACCTGAGAAAAATTAAGATTTTTTTCGTTTTTTGCTAAAAAAAAGAGGAATATTATATAGGCTGACGAAATAAGGAAAAAGGTCCTAAAACCAAATATAAAGGAGGTATGTACCCATATGAACAAAACGGAACTCATCGCCTCGGTAGCTGCCAAGACCAAGAGCACCAAAAAGGCCGCAGGAATCGCAATTGAAGCAGTAGTGGAAAGCATACAGAAAGAACTTGCCAAAGGCGGCAAAGTTCAACTTATCGGTTTTGGAACCTTCCAGGTCCGCGCCCGCAAAGAGCGCAAAGGCCGCAATCCCCAGACCGGCAAACCCATCAACATTCCTGCGTCGAAACATCCTGTCTTCTCCGCTGGCAAAGCGCTGAAAGACGCTGTCAACGTCGCCCCCAAGAAAAAGAAATAAGCTCGGTTGGGACCGACGAGGCTTTGCAAAGACAAAGCCTCTTTTTTTTTGCCCGAAAATCCGGCGCCCGCTTGACAGTACAGACATGATCGCAGTATTATTAGCTTCGTGGTACTGAAAAAACAAAAAGAGTTTTTTGAGTTTTTGGAAAGAGGTGGCAGCATGCGTTCGCGAATCATAGCGGCGGCATTGGCGGAGATGGATGAACATGGCGTCCGGTTCACGATGAGCAATCTGGCCGCGCGCCTGGGAATCAGCAAGCGGACCCTGTACGAGCATTTCGATTCCAAGGAAGTGCTGGTGGAGGCGATTGTGGACGCGATTATCACGGATTTGACGGTGCAGCGGCTGGAGATCGTGAACAATCCGGACCTCTGTGTGCGGGAAAAGCTGATCCGGATGCTTAAAGTTCGCTCGCAGTTGTCCACGGATGTGAACGACCGGGTCAAGATGGAGCTGGGCGTCCAGTATCCGGGGTTGCTGAAAAAAGCCCACAAGGCGAAGGAAGAACAGTGGGCCATTCTGGAGGGCGTTCTGCAGGACGGCATTGCCGCCGGCTACTTCCGGCCGATTTTCGTGCCGGTGCTGCACCGGTTGTTGCAGGGGGCGATCCATGAGATCATGGATTACAACTACCTGCTGGAAAACAAAACTTCGTTCGAGGAAATGATCGGCCATATTACAGACATTGTTTTGTATGGAATTATCGCCCGGGACACCGCCGCCGAGGAAGCGGCAAACGAAGGAGGACTCACAGAATGCAAGGCATGACTTGGATGAAGAAATTGGGCTTTCGGGGCAAGTTGATCGGCGGGGTCGCGATCGTGGCGATCGTGGGCTATGCCGCAATTAATGCGGGACTGCTCGCTAAATTCGGCATCGGCGGCAAGCCGCCGGCGCGGGCCGGACAGGCCGTGGAAGTCAAGGCGATGCAGGTCGCGGCGAAAGACACGCCGATCACCTATGAGTTCGTCGGCGAGATCGAGGCGCGGGAGACCGCCCAGATCAAAGCCAAGGTGGCCGGCAACATCATCGAGAAGTACGTGACCGGCGGCGCGACGGTGAAGCAGGGGCAGCCGCTGTTCCGGATCGAAGCCCGCCAGTATGAAACGACGGTGCTGTCCAGCGACGCGGCGGTGGCCGAGTCGGAAGCCTCCCTCAGCCAGATTCAGCGGGATGTGATCCGCTACAAGGAACTGGCCGCCGCCGGCGCGATCGCCCAGCAGACCCTCGATAATGCGCTGGCCCAGGAGAAGCAGGCCATTGCCCGGGTCGAAGCCCTTCGGGCCAAAGCGCAGCAGGCGCGGCTGGATTTGCGCGATACCGTGGTGGTGTCGCCGATCGACGGCCGGATCGACGTGAAGGACATCAGCATCGGCAACTACGCCAAATCCGGCGAGACGGTGCTGGCCACGGTGTCGGCCCTGGACAAGGTCCGGGTCAAGTTCAACATGAATGAAAACGAGTATCTGAAATTGTTCGCACGGATGAAGGGAATTGGCTCGCTGGAACCGGGCCGCCAGATCAAGATCCAGCTCAGTGACGGCTCCGAATATCCGCTGCCCGGTGAAATCGAGCAAGTCGATAGCGGCATGAGCAGCGGCAATGGCGCCATGACCCTGAAAGCGGTGTTTGACAATCCCCAGAAGATGCTGCTGCCGGGAATGTTTGCCCGGGTGCTGGCTTCCGGCGAGGTTCGCCAGAATGCGATCGTGATTCCGCAGCGGGCGGTGCAGGAACTGCTTGGCAAGGCGTTCGTGACGGTCGTGGGCGAAGGCGACAAGGCGGAGCAGCGGCCGGTCAAGATGGGCGCGCGCATCGGCGCGAACTGGGTGGTTGAGGAAGGTCTCAAACCAGGGGACCGGGTCATTGTGGAAGGAGCGATCAAAGCGCGTCCCGGGACTCCGGTAAAGGTGACAATGATCAATGGCTAAGTTTTTTATCGACCGACCGATCTTTGCGATCGTCATTTCAATTTTCATCCTTCTCGGCGGCGGCATCGCAGCGTTTAATCTGCCGATTGCCCAGTATCCGCAGATCATCCCGCCGACGATCAACGTCACGGCGAGTTACGCCGGCGCCAGCGCCGAAGTCGTCGAGCAGAGCCTGGCCCAGCTCGTCGAAGAGCAGGTCAACGGCGTTGAAGGCATGGTTTCGATGTCTTCGACCAGTTCCGATAATGGACTGTACCAACTGGACGTGAAATATGAACTCGGCAAGGATGCCGACGTGGCCCAGGTCCAGACCCAGAACCGCGTCACCAAGGCGAATGCCCAGGTGCCGGCGGAAGTCACGGCGGCCGGCGGCGTGCTGGTGCAGAAATCCACGCCGGACCGGGCGGTCATTTTCAGCATATATTCGCCGAACGGCACTTATGATCGCGCGTTCATGAAAACCTACGCGAACATCAATATCATCCAGGATTTGCAGCGCGTCAAGGGCGTCGGCACGATCTCCGAGTTCGGCGCCGACTACGCGATGCGGATCTGGCTTCAGCCCGACAAGATGGCCCAGCTCGGCGTGACGACCACGGATATCGCCGGCGCTTTGAAGGACCAGAACATCCAGGCGCCGGTCGGCGGTTTCGGCCAGCAGCCGTCGCCGAAGGAACAGGAATTCCAGTATGCGGCGCGCACCAAGGGCCGGTTGGAGACGCCGGAGGAATTCGGCGAGATCGTCATTCGGGCCCAAAGCGACGGCTCGTTCATCCGGATGAAGGATGTGGCCCGGATCGAAATGAGCGACAAGGATAGCATCGTCACCAGTTACCTGAACGGACAACCTTCCGTCGGCTTCTCCGTTCAGTTGATGTCGGACGCCAACGCTCTCGACACGGTGCGGGACTGCAACGCGATCATCGAAAAGGCCCGGCAGTCTTTCCCGGCGGACCTCAAAGTCAACACCGTCGTCGACAATACCCGATTCGTCAGCTCCTCGCTGAAGGAAGTGGCCAAAACATTCTTTGAAGCACTGATGCTGGTGCTCATCATCGTGTACATCTTCCTGCAAAGCTGGCGGGCGACGCTGATTCCGATGCTGGCGGTGCCGGTATCGCTGATCGGCACGTTCGGCGCGTTCATCATGCTTGGGTTTTCCATCAACACGCTGACCCTGTTCGCCATGGTGCTGGCCATCGGCCTCGTCGTCGACGACGCCATCGTCGTGGTGGAGGCGGTCGAGCATCATATGGAGACCGATGGAATCAATCCGCGCGAGGCGACCATCCGGGCCATGGAGGACGTTTCCGCGCCGGTTGTCGGCATCGCCTTCGTGCTGGCCTCGGTGTTCATTCCGGTCGCCTTCTTTGGCGGCACCACCGGTGTGCTCTATAAACAGTTCGCCCTGACCATCGCCGTGTCGATGGCGTTGTCGGCGCTGATCGCGCTGACGCTGACCCCGGCGCTTTGCTCGCTGCTGCTCAAGCCGCACGACCCCAACGCGCACACAGGGAAAATAGGACACTATCTGTCGCGTTTTACAGTCTGGTTTGAAGGCGTGCGTGACAAGTATGAACACGGCGCCGTTAAAGTCATGCTGCGGGCCAAAGTCAGCCTGGTGCTGATGCCGCTGCTGTTGGTCGGCGCTTACGGGGTGTCGAGTTTTGTTCCCTCCTCGTTCGTGCCGAGCGAAGACCAGGGCTATTTCATCACGACGATCAACCTGCCGGAAGCGGCCAGCCTGAAGCGGACCGAAGAGGTGGGAAACGCGGTGTCGGCGAAAGTCCGGGAGTTGCCGGATGTGCGCAACGTCATGACGATCGCCGGGATCGATTTGCTGTCCGGCGCCCGCAAATCGAACTCCGCCGTGCTGTTTGTCGAGCTGTCGGATTGGGCTGACCGAACGAAAACTTCACAGAGCGTTGATGCGATCACCCGGCAGGTCATGGGCATGACCAGCCATGTGCCGGAAGCGACGACGATGGCCTTCAACGTGCCGCCGCTGCCCGGCATCGGCAGCTTCGGCGGCTTCAGCCTCGTGCTGCAGGACAAGGGCGGCCGCAGCATCCAGGATCTGGACCAGGTTTCCCAGGCGTTCGTGGCCGAAGCCCGTAAACGCCCCGAATTCGCCGTGATCTACTCGACCTTCCGGGCCGACACGCCCGCCTACGACTTCAAAATCGACCGGGAAAAAGCCCTGAAACTAGGGGTGCCGGTCAGTTCGGTGTTCAGTACGCTGCAGGCGTTCCTGGGCGGGGTGCAGGTTAACGACTTCAACCGCTTCGGCCGGACCTTCAAGGTCGTCGTGCAGGCGGATGCGCCGTTCCGCAGCGATGTCAGCGACCTGCGGGTCCTGTACGTGCGCAGCAACAACGGCACGATGGTGCCGCTCAGCACCCTGGTCCAGCCGGAACCGATCAGCAGTCCGACCAACCTGAAGCGTTTCAATGGCTTCCGGGCGGTGCAGATCGGCGGCAGCGTGGCGCACGGCTACAGTACCGGCCAGGCCATCGCGGCGCTGGAAGAGGTGGCGAAAACGCTGCCCAGCGGTTATGGTTATGAATGGACCGACATGAGCCGCGAGGAAAAACTTTCCGGCGGCCGGACCTCCCTCATCTTCGCCCTGGCGATCTTGTTTGCCTTCCTTTGCCTGGCGGCGCTGTATGAAAGCTGGACCGTGCCGTTGGCGGTTCTGTTGACCGTGCCCACGACCATTTTTGGCGCGTTCGCGTTCATGGCCGTTCGCGGCCTGGAAAACAGCGTGTACATGCAGATCGGTCTGGTCATGCTCATCGGCCTGGCGGCGAAGAATGCGATCCTGATCGTCGAGTTCGCCAAAGTCCGCGTTGAACGGGGCATGCCGGTCCGGCAGGCGGCGATCGAAGCCGCCCGGCTCCGGATGCGGCCGATCGTGATGACCTCGCTGGCGTTCATCGTCGGCTGCCTGCCGCTGGTCATGGCCAAAGGCGCGGGCGCCGCTTCCCGAAACGCGATGGGAACCACCGTCGTCGGCGGGATGGCGCTGGACACCATCATGGGTGTGTTCGTGATTCCGGCGTTGTTCGTGGTGGTCGAGGAAGCCACGGAAATCTTCGCCGAAATCCGGCAGAAATTCTGGCCGAAAAAACCGGCGACCGACGAAGAGTAATCGCCGTTTCAAGCGCAAGTGCGCAAAACAAACAGGCCCGGTGCGAAAGTTCTTTCGCGCCGGGCTTTTCTATTTCGACGGGGTGTATGGATGGCCGGAGATTTTTTCAGGCGGCCTTCAGATATTTGCGGAACATCATCGGCGTCATCAGCATCAGGAAAAA
>CAZRLN010000085.1:0-1591 GCA_964601085.1 uncultured Veillonellaceae bacterium | reverse complement strand
GCGGGAACGATGCCGGCGACTCCGGCGGCCTGCGTCGCCAGATACGGCACAATAAAGAGGACCGACATCAGGCGGACCGTGTGCATGAAGGACACCACCGACACGTCGGCGCCGTCGATTTCCTCGCTCATCAGCACCATCTGGGAAAAGCCGCCGGGAACGCAGCCCAACAAGCCGGTGGCCAGGCTAACGCCGGCACGGCGGTGCGTCAGGAAGCCGAACAGCAGGCTCATGCCCAGGATGATCGAAGTGACCAGCAGCATCACCGGCAGTTGGGCGACGACCTGGCGGGCGGCCTCAGCGGTAAAAGACTTGCCGATCACATAACCGAGCACGACGAGGGCGGCGTTGCGCAGGCTGACCGGCCAGCAAACCGACTTTTTCAGGGTCTGCGACCAGAGGACCACGGCGGCCAGCGGCCCCAGCATCCAGGCGAGCGGGACCGACAAAGAGAAAAACAGAACGCCGCCAGCGGCGGCCAGAGCAAAGGTCTTGACGATCACCGGTCTGCTCATGCGCGGAACGAATCTCCATTCAAAATAGTGCTGTCTTCATTTATACCGCGAATCAAAAATTTTTGCAATGTGTATATCATGATAATGACACTTATATTCATTATATAATTATTGCGGTAATTCCAACTGGAAGCGCGGGAGAGCGTTTAAGGGAAAGCAACGAAGACGCGATAATATAGTTGGGAACGCACTAGGAGGGATAGAAATGCAGCAGCTGTTTTTGCGGAATGCACCGTCGATTTTTTTGATACTGGGAACAATCTACGGATTGATGCTATATATCAACATACCGCGCGGCGGCAACGAATCGGTCTTTGCCGCAAGTATCGCCATGATTGGCGCGTTGGTCTTTTCCGGAAAAATGATTCACCAACTTTATGAAAAGGCCTACACGGATAGCCTGACCGGACTGAAAAGCCGGGCGGCGTTCGAACCGGCGCAGGAAAAACGCAAGGGGAGCAATAGCGGAATTTCCTCGTTATTGATGGTGGATGCGGATGATTTTAAAAGCATCAACGACCAGTACGGACATCGGGCCGGCGACGCGGCCCTGAAATCATTGGCGCAGATTCTCCGCAAAACGGTACGGGACAAGGACAGCGTGTTTCGCTGGGGCGGCGACGAATTCGTCGTCATTCTCCCGGATGCGTCGACCGAGAACGCCGGCGTCGTTGCGGAGCGAATCCGCACGGCGGTGGAGAAAGGCGGGCTGTATTCCCTGACGGTGAGCATCGGGGTCGCCCCCATCGTCAATGACAATGTCGGCATGGCCCTCGCGGCGGCGGACAAAGCGATGTATGCGGCCAAAGAAGTCAAAAACGCGATCGTGATGACCCGGGAAGACCCGGCCTCCATCCTGACGAATCCGTCCAGCCTCGTGAATCCGGACCCGAACGCGGGTGTGATCTGGGTCCAATAAGGGCAGGATTGATTTATCGGCGTTGATACGGTATAATAACTTCGCTCGGGTAGTACACCTAAGCGGATTTTTCGGGCGGGCGTAGCTCAGTGGTAGAGTACCGGCTTCCCAAGCCGTGGGTCGCGAGTTCGAATCTCGTTGCCCGCTCCAGTAATTT
>CAZRLN010000084.1:0-8540 GCA_964601085.1 uncultured Veillonellaceae bacterium | reverse complement strand
TCTTTGTTCAGTTTTCAAGGAACCCCGTCTCTCGACGGCTTGTATATCTTAACATAGGCTCATTCGGAGTGTCAACACCCCGCCGAAACTTTTTTCACAAAAACTTTCGGACGGCCGGTCCATTCAGATAATCACAGCGTTTTCCCTGCCAGGTATCCAGTTCGGCAAGTCGATTTTCAATACTTTCCCGGATACGCCACCAACCCTTGCTCCAATTGGTGAAGAGGGTGTTTTCTGCCGGGGCGCGGCCGATCAGTCGCTGCACGGCAATCTCCGGCGAAAGGTGTTCCAAAAACGCCACCGCTCGTTCCACATATTCGTCGCAACTGCCAAGCACGACTTCGCCCGCTTCATACATCTGCGCCAACCGGGTGCCTTTCACCACATACAGGGCATGCAGTTTGACCTGCGCCACATTTAACGCCGATAAGGTTTTAGCGCCTTCCACCACATCGATCATTTCATCGCCCGGCAGATTCAGAATCATGTGGGCGCAAACCTCGACACCCCACCGCGCGGAACGTAGCGTCGCGTCGATGAATTCCGCCAGTCCGTGGCCGCGATTGATCCAGGCCAAGGTCCGGTAGTTCACCGTCTGCAGCCCGAGTTCCAGCGTCATGTCCACGCCGCGCCGTTCCCGTACATCCGCCATGATCTCCAGATAGCGGTCATGGACGCAATCCGGGCGGGTCGCCACCGCCACGCCCACGACATCCGGCTGGCAGGCTTCCTCCAGCCAAGAGGCAAACTGCGCCGGCGGCAGGTACGTGTTGGAAAAATTCTGCAGATAGGCGATAAATTTCGAGGCCTTGTACTTGTTTTCAATATGCCGCCGATTCACCGCCAGTTGGTCGGCGACCGTCATCGTATCCGGCAGATTTTCATACCCCGCGCCGATACTGCCGCAAAAAATGCAGCCGCCGGCACCGCAGGTTCCATCGCGGTTGGGACAGGTCACCGGCAATCCTACCGGCAACTTGTAGACCTTTGCGCCGTACTTCCGTCGCAAAAACTCGGAAATCATGTAATAGCGGGAACTCATGCTTCCTCCTCCGCCGCAAGGTCGGTCCATTCCAGGCGCCGCCAGCCCGGACGACGCGTCCGGTCAAACACCAGCGCGGTCAATTGCCGCTTCGGCCATTTCCCATCGGCAACCCATTCTGAAACATCCGTATCAAAAATCTCCACAGGATAATTTCGCTTAACCTCCCGCCAATTGCTGAAGTGGTAGTCGGGAATATACCGGCGCAACTTTTCTTCGTTTCTCCAAAGGTCCGCCTTCTGGCTTTCCCAGCGTTCTGCGTTCCAGTCCAGTCCGTTTCCTTTCAGCGCACCGGATCCATCCAGCAAAGTTTCAAACTTCAGCAAATCCCGAACATGAAGCTTTTGCTCGGTCGGCAACCGATCCGCATAATTCCGCAGCGCAGCCAAGACACCTTCCGGACTATGCGCCCGACCGATCATTTCCCGCTGTTCCCACCAAGAGGTCAGGGCTTGGTAAAAAGCAAAAGCATCGCCATCGGCGCAGAATTGAATCAAAAAGGCCAGCGTCCGGGAAAAACGGCCACTGTTGTAAGTTTGCTCAAAAACTTCTTCCAGTTGCTTGAGCCGTCGTATTTCCCGATAGGACAGCCAGCGGTTCGACAAAATCTCGTACGGTGCATGGTCCAGACTGACGCAACCATGGTCCGCCGCTTCCCGGCGGATCCGTGTTCCCGGCAACAATTTCAGGAAACCGATTTGCAGCATGTCCGGCTGCAAGCTAACTACGGCGTTAAATGAATTTTGGAAAGAGTTCATGTCCTCATGCGGCAATCCCACGATCAAGTCCAAATGCAAATGGATGTTCCCGCCCTGCCGCAAATTCCGGACATTATCGCTCAGCCGCGCCCAGTCATTGCGGCGACCTATGGCTGCCAACGCCGAATCGCACAGAGTCTGCACGCCAATTTCAAACTGGAACCGGCCCGGCTCGACCTGCGACAACCATTGGATCTCTTCGGCGTTCAACAGATCCGCCACGATTTCAAAATGAAAATTCGCCGTCGTATCCGCCGCGGCCAGGAATCGCCAAATTTCCCGGTAATGTTCCGGCCTGACGTTGAAGGTCCGATCCACGAATTTAACCTGTTTCACGCCGTGTTTAATAAAAAAGCGTAATTCTTCCTTAACCTTCTCTACGCTACGGGTGCGAACACCCCGAGTCAAAGAGGATACGCAGTAGGAACAGGAAAATGGGCAACCGCGTGAACTCTCATAGTATATGATGCGATTGGCAAGAGCGGCCATTTGTTGCTCATGATAGGGAAACGGTAAATCGTCAAGCTTTTCCACCACGCGAACGCCGCCATTCAATTCCACCCCGTCGCCGCAGCGCACGGCGATTCCGGCAATACTCCGCCCAGTTCCTGCCTGCGCCAACTCCGTCAACAATTCCGGCAGACTCTCTTCGCCTTCGCCCTGCACCACAAAATCGACCGACGGATTTTGCCGCAATATTGCCGTGGTATCGCCGGAAGCTTCCGGCCCGCCCAAAACGATCCGCACCGCCGGCAAGACCTTCTTCAGCGCAGCCGCCAGTTTCATCGTCATTTCCCTGTTCCAGATATAGCAGGCAATCCCCACCACTTCCGGCTGATAACCGACAATATCACCCAACACATATAGCAATTCCTGGTTGATAGTGTATTCGGCAATCTCGACTGGTTGTCCCGCCGCCTGGCAGGATGCGCCGATCGTATACAAAGCCAGCGACGAGTGGATGTATTTCGCGTTCAGTCCGACAAACAATACTTTCAAGGCGGTTCCTCCCGTTTTCGGTCATGGCCTTTTTCGTTCACCTGTATTATCATTATTACATACCGTTGGTTAACCTGCAAAAGTTTACCGGGTCATGCCATTTCCTTGCGCATCCCCGGCGACAAGCAATTGCATTGGTGAAAAAACAAAAAGGAGTGTAACCATCCATGCGCAAAAATCAATCCCTGTCAGTCGCCCTATTGGTCGGCGCCATGTTGTTTTCCTGCGCCGGCAGCGAGTCGGCCGAAGCGGCCAAATTGCCTGCCCGAAGTGAAATCCCGGCGGAATCCCGCTGGAAACTCGAAGATATTTACCCCACCGACGAGGCTTGGCAAGCCGACTTTGACCGACTTAAGCCGTTGTCGCAAAAAATCGCCTCGTATCAAGGGCAACTCGATCAATCCGCAGCCATTCTGTTTGAATGCCTGAACCTTCGGGATGAACTCGGCCTCACCAGCGGCAAAGTCTTCGCCTATGCCCGGATGCGTCGGGATGAAAACACCGCCAATAGCCATTATCAGGCCCTGACCAGCCGAACGGAAAGCCTGCTGGCGGAAGTGGGCGCCGCCACCGCATTCATCGAGCCGGACATTTTGGCGATGCCGACCGAAAAGCTGGCGGCATTCCGTCAGGAAGAATCCAAATTGGCCCCCTATGCTTTCTACTTCGAAAATTTGCTGCGCCAGAAAAAACACGTTCTTTCGCCAGCGGAAGAAGCTCTGCTCTCCAAGATGTCCGAAGTTGGCCATTCACCGGAAAACATCTTCACCATGCTGGCCCGCGCCGACATGAAATTCCCGGAAATCAAAGATGATCAGGGTCAAATCACGCAACTCAGCGAAGGCCGCTACCGGACCTTCATCATGTCGCCGAACCGCAATGTCCGCCAGGAAGCCTTCCAGAAGCTGTTCGCCACCTACGCCCAATATCGCAACACGTTCGCCGCCACGCTCGGCGGCACGGTAAAAAAGAATATTTTTTACGCCAGCTCCCGCAAATACGACTCGGCGATCGCCGCCGCGTTGGAGTCTGACAATGTTCCGGTTTCTGTTTACAACCGGCTCGTCGATACTGTCAACGAAAACCTGGCGCCGCTTCACCGCTATGTGGCGCTCAAGAAAAAAGTGCTCAAGCTTGATGAAATGCACATGTACGACCTCTATACCCCGTTGGTCCCGGACGCCCACATCAAAATGAATTATGAAGAAGCCCGCACTTTGGTGCAACAGGGTCTCCATCCTCTGGGTGAAGAATACGGTAAAGTACTGGACCAGGCCTTGTCTTCCCGCTGGGTCGATATTTACGAAAATCAGGGCAAACAAAGCGGTGCTTATTCGTGGGGAGTCTACGGCGTCCATCCCTTCGTCCTGCTGAATTTCAACCACCGGCTGGAAGATGCCATGACGCTCGCCCACGAACTGGGCCATTCCCTCCACAGTTATTACAGTAATTCAACCCAGCCTTACGCTACGCACGACTATACGATTTTCTCGGCGGAAGTCGCCTCGACCACGAACGAAACCCTGCTGCTCGACCATCTGATGAAAACAACGACCGACCCGAAAAAGAAAATGTATCTGCTGAATGAATATCTGGAATCGGTCCGCACCACCGTATTCCGTCAGGCGATGTTCGCCGAATTCGAACGTGACCTCTATGCACGGGCGGAAAAAGGCGAAGCCATCACCGCCGACATGCTCGACGCCATGTGGCATGACCTGAACGTCAAGTATTATGGCCCGCAGATGGTCGTGGACAAGGAACTGAACGCCGAATGGTCCCGTATCCCCCATTTCTATTACAACTTCTATGTATATCAATATGTTACCGGCTTCTCGGCCGCGAACGCCCTGGCTTCTCAAATCCTGAACGAAGGCGAGCCGGCCCGGGCCCGTTACGTCAATTTCCTGAAAAGCGGTGGATCCGACTACTCCATTGAGCTGCTGAAAAAAGCCGGCGTGGACATGTCCTCGCCTGAACCGGTCCGGATCACCATCCAACGTTTTGAGCAACGACTGGGTGAACTGGAGAAACTCCTGGCGCAATAAATCGCTTCATTATTCAACAACAAAATCCCAGCCTCCGGTGTAAAGCAACAACCGCCAGCGGATTTCAGTCCGTTGGCGGTTGTTGCTTTTCTACCCGTATTCTGTTTACAGCGTCGCTTTTACTTTCTGTCCAGGAAGCGCCAGAAATTATTGGAGAAAAGATCCGCTACATCCTTGCGGATTTCTTCTTCGGTAAATTCCCAACCCGTCTCCATCACATCGAGATACTTTTCCGCCAGAATTCCGCCGATCAGGCGGCGGGAATGATCCCACTTGTAAATCAGCTGATCCAGGACCCTTGCATCCGAATGCTGCGGAATAAAGCTTAAGCCCAGCAATTCGAGCCGCATGCGAGTCATTCGGTCGATAATGGAAGGATTGTTCAGAAACCACCAGCAGCCAAACACCATCAAATTGTTGAACTTACGCGCCGTCACCGCCAGTTCATGCTGATTTTCCAAGGCCAGCATGGTCACCAGAAACTTGTTGGCGGGATATTTTTGGCATAAATATGTCACTGTACCGATATCCGCTTTGGCCACGGCATCGCCGGCATCGCCCAGACCAGGATTGACCCGCTTGGTCACACCGATCATCATGGCAAACGGCCGGTTCAGTTCCCGGCACACCGGCAACACGCACTCTTCCACGACCTGCGACCGGAGCGAGCCCTCAGGCACCCGGAATGTCGGTGGCAACGAAGCCGCTACATACAATGCATCCATTTTCAGCATCCATTCTTTCAGGAACCGTCGGATTTCCGCGACGCTCTCGCCGCCCAACTCCGCGTCGGCGGCATAACCGGTCTTTTGGAGCAGATCAATCGCCGATGCATCCAGATTCAGCAACGGGTCGATCCGCAGGACCGCCTTAAACCGGGGATCCAGTTTCGGACCGGCGCTCCATACCGCGAATTCCTGCGGATTGAAAATATCGTTGGTCATGACCACTTCCTTGACTCCCGCGGTTTTGAAGACGATATCGATGTACTCCTCAACGCTTTTGCTTTCGCAATACTTCCGAATTGCGCCGAGATCACGGGAGCGAACATCCTGCCCCAATTTGTTCATTACGGTCAAGACGCCACGTTGCGCCTCGCTGAGCGGCGACCGATCCAGGAACAGCGTCTTCCAGATCAGATCGGCCTGCTGCCGCTTCGGCATAGAAAAATATTGTTCATAGGAAGATTTTTCATAGCGAAACGTTTCGGCAATCAAATAATGATAGGTGATAAGTTCATCCACACCCCAAAGCAGCAAATCACCAAAAGCTGCCGGATAGATATGCGTATGCACGTCTGTAATCGGTGTTTCCCGCAATATCCGTCCAACTACCTGACCCATTTCTTCCCGTTTCACCGGTTTCATTCGATATGCCTCCCAACTTATGTTTTCGCGAATCGTAAAACAACTTATTCTTATTATTTTCGCGTTCTGCCTTTGATCTCCTGCCTGATTCCCGCCAACAGATACTATTGGGACGAAAAGAAACACAAACGCACCAACCGTGTATTGGCAGCGGCCCTTGCAGAATGATAAAATTTGAACAGTGGCCTGGGCACTGAAGAAATATTTGTCCTGACAACGCTATAACGGCAAAAGGAGGTTTTCTAGTGAACCGGCAGGAAGAAACGACCCTCAAAGAACAACGATTGCATCGCCTCATGGAGGAAACCGGTCTGGATGGCATTTTACTGAAGAAACAGGCGAATTTTTCCTGGTTGACCGGCGGAGGGTGCAACCGGGTCGGTATTGCAACAGAAACAGGCATGACTTCGTTGCTGATCACCCGAAACTCCCGGTATGTTATCGCCAATCGGGTGGAAATGCCACGGATGTTAACGGAGGAAAATCTCGCCGAGTTAAACTTTCAACCATTGGAATACGAGTGGGATGCGGATGCAGAAACGACATTGATTGAAAAAATCCTGCCGGACATGGGCAAAGTTGGCGTGGACATGCCGTTCGGCGCACTCCCCCATATGGATGCACAAATCAAGCGCCTGCGCTACTCCCTGACTGCCAATGAAGTGGACCGGTACATGTTTCTGGGTGAAAAACTCTCCGTCGCCTTTGAAAAGGTGATGCTCGGCATTCGCCCCGGTGACCGTGAGTGTGAAATTGCCGGACGGTTCGCCGCAGACTTGTGGCGGGACGAGATCGATCCCACTGCCGTGTTGATCGCGGCGGACGAGCGGGTCTATTCCTACCGCCATCCCATTCCGACGCAAAAGCCGGTTCAGCGGTATGTGCTCGCTTGCATCAACGCCCGCTACAAAGGCCTCATCACATCGATTACCCGCCTTGTTCATTTTGGGCAACCGGCGCCGGATCTGACTCGTCAGTTTCTTCACAATCTCGAGATTGAAAACCGAATGATTGCGGCCACCCAAGTTGGCTCCCCCATGTCCGACGTGTTCAAAACGGCGCTGAGCGCCTACCGTCAGTTCGGGCATCCCGATGAATGGCGGTTGTTGCATCAGGGCGGCGCCATGGGCTATTATTCCCGTGACATCAAGATCACATCGGCAACTGCCGATATCGTCCAGGAAAACCAAGCTTTCTGTTGGAACCCGTCCATCACCGGCACCAAAACGGAAGATGGGTTCATCGCCACTTCCCATGGTCCGGTCATGATCACCCATCCGGTCTATTATCCGACGGTGAAACAGGAAATTGACGGAATCCTCTTTAACCGGCCGGGAATGCTGATCATCGAATAGGGTTCACAAAGGGGCTGCGCCGAAACAAAATCTCGGTGCAGCCCCTTTAGCATTACGGAAAAATTACCCCTGAAACTGGTTTTTCAGCCACAAACCCCGTTTCTTTTCCCCCTTGCCCGACACAAAGGTACCATATCCCTCCAGATAACCATCAACAAACTCGCCGACATAGCGGCGGCCATCCGGCCAGCTATAGATTCCCCGACCGGTTCGCTGATCTTCGACAAAATCCCCTTCGTAGCGTTCGCCGTTCGCCCATGTGAACACGCCCCGTCCATGCTGTTTGTTGTCAACCCAGTCGCCTTCATACTGGTTGCCGTTAGCCCAAACATATACTCCCCGGCCGGTTCGTCGGTCATTGATGAACCCGCCTTCGTAACGGTCACCATCGGCCCAGCTATAAATACCCCGGCCAGTTTGCCGGTCATTCACAAAATCGCCTTCATAACGATTGCCGTTCACCAGCTTCAATGCACCGCGTCCATTCCGCTTGCCGCCGATATAGGACCCCTCGAAGCGATCCCCATTGGACCAGACAAACACGCCCCGGCCTTCCCACCGGCCATCGACGAAATTGCCCTCATAGCGGCTGCCATTTCCCCAGATGTATTTTCCCTTGCCGGCAGGCACGCCTCCCGACAAATTCCCTTCATACCGGTCGATCACCACGCCCGCCTGAAGCCATTGCAGTACTCCCTGTCCCTCGGCATATCCTCCGGAATCGGCGCCGCCGGACCAGGTCGCGGCGTCAAATGGCTGCGAATGGTTGTTCAGCACCCGAACCCCCTTGTCCGTCAGCACCCAGGTTCCGCCCGCAACTGCCATTCCAGGCAAAGAAAGCAGAATCGCCAAAAGAGCGACGCCAACCAGCCGAACCGTCCAACGATGTCCGCAGTTCAGAATATTCGTGCCCATGACGGTTACAGGGAATCGGCCCGGGGGCTGTTTTTTTTCTCCACAAACCGCAGGAC
>CAZRLN010000083.1:0-8581 GCA_964601085.1 uncultured Veillonellaceae bacterium | reverse complement strand
GAGGCTTGGTTCAGGATGTTGTTCTTCTGGAACTCCATCATTTCTTTCGCCATGTCTACATCGCGGACGCGGGATTCAGCGGCCGACAAGTTTTCACTGGATGTGCTCAGGTTGTTGCTGGTGTGTTCCAGACGATTCTGGTAAGAACCGAGTTTAGAACGTTCCGAAGAAACTTGCTTGATCGCATTGTCGATCGTAGTGATTGCGGAGTTTGCCGCAGATTGCGTGCTAACATCAAGACCCGCTTTCGTATCCGCCGCTACCGTGACCACATCATTAACAACCGTGGCAGCGGAAGAAGAACTCGCCGAAACCGTAAAAGCTGCCGTCGTTCCAGCAGTTAACGTTGAAAAATCAAAATTAACTTCTAACGATTTGCTATTGCCCACATCACCTACTACAGCACTTGAAGAACCATAGTAAACAGTAGTCGTACCACCAACATCAGCGCCACCTTTTTGCAGTTTCAACGTTGCCGAAGCAGGTTCCATAGTATAGGAATATGTATCTCCTACCGCAAATCTACGAGCACCATCTGCGTCCGCAATACTGACATTGACGCCGTCAATTGTAGCCGTGCTACTACCTAAAGCATTTGTTGCAGCAACATTACTCCAAGT
Organism: uncultured Veillonellaceae bacterium; assembly: GCA_964601085.1. Lineage (GTDB taxonomy): Bacteria > Bacillota > Negativicutes > UBA1444 > UBA1444 > UBA1444. The sequence continues at coordinate 7,961 of CAZRLN010000083.1, read as the reverse complement.
CGATCCACCATCTTTAGAAACCAAGAAAGATGTGACATTGTTGCCATCAGCATCCGCGCTGACCGAGCCGACTTTAACAGTATACGCCGTTGTCGTGGTTCCAGTAAAACCCGTTGCAGCAGTAATTGTCAAAACATTGGTTGTTTCAGTTCCTGTCCCACCGCTTCTGGTCGGAGCAACACTAGCTGTAGCAGCAGTTTTGGTTGCCACAACGGTATAGTCAGTCCCAGCTTCCAAACCACGCCCGGGGCTTTCTACTCCAGTAATTTTATGAACAGTAGCACCACCCCATGTGCCTCCGGAAACAGCGGTAGTCGTACCTGCAACACCAAGCGAAAACGCGTCCATCGCACCAATACTTAGCGAAATGCTTTGGTTAGCATTAGCTCCAATGTGAAAGGTACTGCTAAGTCCCCCAGCAACCAAGTTTTTCGTATTGAACTCTGTCGTATTGGCAATCCGGGTGATTTCCTTAGCCAGTTCATCAACTTCGGACTGAATCTTTGAACGATCATCCGCCGTGTTGGTGTCGGTCGACGACTGGACCGCCAGTTCCCGCATCCGTTGGAGAATGCTGTGGGTTTCGTTCAGGGCGCCTTCAGCGGTCTGGATGAGCGAAACGCCGTCTTGTGCGTTCGTGTTCGCCTGGTCGAGGCCACGGACCTGGGCGCGCATTTTTTCAGAAATCGCCAGCCCAGCGGCGTTGTCGCCGGCACGGTTGATCTTCAGACCCGAGGACAGTTTCTCCAAGGATTTCGAAGTGGCTGCGGTGTTCGCGGTCAGTTTGTTGTAGGTGTTCATCGCGGCGATATTGTGGTTGATTCTCATTGTTTCTTCCTCCTTGATTTTTACATCGGGCTTCCTTGCCCGATTTTTTCGGATCGATCCGGTAACGAAATTTCCGTCGGCCGCCGGTAATTTATTTACCGAATTTTGATCTCACTATTATTATCGACAGGGAATAACAAATCTTAATAGTGTTTTTGAAAAAATTATAGGAATTTTTAAGATGCGCAGTTAAAATGCATTCAGATGCTGGCACAGGCCGGAGATGAGACCGCTTCGACGCTACGCTTAACCTCCGCTTATCTCATGCCCCGGCCTGCCCACAACAAACAAAATCATTCTAGATCCGCATCAATAAAAATCCCGGGGCAGCAAAGAGACTGCACACCGGGATAATCAACGATATCATGATTTCATAGATACTATAAGGATTTCTTTTCCGGGGCCGCCTTTAGTTGGTCCAGGCCGGTGAGGTCGCCGGTGGCGGCGGCAGCCTGGCGGTTCTCGGCGACGATGGCGTCGTAGATCTCGCCGCGGTAGACTTTCACGTCGCGGGGAGCATCGATGCCGATCCGAATGTTGTCCCCCTTCACGTCGACAACGGTCACTACGATGTTATCGCCGATGACGAGCCGCTCACCGGGTTTGCGGGTGAGTACCAGCATGGCTATTTTCCTCCCGCAGCGGCCGGAAACAGTGGATATTTCGTTGGGAAGACGGTTTTTTCGATGACCCACTGCGCCGCTTTGCGGTCGCGCAGGTTGACCAGCACCGGCCCGGCCAGGTTGACCGTCATGTTCGCGATCTTGTCCTTGACAGTGGCGATGTTGAACACCGTCGGCGGATTGTCCGCCGTCACGCCGATCTCGGCCATCAGGGCGTCATCCATATCGAATTCGTAGTCGTTGAAAAAAGCGAACGGGTTGATCATCAGAAAGGTCAGGTCCGGGTCCGCCAGCGACTGTAGAAAATAAAACGGACTGTCTGGTTTGTACTCCATCAGGGCAAACTGTTTTTCCTCCGGAAACCCGAGTAACCCCTGCGGAAAGTCCAGAATCTGCTCGTCCGAAACCTCCAGCTCGCCGAACCGCGTCGATTGCACGATCATGCTTCATTTCCTCCCTCGTCGATATTACAATACATATTCTCGAGCCAGTAGCCAATCTCCTGTCATTTGACGCCAAGAAAAATCAGGCGCTCAAATGAACCGCGCTTTGCGACTCAGCGACTTGAATGTCGATGTCGGCGTACTGCGCCACCCTGATATCCACTTCGCCACTCGTGTACGTTCCCGTCACGTCAGCCGGCTGCACCTGATAATCCAGTTGCGGCGCCGACCAGTTCATCGCCAGCGGCTGTACATCAAACCGGACTTCCGGTCTCGGAACAAATCCCCAGTCGAGGGAAAACGGTTGCGTCTGCGCCGTGTTGCGGTCGGTGACCATCTGCACGACCGTATTGGCCGGGCTGCTGATCTCCGCGAGCCGATTGCCGGTCTGGACATATTGCGACACAGCCGCCTGCGCCGCCTGCTGCCCTTTCTGCGCCATCTGATCGGAAAAAGCGGCGGAATCATAAATCCCCCGCGCCGCCCGGCAGGCCGAGTTGTCGACACTCAGCCGAACTTCCGACTGCTGAACATCCACTTGGGCGTTTTGTCGGGAAATTCGCACCTGCGACCGTTGACTCCGCAAGTCAAGCGATGCCGGTCGGGTTTGCGCCGACAAAAGAGTCGATTGGGTGGAAATCCTCACCTGCATCATGGTATTACCCTCTCGGTCTCCTTACCGCAGAAAATCGACGAGCGACTGCGGCATGATCTTCGATCCGACGGCCAGCGCCGCGTTGTAGACATTCTCGCTGTTTTTGAACGCAATGATGGCTTTCGGGATGTCGAGGTCTTCGTTCACCGATAGGTTCTCGGTAATCGTAGCATTGTTGGCGAGCAGCATATTGGAGATCATTTCGTAGGATGCGCTGCGGGCGCCGATGCCGGTCTGGGCATTGATAATATAATCGTGCCCCTCGGCAACGGAGGCCAGCCCCGTCGAGCCGAGCCAAGTCGTATCGGGAGCAGCAGCGGAGTACGGAACGCGGAAGGAATAGGTATCATTATCCGCATTGGCGGCATTGGTTGCAAATTGGGTCGTCACGCCGAGTCCGGGGAGAGTAAACGTTGTCGGATCGGTACTGGCATCCGCTACCGCAGCGGCCCAAGTCGTCCCACCATCCGTGGTAAACTCTGCACCATCCACCTTCCCCGTTCCATCCTCCGTGATCCGGACGGTAACATTTTGTTCCGCGGTCCCCGCATAGGTTCCACCCACCGTCGCCGCCCCGCCGCTGGCGTTGCTTTGGGTGATCGACGAAGTTTTCAACAACTCATTCTTTACCTTGATAAGATCATTCAGTGTCTTGAGCGTCGTCACCGCTTCCCCTGCTGGCAATGTCGTGTAATCCAATGCATTGGTCGTGTCCGCCGGGCCAAACGCCTCTACCCCGGTCAGGTTCACGCTGTCCTGGGTCGGGTCTACCAGGCCTGTCTGCGACGGCATCGAAATCTTGTTGTTGTCGCCATTGTATAACACGACCTCGACCGATTCCCCGGCCGCGTTCTTGATCGTCGTCCGCTCCAGCGGCTGCGTTTTGTCCATCTGGCCGGCAAACAGATAACGGTCGCCGATCTGGGTGTTGCCGATGGTGACGGCCGCGTCGATCAGACCATCCAGTTCCTTGCCGATCGCCTGCAACGCATCGGGCGACTTGCTCCCGTCGGCGCTGACGACCAGTTCCCGGGCCCGGATCATGATCGAATTCATTTGCGAGATGGCCGAGTCCGTCGTTTCCATCCACGAAGTGGCGTCCTTGACGTTCTGGTCGAACTGCACATTCTCGGCCAGGTTGGTGTTGTATTTCAGGCTGCGCACCGCCCGGACCGGATCGTCCGAAGCCCGGTGGATCGCCTTGCCGTCCGACAGCTGTTCCTGCAGCTTGTTCTGGCGCTCCAGCGCGCTATTAAAGCTGGTCAGATAGGAATTCACGATCATATTATTGGTGATACGCATGGGTCATTCCTCCTATCGGCCGACGACGCCGGTGCTGTTGATCAGTTTGTCGAACATCTCATCCATGGTAGTGATCATCCGCGCCGTTGCGTTGTAGCCTTTCTGAAACCGGATCATGTCGGACATTTCCTCGTCCATGTTCACGCCGCTGGTCGACTGCCGCCAGTTCTCGATCTGGGCGACCAGGGTCTTCTGGTTGTCAACCACCCGTGAAACGCTTGCCTTTTGGATGCCGAGTGTGCCGATAACGCCGGATAAGAAGCTGTTCAGGGAGGCCGTCGCTCCCAGCGTGGGTTGATATTTCGTCCCGGCCGGATCGGTTGCGTCCTCCGTTTCCGGCAACAAATCTGTCGTGTTCATTCGCAGCGCCTGCGACAGCTTGATCGCGTTGTCGCCGCTGGCATTGCCCTGCGTACTCAAGGTCTTGGCCGCGATCTTCTGCAGACCGGATGGATCGGTAGTTTGGTCGAGCAAGGCGGAATTGACCGCCAACGCCTGCAGCCAGTCATTCTTCGACATATAGTCCGGATCGGCGGGATTGGTTTCCTGTTTTTCATAAAAGTTGACATTATCGCCGAAAAAGTTGCGCCCGCTGACATTGTCTTCCCCGTATCCCGCCCGGTGGATGGCGTTGAAGTCTTTCAGCAAAAACTCGCTCATGGTCGATAGTTTGTCCAGGTAGCCCTTGATGCCATACTCCTCGTTGTCCCGCATCTCGGTCATGGCCTTCAGCGAACCGTTGGCGAAGTCTACGTCGATGCCGTTGGCCTGGATGTCCAGTACTTCATAGTCGTAATCCGGATCTTTCCGCGTTTCCACCGTCAGTTCCGTCGTTTTATGGCTGTTGACCAGCGTCACCGAACCGGCCTGGATGATGTAGTTGCTGTCGCGGTCCTCGGCGACCTGAATGTTGACATACTCCGACAGCTGGTCCACCAGCAGATCGCGGCGGTCGCGCAGGTCGTTGGCCGCACCGGAGCCGGCGAGCTCGCTCATCGAAATCTTTTTGTTCAGGGCCAGGATGTCTGACGTGATCTGGTTCACCGCATCGACTTCCAGCCGCAGGTCGGTGTTAATGCTTGTCACCTGGTCCTTGAGTTGCGTCGCCGCCTGCTGAATCGTGCTGGCCAGTTCCGTCCCCCGCTGCAGCACAAGATTACGGGTGCTGTCGTCGGACGCGTTGGTCCCGAGCGTCTGCCAGGCCGACCAGAAGTTGTCCAGGACCGTCTGCATGCCGGTGGTCGATGATACGCTGAATACGCCCTCGATCTGCGACATCAGGTCTTCCTGCGTCTGGGAGTAGCCGAGGGTGGTGTTTTCCTTCCACATCTGCAAATCCATGAACGTATCCCGGGCGCGGGTGATCGACTGGGTGTCGACACCGGTCCCCATCTGCATCTTGCCGTTCACGCCCAGCACCGTTTCCGGCAGGGACGCGACGATGGCGACGCTCTGGCGGGAATAGCCCGCCGTGTTCGCGTTCGATATATTGTGCCCCACCGTGTTCAGGGCCATCTGCTGGGCCGTCAGGCCCCGCACCACGGTATTCAGTCCGCTGAAAGCCGAAGACATATCGTTACACCTTCCTATCGAGCAAAGCCGCCGACATCGACGGTTGCCGCAGCGCTGCCGCTCCGGCCGGCGCATAAGTGTTTTCCGCCTGACGCCGGGTGAGCAGATTCAGGTTGTAGTTCACAAACGCCAGCGCCTGCTCAGTCAATTTGGCATTAACGGCGTTGAGACGCGAAAGTTCCTTGAGGGTCGCAACAAACTCCTGTTTGAGGGTCTGCAGGCGCACCGCATCGTCTGGCAGCGCCACCGCCGCCAGCTCATCGAGGGATGGCTTGTCGTTGGCCAGGTCCCAGGCGGTAACAAGAACGGCGGTCGCTTTCGCCCGCCGGTGTTCCAGTTCCTTGCCCTGTATGAGGAGCGATTCCTCCTCGCGGTTGATCGCTTCCAGTTCGGTCGGCTTACCCCGGACCAGCACATTTTTTTTGGTTTCGCTCAGTTCGAGCATATGTCGATACAGCGCCAAAGTTTCCTCCAGCGCCTCGAGCAATTCCCGCCACACTTCCTGCATCGGGATTCCCCCTACTTCACCAGTTTATCCGCCAACGCCCGACCGATCATCTGGTCGGCGAGTTTCGCGGCGTCCACCTCATATTGTCCGGACTCGATCCGGTACGACAGCTCGGCGACCTTGTCCTGCCGCACATCCGGCAGCGCCTTGATGGCCGCGATCTGTTGCTGCAAGCCCTGCGCCTCGGAGGACAGGACGACTTCATCGCTACGTTGGGTACTGGATTTGCCGGCTTCGCGGACGCCTTTGCCCGACTTCACCGTGTCCACCCCGTACGCCTTGTTGATGCCGCTGATGCCGCTATTGCCCGAAATAATCATTTTTCACACCTCATCTACAATGCTACGACCCATTCCGCGGTCTGTAACATTCCACTCATCTTATATATCGCAAAAAAGGAGCCGGATATTAACCGACTCCCGCAACTTTTTTAAAATATTTTTTGATTAGCGACGATCAAGCCGCATATGCACACCTTCGCCGGGGCGTCGGACCGGCTCGGGAGCTTTCGGCGCCGGCTTGGTTTCCGGCTTGATCTGCTCCAGGACTCGACGGCCGCATTCCGCGCACACCCGTCCCTCAAGGATCGGTTTGCCGCAGCTTTCGCACGGGTATTCGACCTGGATGTCGCCAGTGATCCGACCCTTTTTGATCATTTTCAGGATGATCTTCTCATCCACGCCGGTCGCTTCATGAATTTCGGGAATCGAGGCCCCACGGTTGCCCCGCAGATATTTGGCTACCCTTTCCTCGTTCTCTTCCTCGATCCGGTAGCACTCCGGGCACAGCTTCGCTGGATTCTCCACGTACAGTTTGCCGCATTCCGGGCAATTCGCCAATCCCATGCCAAACCATCCTTCCGTTTGCAATGATTGCATTCTTATTATAAACTATATTGGCAAGATGCTGAACGGAAAATCGGGCAATTCCGACAAGTTTTTTTCCTGCAGCGGAAAAAGTCGGCAGGAATCTGGCCGACGATGGCTAACATAATATAAAACAAAATTGTCCGATTTGCATTGGATAGTCCCAAAACTGCCAAATGTCTGGTATACTATATGTACTTCCCGCGAATCATTTTACGACAGGAAAGGTGTCCCGCCGCATATGAGCAAACTGACAACGCCTACCGCCCCTGCGAAAGTGACGGTTCCGTGCATCGACAACGAAATCGTGGAAACGCTGATTCAAATGCTCCGGTTGAAGAACCACCGGATTTGTCAGCATAGCTTTCAGGTGGCGAACTATGCGGTCAGCATCGCAGCCCAGATGCGGCTGCCCAAGGAAGAAATCGAGCGGATTCGCATGGCGGCCGTGCTGCATGACATTGGTCAGCTGTCGGTGCCCAACTCCATCATCTCCAAGGTTCCGTATCTGTCCGCGCGGGAAATGAGCCTGTACCGGGGCCATTGCAACGCCGGCGCGGCCATGCTGGAAAATATGGAAGCGTTCACGGAATTCATCCCCTATATCCGGTTTCATCATGAGCAATGGGATGGCAAAGGCTATCCGAAGCGACTGAAGGGCGTGAATATCCCGCTCGGCGCCCGGATCATCGCCGTCGCCAACTATTATGACCGATTCATCAACCCCTGCGAGCAAAACTGGGCCAAGACGAAAAAGGAAGCGGTGAAGGAGCTAAACAACATCGCCGGCACCGTACTGGATCCAGAAGTCGTCCGGGCGTTCATCAACGCTCTCGGCTAAATCGGAACGCAGGCTGGCATTAGTTGGCCAGAGCGAGGGCGGATACCGAAGATGCGCCGGCCTGCCGCAGAACGGCGGCGCACTCGTCGAGGGTGCGGCCGGTGGTGACGATATCGTCGACCAATAAAATTGAATGATTGCGGATGCTTTCGGGCGCGTTGACGATAAACGCGTCTTTTATATTTTCACGGCGTTCCCGCCGGTCGAGTTCCCATTGCGGCGAAGTTGTACGGCGGCGCGCCAAACAGCCGTCGAGCCAGACCAGACCCTGCCGCCGACACCAGGAAGCAAAAATCAGCGCCACCTGGTTATAGCCGCGTTCG
>CAZRLN010000082.1:2510-8965 GCA_964601085.1 uncultured Veillonellaceae bacterium | reverse complement strand
GCGGATGTGCTGCACCAGAATATTGGCGTATTCCTCCTCGTGGGCCTCCCAGATCGCATATAACCGGTCGCGGAACACATAATTCCCCACCGCATCTTTATCCGTCAGCACAAAACCGAACGTGATGTGCAGCAGTTGCCGGGCATCTTGCTCGTTCAGCATTCGTTCCAGTTCAGAATCCGGCAGGGCATCCGCATCGGGAATCTTCGATAAATCCGTTGTTACATGATAAAACTTGGTCGCATCCGGGAACCGCATCCTGGCGTGAGCGCAAATCTGCCGAAACAACGCCGGCTCAACCCGGCAAATCACTCGCAACGCTTCCAGATAATTGGTGCCGGCCGTCTTCACATGCACCCGGCCGCGGGTATATTGGCCGACAATTGGAAACACCTTGAATTTGTCGCTGCCGGAGTGAATGCTCAGGCGATAGCCGAAGTAATCGGCGATTGCGGCATGAACGACATATTCAGCCTCAAACCGGGACAGATCGCCGATATAGTCGATGGCTTTCTGAAACTCACCGCAAAACCGGGGCGCCAGACTGGCCAGTTCAATTCCGGCCTTGACCATTTCCGCCGCCATGAAATAATGGGCCTCGACCGTCGTCGGCGTAGTAGTCTCGTCAATCGACAGTTCGAAATCGACGGGCATCGAATGGCAGGCGATATACCCCGCATAAATTTCCTGAATGAAAGCCAGTGTCTCCCCGTATGTAAGCAAAGTTCTTTGCAATGCTTCCGTGCTGAAAGTGATCGCGATGTCGCCAACAGGAAAAGTTTTCCCGAGATATTCGCATTCCATCCGCGCACAAAGTTCCGGTGCCAATCCCTTATAGCGCAGGGCCACTTCCGCCGCAGTCAGGGAATCGATGGTATTGTCGATTTTCTCCGAGCAATCGAGCGTGATCATCGAAAATCCGAGATCCAGCGCCATTTTCACTTCTTCCGCTTTCTTCAGGTGGTCGCCGTCGGCGCCAAATCCATCTTGGAACCCTTCCTGCAAAACCGCCCAAGACGCCGCGTCCAGTACATCCTCGTAAGTTCGTTGCGTCAAATTCAATTCCCGGATCGACTGCTGCGCCAAGACCGGACGTATCCCCGATCCTTTGAGGCAACGCAAATGTCCGGGCGAAGCGAGCCCCAAACGATCTCCCAAGCCCAGGCTGAAGCTATTCCGACCGAAAGCGACCGGATTCATAAAGGCAATATGCCGCCGCATGACCACTGCGTTCGCGTGGGATAATTCGGCGATTTTATAATTACTCCCGTGAAAATTTCCTGTTTCCGCCGCTACAATATCGGCGAAAAGCGAATTTTCTTTTCGCTCGATCATGACCAAGCTCTTCCCGCATTGTCCTTTGGTCAGAAAAAGCGCAACCTCCGAATTGATCAAAAGGGAGTTTTTATAAATCTCCTCCCCCATTTCCGTAGGACAGGCAAATCCACCATCGATCAGCTGCAGAGCAAACGATTTCCAGTCATTTTTCACGACTCATTCCTCCTTTTTCTCTCTGATTGAATTGATCCTGACTTGATCGTATTCCGGTGCATCCCACTCCCATCGGCAAGGCCAGTCGTATCAAGCGGGGCTTGCATCCGCAAGCCCCGCTTGATACGACTGAATATGAGAGCGGTCCTGTCGGATAGGCTTTGCCTTCAAGTCAATAAGCTTCCGGCCCTCGTTTCCTGCTGTTACTTCATAAGGAGCTTCGGAATGAACATTACCAATTGAGGAACATACGTTATTAGCATTAATACGGTTATCATGGTCACATAAAACGGAATCATGGTACGCGAAAGCTTTTCAATCGAAATGTTACCGATCGCACAACCGACAAACAGCGTACTGCCGACCGGCGGCGTCAACAATCCAATAGAAAGGTTCAGCATCATGATAATGCCGAAATGAATGGGATCAACGCCAATTCTCGTAGCAACCGGCAACAATATCGGAGTTGTAATCAAAATCAGCGGCGCCATGTCCATGATGCACCCCAAAAAGAGCAACAGGGCGTTGAGAACCAGCAATATCACATATTTATTGTCGGAAATTGACAGCAATGTCTGGGTGGCAAGCGCCGGCACTTTGAGGTAGGCAAGCATCCAGCCAAATGCGCTGGACGTTGCGATCAAAGCCATAACGATGGCAAGCGTCCGCAGGCTCTTCATCAGAATGATTCTCAGGTGGGAAAACGGCACATGCCTGTATACGAAGAATGAAACCAAAAATGCATAAACGGCGGCAATGGCGGCAGATTCCGTTGCGGTATATAAACCGGTAACGACGCCGCCGACAACAATGACGGCAGTAAACAATCCAAGAGCTGCATCTTTTGTCGCCGAAAGAGCCTCTTTCCAGCTGACTCGTTCACCGGCCGGATAATTCCGTTTGACGGCAATAATATAAGACATCAGCATCAGGGCAAGGCCAAGAAAAACTCCCGGGACGATCCCCGCGAGAAACAGCCCGCCAACAGAAACTCCCCCGGCCACCATCGAATAAATAATCATATTGTGACTGGGCGGAATAAGTATCCCTTGCGTTGATCCGGTAATAGTGACGGCAACAGCATAATCCGCATCATAGCCTTTTTCTTTCATCATCGGGATCAACATCGATCCAACCGCCGAGGTATCCGCCACGGAAGAACCGGAAATTCCGCCAAAGAACATGCTGGCCAGCACGTTCACCAAAGCCAGGCCGCCACGGATGCGCCCGACAATTGCGTTGGAAAATGCAATCAGCCGTTGGCAAATCCCGCCTTCGCCCATGATTTCTCCAGCCAGGATAAAAAAGGGAATTGCCAGCAACGCAAACGAATTAATCCCACGAACCATGCCCTGAGCCATTAGCGCCAGGGGAATGTCCAGGTAGAAGGCTGTCGTTACAGCCGATATGCCAAGTGCGAAAGCGATGGGCACGCGAATCAGGACTAAAAAGGCAAAGCCTCCGAGCAATAAAGTGATTGCGCCAGTATTCAACTCTGTGCCTCCTTCCGCTTTGTCAACCGGGAAATTATATCTCCAAACACATAATAAATAATGGCAACCCCCGAACAGGGTACTGCAGCATAAAGGAAAGCGGATGGAATGCCCAAACCAGGCATGTCGTTCGCCAAAGCGACTTCACTCATGTTAAATCCTTCAAACACCATAAATATCGCAAATGCCAGTACTAAAGCACGTTTAATCCAATCTGTTGCATTCTTGAAAGAATCAGGCAGAATCCGGTCAAAAACATCGATACTTATGTGCAGGTTATCACGCACTCCGATAGCCATGCTGATAAAGCCAAACCAAACCATGCACAACAGGGCGCCTTCTTCCCCCCATGCCGGTGTATTTCCCAGAACATAACGCGAGAACACAACCCAGGCGACGACTATGGTCATTAAAACCAACAGACTCATGCTTAAGTATTCCACCAGAAAATCCACTGACCGGCGCAACGCTACTCGCACTTGATCACCTCCCATTTTCAAGACGTGCCGCCGGGTTTAATCCCGGCGGCACAGCAGAGCGGTCTTCCTGCAATCAGGTTTAGCAACGATTATTTTACGGCCCGAACTTTTTCAATAACATCTTTGAAATCTGCGCCAAACTTGTCATACAAAGGTTTAACGGCATCCTGCCAAGGCTTGAAGTCCTTCACTTCGGTAATCTTATTTCCTTTGGCCTTCACCGCATCGATGGATTTCTTCTCATATGCAGCCCACGATTTGCGTTGAACCGCTTGGGATGCTTGCGCTGCATCCTTAATGATTTTCTTATCGTCAGCGCTTAATTTATCCCACACCGCTTTGGACATAATGACGACTTCCGGGGTCATGGTATGGTAATCGAGTGTGTAGAATTTCGCAACTTCGTAATGCGATGTGGAGAAATAACTGGGCCAGTTGTTTTCCGCCCCGTCGATCACGCCGGTTTGAAGTCCGCTGTACACTTCGCCATATGCCATGGGAGTAGCGGATGCGCCCAGCGACTGAACGAGACCGACCATCAATTCCGACTGTTGAACGCGGATTTTCAGGCCTTTCATGTCCGCAGGCGTGAGCACTTCCCGCTTGCTGTTATAGAAACTCCGGGCGCCGGAATCGTAATAGGTCAAGCCGATCATTTTAGCAGCTTCCAGCGAATCCAGAATCTCTTTGCCAACGGGTCCGTTCAGGACTTTCCAAAGATGATCCGGTCCATTGAACAAATAAGGAAGCGATAACACTCTCAGTTTCTTGGCAAAATCAGAAAGCGGCTGGGCATTAACACGGGCCAAATGAATGCCGCCCATCTGTACTGCTTCGATAACGCTCTTTTCATCGCCTAATTGACCGCCGGCATACACTTCGATTTTAATGCGACCCTTGGTCTTTTCATTCACGATTTTTGCGAATTCTTTGTCGCCAATGGTAGTCGGATAATCTTCCGGTTGATTTTCAGCCAATTTCAGAACAAGCGGTTGCTGACTCTTTTGTTCAGCCGGTTTTTTGTCTCCTCCGCCACAACCTGCAACGACAGAAGCAACCAGGATGAAACAAAGAACTAGGACGAATTTCGTGGAACGGAATACTGACATTCTTTTACACCTCCAACTATTTGACAATACAGCGGTTCTCTCCGGTAGTATTATACAACTTCTTCGAATTCCAGAATACAGTTTTTTCAAATATTTTGATATCCCAGACATTTTACGCATCTACAAATTGCTTCCCATCAAACCATTGACGCAGACGATGCCTTGCAGGAATTGTCCGGGTATGGGCGAATGTATCAGTATGTAGCAACCCTTCATTTATAAAAATACCAACAACAAGAAAGAAGGTTCACCATGTTAAAAAAAATCACAGGTACACTCCTGGTCGCCCTGCTTATGGTAACCGGAGCAACAGCCGCGGAAGCGGCGGCCAACCCGATTCCGTCTACAACATCTCCTGCTTCGGTTTCCGCTTCACCCGGTGCTCCGCCAGCCGCTTATCTGCAGTCAATCAAACTGTTGCAGGAAAATAAATATGGCGAAAACGAGCTAAAAAGCTTCGTTTATCAAGTGTTTTCCCTGTTTGACCGCCATGCCGAAGTCAACAATCTGCTGTTACTTTTCGCCAATGAGGACTTAAGCATGAAAGTACCTGAAGGACGCATCGATTCCCATCAGGATTTTGAAAAATGGTACGCCGGCATCGGCGTCAACTATCAATCCAACGTCCATAAACTCGAGCAGATTTCAGTGCAGATTCCGGCGAAAGGCGACTATCGGGTGAATTGCATTGTGCTTTGGCAAGCGCTTGACCGCAATGGAAAATTCACTTCGCTCCGAACCCGACAACAGTGGCAAATTATCGACGGCGGCGGCTATTGGCCCCGCATTGTCAGTTATATCGCCGAGCCCATCCCTTGAATCAAAAAGGAGACCCGCAGATATAAAAGGCCGGCGCTCTAGCGTCGACCTTTTTGCCATTATAGCGCGCAAAAACCGCAAACAACCTGTCAGTTAATCCGCATCCGGTTTTTTTGTTCCATGAATTGCTGAAACTCGTCCAATAATTTATTGTGTCCCAAAAATTCAAATAAATATTTTGTCATCGTCCGGGCTTCCAAAAGATGCCCTTCGATCTCGTCAAGGCTCTGGCTGATCTCTTCGCATTCCTGACTGGCTTGGAAAAAACTCTGCATCGCCATCGGAAACAATTGCCGCACAACATCTTCGGCGCTCAATTCGCCTTGGTTCATCCTTCGGACAATTGCATCCATCTTTTCCGACAATTCCTGTGTTTTGCTGATGGTCCGGCTCATGGCGCCTCCTTTCCCCCGTGCGAAATTCGGGGTGGCACTGCTTTTGGGTGTTATTTATTTCGACAAACGGTATCAAATATTCCTGCCGGAAAAAACTGAAAAAAACATTTTTCGACAGGAACCGAGTCAATTGATCCCGAATTCATTAATCAAAACCCTGAGGAGGTGCTTTGTGAACACAATCCAGATAACGATTGACGGAATCTCCGTTCAAGCATCACCGGGAATGACCGTGCTGGCCGCTGCCCGGCAGGCCGGGATCCGCATTCCTACTCTCTGTCATCTCGCCGATCTCACCCCCGAAGGGGCCTGCCGTCTATGCGTCGTAAAAATTGAAGGAATGCGAACATTAACGGCATCCTGCGTTCAACCGGTTTCGGAAGGAATGGTCATATACACGCACACTGCCGAAGTTTTGGAAGCGCGGCGATTGGTCCTGGAATTGCTTTTGGCCAATCATCCAACGGATTGTCTGGCCTGTGCCCGCAATCTTGACTGTGAACTCCAGACACTGGCCGCGGAGCTTGGCATCAAAAAGCCGCGTTTCAACGGCCAAAAACGCCATTATCCAACTGATGACGGCAACGCCTTCATAATACGAGACAATGAAAAATGCATCCTATGTGGCCGTTGCGTAAGAACTTGCCAGGAATTGCAGGTCTGCAACGT
>CAZRLN010000082.1:0-2410 GCA_964601085.1 uncultured Veillonellaceae bacterium | reverse complement strand
GCATCCTATGTGGCCGTTGCGTAAGAACTTGCCAGGAATTGCAGGTCTGCAACGTCCTTGGCTTTATGAACCGCGGTTTCGATACAAAACTGGGGCCGGCGTTCGATACCCCGACGCACGAGTCGGATTGCGTATTTTGCGGCGCCTGTGTCGCAGCCTGCCCCGTCGGGGCGTTGACGGAAAAAGTTCTGGGTCAGGAAGGCCGCCCCGACAAAAAAGTCCGAACAACCTGCCCCTTTTGCGGCGTTGGCTGCAATTTCGACCTGAACGTAAAAGATGGCAAAATCATTGGCGTGACTTCCCACCCGGACAGCCCGGTCAACGGCCGTCTATTATGCGTCAAAGGCCGTTTCGGCACGGATTATGTTCACAGCCCGCATCGCCTGACTACGCCGCTGCTTCGCAAAAACGACAAGCTGGAACCGGTGTCCTGGGACGAGGCTCTGGACTATACCGCAAAACGCCTGATGGAAGTCAAGCACGATCATGGCCCGGATTCCATTGCGGCGTTAAGTTCGGCCCGCTGTACGAATGAAGAAAATTATCTCCTACAAAAATTCATGCGCGCGGTGATTGGCACAAACAGTGTCGACCACTGCGCCCGGACCTGACACAGTCCCACCGTGGCCGGTCTGGTCACAGCCTTCGGTTCCGGCGCCATGACAAACTCCATCGGTGAAATCGCCGACAGCACCATGCTCTTCGTCATCGGCGCCAACCCTTCGGAAGCCCATCCCGTGATTGCCGCAAAAATGCGCCAAGCCCGGCGAAAAGGCGCCGGCCTCATTGTTGCCGATCCGCGTCGGACAGAGCTCGCCGCTATGGCCGATGTCTGGTTGCGCCTGAACCCCGGCAGCGACGTCGCCCTGCTGAACGGCCTGATGCATATCATCATCCGGGATGAGCTTCATGACAAAGATTTCATCGGACACTGCACCAGCGGGTTTGACGCCGTCGCAGAAACGGTGAAAAATTATCCCCCGGAACGCGTTGCCAAAATTACCGGAATTAAACCTTCCCTGCTGGAAAAGGCAGCCCGCCTTTATGCGCAAGCCGAGCGGGCCCAAATCTTCTATACACTCGGCATTACCGAACATTGTTGGGGTACGGACAACGTTTTATCCATCGCCAACCTGGCCATGCTGACGGGCAATATCGGCAAACCTTCATCCGGCGTCAATCCCCTCCGCGGGCAAAACAACGTTCAGGGCGCCTGCGACATGGGCGCGCTTCCCGATGTCCTGCCCGGCTACCGCAAAGTATCCGATGCGGATGAACGACGCCGGTTTGAACAGGCCTGGCATGTGACACTCGCGGCGGTTCGGGGATTTACCATTCCCGAAATGTTTACCGCCGCTGTCGTCGGCGAAATCAAGGCAATGTATATCGTCGGCGAAAATCCGGTTTTGTCGGATGCCAATGCCAACCACGTCCGTCATGCTCTGCAGGCTCTGGATTTTTTGGTCGTCCAGGATCTCTTTTTAACCGAAACTGCCCAATTGGCGGATGTAGTATTTCCAGCCGCCAGTTTCGCCGAAAAGGAAGGAACCTTTACCAACACCGAACGTCGAATACAGCGTGTGCGAAAAGCAGTCGAACCACCGGGAGACAGTCGTCCGGATCTGGACATTATTGTCGCGCTTGCCGCACGGATGGGCTATCCCATGCACAATACGGGACCATCTGAAGTAATGGCGGAAATATCTTCTCTGACCGGGATTTACCATGGAGTCACTTACGATCGCCTGCAAGGACAAGGCTTGCAATGGCCGGTTCCTTCCCTGGAGCATCCTGGGACGCAGTATCTGCATGAAAATGGGCATTTCACCTGTGGATTAGGCTGGTTTACCCCAGTGGATCATCACCCGCCCGCTGAAGGCCCGGATGAAGAATATCCTTTCGTCCTGACAACCGGCAGAAGGTTGTATCACTATAACGTCAGCACCTTTGGCCGATCTATGGCGCTCTCTTCCCATCTCCCGGAAGAACGCTTGTGGATTCATCCGGATGACGCCACGCGTCTGCATCTTTCGCCTGGCAGCCGGGTTCGGGTTTCATCGCGCCGTGGCGAGGTTCGGACGCAACTCCGCATCACGACCGATGTCCCACCGGGTTTGGTCTGGTTGTCCTTTCATTTTCCCGATTCGCCTGTAAATGAGATCACCAACGATGCCGGCGATCAGGTAACCCGAACCTACGAGTATAAAGTCTGTGCCGTCAAGATTCAGCCAGCATGAACGAAGTCTCGTCAACTTGTTTGCTATTTATTTCATGACACGTAATGTCATGATCAATATTTACGTAATAACCCAATAACACCCTCCCAATGATTGGGGAGGGTGTTATTGGGTTATTACTATTTCCCGGGAAATAAAGAAGAAGTTTCTTTCGCTTTCACGAAAGAAACTTC
>CAZRLN010000081.1:0-8981 GCA_964601085.1 uncultured Veillonellaceae bacterium | reverse complement strand
AGGTTTCGCGCGATACTGCAATTGGCGATACATGGGCGAATCAGCCTCTGAATTTTCCGGTTATCATGGCTTATCGCCGGAATTCGTTACGATTCGAGCAGTATTTTTTCGGCCGACCCGAATGCTCCATCCAGTCGCTCGGGTCTAAAATCAACATCCGTGTTGATTTTACCTAATAAATTCTGCTCTTCATGGACGAATTGAACGGCTCACGCCAATGAACCCTTTCAAATTCAGAGGTCGCTTCGCACTAGACACGGGTACCTGCGAAAAGTTGAGACACCTTTGGAACCTTCATCCAGTGGGTTGTTAATTTAATCAAATTTCTTATTTAAGCTTCCCGCCGATTATTCCGATACCTGAAGTAGAAGGACAAGTGAAGCGGGGTGATTGATTGATCAGGGGAATATACACCGCGGCCGCCGGCATGTTGGCCGAATCCCTGCGCGCCGATGTTACCGCCAACAATCTGGCCAATGTTAACACGGCGGGATTCAAGAAAGACTTTGCGGTGTTGAAGGACTATGCCAGCCGATCCGTCAAACGGATCAACGACGGCCAGGACCAGCCGGAAATCGGCAACATGGGCGCCGGATCTTGGGTGGATACGATTGCGACGCGGCATACTACCGGCATCATGCATGCGAGCGGCAACAGCCTGGATTTCGCACTCGAAGGAAAAGGCTTTTTTGCCGTGGAGACGCCGGCCGGTATTCGCTACACCCGCAACGGCACGTTTTCCCGCAGTGCGGCGGGAGAATTGGTGACACAGGACGGGTTCCGGGTTCTGGGCCAAAACGGGCCGATTAATCTCGATCCGACAGGGCAGGCAGGAAAAGTCACCGTAGCCGAAGACGCCCGCATCTTTCTGGACAACGTGGAGAACAACTCGTTCCAGCTGTTCGGTTTCGAAGACGAAAACCGTCTCCGGAAAGAGGGCAACAACCTGTTTCGGGCCCCGGAAGGGGTGGAGGCGCAAGCGGCGACCCCAAAAGTTCGGCAGGGATTTATCGAACTTTCCAATGTCAATGTGGTCTCGGAAATGGTCAGCATGATCGCCGGCTACCGGGCCTACGAAACAAATTCCAAAGTGGTGCAAACGCACGATTCGCTGCTCGACAAGGCAGTCAACCAGGTAGCCTCCGTATAACGGACGGGACTTGAAAACAGGATAGGGGCCGGACCTTCGCGGAGGCCCCGCATGCCGTTGAACGATTGAGACGGCTGATTTTGGCATCTGAGGAGGTTTTTTTGCGTTATGATGAGGGCTTTATGGACAGCGGGTTCGGGGATGGTGGCGCAGCAGGCGAATGTCGACGTCATCGCTAACAACCTGGCGAACGTGAACACCACCGGTTTCAAAAAAATGCGGACGGATTTTCAGGATCTGATTTATCAGACGGTCCGACAGGCTGGCGCGACGACCGGCAATGACAACATGTTGCCGACCGGCGTGCAGATGGGTCATGGAACCCGGCAGGTCGCGACGCAGCATTTATTCACGCAAGGCAGCTTGGAAGCGACAGGCAACAATTTGGATATCGCCATTCAGGGCGACGGGTTCTTTCAAATCACGATGCCGGACGGCACACTCGGCTATACCCGCGACGGCGGCTTCAAAAAAGACGCGCAGGGACGGATTGTTACATCGGAAGGGTATTTTCTGGAACCGCAGATCACGATTCCCACCAACGCGACGGAAGTGACGATTTCCGCTGAAGGTGTGGTGACCGCTACAATTCCGAACCAGACCACCCCTCAAAATCTGGGGCAACTTGAGCTTGCCCGCTTCGTCAATGCGGCCGGGCTCGACAGTATCGGCGGCAACCTGCTCAAGGAATCGGCGGCCTCCGGAACGCCGACAGTCGGCAATCCGGGCACAGATGGCGCAGGAACATTGGTACAAAAATATGTTGAAATGTCCAACGTACAGGTCGTGGAAGAGATGGTCAACATGATTGTGGCGCAGCGCGCCTATGAGATCAATGCTAAAGCCGTCACAACTTCGGATGAGATGCTGTCGACGGCGAATACAATGAAACGGTAGGCGACCAGGATGAAGCGGATGTGGACGGCTGTTCTGGCGATTCTGCTCATAGGGTTGCTTAGTCCGGCGGTTTTTGCCGCCAGCCTGACGATCAGCGTTCGGCCGGAATCCCAGGTAAGCGGCCCCTGGTTGACGCTCGGCGATATTGCGGCGGTCAGCGGCGACTCTCCGGAACGGGTCAAACTGTTCCGGGAACTGGCGCTGGGAGATGCGCCGAAACCGGGAACGACCGAATATATGACGCCGGCGTCGCTGGAACCGAAACTTGCCGCCAACCGTGTCGATTTTTCATCGATCGCCTGGAATGTGCCGGCGCAGTTCAAGGTCACGACGCAGTCGCAACCGGTGAGCGGGCGGCAAATCGCGGAGATTGCCCGGTCATTTCTGGCGCAGACGGCGGTCGGATCGACCGTGAATTTGCTCGAATTGCCGGCGGATGTGCAAGCGCCGGCGGGAAAATTGGAACTGGCGCCGGAATTGTACGGCGCAATCCGCTACAATGGGCAGACCACCGTGAACGTGGCGCTGCGAACGGATGGGCGCAGTTTTGTGAAAGTGCCGGTTCAGTTCGAGGTTCGGCGCATGCTGGACGTGGTAGTGGCGACGACCAACCTGAACGCCGGCGATATTTTGACGGAGCAGTCGGTGCGGTTGGAACGCATGGACGCCGGAAAACTGGCGGCCGGCTATCTGACCGAACTGAACAAGGCGGTCGGCCAGCAGGTGCGGAATGCCATGCCGCCCGGCAGCGTGCTTTCAGAACGAAATCTGTCGCGGCCGATTCTCATCAAGCGTGGCGAGAATATCCGAATTGTCGCCCGCGTCGGCGAGCTCGAAGTTTTTGCCAATGGCGTCACTTTTTCCCAAGGGGCGGCCGGGGATCTGGTCCGGGTGCAAAATTCGGTTACCAAACGGATCATGACCGGTCGGGTGCAGGAAGATAAATCGGTGCTGGTTCTTAACCAGCCGGGAGGGTGAATGAAATGACAAAAACTCGCCATTCAACGCAACGATGTTTGGTGATTTTCGCAGTTTTTCTAATGGGGTTGAGTGCGATTTTGCCGGCGAATAGCGCCGGGGCGACGTCGCTCTGGTCGGATAGCGCGCCGACCTCCGTGATCTTCGGCGATCAACGGGCTCGGGCCGTTGGCGACATCCTGACCGTGGTCGTCAGCGAAACTTCCACGGTGGCCCGTAGCGGCGCCTCCAGCAATACAAAGTCGGCTTCGGGATCGACGGACAAAGGAACCGGCTTGCTCAGCTTTATTCCGGAGATGTCTACGTCGCAGGACGACAACTTCTCTTCCAAGGGTAGCATCAACAATACCAACAAAGTGACGGCCCGGATCACGGTCAAGGTTATCGAAGTCAAGCCCAATGGCAATCTTGTGATTTCTGGAACCCAAAATATCAAACAAAACGGCGAGAGCCAGACGATTACCCTAACCGGACAAGTTCGTCCCAGCGACATTCAGGCGGACAATACCATTTATTCGAGCTACATCGCCGACGCCAAACTGAATGTCGCCGGCAGTGGACCGCTGGCGAGCAAGCAGCGCCAGGGCATCCTGACTCAAATCTGGAACTGGCTGTTTTAAGTGCGACGGGGCAAATACAGGAATGGGACGGCCCCGGAATTAGATGAGGTGGAAATATGCGCAAGCTGCGAAATAGTCTGATATGGGCGATCATAGCAATCATGGGATGGATTGCCCCGGTTTCGGCCGCTTCCGTCATCCAGTCGCCGGTCAACACCCGGATCAAGGATGTGGCGAAGGTTCAGGGCGTTCGGGCCAACCAGCTGGTGGGCTATGGCCTGGTATTCGGCCTGGCCGGCACCGGCGACTCCAACAAGAGTGTCAACACGATCCAATCGGTGGTCAATATGTTGCGCTCGTTCGGCGTAGTGGTCGACCAGAGCAAACTTCAGTCCAAAAACGTGGCGGCGGTCATGATCTCCGCCAAATTGCCGGCTTTTGTGAAATCCGGTGACACTATCGATGTGACCGTGTCGTCGATGGGCGACGCCAAGAGCCTGGCGGGGGGAACGCTGATTCAGACGCCTTTGCGGGCCGCAAACGGCAGCGTGTACGCCGTGGCCCAGGGTCCGGTCACAACTGGCGGCTTTTCCGCCGGCGGCACCGGCGCCAACGTCCAGAAGAATTTTCCCACGGTCGGCCTGATCACCAACGGCGGCATTGTGGAACGCGATGTTCCTTTCCAGATCGGCGCCAACGGCCAGTTCAACCTGGCCCTGAACCGACCGGACTTTACCACCGCCACCCGGATTACCGAAGCGATCACCCAGCGGTTTGGCACGATTGCCACAGCCCGCGATCCGGGAACCGTGACGATAGCGGTGCCGGGCATGTACGCCCGGGACGTGGTCGGTTTCGTGGCGGCGATCGAAGAACTGCGGATCAAACCGGATGAAGTGGCCCGTGTCGTCATCAACGAACGGACCGGGACGATCGTCATGGGGTCGAATGTTGCCATCGATGAAGTGGCGGTGGCCCAAGGCGGCCTGACGGTGAAAATCACAAAGACCCGCGAAGTTTCGCAGCCGTTGCCGTTTTCACAGGGCCGGACGACAACCACGCCCCGGCAGTCCGTCAACGCCCAGGAGTCCAACGGGAATCTGCTGGTGCTGCCTTCCACGGCCAGCGTTGGCGACGTGGTGGCGGCCCTGAATTCAGTGGGAGCCACACCGAGGGATATCATTACCATTCTTCAGGCGATGAAGGCCGCGGGAGCGTTACACGCGGAAATGGAGTTGATCTGACGATGGATGCGGTGAACAAAACCCCTTCCGTGAATATGCCGGCGTGGGATCCCCGCCTGGCCGGGGCGCTGAAAACCGGCGGCAAAGCCGCCGAAGACGATGCCAGGCTGAAGAAGGCCTGCCAGGAAATGGAGAGCGTGTTTCTGAATATGCTGCTGAAAAGCATGCGGTCCACCATTGCCAAAACGGAACTGGGCGGCAGCACTTTGCAGCAGGATACGATGCAATCCATGTTCGACATGGAAATGACGCGCAATATGGCGGCTGCCGGCGGCGCCGGCATCGCCGACATGATGTACCGGAGCCTCACTCGGGCCAGTCAGGCGGCCGCCGCAGCGGCGCCGAGCGCAACGGCGCCGACCGTACAAGCGCCGAAGAAAGAATAGGGAAATGGCCGGCTTTGCCGGTCATTTCCCATTTACGGGGCATTTGTTATATAATAATGAATAAGAAAATCGAAACAGAAACGGGAAACGCAGGGTGATCACGATGTCATGGATGAAAGAACGACTCCGATGGAGTTTCGGAATATTGATTTTAGGGCTGGCATTTTTTGGGCAGTCAGTCTGGGCGGCTCCCGCCATTCTGACTCCTCCTGCAGGTGCGTCCGCCCAGTCCCGGCCGGCCGTTTTGCCGACGCAGACTCCGACGACAGGCGCGACGATTCAAAACATACGTTTTCACTCTTCGGATGATCTTTTCCGGATCGTCATGGACATGAGCGCGATTCCGGCCTACACGGTCAGCGCGGTCGATTTGCCGCAGCAGCTGGAAATCGAATTGCCGGATACGGTGAATCGCAGCGGCGCCAACCAGATTTCTTTCAACGACCCCTTTGTGGAAAATCTGCGGTTCGTCGATTTGGGCGGCGGACGGTTCAAAGCGGTAATTTCCCTGAAATTGCCGATCATGCCCAAGGTCGGCGTGATGCAGTCGCCGACACGGCTCGTAGTGGACCTGCTGAAAAATTACGACAGCACAAATGAATCCATTATTGCGCCAGGGGTCGTCTATACGGAAATTATCAAAGGACGCCTCGCCGGGCCGGTCCGGGCGCATGTCCTGTCCGTCGACCTGAAAAACGGCTATTCGCTGCGACCGGTCCTGTCCAACGATTCTGTCGCCGGCATCGAAACGTTGTCAGAAATGGCGGAACGACTCGACAATGTGGCGATGATCAATGGCCCCTATTTCATGCGCAGCGGCGAAATTCTCGGCTTGATGAAAATTGATCGGCACTTGGTCAGCGCACCGGAAATCCCCAGGACCTCTTTCGGGATCCTGCCCGACGGTAAGTTGGTATTTGACGCGCCGGCGTATTCGGGTTATGTCGAACTGCCGGACAAGACCAGGATTCCGATCGACGGGGTCAACCGGGCACGCGGCGATTCCGAGCTGATTTTGTATAATCCCTATTATGCGTATTGGACGCTGACGGCTCCCGGCGGCCGGGAATATGTCGTCCGTGACGGACGGATCGTGGAGGTCCGGGACTACAATTCGGTCATTCCGGAGGGGGCGTCCGTCGTGTCCGTATCCGGTCGGCAGGCTTGGCTGATGGCGCATCTCCAGGTCGGTGACCGACTGAATATCAGCCAGTCGATCGGGCCGGTCTGGGATAAAGTGGTTCATGCCGTTGGTGGCGGGCCCTGTCTGGTCAAGAATTCGCAAATCTATGTCACAACCCTGGGCGAAGAATTCGGCAGCGACGTGGCCGGCGGCCGCGCTCCCCGGACCGCGCTCGGCATTACCAAGGACAACAAGGCCCTGCTGGTGGTGGTCGATGGGCGGCGTCGGTCCAGTGTCGGCTTCACCTTGCTGGAACTGGCCCAGTTCATGCTGGACCAGGGCGCCGTGGAGGCGCTGAATCTGGATGGCGGCGGCTCCAGCGAAATGTTGATCCACCGGCGGATCGTCAATGAGCCTTCCGATGGCCGGGAGCGCCGACTGGGTGCGGCGATCGCCGTGGTCCGGACCAAACCCGGGAAATAGGAAAATTACCGTGTTGATTCAACACAGGCTGTTCCGAAAGGTCCAGCCTGAATAAGGAGGAATTTGTGATGCTGTTACATAAAAAAACCATGGTTTTCGCAGTCATTGCCATATTGGCGGTTTCCGTATGGGTTGCGTCCGCCGGAAATCTGGTCGATCAGCACGGAGTGCTGGCCGGTCGGGTGGTTGGCCAAAATTTGACGACTGTCGGCGCGATGGTGCGGGAAGGAACCGTGCTGGTGCGCGTCGAAAGCATCACCGGAGCGGCAGTGGCTGCCCGGGCGACGCGGGACGGAGTGGTGCGCGACGTTTTGGTGAAACCGGGTGACATGATCAAGGCCGGCCAAGTGGTCGCCCGGATTGAGCCGACGGTTAAATGACGAGAGGAATGAAACAATTGGCCTTTTTTGGTTTGCGCCTTGGCGCTTTCTATTTGCTTGTCTGTTGGTTTTTGTTGGGGACGCCGGCGGGAGCGGCCGCGGCTGTTCCGCTGATGCCGCTGGAAGAAGTCCGGGTGGGAGCGCAGGGCGTCGCCCGTACCGTGATTGCGGGAACCCGGATCGAAGAATTTGGCGTGGAAGTATTGGGGATTTTGAAAAATAAAGGGGCGGTCGGCGATCTGATTCTGGTTCGCGCCTCCGGCGACGTGATTGATCGCGCCGGCGGCGTGGCCCAGGGGATGAGCGGCAGCCCGGTGTTCATTGATGGGCGCCTGATCGGCGCCATCGGCTACGGCTGGAGCCTGACCGACCAACGCACCGCCATGGTGACGCCGATCCATGACATGCTGAAACTGCTGGACCGGAAACCGCCCAAACCGGCGGACCCCGAACCTGTCGACAACCCACCGGAAAAACCGGCGGATAAACCGACCGACAAAGATCGGAAAAAGACGCCCACGCCCGACAAGGCCGATGGGAAATCGCAGCCCCGGTTGTCTACGCCACTGATGGCGGCAGGCTTTGGGCCCAATGCCCTGGCGTTTTTACAGACGCATCTGAAACCGTTGAAGTTGACTCCGGTGGCGGTCGGCGATCCGCCTTCGGACATTGCTTTCGGCGCACTCGAGCCCGGCAGCGCGGTCGGGGTGCAGCTGGTGCGCGGCGATGTCAGTCTGGGCGCGCTGGGGACCGTGACCTACGTCGATGGCGACAAAATTCTGGCGTTTGGGCATCCATTCCTGAAACGGGGGCCGGCCGGATTTTTGATGACCAATGCCTATATTTTCACAACGATCCGCGGACTGGAAAGTTCATTCAAGGTCGGCGCGACCGGCGAGGTGATCGGTACGATCAACCAGGACCGCGGGGCGGGAGTGGCTGGTGAGATGAACCGTTTTCCCGGGATCGTGCCGATGCGGATGAACATCCGTTCCGCCGACTCCGGCGACGGCCGGGAGATGGCGGTCCAGATTGTGCAGGACGAAGAAATCATGCCGATTCTGGCGACGGCGTCCCTGCTGAATGCCATCGACAAGGCGATCGACCGGACCGGTTCCGGCACCGCCCGGATCGCATTCGAAGTAGCCGCCCGCGGCATGCCGGGGGAGACCTACAAACGGGAAAACATGTTTTTCAGTCCGGAAAATGTGGCGGAAGCCGCCTTGGCCGAGTTTTATGAATTGGTTGCGTTTCTGGCTTCCAACCCGCACAATCCGGTGACGATCATGGATATCCGGGCCGATATCGACGTCAGTCCGGACCGACGTACGGCACGGATTCTTTCAGCCCGTCCGGTTCAGACCTCCGCCCGGCCAGGCGACACGATCGATATCGAAGTGAAGCTCAAGCCCTACCGCAGCGAAACGGTCACCCGGACGGTCAGCTTCACCGTGCCGAAGGAACAAAATGCCGGCAGTTTGAGTTTGAGCGTTCGGGGCGGCGGGTTCTTTTCCCTGGCCGCCCTGCTGAAAAAAATGGGCGCTGAAGGCGGGGAAGTTCCGAAGCCTTCCCGGAAACCGCCGAAATCTTTCGAAGAAATGATCAAGGATCTAGCCGGCCGGGACCGCAACAATGACATCGTGGTCGAACTGCCGGGCTCCGCCGAGACCTTGGAAGACGGCGCGGGCGGCGACAAAAAACCGAAACTGAAACTGAGCGAATCGGAAAAATCCGTGGCCGACAAGGAGCCGGCCAAGCCGGAAAAACCGGCCAAAGGCAA
>CAZRLN010000080.1:0-9356 GCA_964601085.1 uncultured Veillonellaceae bacterium | reverse complement strand
AAAAATCCGTGGCCGACAAGGAGCCGGCCAAGCCGGAAAAACCGGCCAAAGGCAAGCCAGCAGGCTCGCTTCTGGCCGCCCGGAAAACCGAACAAAAGAAAAAGGGAGTTTTGACTACCGACTACATCATTGAAGGGGATACAGAAGTCAGTATCGAGATCACGCAAGCGGGAAAGCCATAGCATGCGGGTTTTTTTGACCGGAGCAACCGGATTTTTGGGCGAATACTTGCTGCGGGAACTGTTGCTGCGGGGCCATTCCGTTTGGTGTCTATACCGACAGCCGGGCAAACGGATGGATACGGTCCGCTTTCTGTCGGAATCCGGCCTGCCCCGTCAGGCCGGCGATCTGCATTGGGTTCAGGGCGACCTTATGGCGGCGGCCGACAATTGGCCGGCCTGGAGTGCGGCGGATCCGCTCCTGCGGGATGTCGACGCCTTATTGCACTGTGCGGCGGCGATGCAGCTGCATCTGGATTCCCGCGGCGAACCGCTGCGGACCAATGTCGGCAGTGTCGCCGTGTTGCAGCGTCTGCTTCAAATGCAGCCGATGTCGGCGCACGTGGTCAGTACCGCCTACGTCTGCGGCCGCGTCGAGGGTGACTCGGTGCCGGAGCGACCGCATCCCCGGGGACTGTTCGTCAATGTTTATGAGGAGAGCAAATGGGAAGCGGAACGGCTTTGGGACGGCCAGGCGACCTTGCTGCGCCCGGGCATCATCGTCGGTGATACCGCCACCGGCCGTTGCACGTCGTTTTTCGGTTGGTACGTTCTGATGCAGGCTGTTCATCTGCTCAGCCGCCTGGGGGGAGACGGGGCGGGCGGACAGCCTTTTGATTTGCAGATCGGCTTGCCGGTGGACGCGGACTCGACCATGAACATCGTGCCAGTCGACTATGTGGCGCGGGCAGCGGTCCGAATCATCGAAGATCCGGCCAATCATCGGCGCATCTTCCATCTGACCCATCCGGAGCCACCGACGTATCGGCAGACGCTGGACTACGTGCGGCAACGGTTTCGTATCGAGGGGATCCGTCTGTCGGGGGCGGGCGCTGCGCCGCCCCTGCAGCCGCGTAATGAGCTGGAACGCCTGGTGTGTCGGCAGATGGAATCCGTACTCGAATACTTTGGCAACAACCCGTTGTTCCTGCGCGACCATACCGACCAGGCCACGCCGGACCTGCGACCGCCGGTCGTGACGACCGCCCTGATGGACTGTTGGATCGACTATGCCGTGGAAAACGATTGGGGACAATAATTGCCGCTACAGAGAGGAGCGTATTCATGTTTCGATTCGTCTGGCGCCCGCAAATGCTGTCCGCCGAAGCGGCCGACGCCGCCCGCAGGGCCGGATTCCGCATAGTCTGCGATCTGACTGGACCGCAGCGACTGGAAAAGGCGGCCTTGTTGACCCGTCTGGCAGACTCGGCGATGCCGGTCGATTTTTGGATCGATGGCGTCGGCGAAGGCGGCTTGCCGGAAGCAGTGCTGGAAGCGCTCTGCCGGTTGGCTCCGACGGCGTCCGTTTGGGTGGACAGCTTCGGTTTGCCGGCGGACATGCCGCGGAGTTTGCGGGAACTGGCGACGGACCGGTTGGGCTGGGTCGTCGCTTCGGCGGCGGAACTGGAGCAGATTCGCCAGACGATGCCAAACGCCGCCCGTTTTGCGCTCAAGGGGAATGAGGCGGCCGGATTTGTCGGCGCCGATACGATCTTTACCCTGTTTGCGACAGTGCGGGACCAGTTTCGCCGAAACGGTGAAAGCGTTCAGCTGCACGTCTGGGGCAGCGTTGCCACTCCGGAGGCTGCCGCGGCATTTTTGACCAGCGGCGCCGTCGGGGTGGTCTTCGAAAGTTTGCATTGGCTGACCGACCAAGCCGGAACCGCCGAGCCGATGAAAAAGAAACTGAGGCAGCTGCGGGCCGACCATACCCGGGTCGTCGGCCTGAATTCGCCAACACCCTATCGACTCTATGACAAGGGAAACTCGGCGGCGGCCCGGACTGCGGACCTGAATCTCAATGGCGACGGACACCCGGACGAACTGCGGCGATACCTGCAGAATCAGGCCGTTTCACCGTTGGATAGCCGTTTCGACCGGCGGGAACTAATTCCGCTCGGTGTCGAAGCGAGCTTTGCCGGTGAGTTTGTACGGCAGTTCGGTTCCGATCTGACGGAGGCATGCAGTCGCTTCCAGGCGGCGGTACGGGACATTGTCGGACGCCGGGCTGAAATCGCCGCCCGGTTTGCCGACAGCCCGGTAGCCAAACTCTGGGGAACACGATTCCCGTTTGTTCAGGGCGCTATGTCCTGGATCAGCGACGCGCCGGAATTCGCAGCCAGGATCGCCGCGGCGGGAGGGCTGCCGACCCTGGCCCTGGGGCTGATGGATCCGGACTCCCTGCAACGGAAGCTTGGCAATCTGCGGGAAGTGATGGGCGATCGGCCTTATGCGGTCAATGTCATCACTTTGTCGGAGAATCCCTGCCGCGAGGCCCAGCTGGAATGGGTCCGGCAGCAACGTCCGCGTTTCGCCGTGATTGCCGCTGGCGAGCCCGCCCAGGGGAGGACGTTGCTTGATTCCGGAATTGACGCTATCTACATCGCGCCGACCGAGGATCTGCTGCAACTGGCCCTGGAGAACGGCTACCGGCAGGTAATTTGCGAGGGCTGCGAGTCCGGCGGACATATCGGGATTCACAGCACGCTGACATTGGCCCAGCTTGCACTGATACTGAAAAAACGTCGTCCCGAACTGTTTGCCGGCCGGACTTTGATCCTGGCCGGCGGGATCTGCAACCGGGAAACGGCTTATATGGCCGCTGTGCTGGGCGCCGACGCCATTCAGATGGGCACGGTTTATCTGACTGCGACGGAGATTGTCGAAACAGGGGCCCTCAGCGACCAGTACCAACAACGAATCTTGGCGGCGGCGCCGGCGGCGACGATGGTGACCGGGGAATGTGTCGGCCTGCGGGTGCGGTCGTTGCGTAACGAAAAGACCGCGGCGATTCAGGAACTGGAAAAGGCCGCGGCGACCGACGGGATTGCGGCGGCCGAACTGCGGCAACGGCTGGAACGGCTGGCGACCGGCAGTCTGTGTTGCGCGGCGCGCGGCTTCGATCCCCGCACGGGCAAAAAACTATCGCCGGCCCGAATGTGGCGCGAGGGACAATTCATGAGCGGCGCCTGCGCCGGGATTTTGCGGGAACGGCGGCCATTGGCGGAGCTGCACGCGGAATTGGCTGCGCCGTTTTTGCCGGAGGTTGCCGGGGAGCTATTGACGGAGCCGACGGAATTCCGGGCTACTGAACGTTTTTCGTGCAACGGACCGGAACGCATCGCCATCACCGGGATGAGCCTGGTGAATGCCCTGGGCCGAAGTCCGGCGGAAATATGGTCGGCGTCCTTGGCGCTGCGCAACGGCGTCGTGGCTGTGCCGGCGGCAAAATGGGACCATGAACGCTACTTCGATTCCCGGCCGATGGTATCGGGCAAGACCTACTGCCGCGCCGCCGCGTTTCATGACCTACGGGTCAGTCGGCGGGAAATCGCCGTGGCGCCTCAGGATTTCAAAAACATGACGGAAGCGACGAAGATCGCGCTGTGGGTGGCCGGTAAGGCAGTGGGGGACTCGCGTATTCTGGAATCCGACATCGCCCGGGACCGCATCGGCGTGATCCTGTCGCAGAACGTATCCGAAATGACGCCGATCAGCGCCGACCTGAGCATCCGGGAAGCCTTGCCGGATCTGCTCGCGGCCGTCCGGCGGGTGTTGCCGCTGACGCCGGAGAAGGAAGCAAGCCTGCAAAAGGAAATGGTTGCCGGGCGCAGCATTCAGGACGACACCTCCCTGCTGGGTCGCCTGAGCAGCATGGTTCCCGGGTTTGTCTGCAACAAATTCGGCTTTGCCGGCCCGAGCTATTCGGTGCAGGCTGCCTGCGCCTCCTCGTTGGTGGCGTTGCACAGCGCGGTCCAGATGATGCGGAACGGTCTGCTGGATGCCGCTGTGGTCGGCGGCGGGGAGGAACCGTTGTCACCGTTGCATTTCCTCGATTTTTCCGTGCTGGGCGCGTTGGCCGGCCTATCCGATCCATCCCGGCCGGTTTCGGCCATGTCCCGGCCGTTCGACCGCCGTCGCGACGGGTTTGTGATGGGCGAAGGATCCGGTATGATCGTGATTGAACGCGAGTCGGTGGCCCGTAGCCGGGGCGCGCATATTTACGGCTATGTCACCGGCGTGGGCGCCAGCAACACGGAGACCGGCATGGTGGAATCATCCCGCCACAGCCAGATCCGCGCCATCCGGGCCTCGTTCGCCGGGCTGCCCTATGGACCGGAGTCGGTGGACCTGGTGGAATGCCACGCCACCTCGACCCGTCAGGGCGACCTCGAAGAAGTCGCGGCGCTGAAATCGCTGTATCCGGCAAGCAAACGGACGGTCATTGCGGGATTCAAATCCCAGATCGGCCATACGCTGGGCGCGGCCGGGATCAGTAGCCTGATCCGGGGCGTCATGGCGATGAATGCCGGTTTGTATCCGCCAACACTGAATTGTGATGAGCCGGATCCGGCACTGCAGTTGGATGATTCCGGGCTGGTTGTTCTGAAGGAACCGGAACCCTGGCGGCAGCCGCTTGGCCGGCCGCGCCGCTTTCAGGTCGACGCCTTCGGGTTCGGCGGCTCCAATTTTGTGGTTCAGCTGGAACAGGCTGGCGACTGGGAGACGCCAGCGACTGCGGCGATCGATGAACCGGTTGCCCGCGCCATAACGCCGTGGCCGGCAGGACTGCACGACCTGTCGCGACCGGTGGAGGGGATCCTCCGACGCATCGCGGTGTTGGCTGATATCCGGGAGACGGCGGAGCAGCAATTGAAGGACAGCCAGGCACTGGAAAAAATGCCGGCCCTGACGGAGAAACAGCGCCGGGCGCTGGCCCGGCAAGGCGTTTACATCGGGACCGCCACCACCTCGACCGCCCCGGCGGTGGCGATGGTATTCCCCGGCCAGGGCGCGCAATATGCCGGCATGGGACGTGAATTGAGCGAGGCGTTTCCGTCGGTCCGCGAACTGCTGTCCGAAGCGGACGGTTATTTCGGCTTCGATGTCCAACGTCTGCTGTTCGAAACGACGGACGCCGAACTACGGAACACCCGCTGGCAGCAACCGGCGGTGTTCGCGCTGGAAGTGGCGTTGGCCCGTCTGCTGCTGTCTTACGGATTGCGTCCGGCAGCGCTGGCCGGACACAGCCTCGGCCAATTCGCCGCCTTGTGCGTGGCCGGCGCGTTTTCGTTCGCCGACGGTTGCCGCATCGTCAACCAGCGGGCCCTGTGCATGGAAAAAGCCGGCGTCCTTGCCGGCGACGCCGGTTCGATGCTGGCGGTCCACGCGGGGAGGGAAGCGGTGGAACCCTTGCTGGAAGCCAATCCCGGCGTGTTTGTGCTGAACGTCAATTCTCCGGCCCAGACCGTGATTGGCGGAGCGACGGATGCAACGCTATCCATGGCGGAAATTCTGTCGGAGCGGGGATTGCGCTGGAGCCGCCTGCCGGTCGGCATGGCCTTCCATTCGCCGATATTCCGGTCAGTCCAGCAGGAGTTTGCGGACTTTCTTTCCACGATTCCCATGCAGCCGCCGAGGATCCCGGTGTTGTCCAACCATACGCCGGGTGTTTTTCCGGCCGATGCGGAATCGATTCGGCGCCTTTTGGCCGAGCATATGGGTTCGCCGGTCGATTGGCTGGCCAATGTACGAAGTCTGGCCGACCACTACCGGATTCAGACTTTTGTCGAAGTCGGCCCCCGGGAAGCTCTGGGCAACTTGATCCGCGATACGCTGCCGGAGCCGGAATGCCTGCCGCTGTGCCTGCCTACCATTGAGTATCCGGTCTTCTGCGGCGCCCTGGCCCGTCTGTTTGTGAGCGGATCGGTTCCGGAACCGGCTGCGGAAGGCGCCGGCAGCGCCGCTGCAAAGCTGCCGGCGTCGGTTGCGGTTACGATGGAGCCGACGCCGCTGACGGACGACGCGGCGATCCTGGAAGCCGTCATCGGCGTGATTCTGCAAACGACAGGCTATGAACGCGACGAGGTCGAGCCGGACATGGACCTGCGCGACGACCTTTCCATTCGTTCCAGCCGCCTGCCGGTCATTGCCGATGCTCTGGAGGGCCGGTTCGCCATCAATCTGGATCTGCAGGATTTTGCGGGCGTGCGGACCGTTCGGGATGTCGCCGGCCGGATCGAACGGATCCGGAAGAGCCAGGCCGATTCGGCCGGTGGCGGAGCCCGCCGGAGTGACACCACGGAAGCCGGGACCGGACGGAACGAAGGAGCCGCTCCCGGCGACGCAACAATTCCGACCCCGCTGCGCCGCCTTCGGTTCGACGCCATGCCCTTGCCGGCGTCCGAGCCAGATTATCTGCGGTTTTCGCCAATGGACCGGATCGGCCTGTTCTGCCCATGGGGCGGCGAAACGGCGGCGGCGCTGGCCGCGGCGGTATTGCGGCGGGACCATGGCGTCAGTATCGTGCCGGTCGCAACCCCTGCGGAAGCCGGCGACAACCTGAGTGGACTGATCCTGTGGATCGCGGAGCCGTCGCCAGCCGATCCGGCAGCCGCGCCGGCCCTGCTGCGGGACACGTTCCTGTTGTTGCAGGCGTTTTTGGCCACCGATCGAAAGAAGGCCGTCCTGTTGTTCCGGGAACGGACGGAAGCCGATCGGGTAGCGCCGGTTCTGGCGGAAGGGGTTCTGGGCATGATGCTGTGCATGGCTTGGGAATACCGATCGGTCCTGTTCCGGTCGGTGCGGATCGACACCGACAGTTGGCGCGAAGAAACCGTCCGGCGGGCCCTGGACCGGAACATTACCCCCGTCAGTCTGCACAGCCGCTCCGACGGCCTTTACGTCGAGGCCGGCCAGGAAGAGCCGCTCCGTTTTGCCGACGAGCCCGGACTGACACTGGACGCATCGGATGTCGTCGTGGTATCCGGCGGCGGCGCCGGAATCCTGCGGGAATGTGTACGGAGTCTGATTCCCTTTGGCTGCCGGATCGCCCTGCTGGGGAGGACGGATATTGAGAACGAACCGGCAGGCGCGGGTCGGGCCGAAGAAACCCGCGCTCTGCTGGCCGAACTGAAGTCTGCGGGCATCAAAGCCTCTTATCATGTCTGTGACGTGGCGGATGCGGCGCAGGTCGGCCCGACGCTGGCGTCGATCGCCCGGCGCTGGGGTCGGATCACCGGTGTTGTTCACGGCGCCGGCATCCTGCGCGACAACTTCGTGCCGGGAATCAGCGCCGCGGACTTCGCGGCCGTGACCGCCGTCAAACTGCAAGGGGCGTTGAATCTGTCGGCGGCGGCCGGACGGGGTTTGCGGTTCTTCGTCGCCGTTTCTTCGGTCGCGGCGGCGAACGGCAATCCCGGCCAGGCCAATTACGCCGCCGCCAACCGGGCAATGACGGCGTTTGTCGAAGGAATGGCCTCACGCTGCCCCGACATCCGTTGCCGGTGTCTGCTGCTCGCCCCCGTCGAGGGCGGTGGCATGGCGGATACGGAGGAACTGCGGGCGCTGATGCGGCGCAGCGGCTACAGTTACATTCACGCCGCCGAAGCGGCGGCCTGGTTCTGCCGCGAACTGACAGTCGGCGATCCGACCGCCGGACCGCTGCTGCTGGCCCGGGATTTGCCGGCGGTTCCCACGGCGCCGCCCATTGTGAAATTGGCGCAGAATCTGGAGCAGGAACCGTCACATTTCGCATTGCTGGATCAGGTTGTGGTCGATCTGCGGCAAGCGTCGCTGACGGCCGGCCGTTCCTTCGACGCCGTCCGGGACCTCTGGCTGCCGGAGCACAGGCCGTTGCCGGACCTGAAACATCCGTTGGTGTCAGGCATCATGATGCTGGAGGCGTTTGCCGAGGCGGCCCGGGAGTTGGTACCCTATCTGCCGGTCCGGGGGTTCCGTGATGTCCGGTTCCGCGACATTATCGAGTGTCCGGCCGACCGGCCGCGCGCGTCCCGTCTGGACTGCCGGGTGCAGTCGATCAGCCGCGGGAAGGTCGTTTGCGCGGCGCAGCTGCAGACCCGGGACATCTCGCCGGGAGGCCGTGAACTGGTGAGTTGGGCGCACAATTCGTCCGCCGCTGTGTTGTTGGGACCGTCGGTCCGCGCCAAGACCGGTGGCAAACCCTCGCTGCCGCCGGTGGCGTTGGCCGGTCCCGGTCTGGACCGGACCGGTCTGCTGGCCCTCTATGAAGAATACACGGGGCTGACCGGCCGTTACCGGGTTCTGGATGCGATTACCGGCCTTGGCGACGCGGCGATTGAAGCACGGACAGTCCTGCGGCCTTCGGTTGATTTTGCCGGTTCGGCCCCGACCCGGTACCAGACGCCGCCCTATCTGCTGGAAGCCGTGTTCCATGCGGCGGTGTTCCAGACGCTGCTGACCGGGGACGCGGACAAGCCTGGGCGGATTGTTTTGCCGTACGGATTTTCGGCGATCGATCTGCATGCCGCCGATTTCCCGCCGGGAGACTACGGGGTCCAAGCGATCCGGCGCAGCGGGAACGACAGCGGGGTTGTCTGGGACGCGGTGGTTTACGCTGGCGCCGGCCGGCCGGTTTTGACGGTGAGGGGACTGGAGATGCGATGGCTTTCCTTGTGAAACGATTCGGCGGAGACAATCTCTGGTTCGCGGTCGGACAATGCCGGACGGGCGTTGAATCGGCAGCAAGGGCGTCGGCCAAGCAGCGGCTGCGGCAAAACCTGGAACGGCTGCTGCGGCTGATGGGATGCCCGAAGATGTCGGCGCGGACGGAGTCGTTTTCCCATTTGCCGGACAGTACCTGGGCGGTCGTGGCGGCGAACTGCCGCATCGGCATCGATGCGGCGACGGCGGCGGAATTTCCGGCCGGCTATCCGTTGCACCGGGTTTTCAGACCGGTTGAGTTGGCTTCCGGGCTGTCTCCGGCCTGCCTGTGGAGCCTGAAGGAAGCGGTGGCGAAAGCCGCCGGCTGTGGGTTCGACGGGCTCAATCCGCTGGACATCCGACTGTGGACGGAGCGGGGCGTCGCGACGCTCGATGGCGATACGCGAGCGGTATGGCGTCTGTGGAGCCGCCGTCCGGCGGCGGACACCTGGGTCGCGGTGGCGGCGGCGGCCGACGGAACGTGCCGGAGGCAGGCGGATCAGCGCATTGATTAACTCATCGAAAAGAAGGAAATGCAATAGTAGATGGGGAAATAATCTAGATGATTAATTTGTGCACCTGGCTGGGTAAACTGATTTTTGACCTGTTCGCCACCACGGGGCGCGCGGTGCGGTTGTTGCTGCAGACGCTGTTGCAGCTTCGCCGGATCAATGT
>CAZRLN010000079.1:0-9453 GCA_964601085.1 uncultured Veillonellaceae bacterium | reverse complement strand
GCGAAAAAGGGCTGTTTCAAATAGACCTAAAAAACCTATTTTGAGACAGCCCCTCTATCTTTCTGATACGGTTTCGTTATTTCCGGTTGGCTTCGAAGAATTTCAGGGCGACATCGGGGAACAGGGCATAGCTCAGGACATCTTCCACTGAGGCGTTGGGATAGCCTTTTTCGGCCAGCTCTTTGGTCAGTTTTTCCATTTGCGGTGCGATGTCATCCGCTGGCCGATGGGTAATCAGCGTTTCTCCCTGCAAAATCAGGTCAGACACTTCCGGATTGATGGGGGCGGGTGTGCGGCCATATTTGCCGCGGGCGAGATCTTTGACTTCGCGGGGAACCACTTTGTAGCGGCCGAACATAACATTAAAGGCGGCCATGGAGCCAGTAATCTGGCTAGTCGGCGTGACCAGCGGAGGATAGCCGAGATCAGCCCGGACTCTAGGCATTTCTTCCAGCATTTCCGGGTATTTATCCGCCATTCCCTGCTCTTTCAGCTGGTTCAGGAAGTTGGAGAGCATGCCGCCGGGAATCTGGAAAGATAGCACTTTGGTGTCAATGTCGATGGCGGTGTTCAATTTGAAAGTTTCCGCAACATTCTTTTTCACGGCCCGGAAATGGTCGGCAATGGGGAAGAGCTTTTCCTTGGCGATACCGGTGTCGCGCTCGGTATTCTCCAGAGCGGCGACCAACGCTTCCGTTGCCGGTTGCGAAGAACCCATGGCGAAAGGCGAAAGGGCGCAGTCGACAATATCCACCCCGGCCTCGATCGCTTTAAGATAGGTCATACCAGCCATGCCGCTGGTGTAATGGGAATGAATATCGATCGGCACGTTTACGGCCGCCTTCAGGGCTTTCACCAGATCGTAAGCGACATACGGCGCGAGCAGTCCGGCCATGTCTTTGATACAAATGGAATCGGCCCCCATCGAGACCAAGTCTTTGGCGACTTTGACAAACGTTTCGATGGTATGGAAGGGGCTGATTGTGTACACAAAAGCGCCCTGGACGTGCGCACCGGTTTCTTTGGCGACCCGCATCGAGACTTCCAGGTTGCGGACATCATTTAGGGCATCGAAGATCCGAACGACGCCAACGCCATTATGGACGGCCCGCTTGACAAACTCGGCCACTACATCATCAGCGTAATGGTTGTAACCGAGGATATTTTGACCACGCAACAACATTTGAATCGGGGTTTTGGTCACATGCTTCCGGATAATGCGCAACCGCTCCCAAGGATCTTCATTTAGAAAGCGGAGCGTGCTGTCAAATGTAGCTCCTCCCCAGGCTTCGAGGGAAAAGTAACCGACATCATCCAGTTTTTCCAGCATCTCAATCATATCGGAGGTGCGCATCCGGGTGGCTGCCAGAGATTGATGTCCATCCCGCAAGACTGTTTCCATGATTTTAACAGGGGTGTTGCTCATGGGGAAGCCTCCTTATCTTCAAATATATACTTTATTTTACATCATTCCCGTGGTTTTTGTATACATCTGGACAAAATCCGGGAGGCCGGACTTTCTCCCTGGGTGACGGCGGCGTTCATTTCCAGGCCCAGACGCGTGAGCAACTGATACACCTGGGGGTTTTCCACCGGTGTGATTGACGGGGAACTTTCCCCGTACGCATTCACGGCCTGGGTTGATACCTCTGTGGTGACAATCCTTCCCGGTCCCCCCACACAGCCGCCAAGGCAGGCCATTCCCTCGATGAAATTGGCGTCAACAACGCCGGTGGCCGCCTGTTCCAGAACTTTTTGGCAATTGGGGATGCCATGGACGTTCAGGGCTTGAAGATCGCCTACCCGGTTCGGCAAGATGCGGGCCAGGGTATCGGCCACCGCCTGACTGACCCCGCCGGTTCGGGCATAAATACGGCCGGCCCGGGATGCGACAGGATTTTCTTCATCCGGAAAAGTGGCGGGATCTACGCCAGTTGCCTGAAAAATGGCCGCCAATTCCTGAAACGTGAGAACGAAGTCGATGGCGCCCGCTAGGTCCGGCAGCGTCGCTTCCGTCTTCTTGGCGATGCAGGGTCCGATGAAGACGACTTTCGCATCGGGTTCGACGGCCTTGATACAGCGACCGGAGGCAATCATCGGCGAGACCGATGGCGAAATATGCGCCGCCAGGTCCGTGAAGCGGCCTTCAATCAGTTTAATCCAGACCGGGCAACAACAGCTGGTGATCAAAAAATCGCCGGCAACCTGGACATGCTCGTCAAACTCGAAGGCTTCCTTCATCGTGATCAGGTCGGCATACAGGGCCGTTTCCAGCATTTCAGCGAACCCAAGATGGCGCAGCGCCGAGCGTAATTTGCCAGGCGTGACATCCGGACCGAACTGCCCGGTGAAGGCGGGGGCAACCGATGCATATACCGGCGCCGTCTGATCGCGCAGCAGGGAAATAAGCGGGACGAACTGCGATTTTTCCGCTAGTCCGCCGAATGAACATTGCGTCAGACAATGGCCTTCGCCAAGACATTTGGCATGGTCAATGGCAATGGCGCCGCCAGGTTCCTTGGAAAGCGCCTGCAGCGGACAATCCGGGCCGCAGCAGGTTCCGGCTTCCGGGCAATGCTGACAGGCCGTGGGATCATTGACGATGAATGGTCCATTCATGAGCCCCATCAGGGCGTCGGCATCATTTTCACCGCCGACGGTGTCTAATTCATGAGGGGAAAGACCCATGGCAACGCGAATCTGATTGGCGACCCGATGCCGTGTCACCCGGTCGCCGAACTCTTCACAGACCAGGCGGCAGATGTCCTCGCGTCGTTCGACCAATGCGCCGTCCCAGGCGGCCTTGGCGACTTCATACAGGATGCGTGGCTTGAGTTCCAATGCGGACAATGGCTGAACCATGGCTTTCCCTCCGCTTCTTTATTTATAGGGGATGAATGCGATGACAGGCTGTCGAGTGTCCGCACCCGTCATCAGTGAGCGCAGGTGTGACTTCGGCGCAGACTGGCATCGCCAGCGGGCAGCGGGTACGGAACCGGCAACCGGAAGGAGGGTTGATCGGGCTGGGCACCTCACCGGGCATCACGATGCGCTCGCGGGTAGCCTCCAGGAGCGGATCCGGCAGTGGGATCGCGGAAAGCAGAGCTTGTGAGTAGGGATGTTGTGGATTGGCAAACAGGTCGGCGCTGGTTGCGGTTTCGACAAGGGACCCGAGGTACATGACGGCGATTCGGTGGCTGATGTGGCGGACCATCGATAGGTCATGGGCGATAAACAGATAGGTCAGGCCCAGTTTTTCCTGCAACTCCTGCAACAGGTTGACGACCTGGGCTTGAATCGAGACATCCAGCGCCGAAATCGGCTCGTCGCACACGATGAAATCGGGCTGAGCCGCCAGTGAGCGGGCGATGCCGACGCGTTGCCGCTGGCCGCCGGAAAATTCGTGGGGATAGCGGCCGGCATGCTCGGGATCCAGGCCGACCTGCGCCAGCAATTCCTGAATCCGGTCCCGGCGGGCGTCCCCGGCGGCTAGCTGATGGATGTCCAATGGTTCGCCGACGATGTCGCCGACCGTCATCCGGGGATCCAGGGAAGCGTAAGGGTCTTGGAATATCATCTGCAAACGGCGGCGGAAGGCGATATTGTCCCGGGATCGCAGCGCGGCGTGAATATCGACGCCATCCAGGGAGGCAGAGCCGCCGGAAGGTTCATAGAGCCCAATCAGCGTCCTGCCGACGGTAGATTTGCCGCAACCGGTTTCCCCGACCAGTCCAAGGGTTTCGCCGGACATAATGGAAAATGTTACGTCTTTAACAGCCTGGACAGTTTTAAGCGGCTGGCCGGTCCAGCTACGTTCGATGACAAAGTTTTTGACCAGGTTTTGGACCTCGATCAGCGGGCGCGTCATGGCTGGCCTCCCTCTACGAAAGCATCGTGAGGTGCTTTTGGCGCGTCGGGATGACACAACCAGCAGCGAACCTGATGCTGGTCGCCGGCATCGAACAGAGGAGGCTCCTCCAGGCAAATCTGCATGGCGAACGGACAGCGGGGCAGGAAGGCGCAGCCGGTCGGCTCGAGGATCAAGTCCGGCGGTTGTCCGTCGATCGTCGACAGACGTTGGCCGGTCGATTCCGGGTGCGGCACCGAATGCAAAAGCCCCAGAGTGTAAGGATGGCCGGGATGGGCAAACAAGTCAGTAACAGTTGCCGCTTCCACGACCTGGCCGGCGTACATGACCAGCACTTTTCGGCAGAGTCCGGCTACGACGCCCAAATCATGCGTGATCAATACGATGGTGGTGTTCAGATTCTGATTCAATTGTTTCAGCAGGTCTAAAATCTGCGCCTGTACGGTGACATCGAGCGCGGTCGTCGGCTCGTCGGCAAACAGCAGGCGGGGATTGCAGGCCAGGGCCATGGCGATCATGACGCGCTGCCGCATTCCGCCGCTCAATTGATGGGGATACTGGTCAAGGCGGGAAACGGGATCGGAGATGCCGACCAAGGTCAGGAGTTCGACGGCTCGTCGCCGGGCCTCCGAGGCCGCGATCGACTGATGCTCGAGAAACGGCTCCGTCAGCTGCGTGCCGATTGTAAGAACCGGGTTGAGCGAAGTCATGGGGTCCTGAAAAATCATACTCATCAAGTTGCCGCGGATACGCCGCAACTCCGGTTCCGTGAGTTTCAGCAGATCCTGGCCGTCAAACCAGGCTTCACCGGCTACAATTTCGCCGGGCGGCGACGGGATGATGCCCATGACGGCGCTGGCGGTTACCGTCTTGCCACAGCCGGATTCGCCGACAATGCCGACAATATCGCCTGCGGCCAGATCAAAGTCTACGCCCCGCAGGGCATGTACGACGCCGGCATAGGTCCGGAACCGGACCTGAAGATTTTTAACGGATAACAACATTGTCAACAAAATCGGTCCTTCCCAATCGAACTACGGATAATCTTTGCAATTAGCGGCGCATGCGCGGATCCAGGGCGTCACGCAGCCCGTCGCCAAGGAAGTTGAACCCCAGCATTGTCAGACTGATGGCGATGGCCGGCGATAACAGCTGGAACGGGTAAGATCGCAACGTAACGACTCCTTCCGAAGCCAGCACGCCCCAACTGGCCATCGGCGCCGACACGCCCAGGCCGATAAAACTGAGAAACGCTTCCGTGAAAATCGCCTCCGGGATGGATAAGGTCAACGTAATAATGATCGGGCCGAGGCTGTTGGGTAAGAGATGGCCGAAAATCAGTCGCCGATGGCTGGCGCCAAGAACCCGGGCGGCCAAGACATATTCCAGTTCTTTCAGACCCAATACCTGGGCCCGGACGATGCGGGCCATCCGCAGCCAGTAGACCAGGCCGAGCGCCAGGAAAACGTTCATCAACCCCGGTTTCAAAACGACCATCAGCAAGATGACGTACAGGAGCAACGGAATGCCATAAAGAATATCGACGATCCGCATCATGACGCTGTCAATGCGGCCGCCAAAATAACCGGAGATTCCGCCGTACAAAACGCCGATGCCCAAGTTGATCAGGCTGGCGACAATACCAATCGAGAGGGATATCCGGGCGCCGTAACAGATCCGGGTCGCCAGATCGCGGCCGAGATTGTCGGTGCCCAACCAGTGGGAGGATGACGGTGGTTGGTTGGCGTTGGCAAGGGACTGATCCGAATACGAATAGGGCGAAAGCAGCGGTCCCAGAATCGCCAACAGGCTGATCAGGACGATAATTCCCAAGCCGGCCATGGCCGCCCGGTTTTTTTTCAGACGAAGCCAGGCATCCTGGCGAAATCCGATATGTGGACGGATTGCTTTGGCGACGACGGCGTCCCGGGCTTTCAGCGGTGAGAAGTCCATCAGCGATTCTCCTCCCCGCCGAGTTTGATCCGGGGATCCAGCCAGACATAGGTCAGATCCACGAGAAAGTTCATGAAGACCAGCAGTGCGCTGTAAAATACGGTGATCCCCAAAATGACCGTATAGTCACGGTTGTAAATGCTGGTGACAAAATGTCGGCCCAGGCCGGGAATGGCAAAAATAGATTCGATGACGAAACTGCCTGTGAAAATCGCGGCAATCATAGGTCCAAGGTAAGTCACCACCGGCAGCAGGGCGTTTTTCAGCGCATGGCGCCATAAGATCGTAAAGGCGGACAATCCTTTGGCCCGGGCAGTGCGGATATAATCCTGGGCCAGAATTTCCAGCATGCTGGAACGGGTCAGACGGGCGACAAATGCAGTAGGCATGCCGGCAAGGGCCAACGCAGGCAGGATGATGAATTCCGGGCCTCCCCACATGGCGGCAGGCAAGAGTTTGAGCCAGAGGGCAAAAGTATAAATCAGAACCGTGGCCAAAATAAAGCTGGGAACTGAAATTCCGATGGTGGCGAACAGCATGACCAGATGATCCGGCCAGCGGTTTTGGTACAAAGCGCCAGCCATTCCCGCCGGGATGCCGACAATTACGGAGAGGGCCACAGCCGCTGTGCCCAGTTCCGCCGATACGGGGAAGCTTTCGGCAATGATTTCGTTGACGGTTCGGGATTCATACTTGAACGAAGGCCCTAAATCGCCGCGCAATAGATTTCCCAGATAATCCGCGTACTGTTTCGGCAAGGGATCATTCAGGTGATAGCGTGCCTCGATGTTTTTGAGCACCGCTTCCGGCAGCGCTTTTTCCGCGGTGAACGGGCCGCCGGGAATTGCGTGCATCAATACGAAGGTAGCTGTAACGATCACCCATAGGACAAGGATCATCGAAAGAATCCGGCCCAAGATTAATTTAACCACAAGAAATCACTCCACATAGGCCTCCTTAAAATACACATGACCAAGTACGGAACGTTGATATCCCTTGACATTGGGCTTCACCATGGAAACCCTGGTGTAAAAATAAACCGGCGCAATGACCGCATCCGAGAGCAGAAGTTTTTCCGCCTCGTGCATGGCTTTCATCCGGATGTCCGGATTGCTGGTCGACTTTGCCAACCGGACGAAGTTGTCATACTGCGGGTTTTTATATTGCGAATCATTGTTACCGCTGGTGGAATCGAACATATCGATAAAAGTCATCGGGTCGGCATAATCGCCGATCCAGCCATGACGAGCGATCTGATAGCCTCCTTTGCTGCGGGTGTTGATGAAAACTTTCCATTCCTGATTCGTCAGCGAAACATTGACGCCCAGGTTTTTGCGCCACATTTCCTGCACCGCTTCGGCAATGGCCTTGTGCACATCATTTGTGTTGTAGATCAATTCAATCGGCGGCAGGCCCTTCCCTTCCGGATATCCGGCGTCCGCCAGCAGCTTTTTCGCTGCATCGATGTCCCTGTCTTTGAAGAAATCGCCGCCGACCGCCCGAAAATCCTCGGTTGGTTTGGCATCGGCCATTCCCGGCGGAACCCAGGCTAACGCCGGCTTTTGCTCGCCCTTGGTCACATTGTTTATGATAGCCTGGCGGTCGATCGCCAGCGACAGAGCTTGGCGCACCTTGACGTTGTCAAGCGGGGCTTTGGTGACATTGAAAGCGAAGAAATACGTTCCCAAATAGGGTGAAATCTGCAACCGCCCCTCTTTTTTAAGACGCGGGTATTCGGCCGGCGGTGCATTTTCTCCCATATCAATCTGGTTATTGTCAAACATGGCAATTTCCGTACTGCCCGATTCGGTGAGAATGAAGTCGATCTTTGGCATTTTTACCTTGGCAGCATCCCAATAATGTTCGTTCTTGAGCAGTTCGATCCGGGAATTGTGGATCCAGGCGCTGATCTTGAACGGACCGTTGCCAACCAGCGTCTTGGGGTCGGCGGCCCATTTGGGATTGGCTTCGACGATCCGGCGGGGAACCGGGTACAGAGTATGAAAGGCGGTGAGCGACAAAAAGTATGCGGTCGGCTTTTCCAAAAGAACTTCCAGCGTCCGGTCGTCCAAGGCTTTGACGCCGACTTTGTCGGCGGTGGTCAAGCCCTGATTGTAAGCTTCGCCGTTTTTGACGTAAAACAGCTGATAGGCGTATTTGCTGCCAAGTTCCGGTGACAGGGCGGTTTTCCAGGCATATTCAAAATCGTAGGCGGTCACGGGATCCCCATTGGACCATTTGATGCCTTGCCGCAAAATGAATTTGTATTTCAGGCCGTCCGGGCTGATCTCCCATTTTTCCGCCATGGCGGGAACGGGGTTGTTTTTTGCGTCCAGCGAGGTCAATCCTTCAAATAATTGCGCTTCGACAGTAGCTTCCGGAATGCCGGTCGATTTGCGGGGATCGAGTGTTTCCGGTTCGGTTCCCACCGAATAACGTAGATATTTGGGCCCGGATTTTCCACCGCAGCCGGATAATAAGGCGGCGCAGAAGATAAGAAGCAGAATAGCCGCGAGAGCGGCAATTTTTTTCGATCCCAAAATCATCACTCCTGCTGTTGATCTGGTGTGTACGGCTTTATTTTTGTTAAAGTACAATTCGACCCGGTGACGAATTTTTCCTCTGCTAATTTTTGTTTTTGGTCAGTAGGATTTTTTTGATTAACGTCAAATAAAATATAACGTAGCAAAAATGTAGTATAATAATAAAAAATGCTTCTGCACGATAGGCCCATGAGCCAAGGAGGATGATCAACAGTGGCAAACAAGGAGCAGGCATCGAAAAAAAGCGACAAAAAGAAACCCAGCGATACAAAAGTAAAAAAGGAAAAGAAGACCTATAACTGAACTGTGTTGATGTGACCCGCGAGGACTGAATTACTGCAAGCAGAAGGGGGTTGTGACAGACCGCCTTCTGTTTGCTTTCATGGCAGGAATGGGAGTGTTGGTGATTAAAATTCGTACGCATTGGGTGGTTTTGCTTTTTTTGGCAGGTTGGCTGGGCTTTGGTATTTTTCATGTTCCAACGGCCGCAGCGCCGGCGACGGTCGACAATAAGTCTGTGCAAACGCCGGTTGCCGTAAAAGCGCCGGTGGTCGTACCGACCAAGCCATTACCGGTATCAGCGAATGTTCCCAAACCGGCGATAAAAAGCGAAACAGCTTTTCTGATGGTTGCAGGAACGAAGCAGGTTCTGTTTGACAAAGACGGCCACAAAATCATGTATCCGGCCAGTACAACCAAGATTATGACGCTGATTACCGCATTGAAGCATGGGAACTTGAATGATACGGTCGTTGTGAGTCCCGCCGCCGCCAATGTTGAAGGGTCCAGCATGGACTTGCAGCGACTGGATCGCCTTTCCCTGCGGGAACTTTTGTTCGGATTGATGCTGGTTTCGGGCAATGATGCGGCGCATGCCGTGGCCGAACATGTCGGCGGCGGATCTTACAAGAAATTCATCGACTGGATGAACGAAGAAGCGGAACGGAGCGGCGCACTGCGGACCCATTTT
Organism: uncultured Veillonellaceae bacterium; assembly: GCA_964601085.1. GTDB lineage: Bacteria > Bacillota > Negativicutes > UBA1444 > UBA1444 > UBA1444. The sequence goes on along the minus strand of CAZRLN010000079.1, from coordinate 119 downwards.
TCGAATCCCCACGGCTTGCCTGATCCCGTCAATCATTTCACGACCGCATACGACTTGGCCCTGATCACGGCGGAAGGGTTCCGAACCCCCGGCTTTGAAGACTTTGTTTCCACGCCATA
>CAZRLN010000078.1:0-9683 GCA_964601085.1 uncultured Veillonellaceae bacterium | reverse complement strand
CAATTTGCCGCATTCGCCTCCATTGCGTTGGAGAACGCAACCTTGTTTCAGCAGGCTCGGACAGAATTGCGGGAACGGATGCAGACCGAGGCCGCGTTGCAACGGGAACAGGCCTTCCTGCGGGCAGTGATGGACAGCGTACCCGGAATGCTATACCTGTATGACAGCGACGGAAAACTGATTCGCTGGAACAAACGGCATGAAACGATGACCGGCTATTCCGCCGTCGAAATCAGGGGAATGCATCTGATGGACTGGTTCAAGGGAGATCCGACGGTTCAGGGCGCAGTCGTCAAGGAAGCGGCCAAGGCGATGCAGGGCAAGGCGACGGAATTTCGAGTGAATCTGCGGCGCAAGGACGGCTCCCCGCTGACGATGTTTTTTACGGCGGTTGGACTGACCATCGACGATCAGCCATACATCACCGGAGTCGGGTTGGATATTACCCGGCTGACAGAGACGGAAAACGCCTTGAAGGAAGCCAATGAGACGCTTGAGCGAAGAGTGGAGGAACGGACACAGGAACTGAATGCGTTGAATCAGGAACTGACCGCCATGAATGAAGAAATGACCGCGATGAACGATGAACTGGCGGCGATGAATGAATCGTTGTTGTTTGCGAACGATCGGTTGCAAAAGGAAGTGGCGGAGCGGCAGCGGGCCGAGAAGGATCTGACGGAAGCATTGGAAACCCAGAAAAATATGCAGGAATACCTGATTCAATCGGAAAAAATGCAGGCGCTGGGCGGCCTGGTCGCCGGAGTGGCCCATGAGATCAACACACCGGTTGGCGTAGGCGTGACCGCCGCGTCGCATCTCAAACAAATCACCGGACAGTTTTTGGAGTTGTGCGCCAACGGAGCGCCCCGTCGTAAAGACATGACCGATTACCTCGAAGATATGTCGGAAGCCGCCGATATCCTGCTGAAAAACCTGGAGCGGGCCAGCCAGTTGATCAAAAGTTTCAAGCAGGTTTCCGTGGATCAGGCCAGCGAAACCCGGCGCAAATTTAATGTCCGGCAATATCTGGCCGAAATTTTGCTCAGCATGAATCCACGATTAAAGAAGACCCGTATCGAAGTAATGGTGGACTGCGGGGAAGAACTGGAAATCGACGGCTATCCGGGCGCTTTTTCACAGATTATCACCAATCTGGTGATGAATTCGTTGATTCACGCATTTGACCCGGAGGCACTCGGCAAGATCAGTATTGTTGCGACCGCGGCGGAACAAAATGTTCAAATCGTATTTGCCGATAATGGCCGGGGAATCGCCGCCGAACATCTGCCGAAAATATTTGATCCGTTTTTTACGACCAAGCGGGGCTGTGGCGGAACCGGCCTGGGATTATCCGTGATTTATAACATCGTGGTCCAGAAGTTCGGCGGCACCATCGTTTGCGATAGTCAGCCAGGCTCGGGCACGGTGTTTACGATACAATTTCCTGCCAAAGGGAAGTAGGTGGAAGAATGGACAGGCTTATATTTGCGGATGACGGGTCGGCGATTGGAACGGGCGCTGCGGAGAACGGCCCTTTGCCGGCGGAAAAGTGGAAGATTTTGATTGTCGATGATGAACAGGATGTCCACGATGTGACGGTTTTGACGCTGAAACGGCTGGAATTCGAATCGCGCGGCTTGGTCTTTCTTAATGCATACTCCGCCGCGGAAGGACGGGAGCTTCTCCGACAGAATCCCGACGTGGCGCTGGCTTTGCTCGACGTGGTGATGGAAGACGACAACGCCGGGTTGCATCTGGTACGCCAGATTCGGGAAGAACTGAAAAACGACCGGGTACGGATCGTCCTGCGGACGGGTCATCCCGGCCAGGCGCCGGAAGAACGGGTCACTCTGGATTACGACATCAACGATTACCGCGAAAAGACGGAGCTGACGGCCCGGAGCCTGCGAACGGTCGTGATCAGCGCGTTGCGATCCTTTCGGGATTTGTCCACCATTCATGACCTGCACCGGGAAATCGACGCTACCCAGCGGGAATTGCTGTACGCTCTTGGCGAAATCGCCGAAAACCGCTCCGTGGAAACCGGGCATCATGTTCGGCGGGTGGGCGAAATTTCGGCGATTCTGGCCGAAAAATGCGGGCTGGCGCCAACGGAAGTCGACGCGATCCGACTAGCGGCCGCCATGCACGATTTGGGGAAGCTGGCGGTGGACGATGCGATTTTGAACAAACCGGGGCCGCTCACGGCGGTGGAATTTGAAATCATGAAAAAACACAGTCAGTTCGGCTACGAATTGTTGTGCCGTTCCCAACGTCCTTTGCTGCAGATGGCGGCGCTCATCGCCCGGGAGCATCATGAAAATTATGACGGCACCGGCTATCCGCAAGGACTCAGGGGCAAGGAAATCAGCCGGTATAGCCGGATCGTCGCCCTGGTCGACGTGTTTGACGCGTTGGGGACGCGGCGTGTGTATAAAGAACCCTGGCCGCAGGAAAAAATTCTCGAATTCATCCGGGGCGAGACCGGCAAAAAATTTGACCCCCGGTTGGTTGAATTGTTTTTTGACCATATGGATGAGATTCGGACAGTCATGGAACAATACAGGGATCCATAAAGCGGGCGCCGCCGTGCCGGAACGGAGAGTATCCATACTGCGGCGCCGTCGCGCACGCTGATGATAAAAATGCTGGAAAATAAAGGAGGAAGTCAACCATGTTCAACTCAATTCGCGCAAAACTCATCGTATTTGTCGCCATTCTGCTCATCGTCGTGGCGAGCGCCACAATGGGCGCAGTATTGTACTTCTTTACCGATTATTCGGATTCAGCCGCTAAAGAAGATGCCAGAGTCGGCGTCGAAGGCCTGCATAACCTGCTGGAGGAAGCTAAAAAGGAAATGAAGGACAAGGCGATTATGCTGGCCGCCAATCCGGATGTGGTTCGGGCGGTGGAAGCCCGGGATACGGCGCAGGTTCTGGCGGTCATGAACCGTATCCTGAAAGATGCGCCGATCGATTCCGTCATGATTGTGGACGGCGCCGGACGAGTCATTGCCCGGGTGCATGAGCCGGCCAAGCATGGCGACAATGTAGCCAATCAGAAAGGCGTAAGCGAAGCTTTGAAAGGAAATGCGACCGCGGCAATCGAGCCCGGGGCCACCGTCAAGCTGTCGGCCAAAGCCGGCGCACCGGTGCGAAATGCCCAAGGCCAGGTTATCGGCGTCATTTCTCCCGGTGTAACTCTTAGTCGGAATGAAACTGTCGATAACGCGAAAAAATTGTTCAAAGTCGATACCACCCTATTCCTGGGCGATGTCCGGGAGTCGACCACCGTAATGGTGAACGGGCAGCGGCAGGTCGGAACAAAACTGGATTCCAAGATCGCCGATGTCGTTTTGAATCAGGGAAAACGGTTCGACGGCGAGGCCACGATCCTCGGGATTTCCTATCTGACCTCGTACGAGCCGATCGCCGGGCCGGAAGGAAAACCGATCGGAGTGTTGTTTGCCGGCAAGTCTTTGGCCGAGGCGCATGCCGCCCGCAACAAGATGGGAATGGCGGTGGGCGTGGCCACGCTGCTGGCCCTGATCCTGGCTTTCATCGCCACTTTGTACATGGCCAAACGGATTACGGATCCGCTGCGCCAGCTGGGAATCGCGGTCGGAGCCGTGGCCGGCGGCGACCTGACCCGGACGGTGGACGTTAAATCAGCCGATGAAGTCGGCGTTTTGTCCCGGGATTTCAATACGATGGTCGGTGAATTGCGCAAACTTGTGCGACATGTGCACGAACTGTCACAGACACTGGCGGCCTCTTCGGAGGAACTGACGGCGAGCGCCGATCAATCCTCGGATGTCAGCCACCAAGTCGCCCAGTCGATCACCGAGGTCGCGGTCGGAGCGTCGAAACAATTGGCGGCGGTGAACGACACTTCGGCGGTCGTGCAGGAAGTGTCGGCCAGCGCCGAGGAAGTGGCGGCCACCGCCGAAACGATCACGGGGTTGAGCCGCAAGTCGACGGATGCGACGGTGAAGGGCAGCGCCGCGATCGAACGGGCCGTGCAGCAGATGGACAACATCGGGGCCGGCAGCAGCGCCGTGAACGGGGCTGTGGAAAAATTGGCGGATTCATCGCGCCACATCGGCGAAATCGTGAATGTGATTTCGGGAATTGCCGGGCAAACCAATCTGTTGGCGCTGAACGCGGCCATCGAGGCGGCCCGGGCCGGTGAACAGGGACGCGGGTTCGCGGTGGTGGCCGAAGAAGTGCGCAAACTGGCCGAACAATCGGAGGCCGCGGCCAAGGAGATCACGGAGCTGATCAACCAAAACAAGACGGATATCCAAAAAGCGGTCCAGGCGATGGAAGAATCCACCGGGTCCGTCAAGATCGGCATCGAAGTCGTGAACGCCGCCGGCGTGACCTTCCGGGATATTTCCCAGCTCACGGAGGAGGTATCCACCCAGGTCGCCGGGATTTCGATTGCGATCGGCGAGATTGCCAAGGGCAGCGAGCACATCGTGACTTCGGTGCGGGATATCGAGAACGTGAGCAAGGAATCGGCCGGACAGTCGCAGAACGTTTCGGCGGCGGCGCAGGAACTGACGGCATCCATGACGGAGATCTCCAGTTCCAGCCAGAACCTGGCGAAAATGGCCCAAGAACTACAGCAAGCCGTGGACAAGTTCCGCATGTAGCGGATGCTCTCCGGCGGGAGGGAAAAATTGCCCTCCCGCCGTTCATTATGCAGCGGATGCGTTGCGGATGACGCCGTTAGGGAGTACAATGGCGATGTATGTTTGTAAACAGGGGTTCCCATGATAAAACGTTTCTGCGGGTCGTAGCTTGAACAGAAGCAGGTGAATCGATGAAGCTGGGCGCACGGATTGCAATATCCCATACGATTTTCGGGCTGATTGCCGTTATGGCGATTTTTTTGCTGGTGGACCGGGTTTGGGTAAAAACGTTTGAACAGTTGGAACAGAACGCGATCCGGGAGAATGTCAACCGCGCCCGTCTCATCTGGAACAAGGAGCAGGAAACATTAAAGGCGATCGTCGGCGACTGGGCGCCTTGGGATGACCTGTATGCCTTTGCCCGGAATCCGCAGGATCAAAAATTCGTCAAAGATAATCTGCAAGATTCTGCGATGGCCAATTTGCGGATTGACGCTATCGCAGTCACGGATCCTTCCGGCAAAATTCTATTCGCCAAAGCCATCGATTCGGAACAAAAACAGGAAATCCCGCTTTCTACCGAGTTTCATCGGCATATCCGCCCGGATCAGTTGTTTTTTGCGGAATTGCAGGGGGATAAATCCGCCAATGGCGTCTTATGGATGGATAACATGCCGGTCCTGTTGTCCGCGCAGCGGATTCTCAAGAGCGACAAAACCGGCGTCAGTCCGGGGATTTTGGTTTTCCTGCGCAAGGTGGACGCCGAACTGTTAACGGAAATTGCGGATATTGTGCAAGCGCCGGTTCGCATCGAATCGAACGAAACCTACCGTACTCTCGTCAATGAAAAGGAAGGCGACGACGTCCGGCAGCAGACGGATACTCATATCAAATCCTATCTGCCGATGCAGGATCTTTACGGCAATATTCCGTTTGTCCTGACCGTGGAGACTTCGCGGTCGCTTTCCCTGGAGGTTCAGAAGCATCTCAAATATTTCATCGTTGTTTTGACGGCTTTGATTGCCATGATCCTTCTTCTTTCCATCGTGGATTTAAACCGGATGGTGGTACGGCGGCTACAAACCATGGATGCCTTTTTAAAACAGCCGGACATCGTGGATGGCAATATCAAGCAGTTGGCGATTGAAGGCAATGATGAACTGACGCAAGTGACGGTCAGCATGAACCAGATGCTGGAGCGGATCGCCGGATCGCGCCGTGAGATCGGGCAACTGAATGCGGCGCTGCAGGCGGAATTGATCGAACGGAAACTGGCGCAACAATTTCTTCTGTTCTCCAGCCAGCACGACGCGTTGACGGGCTTGTTCAACCGGACCTATCTGGACGAAGCACTGCAAAAGATCCTGCAACAGGGAGCTAACGGCGTCGGCGTGATCTGTTGCGACCTGGACGGCCTCAAATTGGTCAATGATACTTTGGGACACGCGGCCGGCGACCGGTTGCTGCAACGGACGGCGGATGTCCTGAAAGCCGCCGCGCCGCCGCAATCCCTGATTGTCCGTACCGGCGGCGATGAATTTGTCGTGGTGCTGACGGAAATCACGGAAACGGAGCTTGAAGCCATCGGCCAAAAGATTCGCGATGCCTGCCTGATTGCCGATTTGATGGAACTGCCGCTGCGGTTGTCCATGGGCTGGCGCTATCAGGAGCGGTGCGAGCCCGGTTCGGATGATCTGGACGTCATGTTGAAGGCCGCCGACGATGAAATGTACCGGCAAAAACTATCCAGCAGCCAAAGCGCCCGCAGCGGCGTGGTGCACACCATCATGAAAATGCTGGAGGTCCGCGATTTTGAAACAGAAGAGCATTCCCAGCGGTTGGCCCGGATGGCGGTTGGCCTTTCCGACCGGGTCGGCTTGCCGGCGCACCGGAAGAACGATCTCCGCTTATTGGCGCAATTTCACGACATCGGCAAAATCGGCATTCCGGACAAAATCCTGCTGAAACCGGGGGCCCTTACCTCCGAAGAGCGGAAAGAGATCGAACGCCATTCGGAAATCGGTCATCGCATTGCGACCGTTATTCCGGAATTGCAACCGGTGGCGGAATTTATTCTGAAACATCATGAACGTTGGGATGGCAAAGGCTATCCGCTGGGATTGAAGGGGGAACAGATTCCGATCGAAAACCGGATTCTGGCGATCGTTGACTCTTTTGACGCCATGACCAGCGACCGTCCTTACCGCAAGGCCATGACGGCGGACGAAGCGTTCGCGGAACTGCGAAAATGCCAGGGAAGCCAGTTTGACCCGATCTTGGTGGAACTTTTCCTGGCGATGTCGACGGAAGAGGAAAACCGCGCCGCCGAAGCATGAACGGGCTGTTGTCGTTAATTCGCCCGAAGGCTTGTGCGCGTTGACTTTGGCAAGGTCGTGCACTATAATAAATGGCAACAGCGGAACCTTACCCATGGCCCCGCCAACTGCGGGGTTTTTTAGTTTGAGGAGGATGTCGATGAACGAGAAATACGTCCCCGGCGAGATTGAACCCAAGTGGCAACAACGCTGGGCCGATTCCGGCGCTTTCCATTCCGAAGTGGATCGGACCAAACCCGAGTACTACGTGCTCGAGATGTTTCCCTATCCTTCGGGAGCCTTGCACATGGGTCATGTGCGCAATTATTCCATTGGGGACGTAGTGGCTCGTTTCCAAAAGATGCGGGGCTACAATGTCCTGCATCCGATGGGTTGGGATGCTTTCGGCATGCCGGCGGAAAATGCCGCGATCAAGAACAAGGTTCATCCGGCCGAATGGACATGGAGCAATATCCGCAACATGCGCCGGCAACAGCAAGAACTTGGCCTTTCCTACGACTGGGAACGGGAAGTGGCGACCTGCCATCCGGAATACTATCGCTGGACCCAATGGCTCTTCCTGTTGTTTTTCGAACGGGGTCTGGCTTATAAAAAGAAAGCGGCGGTCAACTGGTGCGAGGAATGCAATACAGTGCTGGCCAACGAGCAGGTCATTGACGGCAACTGTTGGCGCTGCAACTCGGTGGTCGTCAAGAAGGAACTGGAGCAATGGTTCCTGAAAATCACCGACTACGCCGATCGCCTGTTGAAAGACTTGGATCTGTTGGGCGGTTGGCCCGAACGGGTCCGCACCATGCAGGAAAATTGGATTGGCCGCAGTGAAGGCGCGGAATTCAGTTTTGACGTTCCGGAACTGGGCGAAAAGATTCCGGTTTATACGACGCGGCCGGACACGTCCTTCGGCGTGACCTATGTGGTGCTGGCGCCGGAACATCCGCTGGTGGAAAAACTCATCGCCGGCAAGTCGGAAGAGACGGCCGTACGGGAATTTGTCGCCAAGGTTCGTCAGTTGAGCGAGATCAACCGGACCGCGACGGATGTGGAAAAAGAAGGTATGTTTACCGGCGCTTACGCCGTCAACCCCTTCAATGGCGAAAAAGTGCAGATCTGGGTTGCCAATTATGTATTGTTCGAATACGGCACCGGCGCCGTCATGGGTGTGCCGGCTCATGATGAACGCGACTGGGCTTTCGCGACAAAATATGGCCTCGACAAGCGCCTGGTGGTGCAAACCCCGGCGATGCCGATGAGCATCGAGACGATGGCGGGGGCGTATGACGGCGACGGCGTGCTGGTCAACTCCGGCTCGTTTGACGGGTTGGACAACGAGACCGGCAAGACCCGGATGACCGACTGGCTCGCGGAGCAGGGCATCGGCCGGCGGCGAGTGACCTATCGCCTGAGGGATTGGCTGATTTCCCGGCAACGTTACTGGGGCGCTCCCATTCCGATCGTGTACTGTGAGGATTGCGGGGCCGTAGCGGTTCCCAAAGAGGAGCTGCCTGTCCGGCTGCCGGAAAATGTACGGTTTGACGCTGGCGCCGTATCACCGCTGGCGACTGTCGGCGATTTTGTGAACTGTACCTGTCCGAAATGCGGCAAACCGGCCCGCCGGGAAACCGACACCATGGATACTTTTATTTGTTCGTCCTGGTATTATTACCGTTATGCGGATCCGCGCAACACCAAAGCGCCGTGGGACTTGGACAAAGCCAACTATTGGCTGCCGGTCGACCAGTACATCGGCGGCATCGAGCACGCGATCCTGCATCTGTTGTATTCCCGGTTTTTTACCAAGGTTCTCAAGGATGCCGGTCTCATTGACGCCGACGAACCTTTCAAAAACTTGCTGACCCAGGGCATGGTCATCAAGGATGGCTCGAAAATGTCCAAATCCAAAGGCAACATTGTATCGCCGGAAGAAATCGTGAAAAAATACGGGGCGGATACCGCCCGCCTGTTTATCCTGTTTGCGTCGCCGCCGGAACGCGATCTGGAGTGGAGCGACCAAGGCGTCGAGGGGGCGGCGAGATTTTTGAACCGCCTGTGGCGCATTGTCGGCCACTATACCGAGATTGCCATGGCGGCTCCTGCCGGCTACGACGCGGCGACGTTGACCGACGAAGAAAAAGAACTGCGCCGGGCGTTGAACGCCACGATCCGCAAAGTGACGGACGATATCGCCGATCGGTTCAATTTCAATACGGCCATCAGCTCGATCATGGAATTGGTGAACGCGCTGCATGCTTACCGGGATGCGGCGACCGAATCCCATCCGGCGCTGATCCGCGAAACCTTGGAGGCATTGCTCCGGCTTTTGGCGCCGTTTGCCCCCCATATCACGGAAGAACTCTGGACCCTGACGGGCCATGCCGACAGCGTGCATCGCCAAAGTTGGCCCAAGTGGGATGCGGAGGCTCTGAAAACCGCGACTGTGGAAATCGTGGTCCAGATCAACGGCAAGGTTCGCGATAAATTGACCGTGCCGTCGGAAATTACCGTGCCGGCGCTGGAAAAGCTGGCGGCGGGCCAGGAACGGATTCAGGCGTTGATTGAAGGGAAAACCGTGGTAAAGGTGATTGCGGTTCCCGGAAAATTGGTCAATATCGTCGTCAAGTGATCCAAAACGATTAAAACTCGGTGGATTATCCGATATGCAATATGGTGCACTGCGCCGGCCTGTACGCACAGGCCGGTTTTTCTTTGCCGGA
>CAZRLN010000077.1:7630-10007 GCA_964601085.1 uncultured Veillonellaceae bacterium | reverse complement strand
GGTGGCGCGGGTGCGGAGCGGAACCCGGGCAGCAACTATTTTACTGACTGAACCGGTCGGGCCTCGATGTAGCCCCTGTATCCCATGGGGGCGAGCTGGAATCGCGGGCTCTCGTCATCGGCCCAGCGAAAGCCGTACAGTTCCGGGTTGTATTTTTCGATTGCCTGTTGCACCTCCAGGATGGCCGCCTCGAAGCGGCTGTCGTCGTAGGCTTCGCCCTGGAACACCATCATTTTGCATGGCGGCAGTTCCACCAGCTCAAACCCGTCCGGAACGGGACCGGAATAGTCCAGCGGCATCTCCACTCCCTGCGCGTAACGGGACGTGCCGGCTGGCCGGAACCGATCCGGCAGCCAAAGCCCGACCGGCTCGTAGAGCGCGCCCCGGATGCTGGTCAGTATTCCCCAGATATCGCAGCCGACTTCCTGACAATATTCATAATAACGGCGGGCATTGACTCCCCGCTTGAGGATCAGTTTGCGCCCAGGGCGCTCCACGACTTGCGTGAAAATGGTTTTTACCGGTGTCGGATCGGACATTTCAAATACGCCTCCTTCCAAAACTCGGTGACGATCCTGGACTTTGGCAGGCAGAAACAGGCGTATCGGCGTCGGATTTTTCCGATAAGCTTGCGGTGTCACGCCGAATTCACGCGAGAAAGCGCGGGTGAACCCCTCATGGGAGTCAAACACAAAATCAAAGGCAACGTCGATGATTTTGCCGTTTTCGTCCCAGAGCCGCCGGGCCGCCTCCGACAACCGGAGAGCGCGGATGTATTCAAACGGCGCTTTCCCGGTGTGTTCGGCGAACAGTCGGGCGGAATGCCAGGGGGAGTATCCGGCGGCGGCCGCCAACATCTTCAGCGTGATCGGCTGGGCAAGGTTTTTCGCGATGAAGTCCTGCATGCGCGCCACCGCTGCCAATTGTGCCTGCGTTTCCATGAAATCACCTCTGGAAAAAGGATATCAGCCAAGGCGCCGGCCGGCTTGACCGGAATTGCGAAGTTTCGAACAGCGCGGGCGCGGAGCGGTCATTGTTGCTATAATGTGGCGCTAATGTCTTCGCAATGGAATAACCGTCCATCGTTGGTCAGAAAAAAGATGCCACTCGCCCGGCACGGGTCGGTTTGCAACATCTCCCGAACGGTTCGGCGAGTTTCAACAGTATCTGGTACGATTTTGCGATTGGACACGCGAAATCCCGCCGTTTTCGCCTTTTGAATCGAGGAGTCGTCGCAACCGGCCGCCTGTACTAATCTAAGCGGGTCATCGAAGGTTCTGATAAACCTGTCCGGCCTAGCCAGAAAGTCTTGCGTGCTGGCGAACTCGTACACGTGAATTTCCAACGGTGTTTTCTCTTCGACGACCGCAACGACATATTGGGATCCATCGTGCAGTTGCAAAGGGCTGGAGATTTTTTTGTAGATCTTAGGGGCGAGCTTCTGGAACTTGGCAACCAGAGTGTGTGCATGCATTGGCAGGAGACCTTTCTATAGTGTGATAGTAGATCGCTTTTATTATACCCCATGCTCCGCCGCGTGAACGCCTTCGGAATGAAAAAACGCCACCGGACGGGTGGCGCAGATCAAGGCGACAGATGCGGCGACCAGTCCGCCACCAGCAACGGCCAGGCTCCATATTTTTGATTCGCGGGGCTAGTCGACAGGCAGCCGCGGACTTCAACGGCCAGCGGCGGGAATGCCGTCTCGAACAGGCGGCGGGCGGTGGAACCGTTCAGGATGATCCGCCGGATCGTGGGCCGCTGCGACAGAAAAGCCGGAATGTCATTGTAGACCGGATTTTTGATCTTGTTGTCGGACGCGCCGACGATTTCGCAGGACGCCACCACATCCCACAGCGCGAGGCCCTGCCTTTCCAAGAGTTTGATCTTATCGACATACGGGCTGCCGGTCAGGTCGGCCACGCCGAACACCGCCGACAGAAGCCGCCAGAACCGGTTTGCCGGATTGCCGTAATACTCCTGGCGCTGGCGGGACATGGGGCTGGGAAACGTGCCGAGAATCAGCAGGCGCGGCTGCGTCGATCCCACAGGAGCGAGGCCGGTTAAACGCGGCTGTTCTTCCCTCACGACAGCAAGGTTTGCTGGCGGCAGACAAATTCGGCGGGCAGCAGCCCTTCGGTGGCGCTGAGTAGCGAGACCATGCCGAAGGCGTCGGCGTCGGTTTGACGCAGCGCATGCAAGGCGGCCCGGCAGGCCGGCACATCCGGAATGACTTTGTTGAAAATCAGCTGGTACAGTTCGCCGGAGCCGGTCAAGTGATCGAGGTCCAGGGCCTCCGCCAGCACAAACGGAAAATCCGGGTCCTGCAGGGCGGCGGGCAGCGCGTCCGGTTGGGCGAGAAACTCGTCGGCGTCGG
>CAZRLN010000077.1:0-7530 GCA_964601085.1 uncultured Veillonellaceae bacterium | reverse complement strand
TCCTGCAGGGCGGCGGGCAGCGCGTCCGGTTGGGCGAGAAACTCGTCGGCGTCGGGCAACTAACCGCATCCATGAAAATTCCTCGAAAATCCAACTGACAACCAAGATCATTCAAAATCCTCATTGATCTTTGAAAACACAATGTGCAAAAAGCATTTTTAGAAATATTTTTAGAAATGACAAAAAAGGCTTCGAAGCGAAGTGCCTCGAAGCCGCGATTTACGTGGTGGAGGTAGTCGGGATCGAACCGGCGACCTCTTGAATGCCATTCAAGCGCTCTCCCAGCTGAGCTATACCCCCACATTACCGACGAATGTTATTATAGCGCAGGCCAAAGCTGCCTGTCAAGAGCGGTTATGAATTCTTTTCAACAGCCATGCCATATTTTGCCCCAGATTCTTCATATTGGCCATTCCTTCCTGGTCCTGCTCCACATCCCCGATATCTTTCCCATACCCCATGTTCCAGTACGTGGATCCGACTAAAAACATCTCCTTGCTATGCAAAAAATGCGTCATGGTATCAAAAGCGCTGATTGCTCCGCCGCGCCGGACCGCCATCACCACCGCCCCCGCCTTGTGCCGCAGCAATCCTTTGTTGGCGGCCAGGACAATGCTGGCCCGATCGATCAACGCCTTCATCTGTGAGGTCACTCCGGCGGAATATACCGGTGAACCCAAAACAATACCGTCGGCAGCGATCATTGTTTCCAGGCATTCGTTGAAATAATCATCCGTCATAATGCAACGCCCATTTTTTAGCTCCATGCATTTCCAGCAGGCGGTACAGCCTTTTAAATTCCGGCCGGAAAGCTGAATCAGTTCGGTTTCAATGCCTGCTGCGTTCAATTCGGTGAACAGGGTTCGGATCAAAATTGCCGTGTTCCCATCCTTTCTGGGACTACCGTTGATGCCTACCACTTTCATTTTATCTTGCTCCTCCCTGCAATTTAGGTAATTTATAGAAGTTCGTGGCTTCCTCTTCATTTCCTTTATTTTGATTCACCTTTACACAGTTTTGGTTACAAAAGCAGAAGGGGCCTCCGCAGTGCACAGTGCAGAGACCCCCATATTTTCTCCTGTTGTTATTTCTTGGCCACCAGCACCGGGATCGGTGAAAGGCTGATCAATCCATGGGGGATACTGCCCAGCGGCAATTTGTCCAAGACTCCGTGTCCCTGCGCGCCAACGGCAACGATGTCGATTCCATTTTGTTCAATGAACTTCAACAGGCTTTCCAAAACATTGCCCTGAAGCAGTTTCGTTTCTACGGCGATACCCTGTTGAAGTCCGATTTCTTTCGCCTCTTCCACGATCTTGATGTCCATTTCTTCCAATTCCTTGAGTCGTTCCGCAGTCTTCAGCGCGTTGCCGCCTTCCGCCATGGCATAAGCCATGCCGACTTGGAATGGCTCCACCACTTTCACAATGATTATCTGCGCGGCAACATGTTTGGCGATCTCGATCGCCCAGTCCAAAGCTGCGCGACTTTGGGGATATCCATCAAATGCGACCATGATTTTGCGCTGTTTCGCCTTGTCGGCAGAACCCCCTCCGGTCCCGCCAACCGAAAGATAGCGTTTCACTACCAGAATCGGTATGTCGGCAACGCTGACCAATCCGTGTGTAACACTGCCAAGAAGTAATTGCTTCAAGGTTCCATGGCCACGGGTCCCTGCCACGATTAAGCTGATTCCGTTAGCGCCGGCATAATCCAGCAAAGCCCTGGAAACATGCCCATTGAGCATAGTTGTCGTTATCTCGACTTCCTGTCTTCGTCCCAACTCTTTGACGTCGTCCATCAATTGATAATCGGACTTCTTGGCCACGGCATACTTTTCAAACATTTCAAGGGGCAGCGCCCCGACCTCGCTATAACGAAATTCTGGCAAGACAGGTTCAAAAACTTTGGCGGCACTAATGGATACACCCGTCCGACGACTGAAATGAATCGCCCATTGCAGGGCCTCTTTGCTTTGGAGGGAACCATCATACGCGACCAGAACTTTTTCCAGTTTTGCCATAGGAACACCCCTCCTTGTTGAATATAAATAGTTGGAATTCTCCGCACATTTATTATATCACGTCTTTTTTTCGACTAACAGCCACCCATTTCTTTACTGCTCCGGATCATTCTTGGGCTGATTTTTTTCTATTCGGCTGACTTTTTCATCCAACCGGTTCAAGTGCTGTTGCAAACAACGCAGCATTTCTTCCACTGGATCCGGCAGGTCATTATGGGCTAGATTATCTGGATCCACAACATCTTCGCAGGTTTCGACCTTTTTGCCGAAGCGGTAAACCACCCGGCCGGGAATGCCGACCACGGTCGAATGCGGCGGCACTTCCGACAACACGACCGATCCGGCGCCGATCTTAGAGTCGTTACCAACCGTAAACGATCCCAAAATTTTCGCCCCGGTCGCCACAACGACATTGTCGCCGATCGTGGGATGCCGTTTGCCTTTTTCCTTGCCGGTCCCCCCTAGCGTTACTCCCTGATAAACCGTAACATTGCGACCAATTTCCGCAGTTTCGCCGATCACGGTTCCCATCCCGTGGTCGATGAAAAAGCCTTTGCCAATCTTCGCGCCGGGATGAATTTCGATACCGGTCAGAAATCTGGCAATGTGAGATACCAGGCGGGCCAACACAAAATATTGCCGTTCATATAGATAATGCGAAATGCGATGCGCCCAGATCGCGTGCAATCCTGGATAGCAAAAAATCACTTCGATTGTGCTTTTTGCCGCCGGGTCGCGATCGAACACCGCATGGATATCTTCCCGAATCTGCTTAAACATGCCTGCTCCCTCCCTTATCCGTCACACAGGCCGGCGTTTTCGCCGGAATCCTCGATCCTCTGAAACAGTTCGCCCTATGTTCCTGATCTTTTCCGTCACACAGCTTCTACAGTCCGCCGGCGCATCGTTCAGGCAGATTTTTCCTGGATAAAGCATGTACATTTTTCGATAATCCGTATCCGTCACATTTGGCATCACCACATTGGCGCCGCGTTGCAGGGCCAGCATTCGCCCATCCGGTTGCAAAGTTTCCATGGCGGTAGTCGCCGGAATATTGGCGTCCGGCAACAACAAGCGGGTCAGCGCCATCATCCGGCAGGCCAGGTCAAACGTACCCCCAGCGGCTTCCGCCAGCGGTGTATCCGGATTCGGAATAAATGGACCGATGCCTACCATATCCGCGTCCAATTCTTGAAAGAAAAGCAAGTCCCGGGCCAATGACTCGACGGACTGTCCCGGCAAGCCAACCAGTGACCCTGTTCCCACTTCATAACCGAGTTCCTTGAGATCCCGGAGGCAACGCACTCGGTTGTCCCAGCTCATGCCCGGGTCCATTTTTTCATAGAGATTCTTGTCGGTGGTCTCGATCCGCAACAAATAGCGATCGGCCCCGGCGGCGCGCAGAGCGGCGTATTCCTCCCGGCTCTTTTCCCCAATGCTGAGCGTCAGTGCAACTCCCAGTTTTTTCAGTTCCGCCAATACCGGGCCCAGTCGTTCGGGCGTAAAAAATTCATCTTCCCCGGACTGCATCACCAAGGTTTTATAGCCCAGCTCCGCCGCTCGTCGGCCAAAATCCAGGATCATCGACGCTTCGAGCCGGTAACGCGGGACTTCCCGGTTATCCCGCCGCAATCCGCAATACAAGCAGTTCTGCCTACAAATGTTGGAGAACTCGATCAGTCCTCGCAGTTCCACCTGATCGCCCACATAGTAGCGCCGCACACGATCGGCAACTGCATACAAGGGTCCGGCTGCTTCGGGATCCGTCAACAGACGGACCAGCTCCGACTCCGTCAAGCAGTGCGTCCGTTCCGCTTTGTTCAATAATTCTTCCATTATCGGCTGCAAAATTCAATCCTCCAGGCTCGGCGAATTCTCATTGTTTTACTCGGATTTTATTTGATTGTATGCCTTGGGAAGCGGTTTTGTCAATCACCGCTTGTAGAACCATCTGTCTGGAAGCAGTTCAGACGGATTTTTTTCATTTCAGTTTTTATTTTTCGCGTTTCAGGCGGAATCCATGGAAAAACCAGCCGTAAAATGAAAGAATTAAGCGAAAAATTCAATTTTGATACGAGGAGGGTTTTCATGAGTAAACAGGTTGGTTCCACCGCTTCGCCCGCAGATGCTTCCTTCGCGAAAAAGCACGGTCTTATTATTGGTTTGATTGTCATGCTGGGCATCATGATGCTGCCGGCGCAAACTGGTCTGCCGGTAGCCGGGCAACGGATGCTGGCGATTCTGGTCTTCTCCGTTATCGTCTGGATGACCGACACGATCTCTTATCCGGTCAGCGCCGGCGCCATTATGGCCCTGATGGCTTTCTCTCTGGGCGTGTCGCCGGATCCCGCCGCCCCCGCCAAACTGATCGGCACCAGCCGGGGCCTGACCATGGCTCTCGGTGGATTCGCCAACACGGCTCTGGCGTTGGTCGCCGGCGCCCTGTTCATTGCCGCAGCAATGATGAAGACTGGTCTGGACAAGCGGATTGCTCTGGTTGTCCTGTCCAAAATCGGCGCCAAAACCAATCGGGTTCTGGCCGGTGTTATTTTCGTCGGCTTCCTGCTCAGCTTCTTCGTGCCAAGCACGACCGCCCGCGTTTCCTGTCTCGTCCCCATTGTCATGGGCATTATCATGGCTTTCGGCGTGGAACGGAAGAGCAAGTTCGCCGGCGTCATGATGATCGCCACGGCGCAGGCCGACAGTATCTGGAACGTCGGCATCAAAACGGCGGCCGCCCAGAATATGATCGCTGTCGGGTTCATTGAAAAGCAACTCGGCGTGAACATCACCTGGATGGACTGGTTCATCGCCGCCCTGCCGTTCGCCGTCCTGATGTCCGTTGCCCTGTACTACGTCCTGATGAAAACCATGCCACCGGAAATGGATGAGATCGCCGGCGGAGATGCCGTTGTCGCCAAAGCCTTGGCGGATTTGGGGCCGATGAAGACGGATGAGAAAAAGATGCTCTTTATTTCGTTTGTATTGCTGTTCCTATGGTCAACCGAAAAAGTGCTGCATCCGTTTGACACTTCGTCCACCACGATCGCCGCGATTGCCATTATGCTGCTGCCGAAGATCGGCGTCATGTCCTGGCCGGAAGCACAGTCCAAGATTCCCTGGGGCACGGTCATCCTGTTCGGCGTCGGCATCAGCCTCGGCTCGGCGATTCTTTCGACCAAAGCCGCTGCCTGGATCGCCAAAATCATCGTTTCGACCTTCGGCCTGCAAACACTACCCGCTTTGGTCATCCTGGCGATCCTGGCCGCGTTCCTGATCGTCATCCATCTGGGCTTTGCCAGCGCCACCGCTCTGGCCTCGGCGATGATCCCGATCATCATCTCCATTCTGCAAAGCGTCAAGACGCCGGGCATTAACGTGGTTGGCATGACGATGATTTTGCAGTATGTCGTCAGCTTTGGCTTCATCCTGCCGGTCAATGCGCCGCAAAACATGGTGGCGTACGGCACGGAAACTTTTGAAGTTCGCGATTTCATTAAAACCGGTATTCCGTTGACCATCATCGCGTATCTTTTGATCCTGCTGATGGGCGCAACCTACTGGAAATGGCTAGGTATCGCCTAACCCATTCCGCAAAAGCAGAACATTGCCATGCGAAAAGAAGGGGAGCCGTCAAAACACGGCTCCCCTTCCTTTCGTTTTATTTCAGCCCCAGTATCTCCTTGATCATGCGGATCTTTGACCGACTGACCGGCACTTGTTCCGTTTTGCAATCCGCCATTTTCAAATAGTATGTGCCATGAAACCAGGGAATGATCTCCAGCACCTTGTCCACGTTAACGATATACTGCCGATGGACCTGAATAAACTTATCCCGGGCGGTGGAGCGTTCAACCAGCAGGGCGGTGATATCCTGAAAATTGAACGAGGTTGAGTATTCGGTCGTCCGGGTGCGAATATACACTTCTTTTTCCTTCACACCAACCAGAACGATTTCTTCCGGCGCCAATGGCAGAATCTTGCCGCCGGCCTGCACACAGATCCGGTTGACGTCGGCTTTTCCCGCCGGTGGAGCATTCTGCAGCAGGCAGCGGAGTTTGTTCATGACCCCGGCCACTTTTTCTTCCGTGACCGGTTTGGTCACATAGCCGATGGTCGGAGTGTCAAAAGCCTCCAAGGCATACTCGGGATGGGCGGTAACGATGACAACCAGGGGCGGATTTTTCAGGTCTTTGAGCTTGCGGGCCATTTCCAGACCGGAAATTCCGGGCATCTGAATATCCAGAAATGCCAGGCGCGGTTTTTGGTCGGCAATAAAAGCGATTGCATCAAAGGCATTGGTAAATTTTCCGACGATCTTCACATCGTCGTAGCTTTCCAACAAATACTCGATCTCATCACAGATCGGCATTTCGTCATCAACAATGACGGTAGAAATCATCAGGCGCTCACCCTGCTTTCATAAGGAATCCGAATGGTTGCCTGCGTTCCGCCGCCGGGATGGCTCGCGATCGATAGGCCGTATTGTTCCCCATACAGACTTTTCAAACGTTGTGATACGTTTTTCACGCCAATACGTTCCGATTCCGTCATTAGTCCGGCCAATTTTTGCGGCGGGATTCCCACACCATTGTCCTGAATGCACAGAACCATCCCCTTGTTCGTCAACTGTCCGTTAATCGCCAGATGGCAGTCACTGACTTTGGGAAACAGTCCGTGATCCAGCGCGTTCTCGACAAGCGGCTGCAATGTAAGAGGCGGAATCTGCGCCTGTTCCAGAGCTGGATCAATGTCGATGTCCACGGCCAGACGTGAACCGAAGCGGACCTTGGCGATCTCCAAGTACGCAATAATGCCGTCCATCTCATTCTTCAGCGAAATAAACTCGGTTCGATTGTCAAAACATCGCTGCATCAGCGTCGCAAGGTGCGCCAACAGCGTCCTCGCCGTTTCCGGGCTCGTACGACAAAACGACATTATTGTGTTCAACGTGTTATAGAGAAAATGCGGATTGATTTGCGCCTGAAGCGCCTTAAATTCAGCTTTTTCCCTCATCTTTTTCTGCTTGTCACCTTCCGCCAGTTGAACTTGAACCGACAGCAAATGCGCCAATCCATCCGCCAGACGTATATCCACTTCGGAAACTCCGTTGATTTCCTTGCGGGAAAGTTTGATCGTACCGGCCACCTCATCGCCATGAGCGAACAAAGGCGCCACCACTCCGGATTTCAGCGGACAATCCGCCACCGGACACCCACGTTCTTCCGGAGTATAGAGGACAACCAACTTTTTCTCTTGAATCGCTTTGTGGGTGGACTGGGTCATGATCGGTTCGCCAACCCGGTGATGATCGTCGCCGGCGCCGACGAAAGCCAAAACACGGGTTGCATCAGTAATGGACACCGAATCGACTTTTGTCAGTTCAAAAATAATACCGGCGGTTTTAATCGCGGAGGTCTCTGTCAGTCCCTGCCGCAGGTAAGGTAGAGTTCGGCTGGCGATCTCCAGGGAAAGCTCCGCCGCATCGGCGCTGTGGGATTCCCGGG
>CAZRLN010000076.1:0-10118 GCA_964601085.1 uncultured Veillonellaceae bacterium | reverse complement strand
CGCTGTTCCTGACCCAGCCAGCCGGTATCCAGGCGCAGGCCGTGCGCCAGGCGCAACCGGGCGCCATAGTTCATCTTTTTGCCGTCCATTTCCACGATCAAGGAAGTCACCGGAAATCCGGAACGCTTCTTCTGACGCAACGAGGTCGGATTCAGCACTTTTTCCAGGGCGCCGAACATGCCCTTGAAGCGGCCGGTCCCGGCGCCGACATGGATCCGGACACCAAACGGCAACGCTTTAGAAACTGCGGCGTAATATGAACGTTGGGTCTGTTCGCCGAAATCTTCGACGCCAATCGCGATGGCCGGGAGCAACAACCCCTCCTGCGCGAGACCGACTTTGGCGTTCAACGTCCAGTTGCCGGACACGCCCTTATACCAGGGCGCCGCCACGCTGACTTCCATACCGACCGGCAAACCCACGGCGGCCACCGCGGCGGAATGGTCCTGCCAATAAAAATATCCGGCGGAAAATTGTCCCGGCCGCAACGTATCCGCTGTCGGAATCCGGATCATTCCGGTCGCGCCGGACAGCGACGGCGCGGCGTGAACGGGCGTCAACCCCGACAGGCATACGATCCCGGCCAACAGCAACAGCGTCTTTTCCCAGAAAAGTTTCATCGGGTTCGCCTCCCCGGGGTTGTGCTCCTGTTACCCCTTTGTCATCTCTTCGATGCGCTTTTCCAATTCGCGGAGTTTCTTCAAGGCCGCCGGCAACTTATGCAAGGCCACCTGTTCCTTCACCCATTCCTGGTGCGGCCGCGCCGGTACACCGGCGCCGAAGTAATTGGCCGGAGTATCCTTTGTAATGCCGGCCCGGGCGATAAATACGGAGTTCTCGCCGATATGGATATGGCCGGCGGTACCGGTCTGTCCGGCCAGGGTCACATGATGCCCCACCGTCACGCTGCCGGAAATCCCGGTCTGGGCCACGATGAAGCAGTGTTCGCCAATCACGTCGTTATGGGCGATATGCACCAGATTGTCGATCTTGGTGCCCCGCCTGACGATGGTGCTGCCGGTGGTCGCCCGGTCGATCGCCGTATTGACGCCAATTTCCACATCATCTTCAATGACGACATTGCCGACTTGCGGCACTTTCAGATGTTCGCCGTCGACGGTGACGAAGCCGAAGCCATCCCCGCCCAGAACGGCGCCGCTCTGGACAATCACCCGGTCTCCCAGAACCGTGCCCTCCCGCAGGGTCACATTCGGATGAAGGATGCAATCCTTGCCGATCACAACGCCATCGCCGATAAACGTATGCGGATAGACCACCGTTCCGGCGCCGATCGTCACCCCGTCGCCGATGAACACCTGGGCCATGACCCCCGCCGAAGCGTCGATGGTTGAATTTTTGCCGACCACCGCCGCCGGATGGATTCCTGGTTCAAAAGCCGGCGGCGGATTGAACAGCGTCAACAAACGGGTAAAGGCGACCCGGGGGTTTTCCGCCCGAATCGCCGGTTTGGCGTAGGTTTCGACTGAAGCCGGCACGATCACCGCGGCCGCGCCCGATACGGCGGCCCGTTCCAGATGCGGCGGTACGGCAAAAGTCAGATCCGCCGGCCCCGCTTCGTCTATGCCTGTGATCCCGGAGATCCACATCTCCGCATCGCCGAGGACTTGTCCCCCGACCAGTTCCGCCAATTCACGCAGCGTTTTTTTCAAAATCGTTCCCGCCTATTGCAATTTCTTCAATACGTCTTCCGTGACATCCACGCCGCCCCAGGCCATGCCGTTCTTGTAGATCACGGCGCCCAGTTTCTTTTCCTTGGCGACTTCTTCCAATACTTTCTTGGTCTGGGTTTCAATCTGGGCTTCAAATTCCTGTTTCATCTTCATGAATTCGGCATAAGCCGCCTGCTCTTTCTGTTGAAACTCTTCCGGTTTCAGCGTGGCGCGCTCTTTCTCCAGATTTTCGGTCAGTTCCTTGGCTTTGGTGTTCAGCTGATCCTGCATCTGTTTGATTTTCGGGTTTTCCGCCATCACTTTTTGCATGTCGACAATCCCGATCGTCGACGGTTTTTCCGCTGCGCAGCCCGACAACAGAACCGCTGCGAACATCATGACCAGGAGCAGAACGCCCCACCTTATACTTTTATTCATTGTTCGATTCCTCCACTCATTTTGCATTTGCAATTTCACGGATCACCAAATCCGTAATATCCCTGATCGGCATATGCACCGCCTGCCTCAGCCAAACCAGTTCGATCTTTTCCTGCAGGGCGACTTTGGCGACAGTCGCCCGGACATCGTCAATCATCCGGTTCGACAGTTCCACGATCGCCTGCCGCTGTTTTTCCTTTTCGGGTGAGACGGATTCCTGCTGCAACCGCTGCATTCGCTGCTCCATCCACTGTTTCGCGTATGCTTCCGACTTGCCGGCGAGTTCCGCCGCGAAGGCGTCCATTTCCTTCTGGAAGCGCGCCGCCAGTTCGTCTTCCTTGACTTTCAGTTTCTGCTGACGTTCGGCGAGCAGCCGGTCACGTTCCCTTTGCAGCGTTTCCCGCTCCGTCGCTGAGACTTGAACGGCATTCAGTTTCAGGTCAATATTAAACAGTAACGGCCGATACTCCTTTTCCAGGGTATCCATGTAACTGCGCCGTTGTTCGGTCAGTTCATCCCCCAACTCGGTCTGTTTCTTGGCCAGGGCGGCTTTATCCCCGTCCTCGCGGACTTTCATGGCGGTTTCGTATTCCCGGCGCGCCGTATCCATCGCCGAGGTGTCCGCAGCCGCCTTGGCTTCGGCCGCCGCCAGCTCCTGCTCCATCTGGCGCAGTTTGCTCCGCAGGGGATGCGCGTCGAGCACTTTCTGCACATCCACCATGGCGTACGCCGGCGTCGCCGGTTTGGCCGGCGTCGAACCCGTGGGCTTTTGGGAAGCACAACCTGAAAAGGCCGTCAAAATGCAGCCCAATGCCAAGGCGGCCAATAATTTCCGCTGTTGCCTGAACCGCATGGTCTTTCCTCCCCGCAAAAAAGGCCGAGCGCTGGTCTCCCCCGCCCGGCCGCTCTGTGTCGCTGATTGCTGGACTATTTCCCGGTGACTTTCTTCACGCAGTCGTCCGTGATGTCCTGTCCGCCATAAATCACGGCGCCTTTATCCACTACGACCGACAGGCCTTTGGCATCGGCCACTTCCTTGATAACGGCATCCACTTTGGAGAACAGGGGAACCATCAGTTCCTGGTTCTTCAATTGGAGGCGCTGTTGCAACTGCATGTAGTACTCTTGTTTTTCCTTGTCGCCCAGGCTGGCGGCTTTGGCGTCGAATTCCTTTTTCGCGGCTTCCGATTCCGCCTGCATGGTGGTCTGCACTTTGGCCAGGTCCGGGTGTTGCTGCACAACCATCTGATAATTGACTACACCGACACTCGAAGCCGGCGCGGCGGAAGCGACGTGGGTGGTTTGCGATACAGCCAATCCGGCGACGCCGAACAGGAAGGCGGCCGCAATGGCGAGAGCTACTGTTTTTACGTTTTTCTTGTTTCTGAACACTTACGAAAGACCCCTCTCAAAATTTTTAACCGAGGCGTTTGCCCCTCTCATTATAACAGGCGGGACAGCGATGCACAATATTGACGCAAAAAGTTCCCGTTCAAATCTTCTACAGATGGCCGACAAAGCGGACCCAGCTCCGGTCATTGGTAAAGACCAGTTCCGCGCTGAGGAAATCATGCAGTTTGTAACGCAGAGCGATTTCGTTGCGGTCGATATGCCACCAGCGTTCCGCCCGAAGCGACCAGCGACCGCCCAGACTCTGCGTCCACCACCAGCCCCACTCTTGGTCGTTGGTCCGGTATTGGACGCCGGCCCAACTATCATGCCCAAACTGATGCCCCCAACCCGGCATAAACTGCCAGGTCATATCTCCCGGCAAAACCTTCGCCTCGAGATACAGTTCGTTCCGCGGCGCCACCAGGCGACCAACGTGGGCCTTACCGGATACATTGTCCTTGTCCCGGCCGACATCCAGATAGACTTCGCCGAAGATTCGCCAGGTTTCCGCTTCGACCGCCACGGCCACCTCAGCGTCGATGCCTGGACGCACGACCGGCGACACTTTCAGGTCAAATTGCTGGATCACGGGGTCGGCCAGGGTCGCCTGGCGCGCTTGTTCGGTAAAATAGGCGCGATGGCGTTCCACATACTCCACCGGCAAGCCGCGCATGGCCCGCGCTTTTCCCTCGACGGCCGGCCGGGCATGCACCAGCAGCAAATTGGGGATCGTGCGGGACCGCAGCGAAACGTGCGCCTCCCGCACCAGCTGCCCCGTCGGAAACAGGGATAGGCGGACCTTGGTCAGGCGGCCGGCTTCGACATCCAGACTAAAATGAAATTCCGGCAATTGGCGTTGGAGCAGCTCCCGGATCAATTCTCGGGCCGCGCCGGAAGCCCAGTCGACCGCATCCACCGGCAACCCCAGCAGGGCCAGCCGGATCTCTTCCTCCAGCTTTCCCATGTCCCGCTTGACCAGGGAGACGCCTTCCGGAGCGATCCCGCTGTAGTCGACCTGGATGTCCACCTGGCGGACCGTGTCGCCCCACGGCGCAATGCGGATGCGAATTACGCTGACCGGCGCCGCTTCCAGGGTCACCCGCTCCACCGTATAGCCGGCCAGAACCCGATCGAATACATCCCGGACTAGTCTTTCATACTGTTCCCGCTGGTCGGCGACTTCGCGAGTAGTACGGCCGAGCAAAAGATGTTCACCGATGGTCCGCACGCTGTCCGCCATCCGCCGAGTCACTCGGGGTGAAGTGGGAACATCCGTCAAGACTTCGACCTGGATCGACTCCACTACGGCCGCGCCGGAGGCCGCAGCGACCGTTGGCAAAGGAAACCCTGCTGTTATGTGAAGTAGACACAACAAACCAACCAGAAACATCATCCCGTTGTTTTTTAGTCCAAGTCGCATGCCCATGCTCCTGTTCCTTTCCATGAATGATGCCTTCTTAAGGGAAAAGTCAGGCAGTCGCCTGACTTTTCCTGCGCAATGCGTTTTTCATACGGATTGGCTAAAATTGGCCGCCGAAGCTGAAGTGGGTTCGGCCACCCTGGCTTCCTAAGCCATAGTCGACCCGCAGCGGCCCGAACGGCGTAACGATGCGGATGCCCAATCCATAACCAAATTTCAGGTCTTTGATAAAATCAAAGCTGCTGCTGTCCCAGGCATTGCCGGCATCTGCGAACAAGGCCGCCATCACCCGCTTGGCCACGGGGAAACGATATTCCGCCGTAGTGGCGAACAACCGGTTTCCTTTGAACTGGTCGTCGCGATAGCCGCGCAAGGTATCAATGCCGCCGGCCATGTATTTCTGCATTTCCGGAATATGGCCGGTACCGTAGCCGTACATACCGCGAACCGCCACGACCTGGGATTTGCCGACTTTCCAGTAGCGGCGTCCTTCCGCCGTGTATTTGTTGAAGCTGAAGTCGCCGCCCAGACCGGCGAATTCGCCGGACAGGGAATACCTTGATCCTTCCGAGGGATTGGTATTGCTGTCCCGGGTATCGAGTATCCGCGACACAATAATGCTCCGGGTCAGCCCAAAGTTGTTGTGAATATAGTTGTCCGACTTATACGGTTCATCCGTTTCGTAGTTCTTGCCGGAAACCCAGCCGCTATATTCATCCCAACGGTTTTTGAAAGTGATGAAATGGCTCAGTTTATCATTGACCGGCCGGCCAAAAGTGAAATCAAAACCGCGATAGCGCCGGTCATAGGTAGAGACTTCATCCCCATTCGAGTTGTAATCCGTATATTCGTTGAGCATGTTGTAGAAGGTAAAGGCAAAGGAAGTTTGCTTCCGATCCAGCCAAGGCCGACGGAAGCTGACGGAATAGTTGCCGGCAGTCGACGCTTTACCGCCGAATTCCCAGTGAACATTGACATCGTCACCGCGGCCGCGGAAGTTCTTGTCACCGACATTGATGATCCCGATCAGTCCGTCGGAAGCGCTATAACCGCCGCCGATGGAAAATGTCCCCGTCTTCTGTTCGGTCACGCCGACTTCGATGATCGTGCCGCCCGGCTGTTTTCCCGGCAACAGCTTCAGATTCACATCCTCGAAATAGCCGAGATTGTATAGTTTCTGCATGCTGACCCGGGCTTCCTTGGCATTGAAGGGCTGCCCCTTCTTGGTCCGCATTTCCCGGGTGATCACGAATGCTTTGGACTTCGTGTTGCCTTTGACCACGATGTCTTCGACGACGCCTTCATTCACCCGTACGGTCAGGATTCCTTCCGGGCTGAAGTTGATATCGCCGGTCTTGGCCAGGATATAGCCCTCGGCTTTGTAGCTTTCCTCAATCGCCCGCAAGTTCGCGGCGACCGTTTTGGAATTCAGGACTTCGCCGGTTTTGACGGTCATCAGTTTCAACAATTTGTCTTTGGGCAGTTTGTTGTTGCCTTGCAGGACGATCCCTTTCAATACGGGATTTTCCTTGACATTGTAGATGACCTTGACGCCTTCGGGAATCGCGGTAAAATCCGCCGTCACGTCGGCGAAGGTTCCCATTTCGTAAATCATTCGCAGGTCTTGCCGGACTTTGTCCGGTGTCCACTCTTCGCCCGGTTTCAGCCGGGTTACGGCTAAAATCGTTTCCGGCTTGATATTCACGGCGCCGGCGACCTCAACGAATGCCACTTTCTTGCCAATCAGATCTTCCGGTTTGGCGCTGGGCGCCGGGGATACCGGGGTTGCAGCAGTTGCCGCCGCCGGGGCCGTCGCCGCCGGGTCCGCCGTGTCTTCTGGAGCCGCCTGAACGGTCCAGCTGGCGGCCAACAACAGGAATAAGGCCATGAACAGGATGATTCGGGTTCGAATACTTTGGTGTCTGATTTTGATAGCCTCCTTTCGGGATCTTACGGGGTAGTCCGTCCTCGCAGGGATTGTCCGGCCGCCTGGATGAGACGTTTCATCTCCTCCCTGGATACAGCGGTTTCCCGCTTGGCCGGCCGGTCGGCGTCGTTCACCTCCTGCCCGGCACGGGTGGTTTCAACGGCCGCTGCCGGAGCAGGTTCCGGCTTTTGGTTTGGCACCGCCGCTATCTTCTGAACCGGGGCCGGTGGAACCGGCGCTTCGGCGACAACCGCCATGATCGGCAGCGTCGGCGCCGTCGTCTCCCACCACCACCAGGTGAGGCCCACTCCCGCCGCCGCAAGAACGGTCGCTATGGAAAAGGCGATCCCCTGATGAACCCAGTTCATGGTTAGCCATCGATGGCTGGTGCGGAGAGTTTCCCGGGTCGACCGCAGTTCCGCCTCGGCCAGCAGTAAATCAATCTCGCCGCGGGCCGCCGCATTCCGTCCGAAATGGTCCTCCGCCTGATTCAGCCACTGTTTGGCGGCTTGAATCCGGTCTTTCACTTTTCGTGCCGACTCGCTCATTCTCTTCACCTCCTGGGATCAGTTAGAAAAACTTTAGTATATACTCCATTTCGCGAAAGAAATATTCGCAGACGCTTTTTTAGGGCATTTTGGCAAGAATACGCGGTTTTCAGCCAATTATCCCGCAATTTCGTCGTTAATACGCCCAATTTCTCAATATTTCTTGAGTTCTCCCATCAAGCGCGACAACATTCCCCGAACCCGGCGGATCCCCTGGCGCTGCAGCCGGGACAGATGGGAAGGCGTAATCTGCAAGGCCGACGCAACCTGGCAGGGTTCCCGTTCCTCCAGCAGTACGCCGTTCAGGGCCAGTCTTTCCTTGGCAGGAAGACGATCCATGGCGGTGTGAATCTGCGCCAGCAAAAAATTCCGTTCGGCGATTTCCGCCACCGGCAAGGAACCGTCAGTCAGGGTGTCGAGCACCATCAATCCCTCCGCGTCGGCGCAGGGGGTGTCCAGGGAATATTGCCAGGTTTTGTTTTCCTTCGCCAAATAGTTCAACATGCGGCCGCGGATCCTGTGGATGGAATACAGGCTGAAGGCCACGCCACGATCCGGGTCGAAATTCTCCACCGCTTCAATCAGGCCGACGGTCCCCTCCTGTACCAGATCCATCAGCAAAGCCTCGTTCGCCCGCCAGCGCGAAAGGGCTTTGACCACCAGCGGTTGGTATTGTTCGATCAGACGGCGCCGGCATTCCATGTCACCCTGCTGCTTGAAACCAAGCCAAAGCGCACGTTCTTCCGCCGGTTCCAGCAATACAATTTTCGTGATCTCGGCCAGATAATCCTGCAACCGCACCGACGCCACCTCCTTTCCCGCTGTCGCGGATCAAAACCGGATGCGATACTCCATCCCCCAGCGGGGGCTGTTTTTTTCATCGATCGAGGCGTTAATGCTGAATTTCCGGGTCACATCGTAACGGATGCTCGCCAGAAATTCGCTGCGGTTCAGTCCCATGGAATAGGAAACTTCCACCCGATCGCCGATATATTTGCTGAACTCCAGATTATATACTTCATGCAAGGAAGCCGGATTTCCCGCCGCCACCGTCGGCCCGAACGTCACCGGCTCGCGGGAAGTAGTCCTTGTGCTGGACACCAGTCGGAAATCATCCAGACCCAACGCTTCGCGGAAAGTATTTTCCACTTCGCCGAACACCTGCATTCGAAAGCCGGTAGTCAACAACGAGCGCATTTCTTCCCGGGCCAGTGCATCCGGGCTCATGGCGCCGGGCAGAATCGTCTCGCCGCTGCGCGGGCGCAGGGCCAGTACCGTCCGGATTTCCTGCGGACTCAACGCCGGGATGGAGGAAAGTTTTAAATTCATTTCGGTGGCCGGCCCATCAATGTTCAGCATTACCTTGGTCTGCGACAGACTGGCCTGCGCCTCCAGGTGGATCTGCGGGTCGATGCGGCGGCGGCGGGGAAAATCAATAAAGCCTTCCGAAAGCCGGAACCGGGCGCCCAGGTAATCCACACTGCCCCGGGTCAGGTCGATTTTGCCGGTGATGCGCGGCTCATGCAGCGAACCGCCGAAATGGAGCCCGCCTCCCAGCCAGATATCATACAGGGATGGCGAGTAGGCCCGCACCCCTTTGCCGACCACGATGTCCACCGCCAGAGCAATGTCGAGGTCGCTTTGCGGCGCATCGGGAATGCCCGGCACATTCAGGGTCATGTTTTCGAACGCCAAGCGGCCGGCCAGGAGGGGTTTGCCGTTTTGCCGGGCGAGAGTGATCTCGCCGTTCAGCGGCCCCTTGAAATATTTATGCCGGATACCGAGGCGGTCCAGAACCAGTTTGGCCTCATAACCGGCCAGTCCTTCCTCGCCGTTCAATTTTGCGGAGCCCGTCAACAGAAAACTTCCGCCGCCCATGTGGCCGGAAAAACGGGTCACGTACATTTTATCATCTTCGAACCGAATATCAATCCCCAACTTCTCCAGTGGGTCGGCCAACGACTTCAATTTGAGTGCCCCGTCGGTTACGGCGAGATTACCGCCGAAGACCGGCTTCGCCCAGGTGCCGCCGATCGTCACCTCACCTTTCGTCTCGCCAATCGCCCACTGCACTTCCGGCGACAACAAAGGCAAAATGCTCAGGTTGGCGTGATCCAGGCGCAAACGCAGATCCATCGTATCCGCTCCCGGGACGGGTTTGCCGGAGGGGCCGGATTGCCGCTTGATCGCTTTCAGCGGTAAAGACCCATAGGCGCTCGCCCGGTGTTCACCTTTTGTGATGTACAGTTGGTTTACTTGAACGATTTCGTCTTTCAGCACAAACAAGCCGTACAGTTCGTCAAACGTCGCATTGGTCAAGCCGCCGTCCCGGATATCCAGGGACAGACCCGCTTGGGGCGATGAGGCGGTGCCGCTCAACTGGACGAGGAAATCCATTTTCCCCTGGATTTCCGCTTTTGTATCCAGCCAGGCCGCCAAAAGTCCGGCATCGATATCACGGCCGCCGATTTCCAGGGCCAGCGGGCCTTTCAGATCAGCCGTGCCTTTGGCGATAAGCAGCCCCGTTCCCTGTCGGGCCTGGAATTCCTGAATGGTGACAATATTGTTGCGCAGCGCTACATTCAGATCGATTTTGTCCAGTGAATAGTCCTTGATCCGGCCGGCATGCATGGTTCCGAACAGTTGAATGGCCGGGTTGTCAAGGGTGCCGGTCACGGCGATCTGTCCATCCAGCCGGCCCGAAACATTTTTCAGCGGCGTAT
>CAZRLN010000075.1:0-10771 GCA_964601085.1 uncultured Veillonellaceae bacterium | reverse complement strand
AGTCGCCGCAGGAGCTCTTCCGGGCACATTCCTGCCCCGTCGTAATCATCCTCCTTATACTGAACCACTGGATTCCAACCAGTACTTGCCAAGGTTTGGCGAAGCTCCTGCGTTATATTCGTAAATACTTTCCAGGTCTGACTTTCTTCATGCCGCCAAATTTCATATGACTCCCGTTTCATCCGCACCGCACCTCATGAATCGAAGTTGGAACTCTTGCCGTAATTTTACGACCTGAGGGATAGTGGCTGTCCGACACCCATCCAATATGTATATTTCCTTATGGTTATATTTTATCGGCCATTGCCGCCTCTGCCTATTCGAAACGTTTCCCAAAATAATCATAAAAAAAGACTCTCTTTTTATCACTCAGAGATAAAAAGAGAGTCTTTTCGTTATTGAGCGCGATCAGTCCTTATTTTCTTCCCGAAGCTTCATCAGATGGACTGCCGTCGCAACCGCCATTCGCGAAGAAAACTCATCCAGTGAAATACCCAGAATCTCTTCCAAGCGTTGCTTGCGGAACATCAAGGTCTTGTAATGTACAGCCAGCTGACCGGCGGTTTCCTTCAGGTTGTTGCTGGCGATGACCGATTCCAGGGTTTCCAGGTACTCTTCCCGCTTCTTTTTGTCATAATGCAACAGTTTGCCCAAGGTTCGCTCAATATATGCGTCCACTTGTTGCTGATTCTTCAGATAGGGAAGCAGTTGAAAGACTCCCATGTCCAGATAATGGTAACTTCCGCCATCGGGCCAGATCCGTCGGCCGGTTGTGGCGGCCAGGCCGGCCTGCCGGTAACGACCGCCAATGTCCGTCAGTGTGGACGCCCTCTCGGCGATACCGATGGAAACCGAAAGTTCCGGCGAGAAACGTTCGACTATATTCCGCAGTTTCTCAGCTTGCTGCAATTGGGCGCCTTTTCCTGTCAACAATTCCATTTCGTCGAAATGCAGGATCCCGATTCCTTCGGAACTTTCCCAGCTGACGCAGGATTCATCCGAAAGTTCGTCGACGAGATTGTCGAGCAGGGTTTGCACTTCGTCGCGCCGATCGGTCCATGTTTTCCAGGGAGTACCCCGATAGGAGTCAATCATGACTACATAACAGACAAACGGCTCGATAACCCGCATCCCCAACATCCGGGCACTAGCCTTCAAAGTTTGCCGGGAAGGCAATTTTTCAAGAATCAACTCATTCAGCAACTCATTTTTCTTTTTCCGTTCATACGATGCGCGCAGCAACCGTTCCTGACGGCGTCGTTCCGTGACATCGTTGAATGCCACCAGCATATTTTCTCCCATCGGGATTCCCGAGGTCTCAACAATCCGTTCTTCGCCGCTTTTACAGGTAATCTTGTACTCACCGGCTTCAACATCCTTGCCGCCTTGCATCGATTGGGCGACGACTTCTTCCCATTTCGTTCGCACAATTTGCCGGTATTTTTCATCGGGATAGGCTTTGCGCCACCAATGTTCGATATTCGGCAGGTCTTCCCGCGTGTAACCGAAGGTATCCGTAAACCGTTCATTGATATAACCGACATCTCCCGCCGGGTTTACCAGAGCCATGGCCAGCGGTGTCTTTTGCACCAGACGCCGGAAGCGCTCTTCCCTTTCCCGCAACTCCTGTTCCGCCTTCAGGTGGTCGGTGATATCTTCTTTCACGGCCACAAAACGGATGATCTCGCCTGTTTCATCGTGAACCGGTGAAATAATCGCCGATTCCCAATAGAAAGACCCATCCTTCTTTACGTTCTTGACGGTTCCCCGCCAAGATTTCCCGGCTGTAATCGTATCCCACAATTCCCGGTACGCCGTGGAGGGTTTGTCCGGGTCCTTGAGAAACCGCGGATTCCTTCCCACGCACTCCTCAAAAGAATAGCCGGTGATTTCCGTGAATTTGGCGTTCACATATTCGATATTGCCCTCACGATTGGTGATGATAATGGATGCGGCAACGTTTTCCACCGCCAGTTGCAAGGTGCGCAGTTCCTGTTCCCGCATCTTGCGGTGGGTGATGTCGCGCAGGCTGGCCCGCCGACCCAGATATTCCCCCGTGGAATCATAGACGGGACGGCAGGCGTGGCTGATCCAACGAACCTCCCCCGACCGGGCGATGATCCGGACATCCCGCTCCTCCCACTGATCCGCCGGCTCCCGCTGCGACGCAATAAACCGCTGCCGCAGCAGCTCCCGATCTTCCGGATGGATAATCGACAACAGCAAGTTCGGATCTTGCCGGAATTCCACTGCGGCATAGCCGGAAATCTGCTCACAGGATGGCGACACATATTCCAGACTGCCATCGGGCAGCAACCAATATTGCCAGTCATAGGTAAAATCCGCCACCGTGCGGAACCGTTGCTCGCTCTTGCGCAACTGCTCTTCCTGGTTCTGCTGGCGTTCCGTGATGTCCTGCACGAACAAGGATACTCCGACGACCTCGCCGGCTCTGTCATGAATCGGATTATGGACAACCGCAAAATATCGGCGTTGCCGATTGCCGCTGCCGGAATAGGCGGTTTCCAGAAAAGCTTCTCCCAACAAGGCCCGATCCAAATTTTTCTTAGCGGTCTGCCAATCCGCCGGCACAAGCATGTACTCACTCAGGCTGTGGCCGAGTTCTATGTCGGCGTCATACAACTGCTTCATCATCCGGACATGCGCTATATTATAGCCGGTATACCTGTACTGGCGGTCAAGCGAGAAAATCGGCCCGGCCGCCTTTTCCGCCACCACGCCCAGCGCCAGCGCCATCTCAGAAGCATTGCAGTTTATTATTTCCGACGCTTGCACCGACGATTCTTTTTTTGCTTTCCGCATGGAACACCTTCCGTTCATGAAATTCCAGCCAGTTTGCTCATGCATATATTATACTATCGTCATCTTCGATCGAAAAATAAAATTGGAGAAAGATGCTCTGCCGCCAAGAGGGGTCTTTATCACTAGTTTAACTCATTTTTTTCATTTTTTTATGGCAGATAGCAGGAAATTCCAAACCAATCGCGAATGAATGAAATAATCTATAGTAACCTATTAACCCTATCATACGTCCGATTGGCCGATAGTAACGATGAAGAGGGGGTTGTTCCATGATTCAGGAGATCACTGTCACGGACACAGATGTTCTGGTAACCCTTGCCGGCAGTATCTACGTGGAAGAAGCGGCTCAAATCAGGGAAAGCCTGATCGGCTATATTGACAGCGGACACAAGACATTCATCGTCGACTTGGGAAATGTCGATTATATTGACAGCTCCGGATTGGGAACCTTGGTGGCTATCCAAAAGCGGGCTCTTCAAAATGGCGGCAGCGTGATTATCAAAGGCATGAAAGGCCTGGTAAAGGACTTATTTGAATTGACGCGTTTGACAAAAGTATTTGAAATCCGCCCATAACCGGGCGCCAACCAAGCAATTTTATTTTTTCACAGGCAAGAGCGGAAATCCGTCGTATTGGCGAATCCCCGCTCTTTTTTGGTTCCTGCGGTTTTGTCGCTTACTTCAGCATTTTTAACAATTTTTCCATTTCCTCGGCCGGCATCCCGTAAGTGTGCTCTTTCGCCGGAAACATTTGTTGCCGCACATCTTCCTTGTACTGTTGCATGGCCTGAAAAATCGCCCCGTTCAAATCGGCGTATTTTTTGACGAATTTGGGAGTGAAACGATCAAAGAAACCCAGCATGTCATGAACAATCAACAACTGCCCATCGCAAGGAAGCCCGGCTCCGATGGAAATAA
The DNA here is from genome assembly GCA_964601085.1 of uncultured Veillonellaceae bacterium. Lineage (GTDB taxonomy): Bacteria > Bacillota > Negativicutes > UBA1444 > UBA1444 > UBA1444. The sequence continues at coordinate 7,031 of CAZRLN010000075.1, read as the reverse complement.
TCGGAATTCTGGCTTTTTCCGTGATGATGCGGGAAATCTCCGGTGGAATCGCTTCCAGCAGAATTGAAAAAGCGCCGGCCGCTTCTAATGCTTCCGCATCCTCGATCAGGCGGAATGCCGTCTCCGCGCTCCTTCCCTGGGCCTTGAACCCGCCCAAAGAAGAAATGGACTGGGGAGTCAGGCCGATATGCCCCATTACCGGAATCCCTGCGTTGACAATGGCGCGCACCGTATCAGCCATGACGATGCCGCCTTCGAGCTTGACGGCGTCCGTTCCGGCTTCCTGCATGAACCGTCCGGCATTTCTGACCGCTTCTTCCCTGGAAACCTGGTAGGACAGAAATGGCATGTCGCCGATGACAAACGCTGTCGGCGCCCCCCGGGTCACAGCGGCCGCGTGAACGATCATCATGTCCATCGTAACCGGTAGCGTTCCATTGTACCCATATACCGTCATCCCCAGGGAATCGCCGCAGAGTATGATGTCAATCTCTGCTTTTTCCTCCAGCAAGGCCATCGGGTAATCATAACAGGTCAGCATCGTAATCGGTTCTTTTTGGGCTTTTTTCTCGAATAGATAGGGAATGGTCACTTTGGCGCGTGTCATGGCGGAATCACCTCTCCTTTTTCGTTTAATAAATCCCAACCCAGGCGTCGGTCTCAAATCCGTGATATTCCCAATAACCCAGATAGGGCTGGTCGATGAGTTCGATGCGGTTCACCCACTTGACGGCTTTATACGCATACATCTTCGGCACGATCAATCGCGCCGGTCCGCCCAGAACCCGGGGAATCGGCCGTCCGTCCATCAACAGGACGATCATGACATCCGGCAGGTTTGCTTGTTCCAGCGTCAAGGCATCCGCATATTGCCCATCCGCCGAGTAAAATTTCACATAGCGCGCTTCCGGACGCACACCGGTGATTGCCAATAAATCCGAAACCTTCAGCCCCTCATAGGTGATATTGAAAACGGACCATCCCTCCACACAATGAAAATCACTGACCTGAACCTTGCGCGGCAACCGGACGAAGTCTTCCCAACGGAAACTCACGGGCCGCTGAACTAGGCCGTCCATCGTGAAGCGCCAGGTATCCTGATGCAAACAAGGTAAAAAATTCACCACGCTGTATTCACCGAACTTGCCTTTCATCCCGCCGCCGATTGGCAACAAGGATTCCCGGGCCGGTTCCGGTGGCGGAAAGAAAATGTCGCAGTTGCTGTTGTCCCGGATATTTTGCGGCCGATTCCGGAAAATCAACTGGCTTAACAGTAATGTCGTCCATATTCCCGACACCCCGGCGGCCGCCCAGGCAAAAAATCGTCGCCGCGTATGGGAAACGCTTTTCGGCGCTGCGGCCGGCCAAACCGCCCAGATATGCCAAAGCACCGCCGGAACGGCTAAATAAGCCATCCAGCGGTGCATTTCAAATGCCCAGGTTGTCACGACCGGACCCCAAACTCCTTTTTGCAGGAGAACCCAGCCGCTTAGCGCTTCAACCGTCATCGCGCCAAAAGCAGTGCAAACATAGCGGCGATATTTTTTTCTTGGCCATCCCCGTGACTGCCGGAGAAGCAAGAATGCGCCGTAGCTCACTGACAAAACGACGAACAGCTCTCCGGTCACGGTGTGAACTTGTCGCAAGGCCAGGCGATAGGCAGACAACGCTCCCCACAAAGCGGAAAAATGCAATAGAAAAGCACTGACACAGAGAATCGCGAAACTCATTGCATGACAAAAATGCAGAAATTTTCGCATCAGCTTCCCCTCGCACAGTCTATTTCAGAAGCTTCACCAATGCAAGCGACACAACAGGAATGTTGGTGATCACCAGTAGAATCGCAATTTCAGCAAACAGGAACGGCAGGATCCGCTTGGATATTTTTTCTATGGATAAACCGGACAAGGTACAAGCCACAAACAGGTTGACCGCCATTGGCGGCGTAATCATCCCCACCGAGGTATTCACGACCATTACGATGCCCAATACCAACGGATCCACGCCGAGATTCATCGCCAACGGAAAAATAATCGGCGTTACCAGCAAAATAATCGCCTGGGTTTCCAAAAAAGTGCCCAAAAAAAGCAGAATAACATTTAACAGCAACAGAATAACGGTCGGGTTTTGAGAGATTTCCAACATGCCACTGGCCACTTTTTCTGGAATTTGCATGGAAGTTAGCAACCACGAAAATGAAGAGGAAGTCGCGATAACAAACATAACTACCGCCGAACTGACGGCCGCCTTCATAATGATAGCTCGCAAATCACTCATTTTGATTTCACGGAAAATAAACATTCCCACGATGAGCGCGTATACCGTGGCTACCGCGGCAGCTTCGGTCGGTGTAAAAATGCCGCCATAAATGCCGCCAAGAATGATGATCGGCATAAACAAAGCCAATAGGGCGTCTTTTCCGGTCGTCAGGATTTTTTTCAGAGAAGTCGGTTCGCCGCCTCGCAGATTATATTTTCTGGCCAACCACAATACAATGCCGATCAAAGCGGTCGCAATCAGCACACCTGGCACAAAGCCGGCCACAAACAAATCACCAATCGAGGTGTTCGTAACCACCCCATACGTAACCATCGGAATGCTGGGGGGGATAATGACGCCCAACGTCCCAGCCGCAGCCGCCATGGCGGTCGCCACATCCAAAGGATAGCCGGCTTTCACCATCGCCGGAATCATGATCGAACCGATCGCTGCCACCGTCGCCGGATTCGACCCGGACAGGGCGGCGAAAAACGCCGAGGCAATCACAGTAATAATTCCCAATCCGCCGGGAATCGTTCCCACCAAAGATTTGGCGAATTCGACGAGTCGCCGGGACATCCCGCCGGTTTCCATAAAGCCGCCGGCAATCATAAAGAAGGGAATGGCCATGAACGGGAACGAGTCAACAGCAGTAAACATCCGTTGGGCCACGACCAGTGGCGGCGTCGGCATATCACCAAACAGTAGCGCGGCGATCCCTGAAAGACCGAGGGCGACGCCAATCGGCACATTAACCAGCAATAATATAACGAAAACCCCAAACAATATGGCTTCCATCCCCACTGCCTCACCCCTCCTTCTTCACTGCGCCGGACGCCGGTTGACCGACACGCGCCATCATCTGGCAGCAACGCCAGGCCATCAACACCGAACCGACCGGAATGGCGCCATAGGCGAACCACATGGGGATTCGCAGGGAAGGGCTGACCTGTTCGGTGGAAATCTGCGACTGGATGATCTGAAATGTGTAGTAGGCGATCAGAATGTTGAATAAAATAATAATAAGATAGCGAAGGACGTCAAAATACTTGCGTAAGCCCTGGGGCAAAAGCAACAATAAGGCCTCTACTCCCAAATGAGCATTGCGTTTGATTCCCAGGCTAGCGCCCACATAAGCGATCCAAACCATCGAGTAGCGGGCCACTTCTTCCGCCCAGGGCAGCGACATGACCGTCAAATAGCGAACGCAAGTCGCCACAAATACAACCAGGACCATCAACGGGAACAGAATCAGTAATATGTATTCCTCAATATGGTCAAGCCAACGCGGCAAAGTTCATCCCTCCCAAAATACAGGGTGCTGGGGACAAGCGCCAACATGTTGGCGCTTGTCCCTCTTTGATAATTAACCTATACCCTGCTTACTTGACTCCACGAACCTGGTCGATCAGGTCTTTGCCAATTTCCGCCTCGAATTTCTTATATACGGATTCGGTGGCTTTCTGGAACAACGCTTTGTCCGGCGTCGTCACTTCCATCTTGGCCGCCTTCAGCTCGTCAACCAGTTTCTTTTCGCTTTCGATAATGAAGTTACGTTCGAAGGTCCGGGCTTCCTTGGCTGCATCCAGCAATGCCGTTTGTTGTTCCGGCGACAGCGTCTTGAACAGCTTGTCGCTGATCATCAGAACGGCTGGCGAGTAGAAATGGCCGGTCAGCGCCAAATACTTCTGCACTTCATAGAATTTGCTGGTTTTGATGATTAATAGCGGGTTTTCCTGCCCATCCATCGTTTTCTGTTGCATGGCGGTGAACAGTTCGCCAAACGGCATCGGCGACGGGTTGGCGCCCAACACCTTGAAGGTTTCCATATGAACCGGATTTTCCATCAGGCGCATCTTCAGGCCGGCCATGTCTTCCGGTTTGTTGATGGGGCGTTTGGAATTTGTCATGTGCCGGAAGCCGTTTTCAAAGAAAACCAGTCCTTTGATCCCCTTGGAACCCAAAGAGTCCAGCATATCCTGCCCGACTTTTCCGTCCAGGATCGGGTAGAATTTGGCTCGGTCCTGCACGATGAACGGCAGATCGAACACCATGAATTTTTTCGAAAAACTGGGCAACGGTCCGGTCGAGGACAACGCCATTTCGACAGTACCCAACGAAACTCCTTCGATTAGATCCCGTTCATTTCCCAGTTTGGAATTGCCAAACACTTGAACGTCAAGCGATCCTTTGGATTTCGCCTTCACCAGTTCGGCGAACTTTTTCAGACCCACGCCGTAATGGGAGTCATCGGTGAGAGTATGGCCAACGCGCAACACTTTCGCCTTGGGCGCGTCCGTTTTCGGAGCCGCCGCTTTTTTGTCGCCGCCACAGCCGGCCAGTGCAGCAACCAGCGCCACACACAAAGCCACTACCAACCATTTTTTCATCCTCAAAATACCCTCCTCACTCTTGTGTCGTTGTTTCCCTCGGAATTCAAATCATTGATTTGTCTCTGTCTTTCCTCCTCCTTCCTATTTCCGAATTACCGGCAACATATCCGGCGCGTGGGTGAGAACCGTAATCCTGGCCTGCAGCCCTTTTTCGGCTACGGCAGCCTCGAGCGCCGCCTGGGCCGATGCGAAATGCCGGAAGCCCAGCTTGGCGGCCTCCTCAGCGCAAATTCCATCCGATACGATGAAAACGCTTTCCCGTTCCTTCACTTGGGCCCAGGCGATCGCCAGAGCGGCGGCCACCTCATCATGAAGTTGCTTGGCCGACACCATGTTACGGATGTGCTCCGAGGAATGCGATGTCACATCCAGAATGTCGCAATGGGTTTTGGCCACGCCTTCATAGCAGGGGGTCACAATGATGACAATGCCTCCGGCCTTGACGGCCAGATCCGATGGATACAAGGTCTTGTGCGCCTGCCAGAATTCGATGTCGCACGGATGCGAACTGGACAAGACAATGTCCGCTTCTTCGGGAATCGCGACCTCATAAACCTGGGCGGCTCGTTTCACGCCAACCCGAAAGGCCTGCTCCACATCGCCGAAGAAAGCCTCCACCACTTGCCCGTGGCGGTTGAGTACCGTATTCAAAATGGTATTCAGACCGACTTTGCGGGCCATGATGTCCAAGTCGGCCCGGACCGGGTTTTCCAGCACACCGAGGTAGGAACGCGGCGCCCGTACCGACAACAGATGGGTGTAGGCAGTGGTTTCTTCGCCGGAAACACCGGGCTGAACGATCTTGGCCCCGCCGGCGTAGCCGGGAATATGGTGCGGTACGATGCTGCCGATCCCGATTTTGAAGTCGGCTTCCACAACGTCTTTGTTGATGAGAATTCGTCCGCCATTGTCCGTGACGCCGAGATCCACCAACGCCGCCAACTCCTTGTAAGGGTGGTTTTTGATCCGAACCCGCCGCACGGTTTCTTCGCCGAATTTGGCGAGGATCTCTTCCTCGGTCATAAATCGGTGCGTTCCCAAAGCGATGATCACGGTGATCTGATCATCGGCCACTCCAGCGGCGTTGCATTCATCCAGCAAGATGGGGATAAGTTGGTCGGTGGGGGTCAGCCGCGTGTTGTCATCGGCGACGAACACCACGTTCTTTTTCCCCCGCACCATCTCCCGCAAGGACGGCGACGCGATCGGATTGGCCAGCGCCCGGCGGACTTCCGCCCGGATGTCGGCGACCGGCGGGATGTCTTTGGGGGAATACACGCCGATCAACTGATTCTCCGGCACGGAAACTTCAACGGTTTCTTTGCCGTAAGGCAGGGATATTTTTCGACAGGACATGGTTCACACCCCTTGTTGCAGCATTTTTTTGCGGCGGGTTTCCGCCATTTTGGCTCCCAATATAATCGACTCGTTCAGGCTGCGGTGGTCGGCAGTACCTTTCCCGGCCTTGCCAAAAGCGGTTCCATGATCGACCGATGTCCGGATAAACGGCAGCCCGACAGTCACGTTGACGCCGGTTTCGAAACTGAGTACTTTCATCGGGATATGCCCCTGATCATGGTACATGCAGACCACAATGTCGAAATGGCCCTTCAGCGCGGCCCGATAGAAAACCGTATCCGGTGCGATGGGCCCGGATACGTTGATGCCCTTCGCCTTGGCCTCGGTAATGGCCGGCATGATCTCTTCGATCTCCTCCGTGCCGAAAAGCCCGCCTTCCCCGGCGTGCGGGTTCAGGCCCGCCACCGCCACCCGGGGTTCGGCCAGGCCCAACAGTTTGCAGGATTCGTCGGCCAGCTCGATCACTTTTAATACCCGCGCCTTTTTTGTCCGGTTGCAGGCTTCCCGCAGCGACACGTGCGTACTGACATGGATAACCCGAAGCGGCCCGCCGACCAGCATCATCGCATAGTCTTTCGTCCCGGACAGCGCGCCGAGGATCTCCGTATGGCCGGCGTAATGATAGCCGCCGAGATTCAAGGCTTCCTTGTTCAGCGGAGCGGTGACGATCGCGTCGATTTCATTCTTCATGGCCAGAGATACTCCCTGCGCCACGTATTCGTAGGCGGCCTTGCCCGCCCGGGCGTCAATCGTGGCAAACGGCAGATCCGCCGGCAAATTGTCCATATCCAACACGTCAATCACGCCAAAAGTGTTCCCCGCTTCGCCGATCGTCGCAACTTTACGGACTTTTGCCGCACCGCCGACAATTCTTACGGCCCGTTCCATGATTTTGGCATCACCGATGACTACCGGCCGGCTTAGATCATAAAAAGAGGCTTCACCCAAAGATTTCACAATGATTTCGGGACCGCACCCCGTAGCGTCCCCCATCGTAATCCCCAACAACGGTTTCATTTT
>CAZRLN010000074.1:0-10794 GCA_964601085.1 uncultured Veillonellaceae bacterium | reverse complement strand
TTTTCCACAGCCAGTTCCGCCGCGAACGGTTCGAGGCATTCCCGCATTTCCAGCATATCCTTGATGTTCTTCTGGGAGAAACTGGCGACCCGGGAACCGACATGCGGGATGGTTTCGACCAGCCCCTCCACACTCAGCTCTTTCAGCGCCTCGCGTACCGGAATATCGCTGATGCCGTATTCGGAGGCAATCTGTTTGATGATCAGGTGGGTGCCGGGTTCAAATTCACCGTCCAGGATTTTACGTTTCAATTCCTGATAGACAGAGGCGGATTTGGTTAGGGGAGAAATCGACATAATATACACCTCGAGACCTTCTGTCGGCATGGTACGCCAAGATGGGGAGCCGCCAATGCCATGCTAATTATAAGATATATAACATGCCGGATGCAATGTCAACGGGGGTTTTCTTACGAGACATAGACTCCCTTCTGCAAAAATAAATCTCAGGACACTGTTGATTATATATTATATATAATATATAATCAACAGTGTCCTGAGTATTTTGACAATTGTTGAAAGAAAGAGAGGGAAACTTATGGGGGAACCGGATCGAGGAATAGAAACCGCCATGGCAACGTTTGCCGCCCAGCTTCGGTATGATGATTTGCCGGCGGATGTCGTGTTCGATGCGAAGTTTCGGGTCTTGGACTGGATCGGCTGCGCTCTGGCCGGGACACGGACCGAACCGGCCCGCGTCGCCGCGACTATTGCCCGGGAAATGAGCGGTGCGCCGCAAGCGACGGTGATCCGGCAGGGAATGAAACTGCCGATGTCGCAAGCGGCCTGGGTCAACGGAGTGGCGGGGCATGTGGTGGAATTCGACGACGGACACCGTTTGGCTGTCGCCCATCCCGGCGCGGTCACCGTTCCGGTGGCGCTTGCTCTGGGGGAACATCTGGGCCGGAGCGGCAAGGAAATCATCACGGCGGTGGTCGCGGGATATGAGATTCTCATTCGCCTGGGTATTGCCGTCAGCCCATCGCATTATAAATACTGGCACACGACCTCGACCTGCGGCGCATTTGCGGCGGATGGAGTTGCGACATCCCTGTTGCAGCTGGACCTGCCGACGGCGCGGATGGCGCTCGGTATCGCCGGGACCTTGGCGTCGGGATTGCAGGAAACTTTCGGCACGCATGCCAAACCGCTCAATATCGGCCATGCCTGTCAGAGCGGCATTCAGGCCGCGTTATTGGCGAAGGCCGGATTCACCGGGTCCCATACCATTATCATGGGCAAAAAAGGATTCGTGGCCGCGACTTCGACCGATCGCGAGCTGACGCTTTTGGAACAGATCAACAATAAAGAATTCCTTTCCCACACGGCATTCTATAAAATGTATTCTTCCTGCGGCCATACGCATTCGCCGCTGGATGCGACATTCAGCCTGATCCAGGCGAACGAGATTTCTGCGCCGGACATCCGCAATATCCGGATTGACACCTATAAAACATCCGTAGACTTGACCGGGCAGCTGAAAAATCAAACCGAAGACGAAGCTAAATTTTCTCTGCCGTATTGCATTGCCTGCGCCTTGCTTTACAAGAGCGTCACGCTCGAGGAGTTTACTCCGGCCCGGTTGCAGGACCCGGAATTGCTGGAGTTGGCCCGCAAAATCCACATCGTCGAGGATGAGGCGGCGACCAGGGCTTTCCCGGCGCGACACGCCAATGTCCGGATCGAATTCACCGATGGCCGGGTATTGGAAAAGAAGGTGGCAGGAGCCAATGACGCGCCGCAGTACGAGAGCCTCAAAAACAAGTTCGTTTCTTTGGCCGTACCGGCTGTGGATGCGGCGACCGCGCTGCGGATTCAGGAAATGGTTCTGAATCTGGAACGAATGACTGATATTGCGTCACTGATGCAGGAATTGGCGTAAATCAACGCCACCAAATAAAAAAACAGGGGAGGAAAAACAAATGAAAATTACCAGCGTAGACATTATCGATGTGGCCAATGATCTCCAGTCGTCGACCAGCAAATGGCGTCCGGTGGTGGTGAAAATCAACACGGACGAAGGAATCTGCGGCTACGGCGAAGTCGGCATGGCCTATGGCGTCGGCGCTTCCGCCGGCTATGGGATGGCGAAGGACTTGGCGAAGCTCACGATCGGCATGGACCCGATGCAAAACGAAGCGATCTGAGACAAAATGCAGAAGAAAACATTCTGGGGCCAAGGCGGCGGCACCGTCGTTTCCGCCGGCATGAGCGCCATCGATATCGCCCTGTGGGATATCAAGGGCAAAGCGCTGAATGTTCCGGTCTATCAGTTGCTCGGCGGAAAATGCCGGGATTCGGTGCGGACGTATGCCAGCCAGCTGCAGTTTGGCTGGGGCAAAGCCAAAGCCAAATCGATCCTGGTCGAGCCGAAACAATACGCCGATGCGGCGTTGCAGGCGCTCGCCGACGGGTATGATTCCATCAAGGTCGATGTCAACGAAATGGATGAGTTCGGCAATGTGAAAAAACGCAATCTGTGCGGGCCTCAGACCCAGAAAGTTCTGCGGGTCGGTTATGATCGCCTGAAAGCCATGCGGGAAGCCGTCGGTCCGGATGTGGACATCATCGTCGAAGCCCATGCTCTCACCGATACGACCTCGGCGATCCAGTTCGGCCAAATGATCGAAGAACTGGGCGTGTTCTTCTATGAAGAGCCGGTCATGCCGCTGAACCCGAAACAGATGAAAAAAGTCGCTGACAATGTGAACATTCCGATCGCCGCCGGCGAACGCGTTTATACCCGCTGGGGCTTCCGCCCGTTCTTCGAAGATGGCTCCCTGTCGGTCATTCAGCCGGATTTGGGTACTTGCGGCGGAATCACGGAGTGCAAGAAAATTTGCGATATGGCCCATGTCTACGACATGACCTGCCAGGTACATGTGTGCGGCGGCCCGATCATGACGGCGGCTTCCCTGCACCTCGAAGCGGCGATCCCCAATTTCGCGATTCATGAGCTGCACCGCTACGCACTGCTGGAAGCGAACACTTCGACCTGCAAATATGATTACCTGCCGAAGAACGGCATGTATGAAATCCCGAACCTCCCCGGCATTGGCCAGGAACTGACCGAAGAATGCATCAAGGCGTCCATTGTGGAAACGGTAAAGTAAGGAGCTGAATTATTTTGGCGAATTATCAAATTACTTATGAAGAAGTTTTGGGGTGGATTCGGCAAAGCTGCACCCATGTTTCCGCCGACAGCCTGGAGTTGTTGACCAAGGCGCGGGATGCCGAAACCAATCCCGGCGCCGTGGCCATGTTGTCCTCCATGCTGGAAAACGTCGGGTTGGCCGATCAGCAGGACAAGCCAGTCTGTCAGTCGCCCGGCTTCCCTACCGTATACATCAGTTTCGGCAGCGAGGAAGGCGTGGACCAGCTGACCGAATACATTCCAAAAGCCTTGGTGGAGGCGACCGGCAAAGGCTATGCCCGCCCCAGCATCGTGCATTCGCTTACGCGCCACAATCCGGGAAACAATGCCGGCGACGGCGTACCCAATTTCGAATACAAATACAAGCCGGGCCAGAAGTTCATTGAAATGATTCTCAGCTTCAAGGGCTGCGGCGCCGAATTGGGCAATATCTATAAAACCATGACGACCGCTCAGCTTGGCGACAACCTGAAGGGGCTGAAAGACCTCGTTTATGAAACCGTGATCAATGCCGTCGGCATGCCTTGCCCGCCGTCGGCTATTGGCATTGGCATCGGCGGACAAATGGACGTCGCCGCCAAATTGAGCCGGGAAGCGATCAGTACCCGCGACTGGCGGGACAAGAATCCGGACCCCCAGCTAAACCAGTTGGAAGAAGAGCTGCTGGCCAATATCAATCGGCTCGGGATCGGGCCGGCCGGCATCGGTGGCGCGACCACCTGCCTGGCGGTGAAAATCGGCATGGCGGCGACTCATACGGCGATCTGCCCAGTGGCGATCAACTTCCACTGTTGGGTGGCGAGAAGGATTGGCATCCGGCTTTATCCGGACGGACGGCGTGAATTTTTGTTTGCAAAGGAGCGGTAGAAATGGCAAACTATGAACTAACTGTTCCGTTGAGGGACCAAGATGTCGAGCAGTTGCAGGTTGGCGATACCGTCTATCTTACCGGCGCGGTGTTCACATCCCGCGACATGGGGCATCTGGAAGTGAAGAAGGTACTGCAGGCCGGCGGACGATTGCCGGTCGACTTTGCCGGCAGCGTGGTATTCCATGCCGGGCCGGTGTTGCGGAAAAATGGCGAAGGCTGGGACATGGTGGTCGTCGGACCGACGACCAGTTTCCGAATGGAACCCTATGCCGAAATGGTGGGGCAGCTGGGCGTCAAAGCCATCATCGGCAAAGGCGGCATGCGGGAAGGCAGCGTACAAGCCTATCAAAAATACAAACAGGTCTACTTGCAGGCGGCGCCGGGATGCGCCGTGAAACTGGCGTCGGCCGTCAAGTCCGTGGACGGCGGCTATTGGCTGGAAAAAGGAATGCCGGAAGCTCTCTGGATCCTGAACGTGGAAAAGTTCGGGCCGTTCGCGGTAACGATGGATTCGCACGGCCGGAGCGTGTATCAGGATATCAAGGATGAAGCGCTGAAAATCATGCAGACATTCTAATCTGAGTAAATACAATCGGTGCAAGGAGGATTGTCGATGCTTGGCTTGTTCATCGCCACCATCGTTATTGCGTGGGTGGCGTATATGTTGTCCAAAAAATATAAGCCGCAGGGAGTACTGCTTACGGCAGGCCTTATCCTGATGTTTAGCACCGTTGCCTTTGGCATTGGCCCCATTCTGCCGGCCAAACAGACGACCGGATTCATCTGGTTCGATATTTTTGATGCAATCCGGCGATTGATGAGCGATCGACTGGCCGGATTGGGATTGACCATCATGTCGATCGGCGGCTTCGTCCGCTATATGGAACAGTGCGGCGCCAACCGGGCGATGGCCGATTTATCGACCTATCCGTTGAAGTTGATTCATTCGCCAATGTTGGTCATGATGGGTGGCTACGTTGTCGGTCATGTTGTGGATCTGTTCATTCCCAGTCATGCGGGCTTGGGTTTGCTGCTCATGCTGACACTGTATCCCATTCTGATCAAGGCGGGGATCAGCAAGCTGACGGCAGTCGCGATCATCGTGACTGCGAAATTTACCGATATCGGGCCGCTCTCGTCGAATGCGATTCTGGCCGCTCATACCGCGGGCCTGGATCCTGTTGAATACTTCGTTTCTTGGCAATTGCCGGTAGTCATTCCAGCCATCATCGTGGTCGGTATCGCCCACTATTTCGTCCAGCCTTGGTGGGACCGGAAAGAGGCGTTGACTGCGCCGGCGGAAGTGGTGAAAGTGGCGGAAAAGAAAGCCGACGAAGAAATTCCGCCCCGAATTTACGCGATTCTGCCAACAAACCGCTGATTTTGGTTATTGTATTCTGTCCCTTCTTCATCAAGTCCATCAAGATGAATGTCATCTCCGCGATGCTGATTTCCACGGTGGTCGCGATGGTCTTTGAACTCATCCGCTTCCGCAAGATCCGGCCGGTGCTGGATAATGTCGTTACATTTTTCGACGGCATGGGCAAACAATTCATGATCGTGGTGTCGCTCATCATCTGCGCCGAAACGTTTGGCATGGGCCTCGTGAAAATCGGCGCCGTCGACAAACTGATCCAGTTGGCGCAATCGGCGGGCTTCGGCCTGCGGTCGACAGTACTGGTGATCAGCGCCATCATGGTAGGTTGTTCCTTCCTGATGGGATCTGGCAATGCCTCGTTCTTCGCCTTTGCCAGCCTGGCGCCGAAGATCGCCGCCAATCTGAAGGTCGAACCGGTTCTGATCCTGTTGCCGATGGAGTTGACTTCCGGCTTTGGCCGGTGTCTGTCACCCATCACCGCGGCGATTGTTGCGATGGCCGGCATCGCCGATGTATCGCCGTTCCAGGTCGCCAAACGGGTGGCGATTCCGGTGATACTGGGGTTGATTACCCATATCATCACGTTGTTCGTACTCTTCTTGTAAGCCGAAGAGGCGCGAAATTATCCGATCATCCAGTGAATGCGCGGATGGAATGGTAGGACGACATGGTCCGATCTGTTCCATCCTTTTTTTTCGGCTAATCCTGGTTTTGAGCGCGCGGCTTCAAAAAAATGCAAATAAATTGAGCCATTGGCGCAGGCTGGTTGAAAAAAATATTTATGAAAATTTTTAGAACCGGCAGGAATTTTGTTATGAATACAGAAAATTACAACCTGTAACATGTATTACAAGTGCGAGCCGCGTGTTTGCCATGCGGCGCCGACATCAAATCGATCGCTGATCGCTCACTGCAAGGAGAAAATGGATGGAAATCGTTCCAATCGACCGGCGGAACATCAGCCGGCAGGTCTATGACCAAATGCTCGACAATATTTTGAACGGGGTTTGGCCGCCGGGAACCAAACTGCCCTCGGAAAACGAATTGACCCAGATGTTTGGCGTCAGCCGGGTGCCGATCCGGGAAGCGCTGAAAAAATTGAGCGCCATGGGCATCACGCAGACCCGGCAGGGTGAAGGCAGTTTTGTCCAGATGATGACGCCGGGAATGTTCATGAATTCGTTGCTGCCGATGCTGGTGTGGAATCGCAAAAGCATGATGGATATCCTCGAATACCGGCGCATCGTCGAACCGGAAAATGCGGCGCTGGCGGCGGCCAACGCGGATGCGGACGATTTGGCCTGCATTCTGGCAACGATCCGGGACATTGAGCGAATCGACGCTCCGGTCCTGGAATTCGCAATCGCCGACATGAAGTTCCATCTCGACATCGCCCGGGCGACGAAGAACTCCTTATTATTTAACGTTTCGAATGTCATTCGCGATGTGCTGGTCAGTTACTACCGGAAGATCAATGAACTGATGGGCACCGACCGGGCGATCCGCTATCACCGCCTGATTTTCGAGGCGATCCGCGACCGGGACCCGGACCGGGCCCGGCATTGGATGCAAGAACACATCCTGACCACGATCGACGATGTGTCCATCAAGTTTCCGGAGGATTCCCTCCCAGCGGCAATCGATAAAAAATTGAAAGGAATGAGAACATGAAAACGATGAAGGCAGTCGTAAAGTATGACAATGTGGCGGGGGCGACCGAAGTTCGCGAAGTGCCGGTCCCGTCGATCGGCCCGGATGATGTGTTGGTAGAAACCGCGTATATCGGCATCTGCGGCAGCGATCCCCATATGCACCACAACAAGGTGTCCTACAAGGTCAATGTGCCGTTGATTTTGGGCCATGAATTCGCCGGCGTCATCGCCGAAGTCGGCGCCAACGTGACTGGCTGGAAGGTTGGCGACCGAGTCACTTCCGAAACCCACGCCGATTATTGCGGCAAGTGCGTCCTGTGCCGGACCAACAATTATCACGTTTGCCGGGAGCGCAAGGGTTACGGCTTCCAGATTGACGGCGCATTCGCGAAGTATGTCCGGGTGCCGAGCCGCATTCTGCACAAAGTTCCCGAAAATGTCAGCCTGAAGGAAGCGGCGCTGACCGAGCCATTGTGCGTGGCGTATAGCTCCCTGGTCAAACATTCGCCGCTCAAACCAGGCGACCTGGTAGTCATCATCGGCCCCGGTCCGATCGGTCTGCTTTGCACCAAAATCGCCTCGATTCTCGGCGCATCGGACATCGTCGTGGTGGGAACCGACGGCGACGACGCCCGCATGGAAATCGCCAAGAAAATGGGCGCGACGATGACCATCAACAGTTCGCAGCAGGATCCCGTGCCGATCATCATGGGCCTGCGCGACGGCTATGGCGCGAACCTGGTGGTGGATGCGGCCGGTTTCTCGCCTACATTGAAACTGTCGCTCGACGTGGTCCGGCCCTGCGGCCAGATCAACAAGATTGGCTGGGGCCCCGGTCCGGTGGGATTCTCTCTGGACCAGCTCATTTCCAAAGCGGTGGCGTTGCAAGGAACTTTCAGCCACACCTGGGATGTCTGGGAGAAATGCCTGGTGCTGATGGGTGAGCGGACTGTCGATCTCGGCGAGGTCATCACTCACGAATTGCCGCTCGATCAGTGGCAAAAAGGGTTTGACCTGATGGAAACGAAGGAAGGCCTAAAAATTGTTCTGACGCCGGTCGAGTGATCGCGCGAGACAGGAATGAAGGGGAGGTTCCAATGATAGCAGCAGAAACTATCCGGGCGATCGAGGACAAGGCGTTGGCCTTGCGCGAACTGATCGTGCGCGATCTCATCGGCGAAGGGAAGGTCGGCCACCTTGGCGGATCTTGTTCCTTGGCGGAGATCGTGGCGACTCTGTATTTCCACAAGATGAAACATGATCCGGCCAATCCGAAGAACCCGGACCGGGACCGTTTTTTACTCAGCAAGGGCCATGCCGCTCTTGTGCAATATGCGGCGCTGGCTCTGGCCGGCTATTTTCCGGTGAGTGAGCTGAAGAAGGTGAAATCGCTGGGCGCGATGCTTCAGGGCCATCCGGATATGACCAAAACTCCGGGGATTGAGGCCAATACCGGTTCGCTCGGCCAGGGGCTGTCCGTGGCCAACGGCATGGCGCTCGGGCTGCGTCTCGACGGCAGTCCCCGCCGCGTTTACGTGATCGTCGGCGACGGCGAGCAGGCGGAAGGACAGACCTGGGAGGCAGCCATGGCGGCGGCGAACTTCAAAATCGACAACCTCACAGCCATCGTCGACTGCAACCGACTGCAGGCCACCGGCGCCATCGTCGACCGGTTCAATCTGAACCCGATCCGTGAAAAATGGGAAGCCTTTGGCTGGAACGCCATCGAAGTCGACGGCCATGACGTGAGCGCCCTGCTCGGGGCCTTCGCGGCGGCGGAAGAGAAGAAGGGCCAGCCCACCGTGATCCTGGCGCAAACCGTAAAGGGGAAATGCATCTCGTTCGCGGAAAACAATCCGGCCTTCCATAACGCAATGATGACGGCGGAACAATGCAAAACCGCCCTGTGTGATCTGGAAAACATCCGGAAGGGGAGGGCGTAACATGGCTACGAACAGCTTGCGGACCGCGTACGGCGAAGCATTGGTGGCGCTGGGGCGGGAAAACAAAAATATTGTGGTGCTGGAAGCGGATCTTGGGAAATCCACCATGTCCTCTTTGTTTCAGGCGGCATATCCCGAGCGCTACTTTGAAATGAGCATCGCCGAGGCGAACATGGCGTCGACTGCCGCCGGTCTGGCGTTGACGGGCAAGATTCCCTTCATCAACTCGTTCGCGGTGTTTTCCACCGGACGTTGCTACGATCAGCTGCGGCAGACGATTTCCATCGCCGGCCTCAACGTCAAAATCTGCGGTTCCAGCGCCGGTCTCTCCGACTACGGCGACGGCTCGACCCACCAGTCCATCGAAGATATGGGACTGATGCGGGGAATTCCCGGCATGACCGTGCTCGTACCGGTCGATGCGGTGGAAACGACGAAGATGGTGGCGGCGATGGTCGACCATCCCGGCCCCATGTACATCCGGATCAATCGCAATGACCTGCCGATCCTGACTTCGGCCGACACACCGTTTGAAATCGGCAAGCTTTACACCATGAAAGAAGGCGGCGATGTCGTCATATTCGCCAATGGCGTCATGGTGTCGCGGGCGCTGACGGCTGCGGAAGAACTGGCGGCGGAAGGAATCTCGGTGAAAGTTGTCAATGTCAGCACGATCAAACCGCTCGACCGGCAGGCCGTTATCGACGCCGCCAAAGGGATGAAGGCGGTGGTGACCGCCGAAGAACACAGCGTGATCGGCGGCTTGGGCAGCGCCATCGCCGAGGCGCTCCGGCGCGAAACCCATGCGCCGCTTGATTTCGTCGGCGTGGAGGATGTCTTCGGCACATCGGCGTACAACTACGAAGAGCTGCTGGTTCATTACGGGCTGACAGCGCAGGCTGTCGCGGCGAAAGTCCGCGAGCTTCTGAAATCAAAATAAACCATCGTTGATCAATTGTGTTGGAGGGGGATTCAAATGAAAAAAATTGGTTTTATCGGCTTGGGAATCATGGGGAAACCCATGGCCAAGAATCTGCTCAAGGCAGGGTATGAACTGGTCGTATTCGACATCAACCAGGATGCGGTGAACGAAGTGGTGGCGGCCGGGGCCAAATCGGCGCCGACTTCCAAAGACGTGGCCGCGCAGTCCGAAGTCGTCATCACCATGCTGCCGAACTCGCCGCATGTGAAGGCGGCGGTCCTTGGCGCGAACGGAGTTCTCGAAGGCGCCAAACCGGGTCTGGTTCTGATCGACATGAGCTCGATCGCCCCGCTGGCCTCGCAGGAAATTGCTGCGGCGGTGGCGAAGAAAGGGGTCGAGATGCTCGATGCGCCGGTCAGCGGCGGCGAGCCCAAGGCGATCGACGGCAGCTTGTCGATCATGGTCGGCGGCAAAAAAGAACTGTTCGACCGTTCCACGGAACTGTTGTCGAAGATGGGGAAATCGGTGGTGCTGTGCGGTGACGTCGGCGCCGGCAACACGACCAAACTGGCGAACCAGATCATCGTCGCCCTGAACATCGCCGCCGTGTCCGAAGCCTTTGTTTTGGCCACTAAAGCCGGCGTCGATCCCGAGCTGGTGTTCAACGCCATTCGCGGCGGTCTGGCCGGCAGCACCGTCATGGAAGCGAAAGCGCCGATGATCCTGGCCGGCAACTTCAAGCCCGGCTTCAAGATCGATCTGCACATCAAGGATTTGGCCAATGCGATCGAAACCGGCCACGACGTTGGCGTGCCGCTGCCGCTGACCGCGTCCGTCATGGAAATCCTGCAGGCGTTGAAAGTGGATGGCAAGGG
>CAZRLN010000073.1:0-10850 GCA_964601085.1 uncultured Veillonellaceae bacterium | reverse complement strand
GTCGTCCTGCTGGTGTGCGGGGCGGCGACGGCGGCCGGCTACATGATCACGACGGCCCAGGTGCCGGAGTTGCTGCTGAAGACCCTCGACAAACTTGCCGGCGGCAATGTGATCTTGGCTATGTTCTGGATCAATATCCTGCTCCTGATCGTCGGCTGCGTCATGGACCTGACCCCGGCCCTGCTGATCCTGGGCCCGATGCTGCTGCCGGTGGCTGAAGGCTATGGCCTCGATCCCGTATACTTCGGCGTCGTCATGGTCGTCAACCTGTGTATCGGCCTGATTACCCCGCCGGTCGGCAACGTGCTGTTCGTCGGCTGCGGCCTGTCGAAGATCTCGATGGGCGAAGTGGTCAAACCCTTGTTGCCGTTCATCGGCGTCATGATCGTGGTGCTCTTGCTGATTACCTATGTGCCGGGACTGGTGACTTTTATCCCGAACATGGTGAACAAGTAACCATACTTTGAGTGCTGTTTTTCATCCGGGTTGTGGCGGCAAAATGCCGCTATGATAGACCAACACAAGAAAAGAGGGGGAAACAGAGTGAGTAAAAAATGGTTCGTTCTGGCAATGGTCATGGTGATGGCCACCACGCTGCTGACAGGTTGCTTGTCGTCGGACAAGAAACCGGCGGCAAAACCCGACGCCGCAAAAACGGCAACTACCGGCAAGAAAGTCATCCGCATCAGTATCGGTCTGAATGAAGTTCACCCGGAATTCCTCGGTCTGAAAAAATTCAAAGAAGAAGTCGACAAGAAACTGCCCGGCAAGTATGATATCCAGCTGTATGCCAACGCCCAGCTCGGCGACGACGTGAAAACGACCGAAGCGGCCCGGATGGGCAATCTCGAGATGACGGGCCCGTCGTCCTCGCCGTTGACCGGCATCGTGAAAGAACTCGGCGTATTTGACCTGCCGTTCCTGTTCCCGAACACGACCGTCGCCTACACCGTCATGGACGGCCCGGCCGGCCAGAAACTGCTCGACATGATGGAAGCCAAAGGCCTCAAAGGCCTGGCGTATTGGGAAAACGGCTTCCGTCACCTGACCAACAGCGCCCATGAAGTAAAAACCCCGGAAGATGTCAAGGGTCTGAAGATCCGCGTCATGCAGAACCCGATCCATCTGGCGACCTGGAAAGCGCTCGGCGCCAACCCGACCCCGATGCCGTTCAGCGAACTGTTCACCGCCATGCAGCAAAAGACGGTGGACGGCCAGGAAAACCCGATTCCGACCATCTATCTGTCCAAGTATAATGAAGTCCAGAAGTTTGTCACCCTCACCGGCCATGTCTATACCCCGCACATCCTGATCATCAGCAAGAAGGTTTGGGACGGAATGCCGAAGGATGACCAGAAGGTATTCCAGGAAGCCGCTTATGTGGCCCGCGACTATGTCCGCAAGATCAGCAAGGAAATGAACGATTCCCAGACCGCCAAGCTGAAGGAAGCCGGCATGACCGTGACCACGCTGACTCCGGAACAACAGAAGGCGTTCCAGGATGCTGTCAAGTCCGTCTACGCTGAATACACCGACAAGATCGGCAAGGAAATTGTCGACGCGATCGTCGGCGAAGTGAAAAAAGCTTCCGCGAAGAAATAATTAGGCCAACAAGTGACTGGAGAACCGGGACTGTTTCGTCAGAAGCAGTCCCGGTTTTGTCGTAAGCGCCGAAAGGGTTGAGGACTTTACTCGCCAATCCGGATTCGCTATACTAACAATGGCGAAATGCCCAACGATGAAGTGAAGGGAAGAACCTTGTTGATAAAGCGATTATTTTTGATTGGTGTAGTTTTCTTGAGTTCCCTGCCGCGTCTGGTGGCGGCTGCACCGGCTCCGCCAAATATCACGGCGAAGTCGGCGATCGTGATCGAAGCGTCCACCGGCAAGATTCTGTATGAAAAAAAAGCGTCGCAAGCCATGTACCCGGCCAGTACCACCAAGATCATGACTCTGATCACCGCCCTGGAACAGGGCAATATGGAGGATGTGCTGTCAGTCAGCGCCAACGCCGCCAATACGGAAGGCTCCTCGATTTATCTGGAGGCGGGAGAACGGCTGAAACTGTCGGACATCCTTTTCGGCGTCATGCTGCATTCCGGCAACGATGCTACAGTGGCCGTCGCCGAACATATTTCCGGCTCCGTGGAAAAGTTTGCCCGTCTCATGACCGACAAAGCGAAGGCCATCGGCGCCGTCCGAACCAACTTCACCAATCCCAGCGGGTTGCCGGATCCGAAGCATTATTCCACGGCCCACGATTTGGCGCGGATTACCGCCTACGGTTACAAAAACCCCTTGTTTCGCGAAATTGTCGGTACTCGGCACAAAACCATTCCCTGGAACAACAAAGGCTACGACCGGGACCTTTATAACGAAAATAAACTGCTTTGGCGATACGAAGGCGCCGACGGCGTCAAGACGGGCTACACGGATGCCGCGGGGCAGTGCCTGGTTTCCAGCGCGGTACGGAATAACATCCGCCTGATCGCGGTGGTGCTGGATTCCGACCAAATGTGGGATGAATCGCAGGCATTGTTGAATTTTGCTTTTGGCAAACTTCAGCCGGTGGAATTGTTCAAACAGGGCGCCATACTGAAAACATCGCTCGTTGCCGATGGAAAAAGCGACAGTGTAAAACTGGCCGCTGCTTCCAACATGCTTGTCCCGGTTTCTGACGGCGATCTGGCGAAATTTCAGGTCGTCGCCGAGGTTCCCGACCGGATCGAGGCGCCCGTCACCACCGGACAGAAATTGGGCGCGGCGCGGATTTTGTATCAAGGGGCCGAAATGGGAAGGGTGGATCTAATCGCCACCGCAAGTATCGAGCGGGATTATTTCCCCGTCAAGATGATCGGCTTTTTTGCCCTGACAGTTGCCACTGCTCTGGCGCTTGATTCTCGCCGGAACAAACGGCGTTCGGCGGCCCGGCGCGCCCGCCGGACCAAAGGGCCAATTAGCTGAAATCATAGAAATCCTTTTGTTTGATGGAAGAAATAGGACTTGACGTTCCCGGAGAGATATGGGAACATATTGAGCATTAACGCTGTAGTTTTCCAATCGCATATTGGCAAACCTGTCGAAAGGCAGGGACGCAAAGCCATGGGTCTACGGAGAAGCTTCTAGGATTGCCAGGCTGCTGTTCGGGTTACGAATGTTTTTTCGTCGGATTTGCAGGGGCAGTCTGACGTTTTTTTTGCCCATCGCCGGAACTGAGCCGCATCCAGCACGGACTAAAGAGCAGCGAATTAAATGGAGGGATTTGTGGAATGAAGTGTAAAAATATCCAAACCCGTTTGCTGCTTGCGCTGCTGCCGCTGGTGATCCTGGCGCTGAGCCTGCTGTCGGGGGCCAGCTACTATTTGTCGAAACAGGCGCTGACAAAAAGCATCAACCAGACCGCTACGGCGATCGGAGTCGACTATTCCGAGCGAATCAAGAGCGACATGGAACTGATGATCGCGCAACTCGAGGATCTGGCCAGTATCCAGCGGATCCGGGCCGGCGTCGACAAGGCCCAGATCGTCCAGGCGTTGGCG
Organism: uncultured Veillonellaceae bacterium; assembly: GCA_964601085.1. Classification (GTDB taxonomy): domain Bacteria; phylum Bacillota; class Negativicutes; order UBA1444; family UBA1444; genus UBA1444. The sequence goes on along the minus strand of CAZRLN010000073.1, from coordinate 7,311 downwards.
GAAACGCAGCAACGTCTGGGAAAATTCGACGTGATGGTGTTTGTCGCCCCGGATGGCGCCGGGCTGAACAGTGAAGGGAAAAGCGCGTCCTATGCCGACCGCGATTATTTCAAAAAAGTGTTGGCCACCAAGAAGCCCGTCGTATCCGATCCGCTCGTTTCCCGGGCGACCGGCAAACTGGCGGTTGTTCTGGCAGTACCGGTCACGAACCAGGGGAATCTGACCGGCGTGTTGGTCGGCACTTTCTCCACGGACCGCCTGAATGCTATGATCAAGGAGCTCAAGTTTCTGGAAACTGGTTATGGCCAACTGGCGGACGATTCCGGCATGATCATCGCCCATCCGCATCGCGGCGACCTGGTGGGCAAGCTGAACCTCAAAGAGAAAAAGATTAATTCCGAACTGAAGTTGGCGGAAGCGGAGCTGGACGACAGTTTGCTGAAGCTGTTCAAGGCGGCCGGGGAATCCGGGAAACCGACCTTGGGAAATTACACTTTCGTGGATAAAGTGACCCGCATGGCGGTGTTCACTCCGCTGGAACTGCCCGGCGGACAGCGCTGGATTCTGTCCGTGGCGGCGCCGGTGGCCGAAGCGACCCGCGACACCGATGCACTGGCGAAGTGGATGATGGGGATTGCTCTGTTGTCACTGCTGGTCGTCGCCGTGTTGATCATGTTCATCGCCAAGAAGTTCGCGGCGCCGATCGGAATCATCCGGGACGAGTGCCTGCTGTTGGCGCAGGGGGATTTGCGGGAACGTCAGGCCCGGGTGTCGTCGGAAGACGAGATCGGCCAGTTGGCGAAAGGCTTCCGGGAGATGCGGACGAGTTTGCGGGATTTGGTCGGCAAGGTTCATGCGCAGTCCGAACAACTGGCGGCTTCGAGTGAAGAATTGACAGCCAGCGCGGATCAATCGGCCCAGGCATCCAACCAGGTCGCCGGCGCCATCACCGAAGTCGCGACCGGCGCAGCCGAGCAGCTGAACGCCGCCAACGCCACGGCGGCAGTGGTCCAGCAGATGTCGGCCAGCATTCAGGAGGTATCGGCCACGACCAATGAAGTGGCCAACCAGTCGGCCCGCGCCGCCACTCAGGCGAAGGCCGGCAACCAGTCTGTGAACAAAGCCGTCGAGCAGATGAGACGGATCGAGCAGACGGTCAATAAATCGGCGGCGGTAGTGGCCGAACTTGGCGAGCGGTCCAAGGCCATCGGCCAGATCGTCGCCACGATTTCCGGCATCGCCGGCCAGACCAACCTCTTGGCGCTGAATGCGGCCATCGAAGCCGCCCGGGCCGGCGAACAGGGACGAGGTTTCGCCGTGGTCACCGAGGAAGTCCGCAAACTGGCGGAGCAGTCGCAGGAAGCGACCAAGCAAATCTCCGAATTGATCAGCGGCATCCAGGGCGATACCGAACAGGCCGTGGTAGCCATGGACAATGGCACCCGCGAAGTGAAGGTCGGTGCGGAAGTGGTCAATTCGGCGGGTCAGGCGTTCCATGAAATAGTGACGTTGGTGGAACAAGTATCGGATCAGGTTCGGGAAGTTTCCGCCACGATCGAACAGATGGCGATCGGCAGCCAACAGATCGTCGAATCCGTGAACCGGATCGATCAGCTGAGCAAGGAGGCGGCCGGCCAGGCCCAGACCGTTTCCGCCGCCACCGAGGAACAGTCCGCTTCCATGGAGGAAATCGCTTCCTCCAGCCAAAGCCTGGCGCAACTGGCGCTGGAATTGCGGGACGCCGTCGGCAAATTCAAGGTATAACAGAAAAATAGCCTCAGGGCGGAATGGCCGGGTTCCCCCCCGGTTGTCCCGCCTTGAGTTTTTTTTCGGATTCGGGTATAATCTACTCGCAATTAAATAATTCCAAAAGAGACAGGCGCCCGTTAGGGCTTAATAGGGAAGTCCGGTGCAAAACCGGCGCGGTCCCGCCGCTGTAAAGAAGAGCGGCCTGCGATACGCCACTGGAGCCGAGAGCTTTGGGAAGGCGCAGGTTTGCGATGATTCTGAGCCAGAAGAACTGCCTGTTTGACAATCACCGTTGGCACCCACGAGCGATGGGAAGGGGATTTGAAATGTTGCATTTCAGATAGGATCTCAGCTCTTTGGGGCGGAGATCTTTTTTTGCGGCGAAAGAGGAGGATACGGCATGGCATCTGGAAAATTCACCGGTATCGGCGTCGGCCCCGGCGACCCGGAATTATTGACGTTAAAGGCGGTTCGGGCCCTGGCGGCGGCGGATGTGGTTATCGCGCCCCGCACGGAAAAACGGGAGGACAGCATCGCCCTCTCGATCGCGCGGCCCCACATGCGCAGCGACGTGGAAGTGCTGGAACTGGTGTTCCCCATGGTCTATCACGCCGGCGATTTGAACGAAGCCTGGCGGGAAAACCGCACCATCATCCAACAGCGCCTGGAAGCGGGGCAAAACGTCGTATTCCTGACGCTCGGCGATCCGATGTTTTACAGCACGTACATCTATGTCTTCGAATTGTTGGCGGACTGCGGCCTGCCGATCGAAACCATTCCCGGTGTGACGGCGTTTTGCGCCATTGCCAGCCACCATGGGCGTCCCATCGTCGAAGGCGATGACGTCCTCAGCGTGGTGCCGGCGACGATCGACCCGGACAAGCTGGAAAAAGTGCTGGCGGTTTCCGACCGCTTGGTGCTCATGAAAGTGTCGCGCAACTTCAATCAACTGCGGGAGCGTCTGCAGCGCCACGGGTTTGCCGAAAATGCGCTGATGGTGGCGAAGTGCGGCCACGCCGACGAGAAGGTGCACGAGGACCTGATGAGTGTGCCGTCGCAGGAAGTCACCTATCTCTCGACGATCCTGACTCGCAAGAAGAAATAAAACGCACCGGATTCCCGGCAGGAGGAACGATTCTTCGCATGAAAAAAGCTATTCTGGTGGTCAGCTTTGGCACCACCATTCGGGAAACCCGCCAGGCCAACATTGATGTTCTGGAACAGGAAATTCAGGCGGCATATCCGGACCGGGAAATCCGTCGCGCCTTCACATCCGGCATGGTCCGGGCGAAGATCTACGAAGAGGAAGGACTGCGGATCGATCCGCCGGCCGCCGCCTTGGAAAATCTGCGCCGGGATGGGTTCGGAGATGTGATTGTCCAGCCGACGCACATCATTCCGGGCGACGAGTACGATCGCCTGACGGCGGCGATGGAACCGTTCCGGGCTGCGGGCGCTTTTTCTTCCTTTCGGCTGGGGCGACCGCTGCTTTGCTGCGCCGGGCCGGAACCGGAAAAACCGGATGACTACCGGATCGCCGTCGAGGCACTGAAATCGCAGCTGCCGGATTTTTCGGCCGGGGATGGTTGCCGGGTGATCCTGATGGGACACGGGACGGGCCATCGCTCCGACCATTGCTATGATTTGCTGCAATCGCGGCTGGATGCAGCAGGGCTGCCGGTATTCACGGCGACCGTCGAAGGCGGCCGCACGTTCGAGGCTGCCCTGGCCTGGCTGCAAAGCGAGCCGGTGCAGCGGGCCGTGCTGATGCCGTTCATGCTAGTGGCCGGCGATCACGCCCTGAACGACATGGCGGGCGACGAGGAAGATTCCTGGCAGCGCCGCCTGCAATCGCTCGGTTACCGGGTGGAATCCTGCCTGTGCGGGTTGGGCGAGAATCCGGCGATCCGGCGGATCTATCTGCGACATATCGCCGAAGCTGGCGACTATTGCGGCTGCGATTGAGTGATTTGACAGAATAGATGGGTTTTGCTACGATAATTAATAATAATAGTTCCTATTAGGAGGACTCATGAAGACAATTACCTGCCTGGCGATTGCGGTAGCCGCCTTGTCGCTGCCCAATCTGGCGCAGGCCATGCATATCATGGAAGGGTTCTTGCCGCCGCAGCACGCGCTGGTTTGGTTTGTCGCCGTGGCGCCGTTTCTCTTCCTGGGGATTCGCAAGATCAACCGACTGCTGCAGGACCACCCGGAACGCAAATTGCTGCTGGGCTTGGTGACCGCCTTCGTATTCGTACTGTCGGCGTTGAAGATGCCGTCGGTCACGGGATCGAGCTCCCATGCCACGGGAATCGGCTTGGCGGCGATTTTGTTCGGGCCATGGGTGGCCGGAATTTGCGCCGGGATCGTCCTGGCGTTTCAGGCGCTGCTGTTGGCGCATGGCGGACTGACCACCTGGGGGGCGAACACCTTCTCGATGGGGATTGCCGGCGGTGTGACGGCGTATCTGGTTTTTTGCGGCGCTCGTTCGGCGGGTCTGTCGGATAAAGTGGCGGTGTTTGCCGCGGCGGCGCTGGGGGATCTGGCGACCTACATGGTCACGGCGCTGCAGCTCAGCGTGGCGTTTCCCGATCCGGTCGGCGGCATGGCGGCTTCGTTTTTGAAATTCGCCGGCGTGTTCGCGTTGACGCAGATCCCGCTAGCCATCAGCGAGGGACTGCTCAGCGTGGTGGTGTATAATACGCTGCTGCGTTACAATGACCAGGGCTTGATTCATCTTTGGTGGAAAGGGCGGGAGCACAAGGCATGAAGAAGCATGAGAATCTGATTCTGATTTTGCTGGTTGTCGCCATCGCGGCGTTTCCACTGGTCTGGAAAGCGGGCGCGGAATTTGGCGGCGCCGATGACCAGGTCAAGGATGTCGTCGCCGAGATCAATCCGGATTACAAACCGTGGTTCGAAGCCATCTGGTCGCCGCCGTCGGCGGAAGTGGAATCCTTCCTGTTCGCGGTGCAGGCGGCTCTTGGAGCGGGCGTGATCGGTTACTGGATCGGGTTTCAGCGGGGACGGCGCTCGACCCGGGCCGCGTAGTACCCATGCTGTATCTGGACTATCTTTCGTATCATAACCGATTTTCACACATCAGCATTCCCGAAAAACTGGCCCTTGGGCTGGGGGGAATCTTGCTAGCCGTCAGTTCCGGCTATCCGGCGGTGAACCTGGCGGTGTTTCTTTTTATGTCGGCGCTGCTATGGCGGGCGGGGATGCCGCTGGGCTATTGGCTGCGATTGTGGGGAACGTTGCTGCCATTTTTGTTGACGGCCGTCGCGACCATCCTGTTCAGCTTTTCGCTGGAGCCGTTCCCGGCACTGTGGAGTTGGCGAATCGGCCCGTTGTTCGTCGGAATCACCGCCGCGGGACTGACCGCGATGAAAGCGGCGCTGTTGCGAGCATTGGCGGCGGCAGCTTGTCTGCTCTTGCTGGCGGGGACGACGCCGGTCAGCTACCTGGTGGCCTGGGGATCGCAAACCGCTTTTCTGCGGCCGGTGCTGGAAGTGGCGCTGCTAGCGTACCGGTTCATCTTTGTGATTTTGCATACGGCGGCCCAGATTTATACGGCGCAGCAGTCGCGCCTCGGCTATTCCACCCTGTCGCGGTCGATTCATAGCATTGGCATTCTGGCCGCCAACCTCGGCCGCAAGTCGTTCATCACGGCGCGGGATTTGTTCATCGGCCTGTCCTCGCGCAACTACGCCGAGCGCTTGGTGTTTCGCTATCCGCCGCAACGGGTGGCGCCGCTGCGGTTGGCGATGATTGCGGTGGTTTTCGGCGGTTCGATCTGGTTGTTTCATTGAACGGAGGCGTAACTCGCATGGCGTCAGTGCCCATTCTGGAAACGAAAAATGTCTGTTTCAACTATCAGTCCGGCAAACCAGTACTGCGGGATTTGAATATCGCCATTCCGGCCGGCACCCGGGTCGCCTTGGTGGGCCCGAACGGGGCCGGCAAATCGACGCTGTTTTTGCATTTTAACGCGATCTTGCGACCGACGTCAGGCGCTTTGTATTTTCAGGGATCGCCGTATGACTATTCCCGCCAGTCGGTGAACCGGCTGCGGCAGAAGATCGGCCTGGTGTTCCAGGACCAGGATATGCAGCTGTTCGCGCCGACAGTGCTGGACGATGTTCTGTTCGGGCCGATGAACATGGGCCTGACCTTGGCCGAAGCCGAACGGGTGGCGCGGGCGGCGGTGGAAACGGTGGAGATGACCGATTATCTGGCGGACCCGGTGCATTTTCTCAGCCCGGGCCAGAAAAAGCGGGTGGCGCTGGCCGGAGTACTGGCGATGGAACCGGACGTGCTGGTCATGGATGAACCGACCGCGGGACTCGATTACGCCGGCAGCCTGAATCTGTGCGAGATCATGGACCGGCTGCACAAAGCCGGCAAGACGCTGGTAGTTTCGACGCACGATATGGACTGGGTGATGGAATGGGCCGACCTGGTGGTGGCGATGCTCGACGGACAGGTGTCCGCCTGCGGTACAGCGGCAGAAGTGCTGCTGCGGCCGGATCATGCCGAGCTGGGATTCGCCCGGCCGACAGGATTCGGCAAATCAGGCGACCGAAAGGGGTGCGGCGCGTGAATGAAATAAAAATCGGCCGGTATCGTCATTTCAAGGGTGGCGAATACGAAGTGTGCGGAACGGCTACCCATAGCGAGACTGGCGAACAGCTCGTCGTGTACCGAGCGCTTTATGGTGAACGGGGCCTCTGGGTCCGGCCAGTCGCGATGTTTTTGGAAACGGTGGAGCGGGACGGGCAGGTTCGGCAACGTTTCGAGTATATCGGCGAATAACGGAATTGGCATGAAATGCAAGAAGCTCTGCGCTGTCAAAGTGCAGAGCTTTTCTAATGCGCAAGCCTGCCTGAATTTTTGCAAAAAAGCCTTGAAGGTGCTGGCGAGCAGGGATTTCGCGTAGTAAAATAGGGATGATGATTTTTTACAGGAGAGTGAAACCATGAGAAAGTTTGAAATGAAATCACCCTGCTCCAAAGCGGTCCTGCTGTTGGCCGTGTTTGTCGTGAGCCTGGCGCTGGCGGGAGTCGCTCCGGCGCAGGCCGCCGAACCCACGACGCCTGTCCAGTGTCCTGCGCCCAAGGTCCGGGAATTGGGAACGGCCGATCCGGCATCGATCATTTTTATCGGCAACAGTTTTTTCTATTACAACAACAGCATGCACAACCAAGTGCTCCAGTTGGTGAAGGCGGCAATGCCGACGCACAAAATTCGCGCCACTTCGGTGACCATCAGCGGTTCCGGCTGGGACTGGCATGATGTCAACTCCTATTTCCGTCCCAAAGGAATTGCGGCGTATTCGTTCGCGGCGGGAAACAAGGTCGTGTTCAACGATCCCAAACAGAAAATTTTTGACGTGGCGATCATGATGGATTGCAGCCAATGCCCGGTCCATCCGACATTAAAGAGCATCTTCACCGAATACGCTCAAAAGCACAGCGCAACGGTGCGGCAACATAACGCTACGCCCGTTTTCTTCATGTCCTGGGCCTACGCCGATAAACCGGAAATGACGCAAGA
>CAZRLN010000072.1:0-12022 GCA_964601085.1 uncultured Veillonellaceae bacterium | reverse complement strand
ACGCCGTGAATGAGCGCCGAACGGTCGAATTTCATCGCCGGATCATGCAGGCCGGGTGTCAGGTCACAACCCAGGCCTATATAGCCGGCTCGTAGCGACGGTTTGGCCTGCGCGAAGTTGTGGAAGTCTTCGCCGCCCGGCGTCACGACCGGCTCCAGCAGGCCGGTTTCGCCCAAAACTGTCCGGATCGCTTCCCGCGCCAGCGCGATGATTTCCGGATGATACTCCGCGCCCGGTACGCCGCCGGTCACTTTCACCTCGGCGGTGGCGCCAACCGTCGCGGCGCCGGTCTTGATGGCGCTCTCCGCTTTCGTCAGCAGGAGTTTCATGGCGTCGTTTTGCTGCGCCCTCAGATCCAGAGCCATGACAGCCTTGTCCGGGATCTGGTTCAGGGTGGCGCCGCCGGCCGCGAGTTTGGTCACCTTGCAGGTAAACGGAATCACCGGGTTGAGGTGGATGGCATTTACCGCCTGCACCGCCGCGGCTGCGCCGTCGATAGCGTTGATGCCCAGATGCGGTCTGGCGCCGTGGGCCGTCTGGCCGGTAATGGTCGCCTCCATGATATAGCTGGACCCATGATACAGGGCCGGCGTGGCCTGACCGGTTTTTGCTTCCTGAATCGGCCGCAGATGGATGCCCAGGAGAATGTCGACGTCGTCGATCGCGCCGGCTTCGATCATCCGGGTTGCGCCGGTCAGTTTTTCCTCGGCCGGCTGAAACAGAATCTTCAGCGCGCCGCGCCGGATACCGCTTTTCGCCAATTCTTCGGCCGCCGTCAACACCATCGAGCAGTGCGAATCATGTCCGCAGGAATGAACACGAACTGTCTCGCCGTTGACAACATGTTCCAGCGCATCCATGTCGGCCCGTAGCGCTACCGTCGGCCCCGGCTCAATCCCGTTGAGGACCGCCGTCACGCCGGTGCCGCCAACGCCGGTGGTCACGGCGAAGCCGGCCGCTCCGATTCGTTCCGCCAGCCAGGCCGAGGTGCGGTGTTCGGCGAATCCCACTTCCGGCATGGCGTGCAAAGTGTCATAGCTGGCTTGAAGCCGTGTTTCTTTGTCATTCATGATTTTATCCTCCCCATTCGGGTTTATTTTCGGTTAAGACTATTTCGCTGCGTTTCAGCCGATTTCCTCCGCAAACTAATAATGATTCATCGATTTTAGAAGGATTCCACCCCCGGCGCACCGAATCATCAACCAATATGAGGTTTTTTTCTTCCCGTCTGCCACAACCGCCACGGTCGGAACTTCATATTTCATTTCACGGCAGCAACGCTCCCTCCCCGGTGAGAAAATTTCTCACGCTGGAAACAAAAATTATCTTGCTGGTCTGGGTTGTTGTTGCCATTTCGCTGTTTACCACTTACTTCCTGATCGTCAGCAAAGTCAATGACATCGTCGAAGAATTGATGGGGAAAAACGCAGCCCGCATCGCCGATGTCGTGGCGAAATCTCCGGCTGTCATCGCTTCCCTGTCCGGAACCCAACAGAGCGTCGCGACCGAAAATTGGGCGGCGTTGCTCGGGGAAGTCACCCAGGCCGATTTTATTGTATATGACGTGCAAGACAATGTCCGCTATCGTTCCTCTCCTCCTCCCGCGACGCCGGAAGATGCCAACCCTTATGAGGATCGGCAGGTTGAGCCGCAGGACTACGTTTATCTGCAGCAAGTATCGCGGGGATACTTTTTGCGCGCGACCCGCCCCATCTATTCCGCTGATTCCCGCCAGATCGGCTCCGTCGCCGTGGGTATCTCCGCGGAAAGCGCTTTGTCAGCCCTGGGCGCCAGCCGCTTTATCATGGTGTTCTCAAACTATTTCGGCCTCGTCTTGGGAATGATCGGCGCCCTGTTTCTGGCCCGCAACATCAAGGAAACCCTGTTTGGCCTGGAGCCCTTCGCCATCGCGCGTCTGCTGGAAGAGCGCAACGCCATGTTGCAGTCGGTACGGGAAGGGATTGTCGCCATTGATGCCACTGGCAGAATCACCTTGGTCAACGATGAAGCCTTGCGCTTGCTGGATATGGAAGGAAAACGCGACAAATTGCTGGAACGGCCCATTGAATCCGTGATACCCCGTACCCGCCTGTTGGAAATCCTGTCGACCAAACAGGCCGAATATAATCAGGAAGAACTGCTTAACGGCGTCGCGGTGGTAATGAACCGGGTTCCGGTCAACGTGGAGGATCGCACCGTCGCCGCCATCGCCACTTTCCGTGATCGGTCGGAAGTCAAACAAATGGCGGAAGAGCTCACCGGTGTACGGACATATGTCGAAGCCTTGCGCGCCCAAACCCACGAATTCATGAACAAGCTGCATGTCATCCTGGGTTTGGTCCGACTCAAAGCCATGGACGAATTAGTCGCCTATGTCACCCGGATTTCCACGGAACAAGACGCCGCGACAGACTTTGTTACCCAGCGCATCAAAGATCCCGTATTAGCGGGATTTTGGCTGGGAAAACTCAGCCGGGCCCGGGAACTTGGCGTCCAGTTGGGCCTGAACGCTGATTCCTTTGTCCCGCATCTGGACAACATCGATTTTACCAACGACCTAGTGACGCTGATCGGCAACCTCGTTGACAATGCCATGGAGGCGTTATTGGAAAATTCGCGCCGCTATGTGGAGGTCCTGATTCTATACGACGCCGGGTTACTCAAGATCGAGGTTCAGGATACCGGTCCCGGCATTCCGCCGGAATTATCGCAAACCATCTTTGAAAAAGGATTTTCCACCAAAGGCCCTGACCGAGGCTTTGGGCTGGCGCTGGTCAAAAAAGTCCTCGAGCGTCGGCAAGGCTCCCTAACGTTTGAATCTTCCCTCCAGATGGGAACCACTTTTCGCATATCCATTCCATACGAAGAGGTGAATTGTTAATATGACAAGAATCTTAATTGTCGAAGATGACCCCATGGTGGCGGAACTCAATAGTCGGTTGATTCAGACACTGGATGGATTCAGCAAACCGATCGTCATTGGCGACGCCAAGGAAGCTTTGGCTTATCTGGCGGAAAATCCCGTCGATATGATTTTGCTGGACATCTACTTGCCCGGTATGAATGGGCTGGAGCTTCTCTCCCGAATTCGGGAGTTGCAATACCCGATCGATGTGCTGGTCGTCTCGGCGGCCCGGGACAGTCACAGCATTCAGACCGCCCTGCGGGCCGGCGCGGTCGACTACCTGATCAAACCCTTTGATTTTGACCGTCTTCGTCAGGCGCTCCAGGCCTATTCCCATCGATCACGCCTTATCCGGGAACATGAAAATCTGACGCAAAAAGATCTTGATGTCGGCATCCTGCCGAAAGAAACAGCCGAACCAGAAGAAAGTCACGCTCTTCCCAAGGGACTTGACCGCTACACTCTGGCCTTAATCACCCAATGTCTGCAAGAAATTCCCGAACCGTTTACAACCGAGGAATTGTCTCGAAAAGTCGGCCTGTCCCGGGTCAGTATCCGTAAATACCTTGAATTTTTCTGTGAAATCGGCCAACTGGACAAAGAAGCCGTCTACGGTGGCGTGGGGCGGCCGGTATTCCGTTACCATAAACACGTCTGATCCGCCGATATTAGTTTCATTACTATTTCTATCTTCATAATCTTACTTTCTCCTTTTCGAAGTAGTATTCTGAATTCAGAATTATTCTACGTTTTGAAAAGGAGGGTATGATCATGGCACAAGCCAACGCGCCGCACCCCGGTCCCGCCGCATCCATGAAGATGAAAACGGAAGACATCGTATTCGGATTGATCGCATTAGCCGCCATCGTCGGTTTGATCCTCTACATGAGCTAACCACCTATTTTTGCAAAACCAATTGACGCTTGCCGGATATTCTGTTATAGTAAAACTTGCGCATTACTATATTTTTGATGCGCGCCTGCCCAACTTCCGTTCCCGCGACCCGTGCCCGTTCTCCTCTTCTTGTTATGCCTGCCGGAGAGGTCGAAAAGCCACGCTGTCCCGAGTCCGCTGAGCAGGAAACAGAGGAGGAAAATCCATGTTTGAAGACAAAGTCCTGAAATGTAGAGATTGCGGCGTCGATTTCGAATTCACCGCTCGTGAACAGGAATTCTACGCTGAAAAAGGGTTCCAGAACGAGCCAGGCCGTTGCCCGGCTTGCCGTTCGGCCCGTAAACAACGCGGCAACTTTGGTGGCGGAAACCAAGGTGGCGAGCGTCAGATGTACCCGGCAGTTTGCGCCGAGTGCGGCTGTGAAACCCAGGTTCCTTTTGCCCCGCGTAGCGACCGTCCGGTTTATTGCCGGGACTGCTTCCAGAAGACTCGCGGCTTCGGTCGATAAGTCTTAACCAGCGAGGCACGTCGCGGACGCAGGCTCCGTTAGTCCATCCGCTGAACGCACAGGCCGTCCCAATCGGGACGGCCTGTTTTTTTATCGTGGAGGTGATGCCGATGCAAACTTTGCAGATCCCGGCCGGGATCCGACAACTCGACGCCAAGTTCCATCCGGCGCCAGGCGGTGCGGGCCGGCCGGTAATGGTTCTTTGCCATGGCTTTTGCGGGTCCGCCGACGGCGGCAGCAGCACGGAACTGGCCTCTGCCCTGCAACAGCAGGATATGGCGCTGCTCCGCTTCTGGTTCACCCCGCACCGCTGCCTGTCGCAGCAAGTGGCGGAAATTAATGCGGTCATTGATTATTGCCGCCGGAATGTATCCCGAAAAATCGTGCTGGCCGGACGCAGCATGGGCGCCGCCGCAGTGCTGGCCGCCGCCGCCCGGGACCGAAATCTGTCGGGACTTTGCCTGATGGCCTGTCCCGCCGACCTGCCTTCGACATTTCGCGGCATTCTGAGGAATGATTATGGGCGGCTGGAACGCGGCGAAGCCGTCACTGTCATTCACGAAGGAAACCCGGTTCACCTGACGCCGGATTTTATCGACGACTTTTCCCGGTATGACCTGATAGCGGATATTCGCAGCCTCGCCGGTCTCCCTGTGCTGATCATCCATGGTGCCGCCGATGTCACCGTGCCGGAGGAACACGCCCGGCGGCTATTCGATGCCGCCGGTGAGCCAAAGCGGATTTTGTTGCTGCCGGATCACGGCCATAGCTTTATCGGCGTCGGCGACCGCTTCATCCCCACCGTGGTGGACTGGCTATGGCAGCAGGTTTTTCTGCCCGGCCTGTGATATAATGCGTCTGACAAGGAGGTGTTCCTTTTGCCGGTCTACCTTGACAATGCCGCCACATCTTGGCCCAAGCCGCTGGGAGTGATCACAGCCATGCAGGATTATCTGGAAAATTGCGGTGGCAACCCCGGCCGAGCCGGGCATGGCAAAGCCCTGGCTTCCGCAAGAATGACCTATGAGGCCCGCGATGCGCTGACCACGTTGTTCAACGCCCCGTCTCCGGATCGGGTCGTTTTTACCAAAAACGCCACCGAAGCGATCAATCTGCTTTTGTTTGGCTTCCTGAACCCCGCCGACCACGTCATCGTCAGTTCGATGGAGCACAATGCCGTGATGCGGCCGCTGCGGGAACTCGAATCCCGGGGCGTCCGTCTGTCCGTCATTCCCTGCGATGCCTGCGGCCGGCTGGATCCCGACTGGGTGAAGCGGGCGATTTGTCCGGACACGCGTCTGATTCTGATCATGCACGCTTCCAATGTCACCGGCGCTTTGCTGCCCATCGCCGAAGTTGCGGCCATTGCACGAGAAGCTGGCGTGCGCTTCGCCGTGGATGCCGCGCAAACCGCCGGCGTCTGCCCGATCGACATGCAGGCGCTCGGCATCGATTTTTTGGCTTTCACCGGACATAAGAGCCTGGGCGGACCACAAGGAACCGGCGGCCTTGCCCTCGGCGTCGATATAAACCTCCGTCCGCTGATTTTTGGCGGAACCGGCAGTGCTTCCGAATCGGAAATCCAACCGGACTTCCTGCCGGACAAACTGGAAAGCGGCACCTTGAACGCGGTCGGCATCGCCGGCCTGGGCGCCGCCCTCGCCGCTCTGACGGATTTCGGTGTGGCGAATGTGCTGGCTCACGAGCAGAAGCTCATAGGTTTGTTTCGCGACGGTCTGCGCGAAATTCCCGACTTGGAAGTCTATGGACCGTCAAACCCGCGGGAAGCGGTCGGGGTCCTTTCGCTCAATATTGGCGACCTCCCCTGCGAGGAAGTCGGCGTCCGACTCGAACGCGACTTCGGCATCCTGACCCGTACCGGCCTCCACTGCGCCCCCGCCGCGCACCGAACGATCGGCACCTTTGGTCGCGGCACGGTCCGGTTCAGTGTCAGCCGGTTCACGACCGAAGACGATATTCGGGCGGCGCTCGCCGCTGTCGCCGAACTCGCCCGCAGCTGCCGATAAAACAAAAGCAAGACCTCCGCGGTTTGGCAAAAATGCCATCCCCGGAGGTCTTTTTATGTTCCGTATCAGGGAGTGCGTCAGCGCCGGGATGCCGCCACCGCCGCGAAAGCCACTTTGGCCGCCGCGATCGTCGCCGCGATATCCGCTTCGCTGTGGGCGGCGGACATAAACCCCGCCTCGAATTGGGACGGGGCCAGATAGATCCCTTGCTCCAGCATCGTGTGGAACCAGATTTTGAAGGCTGCCTGGTCCGACGTGGCCGCGCTGGCGTAATCCGTCACCGGCCGTTCATTGAAGAACATGCCGAACATGCTGCCCAGATGATGCGACTGGATAGCCACGCCGGCTTCGGCCGCCGCCGCGCCGATCCCCTCGCATAATGCGGTGGTCTTGGCTTCGAGTTGCGGATAAAAGTCAGGTGCGTTCATGATCTCCGTCAAGGTGGCGATGCCGGCGGTCATGGCCAGTGGATTGCCCGACAGGGTTCCCGCCTGATACACCGGCCCGGCCGGCGAAATGCAGGCCATGATTTCCTGTCGGCCGCCATAGGCGCCGACCGGCAACCCGCCGCCGATCACCTTGCCGAGACAGACCAGATCCGGCTGGATGCCGAACCGGGCCTGGGCCCCGCCGAGCGCTACCCGGAACCCGGACATCACTTCGTCGAAAATCAGCAGGATACCGTAATGCGCCGTCAGTTCCCGCACTTTTTGCAGATAGCTGGCCTGCGGCAGCACCATGCCCATGTTGCCCGGCACCGGCTCGATGATGACTGCGGCAATGAGTTCCCCCTGTTGTTCGAACAGCTTTTCCATCGCGTCGAAATCGTTGTAGGGCAGGGTCAGGGACGTATGCGCCACCGCCGCCGGTACGCCGGGGCTGTCCGGCACGCCGAAGGTCGCGGCTCCCGAGCCGGCCTTGACCAGCAGACTGTCGTGGTGGCCATGGTAGCAACCCTCGAACTTAACGATCCGGTCGCGTTTCGTGAACGCCCGAGCCAGCCGCAGCGCGCTCATGGTCGCCTCGGTTCCCGAATTCACCATCCGGACGATTTCCATCGCCGGCACGGCCTGCCGGACCCGCTTCGCCAGTTCGGTCTCGAGAAGAGTCGGCGCGCCGTAGCTGGTTCCGCCCGCAAGGGCCGCCTGCAGGGCCGCCGTGACTTTGGGATGGACATGGCCGAGAATCATCGGTCCCCAAGACAAAACATAATCAATGTATTCATTGCCGTCGATGTCGACGATCCGGCTGCCCGCCGCCCGGGCGATGAACGGCGGCGTGCCGCCGACGCTCCGGAAGGACCGGACCGGACTGTTGACCCCGCCGGGCATATATTGTTTGGCTTCGGCGAATGCCGCCGCCGACCGGCTCAAATCCAACGCCATTTTTGTCGCCTCCTACAGCCAGCGCGCCGCGTCCAGCGCGTGATAGGTGATGATGATATCCGCGCCGGCGCGTTTGATGCTCGTCAGAATCTCCAGCGTCGTCCGCTGCTCCTCGATCCAGCCGTTGGCCGAAGCCGCCTTGACCATGGCGTATTCGCCGCTGACATTGTAGGCGGCCACCGGCAGGTCAAAACTGTCCCGGACCTTGCTGATCACATCCAGATAGGACAGCGCCGGTTTGACCATGACGATATCGGCACCTTCCGAAACGTCGAGGTCGACTTCCTTCAACGCTTCCCGGACATTCGCCGGATCCATCTGATACGCCCGGCGGTCGCCAAATTTCGGCGCGGAATCGGCCGCCTCGCGGAACGGACCGTAAAACGCCGAAGCGTACTTGGCCGAGTAGGCCATGATCGACCGGTTGGTAAACCCTTCAATATCCAAGGCTTCGCGGATGGCTGCCACCCGCCCGTCCATCATGTCCGACGGCGCGATCATGTCGGCGCCGGCTTTGGCCTGGCTCACCGCCACCCGGGCCAGCAGGTCCAGCGTCGGATCATTGTCCACTTCCTGCCCCTTGAGCAGGCCGCAGTGTCCATGGTCCGTGTATTCGCACAGGCAGACGTCGCCGATCACCACCATGTCGGGCAGCGCTTTCTTGATCAGAACCATCGCCCGCTGCACCGGACTTTTCATGTCCCAGGCGCTGGAGCCTTTGGTGTCCTTGTATTCCGGCAACCCAAACAGCAACACGGCCGGAATGCCCAGCGCTGCGGCCTCTTTCGCGGCTTCCGCCGCCTGGTCGGCCGACAGGTGGTATTGGCCGGGCAGAGAAGGAATCTCTTTTCTGATGTTGATCCCCGGCACGACAAAAATCGGGTACACGAAATCCTGCACCGACAGCTGGGTTTCCCGCACCATGTTGCGGATTCCCGCCGACGCGCGCAGACGGCGCGGCCGGTAAATCAGTTCACTCATCGCGGCTCCCCCCCCAATTCCTGAATGATGCTTTCGTTCAAGCCCTGGATGGTATACTTTTCGGCGACGATGTCCGGCCGCAAGCCCAACTCGCGGCAGGTATCAGCCGTGATGGGACCGATGCAGGCGATCTTCACGCCCGACAACAAGTCCCGACCCTGTTCGCCCAAAAGAGCCAGTAGATTCGTCACCGTAGAAGAACTGGTGAAAGTCACGACATCGATTTCCCCGGCAGCCAGCATCTTGGCAACGGCTTCGCCATCGGCGCCGCCCGCCACGGTCCGGTACGCCGTGACCACATCGACGGTCGCTCCCATCCGGACCAGCTCGTCCGGCAATACTTCCCGCGCCTGTTCAGCCCGCGGAATCAGCACCCGGTCCTGCGCCCCCACTTTGCCGGCCAGCGCCGCCACTACCGCTTCCGCCCGAAACTCGGTCGGCACGACATCCGCGACAATGCCCTGACGTTCCAGCGCTGCAGCTGTTTCCGGCCCGATCGCAGCGACTTTGGCGCCGGTCAGCTGCCGGGCATCCTTGCCGGCCGCTCTCAGGCGGTTGAAAAAAGCCGCCACCCCATTGGGGCTGGTAAAGCCAATCCATGTATACTGTGACAAGGCGGCGATCGCCTGATCCAGCGGCGCAAAGCTCTCGGGTTCGACGATCCGGATGGCGGGGGCTTCGATGCAGTGCGCGCCGGCTGCTTCCAGACCGGCTGTCAGGCGGCTGGCCTGTTCCCGGGCCCGGGTCACCAAAATCCGGCGACCAAACAACGGACGGTCATCGAACCAGCGCAGTTGGGCGCGCAGATTCACCACTTCGCCGACGATGAAGATCGCCGGCGGCGTCAATCGCTGCGCCGCCACATCCGCCACGGCCCGGCCGACGGTCGTGACCAGGGTCCGCTGCTGCGGCGTCGTACCCCAGCGAATCACGGCCGCCGGCGTATCCGCCGGCCGGCCATGCGCCATTAATTGCGAAGTGATATACGGGAGATTTTCCACTCCCATCAAAAATACCAACGTGTCCACCGCCGTGGCCAGCTTGTCCCATTTCAGCCCGGACTCGGTCTTGTCGGGGTCTTCGTGCCCGGTCACCACGGCGAACGAAGTCGCGACGCCGCGGTGCGTCACCGGAATTCCGGCGTAGGCCGCCACCGCGACCGCCGAAGTGATGCCGGGAACGATCTCGAACGGCACGCCGTGTTCGCGCAACGTGATGGCCTCTTCGCCGCCCCGGCCGAATACGAACGGGTCGCCGCCTTTGAGGCGCAGCACCGCCTTGTTTTCCTTGGCCAGCTTCACCAACAGCAGGTTGATTTCTTCCTGCCGCAGCGTGTGTTGGCTCGAAGCCTTGCCGACGTAGATCAATTCCGCGTCCGGACGCGCCAGCGCGATCAGGCGTGGCGACACTAGGCGATCATAGACGATGGCATCGGCCCGCCGCAGGCATTCCAGCACCCGGCCGCTGGCCAGTCCCGGATCGCCTGGGCCGGCGCCCGCCAGACAAACAGTTCCCTTTTGCAAAACCATCTCTCCCTTAGCCAAGCTCGGCCAATATTTCCGCACCGCCGGCCGCCAGCAACCGCCGCGCCAGACTATCGCCCAGCATCGCCGCCTGCGACGGGTCGCCGGCCGTTTCCCCCTCGACGCAGCGCGTTCCGTCCAGTGACAGGATCCGCGCCTGCAGCGCCAGTTTTTCGCCGTTCATCCGTCCATACACCCCGACCGGAACCTGACAGCCGCCCTCGACCACGGCCAGAAACGTCCGCTCCGCCGTGACGCAGGCCCGGGAGCCGGCATCGTCCAGTCCGGCCACCGCCGCCAGTACGTCCGCGTCCGCCGCCCGCGCTTCGAGGGCCAGCACACCCTGTCCCACCGCCGGCAGGCACTCCGCCGGCGACAGCAACGCCGTGATCCGGTCGGGCCAGCCCAACCGGCGCAGTCCGGCCGCCGCCAGTACAATGGCGTCGTATTGCCCCTCGTCGAGTTTTCGCAGCCGCGTGTCCAGGTTGCCCCGCAGATTCTCGATCCGCAGGTCCGGCCGCAACCGCAACAGCTGAGCCTTCCGGCGCAGGCTGGAGGTCCCCACCGTCGCCCCTGCCGGCAGTTCCGCCAGACTGCCGTAACGGCAGCTGACAAAGGCGTCGTGCGGGTCCAGGCGGGTGGTTGTTGCCGCCAGGATCAAGCCCGCCGGCAATTCCGTCGGCATGTCTTTGAGGCTGTGCACGGCCAGGTCGATTTCCCCGGCCAGCATCGCCGTTTCCAATTCCTTAGTAAATAGGCCCTTGCCGCCGATCTGCGCCAGCGGCACGTCGAGAATCTTATCGCCGGTCGTGACGATATGCTTTAGCTCCACGACCATGCCGGGATTCATTTCCTCCAGCCGGGCGGCGATGTGCCGGGCCTGCCACAGGGCCAGTTTACTGCCGCGCGTGCCGATGATGATTTTTTGTTTCACAGCTTGTCGATGCTCCCAATTCATTCAATTTAAACAGCCGGGTCAGCGCCGCCACGCAGAAGTCCTCTTCGCCGCGCGCCGCCGCCTCGTTCGTGCAGATCACCGGATCCCGCAGCAATTTGCGCACCAGCATGCGGGACAGGTTTTCCAGTACCTTTCGTTCCTCCGGGCTGCAATCCGGCAGTTTCGCCAGCGCCCGTTTCAGTTCCCGCTGCCGGATGGCTTCCGCCTTGTCCTTGAGCTGGCTGAGCACCGGCTGATACGACAGGTAACGGAACCGGTCGACGAGTTCCCCGACTTCCGCATCCAGGATTTTTTCCGCCTTGCGGGCTTCCCGCAGCCGGGCGCGTTTGTTGGAATCCACGACCGCGTTGAGGTGGTCGATGTTATACAAGCTTACGCCGGCGATGGCCGCCACTTCCGGCTCGACATCTCGGGGAACGGCGATGTCGATGAAGATCAGGGGCCGGCCGGAGCGTTGCGGCATGATGTGCGCAACGTCCCAGGATCGCACGATGTAGTGGGGGGCGCCGGTGGAAGTGATGATGATGTCGGTCTCCACCGCCCATTTCATGAACTGTTCGAACGGAACCGCCCGCCCATGGAATTTTTGGGCCAAGTCTTCCGCCCGGGCCTGGTTCCGGTTGGAGACGAACACGGTCCGAACGCCATTTTCGACCAGGTGCCGGGCCGTCAGCTCGCTCATCTCGCCGGCGCCAAGAATCATTACCGTCGCCTGCGAAAGATCGCCCAGCAACTTCTTCGCCAGTTCGACCGCCGCATAGCTGACCGACACCGCGCTGAAGGCAATCTGCGTTTCGGTGCGGACTTTCTTGCCGGCGGCGATCGCCCGGTGAAACAGCGT
>CAZRLN010000071.1:0-12255 GCA_964601085.1 uncultured Veillonellaceae bacterium | reverse complement strand
TACAACTTTTGGGATATTCTTTACCAGTACAATACCGAGATCGTGATCAACGGCGGAATCAAAGCCCTTTCCATTAACGGGATAGCCCCGACGGCGGACAATATAAAAAATGGCAAATATCCCTGGGTCAAGGACCTTTATTTCGTATACAAAGGGGACCTTTCCGAAGCGTCCCGAGAGTTCGTTGATTTTGTCCGTTCGCCGGCAGGATTGGCCGTAATTCGTCAAAATGGCGGTGCGGAACCGAAAAAGGAGTAGCTCATGGATTCTCCGATTGCCTTTTCACGACAATTTTCCAGAAAAATGCTTATCCTTGCTGTATGTGTCGGGATCATCATCAGCCTTTCCCTGCCGATACCGTATTATTTTCTGACCGCTGCCGAGCGGGAGCAAAACAGCCGGGTTCGCAGTGAATTGATGGCGGAGTCGATTTCCAACGCAATTCGTGATAATGAGGAATTCTGGCATTATGACATTCCCCGTTTCATTGAAGTCGGCCATCGGTTGCCAAATCAGGATCAGGTAGTATCCATGCGTGTTCTGGATACCGACCGGAACATCCTGTTTGAGAAGGTTTTGCGCCCGGCCAGGGGGTCGACATACCGGTCGCGCTCGCCGATACTCTTCAATGCCAGAACGTATGGATATCTGGAAATTGAGGAAGACACCTACGAATTGTTCATGATGGCAGGATTGGCCCTGATTTTTTTCGTGATGCTCGGGACTATCCTGGGAGCGGTTATCTTCCACTATCCGGTCAAAATGGTGAAAAAATCCGAAAAATTGGCACTGAGAGTGGTGGGCGAACTACAGGAATCGCGGCAGCAACTCAGGGAACTGGCAATCATTGACGGCAAAACCCAGATCTATAATGCCACGCATGTGTCGGAACTGCTTGCGGAAATGATCGTGAGGGCGCAGTTGGTGGAGGAACCGTTGTTTGTCGCAATGGTGGATATCGACCATTTCAAAAAATTTAACGACTGCCATGGTCATGTGGCCGGCGATAAGATTCTGCTTCAGGTTTGCGGGGTTTTACGAAAAAGCATACGATCTTCCGATGTCCTGGGTCGTTTCGGCGGGGAAGAATTTTTGCTGATTTTTCCCAACACCGGACTGGAAAAAGCGGAAACCATCGCCGAGCGGCTGCGTCTGATGATGGCGGAGACGCTGTTTGAAGGAGAGCAGACTCTGCCAGGTAAAAAACTGACAGTCAGTATCGGCCTTGCCGGTCTTGATTCCCGAATGACGGCAGCCGAACTGGTGAATTATGCGGACAGGGCCATGTATATGGCAAAAGAATCCGGACGAAATCAATTATGCGTCTTTCACGACGGCGCCTACTATATTGATCGCAAAGAAATGGTGTCGTTCGGGGATTTATCTTTTCATCACAAAACTTTTGAAGAGTTGATGGAAGCGATCCATTTTGCCGAAAAAGCCACCATTTACAACAATCAGATTTCGTCCCTGATCACCATCTTGAAAACACTGGATTCAAGAGGAACCGAAACGGCCCAGCATTCTTTCGTTGTAAACCGGGTCGCCATGGCAGTCGGGCAAGCCCTGAATCTGCCGGAACAGGAATTGCTGCAGCTGAATTGGGGGACGTTGCTCCATGACATCGGCAAACTGGGAATCAGCGACCACATGTTGCTCAAAGCGGGCCCGCTGACGCAGGAAGAGTATGAGATCGTCAAACGTCATCCGCGTGTCGGGTATGATCTGGTCAAGCATAACGAGTACCTCACGACTGCAGGAGCCATTGTTTTGTGTCATCACGAAAAATGGGACGGCAGCGGCTATCCCGGTCAACTGGCCGGCGCTCAAATTCCCTTGCTGGCACGGATTTGCTGTGTGGCCGATACTGTGGCGGCCATGGCCGAAGACCGTCCCTACCGCCGAGCCTCCACGACCGACCAGATTGTGTCCGAATTGCGCCGATGCGCCGGATCGCAGTTTGATCCAGATGTGGTGGAAACTTTTATTCAACTTCAGAATAAGGAAGAACTGATATTCTTTCAGACGGATCAATGGGTGGAAGCATAGGGGAATGAAATTCAACGGATGGGCAGAAACACAAACTGCACACTTTTTATATAAATGAAATTATAGTATATGCACGAAAAAGGGGAATGATCAAATTGAATTGGTTGAATGATGTAAAAATGGCAAAAAACTGCTGATACTGACGATCGTGTCGGCACTGATGATCGGAGTGGTTGGTTTCATCGGCTATTACTTTGTCAAAGTGGGAAATGATCACCTGACGGAGGTCAATGACGATCACATGGTCATGCTGGGCATTACACAGGATATGCGGCAGCAAAATAGAGCGCGCCAGGCTGATATATTGCGACTGATCCTGGCGGACAAGAGCAGCCAGGAAAATGCCGTAAAGAAAGTAAACCAGCGAATTCAGGCGGTTGCTGCCCTGGTAGACAAACTGGAGAAAATGGAACTCAAGGGGGATGAAGCCCAGTTATTGTCAGATGTAAAGAAAAATGAAGCAAAGGTTATTGACAGTGTCCGCAGCATCGTGCAAGCGGCTGCGGCAGGCAAAACTGCGGAAGCGTTGTTGGTTTACAATCAGGCTGAGCCCTTCATCGAAGCCTTGGCGGACAAGATCCGAGACCTGGTAAAAGGCCAGGAAGCGGAAGTTGCCGAAGTATATAAAGACAATCAGGCAGATTATAAAAAAACAATAAGGCTGTTGATCGGCTCCAGTGTATTCGCTATCCTGATCTCTTTGGTCCTGGGACAGAGTATTTCAAACTCGATTTCGCGGCCGCTGGCTAAAATCGTCGGCGAATCGGAAGCGATTGCAGGCGGCAATTTGACGACTCAGGATCTGATTCTCAACCGCAAGGATGAGATCGGCAAGTTGACGCTTGAATTCAACCGCATGAAGGACAGTCTGCGCCAGTTGATCAGAGACGCGGTTTCCGTATCGGAGCAAGTCGCCGCATCTTCTGAAGAATTGACTGCAAGCGCCGGTCAATCGGCGCAGGCGTCAACCAATATTGCAACATCCATTGCCACGGTAGCCGATGGCGCAGATCGACAGGTGACGGCCGTGAACGAGACCTCTGCCGTTGTGCAGGAAATTTCCGCAACCATGGAGGAACTTTCCGCCACTGCTGCGGAAATGTCGACCATGTCCGAACAGATGGCTGCTGCGGCAATAGAAGGGAAAACCTCCATTGAACAGGCGGTCAAACAAATGGGACAAGTCGGTGTGGGCGCCAAGCAGGCGCAGGATGCCGCAGAAGGATTGAAAGCAAGTTCAGCGCAGATCGGCGAAATTGTCGGCCTGATCTCGACCATTGCCGGACAAACGAACCTCCTGGCGTTGAACGCCGCGATTGAAGCCGCCCGGGCCGGGGAACAGGGACGTGGTTTTGCGGTTGTCGCCGAAGAAGTACGCAAACTGGCCGAACAGTCCGAAGCGGCTGCCCGACAGATCAAAACGCTGGTGGGCGCTAATCATGAAAGCATCGGAAAAGTGGTAGGCGCGATCGATTTCGCCATTCGGGATATTACAGCGGGAGTGGAGCTGGTCAATGTGGCGGGTGATAATTTTGGTGCTATCAACGGACAGGTTCGTCAGGTGACCGATCAGGTCGTCCTCATTGCCAAAGCGGTCAATGAAGCTGCTGAAGGGACCCAACGAATCGTCGGTTCCATCCGGGAAGTGGAAAGCATCAGCCGCGACAGCGCGGCAGAATCACAAACCGTGTCCGCAGCTACAGAAGAACAGACCGCCTCCATGGAAGAAATTGCCTCGTCAAGCCAGGTCTTGGCACAGTTGGC
This sequence comes from uncultured Veillonellaceae bacterium, assembly GCA_964601085.1. Classification (GTDB taxonomy): domain Bacteria; phylum Bacillota; class Negativicutes; order UBA1444; family UBA1444; genus UBA1444. The sequence goes on along the minus strand of CAZRLN010000071.1, from coordinate 8,442 downwards.
AACGAATCTGCAAAGTTCGCTCATGAAGTTTCAGGTGTAGTCCTGCGCCGATAAGAATGCAGGGTTGGGTTGAATTCAACACAGCTTTGCAACAGAACGGATGAGAAGATCCGAAAGATTACGAGGACCTTTCGAAAGCAAATGAAACTTTTTCTGAACCGGTGTAAACAGGCATTGAAAAAGCTGTATAGCGTCGAACCCAGGCAGGAACTGATCCGCATTTTGATCTGTGCGGGTTTGTTCCTGCTTGCTTTGATCATTCAGGCCAGGGGTGTGGCAACGGAATGGAACGGGACCGTTGCTCAGATGCAGGTGATCCTGTCTGTCTACATGACCGTGAGGTCGCCGAAGGCCGGCTTTACAACGGCGGTTGTGATGAATCTGCTTGCAAGTGTGCTGACTGCGGGAGCCGTCTTGATTGAACGTGATATGACGATTTTCCCCGGAATCATCATTCCGCTCTGCACCATCATAACGTTATCCGTCATATCAACCTTTCATCACCGCCTGATCTGGGAGCTGGAAGAAAGTGAGCAGCGCAAAATAGAACTGCAATCCCTCTACGAAAAGTTGGCAGCCAATGAACAGGAGTTGATCGGACAGAACAGGCTGCTCAAAGAATACAATAAAATAATGCAAGATCATGAGAAGGAACTGCATTATCGGGCGTTTTTTGATCCGTTGACCGAATTGCAGAACCGCGGGAAATTTCAGGAACGGATCGCACAGGCAATTTTGGAGGCGAAATTGCAGAACCATGGTGTGGCGTTGATGATGATTGACCTGGATTTGTTCAAGTCGGTCAATGATGAAGCCGGTCATGCAGTAGGGGATCTCGTTTTGCAGGATGTGGGAAGGCGGTTGGTTTCCTGCGTCCGTGAAAGGGATGTGGCGTATCGGATCGGCGGAGATGAATTCACCGTCTTGTTGGAAAATTTTTCTGAACAGCAGGATGTCCGTCATGTCGCTGAAAGGATCCTGACAGCCATGTCGGAGCCTTTTGTCATTGAAAATAATAAATTTATCATCGGTGCCAGCATTGGGATCAGTGTGTTCCCTGATGACGGCGAAGATGCCCGGACGCTGATGAAGAAAGCGGATGATGCCATGTATGCCGTAAAACGAAATGGCGGCAACGATTGGAGTTTTGGCGACAGCGGCTCCACGGAAGGAAGATGAGGATGATCAATTCGATGGCGAGGCAACCGATTTTGGACAGGAGTCTGAATGTATACGGGTATGAGCTGCTGTTCAGGGGTGAAGCTCTGGATGAAAAGGGAAGGTTTGACCATGACGGCGCAACGTCGAGCGTTTTGTACGCCAGCCTGTTTGCTTTTGGGCTGGAAAAACTGACTCATGGCAAGAGCGCCTTCGTGAATTTTTCCGGAGGTATGTTGAAAAGCAGCCTGATGCCTTTGTTGCCGAAACGAAAGATCACCATTGAAATACTGGAACATGTTGACCCGGACGAAGAAGTGCTGGCAACTTGCAAATCGTTGAAAACCGAGGGCTATCAGATTGCTTTGGATGATTTCTTGCCTGATAAGCGAACGATGCCGCTGCTTCCTCTGGCAGATATTGTAAAGGTGGATATTTTGAATACTCCCGCAGAGCTTTGTGCGACGATACCGTTGCTTTTCTCAGACAACAACCGTGTGTTCCTGGCCGAGAAAGTGGAAACGTATGAACAATATCGAAAAGCAGTCGACTGGGGTTATACTCTGTTTCAGGGATACTTTTTTTGTCGGCCGCAACGTTTCGACATCGGCGAAATTCGCGGTAACAAACAAGTTTGTTTTGAACTGCTGAAAGCTGTGCAGGATGAAAAGACTACCATGGATTGTCTCGAACATATCATTCAAAAAGATGTTTTTTTGTCTTTTGCCATCATCAAATTCATCAATTCCGCCGCTTTTGGATTCAGGAGTAAAGTGAAGTCGTTAAAACATGCGCTTGCATTGCTGGGCCTGAAAAAAATTCGTGAGTTCAGCACCATTCTTCTGCTGAAACGTCTGGGAAACGACAAACCGGATGAATTGATCGTCACTTCTCTGATTCGCGGTCGTTTTGCCGAGGGGCTTGCGATGCAGATCGGCAGAGTCGATCGGTCAGGCGAAGCTTTTCTGGTCGGGATTTTTTCATTGGTGGATGCGCTGCTGGACAGACCCATGCAACAGGTTCTGGACGAGCTGCCGGTGGCGGAAGAGGTGGCTGCGGCATTGCAGAACAGTCCGGGGGTATTGAGTTTCATATTGGATACCGTGATTTCTTATGAACAGGCGGACTGGACACAGCATGATGAATGTCTGCGCAGTTTGGCAACCTCGGATGAACCAATCCAAGAGTTGTATTTTGAGGCAGTCGAATGGGCGGAAAAAATCGTCAGCGCCTGTGATAGCGAATAGTGTCGGGCTACTATCGAAATCCTGGTGTGGACATAGTGCTGTTGCGAACCGAAGCGATTGCCGAACTGCAGCGATTTGCCGGGATACAGTTCGATCCTGAACTGGTCGACTTATTTCTGCGGGTAGCGATTGAGAAGGAGTGTTGAGAGGCTCCCTATTGAACTTCGAAGAAATTTATCAAGTGACGGAACGATTGCGGGACGAGTAAAACGCCGCGCAGTCGAACGTAACTTGTAATAATGAGCGGATTGAAACGTCAATTTTGAGAAAGTATGCAAAAGTTGGAGGAGGCAAGATTCATGTTTAATTCGATTCGATCCAAGCTGGTGGTATTTATTGTCGTTTTGCTGGTGGCGGTAGCAGGGGCAACCTTTGGTGCGGTGTTATACTTTTTTACGGATTATGCGGATTCTGTCGGCAAAGAACAGGCCCGAACCGGTGTGGAGGGGCTGCACAACCTGCTGGAAGAGTCCAAAAACGATATGAAGGCCAAGGCGGTCATGCTGGCTGCCAACCCGGATGTCGCCCGGGCTGTCGAAGCCAGGGATACGGCGCAGGTTCTGGCAGTCATGGGACGTATTTTAAAGGATAACCCAATCGATTCGGTAACTATATCGGACGCTAACGGTGTAGTCATTGCCCGGCTTCATGAACCAAACAAAAAAGGGGACAGCGTCACCAATCAGATGAATGTTCGTGAAGCGTTGAAAGGCAATGTGACGGCAGCGGTTGAATCGGGAACCGCAGTCAAGTTGTCTGCGCGCGCCGGAGCGCCGGTGCGCAATGTCCAGGGGCAAATTATTGGTGTCATAACTCCTGGTGTTACGTTAAGCAAAAACGAAACCGTCGATTACGCAAAAAAAATTATTTAAAGTGGATACCACTCTGTTTTTAGGGGATGTGCGAGAGTCCACCACAATCATGTTGGATGGAAAAAGGCAGGTCGGAACCAAGCTGGATCCGAAAATTGCGGATATTGTGCTGAAGCAGGGGAAACAATTTGACGGGGAGGCCACGATTTTCAATACGGCATATATGACCTCCTATGAGCCGATCATCGGACCGGCAGGCAAAGCCATCGGCGTGCTGTTTGCAGGAAAGTCTCTTGTCGATGCTCATGCCGCCCGCAACAAGATGGGTATGGCGGTTGGTGTCGCCACGTTGGTGGCGCTGATTCTGGCATTCGTCGCCACCTTGTTTATGGCCAGGCGGATCACGGAGCCGCTCCTCCAGCTGGGAACCGTGGTCGGCGCCGTCGCTGCCGGCGACCTGACCCGCGCAGTGAAAGTAGATACGAAGGATGAAGTGGGTGTGTTGTCTCAACATTTCAATGCCATGGTTGCTGAATTGCGAAAACTGGTGCGGCAAGTCCATGAACTGTCGCAGACGCTCGCGGCTTCCTCGGAAGAGCTGACGGCCAGCGCCGAACAATCGTCGGAAGTGAGCCATCAGGTAGCGCAGGCGATCACCGAAGTGGCGGCAGGAACTTCGAAGCAACTGTCAGCGGTCAATGACGCTTCAGCCGTAGTGGAAGAAGTCTCTGCAAGCTCCGAAGAAGTGGCGGCAACAGCTGAAACCATCACAGGCCTCAGTCACAAATCGACCGCCGCCACCATCAACGGCAGTTCGGCCATTGAACGCGCGGTGCAGCAAATGGGGAATATCGGCGAAGGGAGCAAAGCGGTCAATGACGCTGTGGAAAAACTGGCGGATTCGTCCCGTCAAATTGGAGAAATCGTCAACGTGATTTCCGGCATTGCCGGGCAGACCAATCTGCTGGCGCTGAATGTGGCGATCGAAGCGGCGCGGGCCGGCGAGCAGGGACGTGGCTTCGCCGTGGTGGCCGAGGAAGTCCGTAAACTGGCGGAACAGTCGGAATCAGCCGCCAAGGAAATCACAACGCTGATTGCCCAAAACCACACGGATATACAAAAGGCTGTTCAAGCCATGGAAGTGTCCTCAAGTTCAGTGAAGGTCGGAATCGATGTAGTCAATGCCGCAGGCGTCACGTTCCGTGAAATCTCGCAGCTGACGGATGAAGTGTCCACTCAGATTGCAGGGATATCCTCGGCGATCGGCGAGATCGCCAAAGGAAGTGAACGGATCGTATTGTCAGTCCGGGATATCGAGACGGTAAGCAAGGATTCGGCCGGACAATCGCAGAGTGTGTCCGCCGCTGCGGAAGAAATGACAGCTTCGATGACCGAAATTTCCTCTTCCAGCCAAAGTCTGGCCAAAATGGCGCAAGAACTGCAGGTGGCAGTGGATCAGTTCCGGGTATAGCGGAAATTATCTAAGCAGGTGAACGGATGAAACTGGGAACCAAAATTGTGCTCTACAATCTGATATTGGGTTTGCCACGAATAACCTGCTGGTGGCGGAAAGCGGAACCGTGAAGAGGGGATGTGTATTTCTCCGCGGTGGCTTTGGCATGGGAGGGCGAGTGTAGCATGGCAAGAAAGAATCATTATCATCATACCCGTTGCCCTGCCGACGGCGTTGACCGGATTTACTTGAGGATTAAAGAAGCGCTGGGTAGGGTGCGCATGAAGATCAACGAAATGGAAGTGCCGATCATGGTATCCATGGGGCGGGCAGTGCGAACTGGGCGGGAAGTAAGTATTCGCGTTCTTTTTAAGACGGCGGACGATGAAATGTACGTAGAAAAGAAAAACAATTCGGGACGGAAGCAATCGCTGTATTCCCGGATTTTTGATCGGATGGAGACGAGAATATAGAGCTGCGTCGCCCTCTTTCGTCATCTTTGCGGTTTATGCTATAATTGAGCAAATACAAAACATGGCAGGAGGCATCAAGTCACGCATGACAGGCAAGCATGAAGAACTGGTTCTGGTGGTCGATTTTGGAGCGCAGTATAGCCAGTTGATTGCCAGAAGAATCCGGGAGTGCGGGGTTTACAGCGAGATTGTTCCATTCCACGCATCACTGGCGGAAATTGCGGCGAAAAAACCAAAAGGAATTGTTTTCTCGGGTGGACCCAACAGCGTTTACGGGGACAAGGCGCCCCGCTGCGATGAGGGAATCTATTCGTTGGGAGTGCCAGTCCTGGGTATTTGCTATGGCATGCAATTGATGGCTCTGCATTTGGGCGGCGAGGTCGCCCGGGCCGAAGCGCGTGAATACGGGCATGCCGACCTGAACATTGATGTCGAAGCCCCCTTGTTCCGGGGGATCGCTTCGCCCACACCGGTCTGGATGAGCCATGGCGATTCAATTGTTCGGCCGCCGGCCGGATTTGATGTGATTGCCAATACGTCCAATACGCCGACGGCGGCGATGGCGAACGACGGTAAACGTTTGTACGGCGTGCAATTCCACCCGGAAGTGGTACATACGCGGGAAGGAACTGCTCTGCTGAAAAATTTCCTGTTTGGTATTTGTGGCTGTCGGGGCGATTGGAACATGGGTTCGTTTGTCGATGTTTCGATCGCGAAAATTCGGCAGCAGGTTGGGGATAAAAAAGTCCTGTGCGGCCTGTCGGGCGGCGTCGATTCTTCGGTGGCGGCGGTACTGGTGCATCGGGCAATCGGCGACCAACTGACTTGCGTATTCGTCGATCACGGCTTCATGCGCAAAAATGAAGCGGAGCAGGTCGTTCGGACTTTCCGCGACGAGTTTCATATCAATTTGGTGCATGTCGATGCCGCCGAGCGTTTTTTGCAGCGAGTCGCCGGCGTAACGGAACCGGAGAGCAAACGCAAGATTATTGGGGAAGAATTTATTCGGGTCTTTGAGGCGGAAGCGGAAAAAATCGGCGCAATGGATTTCTTGGTCCAGGGAACGTTGTATCCGGATGTTATCGAAAGCGGAACGTCTACGGCAGCGGTGATCAAGAGCCATCACAATGTGGGCGGTCTGCCGGAAGACATGAAATTTGAGCTGGTGGAACCGTTGCGCGACCTTTTCAAGGATGAAGTACGGGCGTTGGGCGCGGAATTGGGTTTGTCGGAGGCCATTGTACACCGGCAGCCGTTTCCCGGACCCGGTCTGGCAATTCGGATCATCGGTGAAATTACGGAGGAACGGCTGCACATTCTGCGGGAAGCCGATGCCATTGTGGTCGAAGAGATTCGTAATGCCGGGCTGTACCGGAAAATCTGGCAATCGTTTGCTGTATTGCCGGCCCTCAAGAGCGTCGGCGTGATGGGCGATGAACGCACCTATGCCTATACAGTCGGAATCCGGGCGGTGGAGAGCGAGGACGGCATGACGGCGGATTGGTCGCGGCTGCCCTACGAACTGCTGGACAAGATTTCCCGGCGGATCGTGAATGAAGTCAAAGGCGTGAACCGGATCGTGTATGATGTGACATCCAAGCCGCCGTCGACGATCGAGTGGGAATAAAAAAATAACCGAACGTTTTTTATAAAAATTTAATTAAAGTTCATTTTTCGGGTTGACATGATTTTCGGCTCACTGGTAAAATGGTGGTGCAATAAAAAAAGCCGCCGTATATTTTTGAGCTGTCTCAAAAGTCTTACGTGCGAAAGTGTGCCTAGGGTTCCGCACGGCCGATGTTGCCCGTACCGTTCGATGGAGAACGGACAACGCCGGTGTGGCTGTGACCAAGTGGCGCAGGCGCTTGGCGCTACACCGAGGGGATAAAAGCCCGGGCGGGGAGGTTTCGCTGCTATGAAGTTCGCGAAGCTCCCCGCTCGTTTTTTTATCGCAAAAATGATATCGAAGGAGGATCGACAGTGAAAGTCGCCATTATCATGGGCAGTGATTCGGACTGGGATGTGATGTCTCCCGCAGTGGAAATCCTCAAAGAGATGGGAATCGAAACGGAAGTTGTGGTAGCTTCGGCGCACCGGACTCCGGCAAAGGTTCATGAGTTTGCCGAAGGAGCAGCGGGAAGAGGCGTCGGAGCGATTATCGCTGCGGCCGGCGCTGCGGCGCATCTGCCGGGGGTAGTGGCCGCATATACAACATTGCCGGTGATCGGAGTGCCGGTCAACAGCACATCCCTTGGCGGCATGGATGCCCTGCTCAGTATCGTGCAGATGCCGGCGGGAATCCCGGTGGCTTGCATGGCCATCAACGGCGCCAAAAACGCCGGCCTGTTCGCCGCGCAGATTTTGTCGACGGCTTCGCCGACCCTGCAGCGGAAACTGCGGACGTATCGCAAAACACTAGCGGACCAAGTGGAAAAAAAGGCGCAGAAGCTATCGGCCAAACTTGAAGGATAAAACTATTTTTGGAGGGTATAAAAATGGAAGAAAAGCAACTGTATGAAGGAAAAGCCAAGAAGGTTTTTGCAACGGCCAACCCGGACGAATTCCGTGTGTATTACAAGGATGACGCTACGGCCTTTGATGGCGCCAAACGCGGCACCATTATCAACAAGGGAATCATCAACAACAAGGTTTCCGCTTTTTTCTTCAACTTGCTGGGTGAGCAGGGGATTCCGCATCATTTCGTGAAACTGCTCAGCGACCGTGAAATGATTGTCAAAACGTTGGACATCCTGAAAGTGGAAGTGGTGGTTCGCAACGTGGCGGCCGGCAGCCTGGCCAAGCGGATTGGTTGGGAAGAGGGGACGAAGATGCCGTCGCCGGTGCTCGAATACTATTATAAAAATGATGATCTGCACGATCCGATGATCAACGACTATCACATCAAGGCGATGGGGCTGGCGACACCGGAACAGATGAAACAGATCGAGACCTACGCCCTGAAGATCAATGAAATTCTGTCGGCCTACCTCAAAACGAAGAAGATCGAACTGATCGACTTCAAATTGGAGTTTGGCGTTCATAAAGGACAAGTCATTCTCGGCGACGAGATCTCGCCGGATACCTGCCGGCTCTGGGACAGCGAAACCAAGCAAAAGCTGGACAAAGACCGTTTCCGTCGCGACCTGGGCAATGTGGAGGATGCTTACCGCGAAATCCTGAAACGCCTGACCGGAGAAATCATCTAATGTGTGACGGCCTGAGCCTCGACAAACTGCATGAAGAATGCGGGATTTTCGGAATTTACGCGCCGGACGTCGATGTGGCGCTGAACGCTTATT
>CAZRLN010000070.1:0-12847 GCA_964601085.1 uncultured Veillonellaceae bacterium | reverse complement strand
CCAGCAGTTCCTTGATGAACGCCGCTTCGCGGCTTTCGGCCAGGTTGATCTGGCGTTGCAGCCAACCGTGGATGTTATCATGCTCGATCAGTTCCGACAGATCCTTGTCCGGCAGCGGTTGCCCATAGGACTGCGCCACCTGCTCCCGCAGCTCTTCCGCGGTTTCGCCGCACATCGCGGCGACTTTTTCCGCCAGAAACTCCTGCCGGTCGTTGACCAGCCGGATCTTGTTGTACAGCCAGTAATGAATCGGTCCGATGAATGCGCTCATGTTATTTTCCTCCCAATGCGACTTGATTCAAGGCCGTCACCAGTTCGTTGACGTCGATCCCGTGGATATCCGCCGCCTTGGTGAGGGGCTCACCCGTCGACGAGGGGCAGCCGAGGCAGCCCATGCCGAAACCGCGCAAGATCGGGATGGTCTGCGGATAGACGCGGATGACGTCGGCGACCACACTGTCCGGTGTGAGCGGATCGCCCAGCACCAACGTCCCTTCCGTCAACGCCGCCGGCGCCGCTGTCAGCCGCTCCGCCTGCGCCACCGGCACGGTCGTCTCCGGCCCGGCGTTCGCGCCGTTTTCAAACTCCGCCAGCACATCCCGCCGGAACTTGTCGAAGCCGATCCGGTCGATGAACTGGCCGACCCGCTCGATATCGGCGTGCTTCTGATAGTAACGGACCACGATGTCGATGAGCCGCAGGGTATCGTCATAATTCAGGCCACCGATCAATTTGTCGGCCAGGCGTGGATGCGAGCCGGCGCTGCCGCCGACATAGACGTCCCAGCCGGCGTCGGTGCCGATGACGCCGACATCCTTGATCACCGACTCGGCGCAGGAGTTCGGGCAGCCGGACACGCCAAACTTCATCCGGGACGGCATTTCCTTCTTGATGTAGCGGCGGTCCAGTTCCAGGCCCAGCTTGACGCTGTCCTGCTTGCCGCGTTTGCAGAACGCCGTGCCCGGGCAGATCTTGACGCTGCGGACGCAATTGGCGAAACCCATCGCCGGTTGCATGCCGAGCTCCTCCCAGACGGCGTCGATGTCTTCGTCCCGCAACCCGGTGATCATGATGCGCTGCGCCGAGGTCAGTTTCAGGGTGCCGTGGTATTTTCGGGCCACCTGGGCGTATTTTTCCAACGTTTCCGGCTTCACAAACCCGCCGGGCAGGTGGGGGGTGACGGCGTAGGTTTTGACTCCGTTGCGAATTTTCTGCAGATTGGCTCCCTTTGGCAACATCATTCATTCCTCCAATGGCGTTAAATTTGCTCTCGTTGCTTTTATCATAACGGCTGGAACAAGAAATGGCTGTGATATAAATCACACGCAGAAAAAAAACGGGATCTCCGCTCTGCGAAAACCCCGTGCTCTTTTTATCCTCTGTCAGCTCTCTTCGAAAAACGCCCGCAAGCGTTCCCGGTCCAATACCACCAGACGCCGCTCTTCGTCTTCGATCACGCCTTCGTCCTTCAGGGTCCGGAACACCCGGCTCACTGTTTCCCGGGTCGTTCCGGCCATGTTCGCCAGATCCTGCCGGTTGATTTCCAGCGTGACTTCCCAGCCGCGCTGCGTCCGTCGGCCATAGCGCTCCACCAGATGGTCGAGCGCCTGGGCGATCTTGGCCTGGCTGTCCGCCAGGGCCAGCAGCTTGACCCGGGACTGGATGTACTGGAGCTTTTTGCTCATGACCCGGATGATATGGACCGCAATCTTCGGATACGCGACGAGCAAGGATTCCAGCTCCCGGTTCCGGATCACGCCGACGACCGAGTCCTCCACGGCGACGGCGCCGGCCGGATACGGCGCATCATTGAATAGCAGCACCTCGGCGAAGACCTCGCCGGGTCCCAGAATGTTGAGGATATGTTCTTTCCCGTCCGCCGAAACTTTGACGATCTTCACTTTGCCGCTCCGGATGTAATGAAACCCCTCGCCCGGCCCGCCATCTTCAAAAATCGGCTGGTTCCGGTCATAGCGGCGCTCGGCGGTGATCCGGTGGATCGCCGCCAGGTCGTCGGGATCGAGGTCTTCGAACACCGGCAGTTTGCGCAGATGGGAGAACTCCGGCCCGCTGTGTTTCACAGCCGCTATTTCACTTCCGCCACGCAGACATAGGCGCTGGCCATGTGCCAATATGCCCGTGGATAGACTTTATAATAGGCGACCGTGGCTTTCGTTTGCGGCTTCAGCTGCCCATAGTCGCCGCCGACAATGCCGGCCAGGTGATACCACGGCCCCGACTTCGTCATATTTTCCACATACAGGCTCGTATTGTCGCCGGCCGCCGTTTCCACCCAGGCCGTTTCCACGATCTTTTCCGGCAACGTGTAGTCCGCGGCGGCTTTGGCCCGGTACTCCGCCAGGTCGCGCTGCAGCCGTTCCCGGATCGGCTTGGCCTGCGCCCGGCCCATTTCCAGCTCGATCGCCCGGATCGTCGCCGCCAGACAGGCCTCTTTCTCCCGCATCAGAAGATCCGCCGGATCGCCCGCCGGCAGGGACTTGTTCCCCGTCCCGGCCCCGATCACGATCTCGCGCTCCCCGGCGAGCCGGAACTGCTTGCTGTTCACCGTCATCGTCTCCCAAAGCCGGACCCGGTAGCGCCCCGCCTCTTTCAGATCGAAACCGGCTTTCAGATTCATGGGGATCGCCGCCTTGCAGGGCGCGCCGTGGTCGCTGTTCCAGAGCAGGTTCACCGTCCGCAGGCCGTCGTCGGCCGTCGTGATGGACAGGATCTTCAGTTCATTGACGGCGATGCAGCCGCCGCTGATGAACGGAACCGTCAGCGCCACCCGCCCCTTGCCGTCGGCCGTGATCGCGAACCGGTCGCCCCGGTTGCCGTCTGCCAGCGAATACGCCAGGTTGTGCTCCGCCGACAAATCGCCGGCCGCAAGAACCGCTCCCGCCGATCCGGCCAGCAGAAGCGTCACGCAGATCAGAACCGTCCAAAACCGCCTGTTGCCCATATCGATTCCCTCCTGTCGATGTTTTGTCAGAAAATCAGCACCAGAGTGCCGATGGTGATAAAAACGCCGCCGATGATGGTTTTCATGGTCGCCGCTTCCTTCAGGACCACAAACGCCAGCACCATGCTGATCACCACGCTGAACTTGTCGATCGGCACAACTTTCGAGGCGTCCCCCATCTGCAGCGCTTTGAAGTAAAACAACCAGGAAAATCCTGTCGCGAACCCCGACAGGATCAAAAACAACCAGCTTTTCCGGCCGATGTCGCCGATCTGGCTATGCGTGCCTGTCACCAGGACGATGCCCCAGGCCATCACCAACACCACAACGGTGCGGATCGCCGTGGCCAGGTTCGAGTTCACCCCCTCAATGCCGATCTTGGCCAGAATCGAGGTCAATGCCGCAAACAAAGCGGACAGCAGTGCATAGGCAACCCACATGATGTTCCTCCCGAATCGCGTTCCTTTTTTCTCTATCGAAGTTTGGTCGCCGATTTCAGCGCCGTGATACAGATGCCGGTCGCGTCATCCTTGAGGCTCCCGGCTTGCCGTTTTTCGTCGAACCGGCGGCAGATCTCCGTCGCCGTCAGTCGGCCCCATCTCTCCTCCGCCGTCAGCACATCGGTAATCCCATCGGTCATGAAACACACCGAATCGCCTTCCGCAAAGGAAATGCAGGCCGTTTCGTAGGTTTCCCGGCGGTCGATGCCCAGAAACAGTCCCGGCGTCGAGATCCGCTCCCGGTTGAACAAAAAATCCGTAATTCCAGCGGCGGCATAGCAGAACTGTCCTTGCGCGAAATCCATTTCGAAGGCGATCGCCGCTGCAAAGGATGTTTCGTCGATATAGCGGAAAATCCGCTGGTTCAGCCAGCCGAGTTGGTCGGAAACCGACAGTTTTTCCGGCAAATCCATCACCTCGTGCAACAGCACGTTGACGGCGGCGGTCTGCAGCGCCGACGCCAGGCCGTGGCCGGTGATGTCGAGCAGATAGCCCCGCAGGAGGCGGGTCTGTTCGTTCCACTCCAAGTGGTACACATCCCCGCTGACAAAGCCCGCCGGCGCGAACAGCGTTTCGATCCGGAACGCTTCGGACCGGGGAACCTCCGACAGCAGGGCGCGCTGCACCTGGGTCGCCAGCGCCAGTTCCTGGTCCATCTCCCGCCGCCGGATCATCTCCGCGGTGATATCCCGCAAGTTGAGGAGCAGATAGCTGCGATCCGCCACCCGGACCAGGCTGGCCGCGCGCTCGACATACAGACGCCGCCCGTCCCGCGTCCGCATCAGCCGGACCTCGGACGGCAACGCCCCGTCCGTCATCAGTTGCTGGAAGACCCGCTGCTTGTTTTCGCGGGAATCCTCGAACAGATCCAACACTTCCAGCATCGCATCGACCGCCTGCCGGTAGCCGGTCAGCGCTTCGAACCGGGGATTGACTTCCACGAGGTTCAGCGTTTCCGTATCCAATAGGGCAATCGCGTCATGGGACTGCATCAGCAGTGCGTGATAGAGTTCTTCCCGCTCCCGCAGCTCCCGCTCCGTTTTTTTGCGTTCGGTGCTGTCCTGAAGGAACTCGACATAGCCGACCAACTCTCCCGCGTCGTCCAGGATGGGAAAGATGGCGGCTTTGACCATGTAGTCCCCGCCGTTCTTTCGCCGGTTGACGAATTCCATCTCGGTCGTCCGGCGGCTGCGGATCTCGTCATATTCCTGAAGATGCAGCGCTTCATCCGCCGGCCGGGAACTGAAAAGACCCGGTTTTTTCCCCCAAACCTCCGCCAGCGTGTAGCCGGTGAGATTTTCCGCCGCCCGGTTCATATAGGTAATGTTAAGCTCCGGATCGGTGCGGATGATGCAGTCCGTCGCCTGCTCCACAATGCTGGCCAGTTCCTGCAGCAGGGCATAGCGGTCCGAGCAGCAGTCAGCGCTGTAATCGCGGCGCTTTCTCAGCTTCAGTGTTCTCCTGCTGCTTCGCCGAGCCTCCAAGCCAACAACACCTCCGTACCATCCGAGTTGTAGACCATCTTATCGGATAAACTCAACATCAGCGGGATCCCCCGCCCCATCGCCTCGCTGCCGCCAAACGCGAACATGTCTTCCGGGTGCGCTTTCAGACGCTGCAGGGCGGCATTGCCGGCAAATCCCATGCGGGTCGATTTTACGCGGACAATCAGACGCGTGCCCACCGCGTTGAAACGAAGGCGGACCTGATGCGGGCGAGCTACCCCGTCTCTACACTCCAACGCGTTGGCCAGGGCTTCGTTGACCGCCACTTCGGGAAAAGAATGAGCCAACCCGGTGGCATCCGCCAAAACTTTGGCGATCTCGCCGCGAAAACGCTGATAATCGGCATAGTTGCCAAACCGGAAGATACGCGGCCACCGTCCCTGCTGCTCCGCCCTTGCCGGCAAGCAGCGGACCCGGAGACAGACGGCGAGCAGATCCTGTTCGCCGCCTGTAGTCGCCGCCGCCGCACGCAGTCGCTCCACCATCACCGGAAACTGCCCTAAAGACGGATCGGGCTGCGCCGACAGCAGGGCAGCAGCCCGAGTCGTGCAGAAATAGAACGTGTCGCCCGAAGCGATCGGCAGAACCTGTGTGGCCAGTAACTCCTCCGGATAATTTTTCGTCGAAAAATCCGCGTGGTCGACCTGACCGGCGTTGACGCCGCCGGCAAGCCAGAATTTGTTGATTCCCGCATTCACCCACCGCAGTTGCCGCGTTTCCAGATCAAGCTCGAAAGCAATTCCGCGCGGGACCATCCCGAGGCCGAAATACTGGCGAACCCGGCGGTTCAGTAATCGCACCTGCTCGCCCAGCGGCAAGTCGCTGGCGCTGATTTCCCGCAGCATCACATGCACGGCGGCCGCATACAGAGCCCGGCTCATTCCCTGCCCCATCGCGGCGAACAAGAATCCCCGCAGGCGTTTGCCGTCCTGGCGCCAGTCCAGGTAATACAGGTCGCCGCCCACATAGAGCCCCGGTTGGTAGACCGCCGCCGTCTCGATGAACGGAGTGTCCGGCGGCGGCGTCAGCAATGCCTCCTGAAGCTGTCGGGCGATCTCGGCGTCCCGCAGGATGGCCGCCTCCATTTTCGTGCGCTTCTCGACTTCCTGCTCCAGATCCCGGACTTTCTGCTCCAGCTTGCGGAACAACGCGCTGTTGTACTGTTCAAAAAAAGTATCGCTGGGCAGGTCCGCTCTGTCCGCTTTGTCGCCGGCCGCATCCAGCACCTCGCGGATAATCCGCAATAGAATCTCTGGCGGCTGCGGTTTGATGACGAACCGGTCCGCCCCCAGATTCAGCGCCAGCGCTTCGTCCTTGCTGTCCGTGTAGGTGGCGGTATAGAAAATAAACGGAATCTCCCGCAGGGTTTCATCGCTTTTCCATTGACGGCACAGAGCAAATCCATCCACTTCCGGCATCAGAATGTCGGAAATAACCAGACCGGGCGGGAATCTACGAGCCTTGTCCCAGGCCAATCGGCCGTTTTCCGCACTTTCCACTTCATAACCGCTGTTTTTCAGAATCCGCTCCAAGTAAATCCGTGAATCGGTATTATCTTCGGCCACCAGAATTTTCACGGCGGGTCACCCCCTGTCGTCAATCGCAAGCAGAATGCGCTTTTAAATCCTGTTGGTCCGCCGCCATATTTTCATGGCTTCGGCCTGTCGGATCAGATCGTCGCGGAAATCCGGATGGGCGATGCTGATCAGCCGCTCGGCCCGTTCCCAGGTCGAGCAGCCTGCCAGGACCACCTTGCCCCATTCGGTGACGAAATAATGCGCCTGACTGCGGGGAGTGGTCACGGTACTGCCCTGCGGCAGGGTCGGCACCACCCGGGACCCCAGCCGACCGGTCTTGGGATCGGTATAGGTGGAACGGAAACACATGAAACTCTTGCCACCCCATGAGGAATACGCGCCGGTCACGAAATCCAGCTGCCCGCCGCTGCCGCTGATCTGACGCACACCGGAGGATTCGGAGGAAACCTGTCCGTACAGATCGACCTCCAGACAGCTGTTGATCGAAACAAAGTGATCGTTCTGGGCGATGACCGCCGGATCGTTCGTATAATCCACCGGATAGGAGGCCAGGAACGGATTGTGGTCGATCCAGTCGTACAAGCGCCGGCTGCCCATGCAGAACGCCCAGACCCCCTTGCAGCGGTCGATCTGTTTGCGTTTGTTGGTCAACCGCCCCGCCTCGTACATCGTCAGGTAAGAGTCGACCAGCATTTCCGTGTGAATGCCGAGATCACGGACATCCGACTCGGCGATCAGCGTGCCGACCGCATTGGGCATACCGCCGATGCCGAGCTGAATCACGGCGCCGTCGACGATCTCGTCCACGATGTAGGCGGCGGCCCGCCGGTCCACTTCATCGAACGAGCCGGCAGGCAGTTCGAACAGCTTGCCGTTGGCACCCTCGACGATGTAATCGACATCCGAGATATGGATGCATTCTTCCCGGCCGCCCAGCGCGACCGGCAGGTTGTCGTCGGTTTCGACGATCACGATCTTCGCGGCGTCCAGAATGGCCCGGGTCGCCGAATTCGTCGTCGAAAAATTGAAGAAACCATGCTTGTCCATCGAAGTCAGCTTGAGCATGGCCACGTCGACCTGCAGCCCGCTGCGGTAGTAAGACGGCTCGTTGCGGTACACCATCGGAATATAGTTGACGAGGCCGGCTTCATGCCATTTGCGCTCCAACCCGCCGAAATGCCAGCTACAGAGCGTGAAAGTGTCCCGATTCGGGTCGACCTTGATCACTTCGCGGGGCTCCACCGTGAGCGAAGCGCGGATCTTCACGTCCTCCAGCTGATCTTTCCGCCGGGCCAGTGCGGCGTCCAGCAACGTCGGCTCCGACAGCGCCATCCCATAGTCGACCCATTGCCCGGACTGAACGACGGCCACTGCCTGCTCCGGCGTGCGCAGCTTGGCCTGATATTCGCTTTGCAGACTCAATTCGATTTCCTCCCGTCAACCTAATAATTATTGATACAATTTGACAAAATGCACGAAATTCCTTTTAATTCCGCGTCGACGCCAAAAACTCCCGGAACGAAATTCCCGGCCGGCGAAGGATTTGCCGCGCCGGCGTCAAAGTAATCTATAGTGTCGCAAGAAATTGCGCGCCGGCAAGAGTGAATCCGAACAACGGAGGGATTAACGATGAAACCATCATTTCGAATCCGGAGCCTGCTGCTGTGCCTGCTGCTGTGCGGCGTCATGCTGCTCGCCTCCCCGGCCCGGGCCGCCGTCAAGATCTTCGAGGAACCGGGCGTCGACACCCTGGCCGCGCAGGATATCCGCACGGTGGTCAGCGCGTTCGAGCTGCTGCTCAAAGAGGAACTGTCCAGCGAACTCCGCCAGGATATCAGCCTGTATGTCTGCCCGGACGCGGATAGCTTCCGCCGGGTCAAGCAACGGGTGTTCGTAGAGAAGAAAGACTCCGCCGACAAGGCCGAGCAGGCGTTCGGCGGCATCTGGTACAACAAATCCGGTTACGGCGTGATCCTGATGGACCTCTCCCATCCCGCCCTGAAAACCGGCCAGGACAAAGTCTCGTTCGTCGGCCGCCATCTGTTTTACCAAATGCTTTCCCAGTGGGCCGGCGAAGATTACAGCAAAAAAGCCCTGCAGTGGCTGGCGGAGGGCAGCGCCAATCTGGTCGCCTCCCGCGTCGGCGAGTCGGTCGGCTACGAAAGCGTCGAAAAATGGAAACTGGACCGCTTCAATGTGTTGCGCGGCCTCAAACGCAGCGTCTCGCCCAGCGACATCGTTCAGCGCAATCCGGAAGCCTGGCTGAAATTCACCCAGGAAGGCCGACGGCCCGACGCCATGGCCGACCTGATGGTCTTCTTCCTGATGAAACAAAAAGGCCTGCCATCTATCGGCAACTATTTCAAGAACGTGCCGGTCGTCTCCAGCGACACCGCTTTTGAAAAGGCGTTCGGCATGGAGATCGGCCAATATCTCAGCGATTTTCAGGCCTGGTACATTCTGGCGATGGGCGAGCCGGCCAAGATCGACTTTGCCAGCCGGGGGGCCGTGTCGGCGGACAGCCGGGCCTATTTCGAGAAAGGCGCCGAACTGGCGCGGCAACTGGCCTTCGATGCCTGGAAAGGACAGCTGCGGGACGCGTTCCGGGTCGTACTGACCGCGGACCGCGACGCCTATGTCGCAACGATGGCGCGGGAATTCGGCCTGACGACCGAGCAGGCGGCGGCCCAGGCCAAGAACGAGAACTGGACCGACCGCGGCAGCGTCGTCGTCATGAATGACGCCACCATGACCGAACCGGAGGAAAAAATCTATCAGATCGCATTCGTGGTGCTCAGCCGGATGATCAGCGAAGCCGGCGGCGCGAAGAATATGGACAACATGAAATGGCTTTCCTATGGCGCCGCCAACATCATGGCCGCCCGCTCCGCCGAACGCAGCGGCTTCTGCCGCTACGGCGATTTCCAGGGTTCCTGGGAATACGGACTCTCCCATAGCCGATCCTGGCCGCAGCTGCCGCAGCTGATGACGCTGAACGCCTGGTCGGCGGCGGCGGAAAAGCACGGGCCGGCGGCGGTGCGCGGCGTGGCGGCCCTCTCGGTCCATTATCTGGCGGACAAGTACGGCGGCTATCCCCGGATCGGCGAATGGCTGAAAGCGTCAAATGTTTCGGGCGATCCGGCCGCTTCTTTTCAGAAAATCTATGGAATGACGACGGCTCAATTCTGGGAACGGGCCCGCGACTTCGTCGAACCCGACTCGGGCGCCTGGAACCCGCCCGCTCCGTCGGATCCGAACTCCTCGCGCACCGCCGCGGAGGAAACCCCCTGACCCGAAACTTCAATACAATATGGAAAGAAGGATAACAAGTGGAAGAGAAATCAGTGCTGCTAACGAAAAACGACGGAATCGCCACCATCACCCTGAACCGGCCGGCGGCCATGAACTCCCTGAACCAGGCCCTGACCGCCGAGCTGGCGGCGGCGTTGGCGGACGTTCGCCAGGACGCCTCGGTCCGGGTCGTGGTCCTGACCGGCAACGGCAAAGCCTTTTGCGCCGGCGGCGACCTGAATTACCTCGCCAGCCTGGACACCCCGGCGGCCTGCCGCGACTTCATCAGCCAGGCAGGGGCCAACGTGGAGGCCATCCTGAATCTGGAGAAGCCGGTGATCGCCATGGTCAACGGCGTCGCCGCCGGCGCCGGTTTCAACATCGCCCTTGCCTGCGACCTGGTGTTTTGCGCCAGCACCGTCAAATTCGCCCAGAGCTTCTCGAAGGTCGGACTGGTGCCCGACTGCGGCGGCCTGTTTCTGCTGCCGCGCCTGATCGGCCTGCATAAGGCGAAGGAACTGATGTTCACCGCCGACCTGATCGACGCCGCGCAGGCGCTCGCGCTCGGCTTGGTCAATCAGGTGGTGGAGCCTGCGGATCTGGCCGAGGCCACGTTTAAATTCGCCGAACGCCTCGCCGCCGGCGCGCCCCTGGCCCTCGGCATGATCAAAAAAATGGTGAACCGCAGCGATAGTCTGGACCTGCCAAGCGTGCTGGCCTGCGAAGCGGACCTGCAGACGATCTGCATGCAGACGGCCGACTACCGCGAAGGGGTCGCCGCCTTCAAAGAAAAACGCCCGCCCCGGTTCACGGGACGCTAAGGAGCGATGAAGATGGCAACCCGCCTCTACTATTACACCGGCACCGGCAATTCCCTCTGGGTGGCGCGCCAGCTTGCCGGCCGTCTCGACGGCGAAGTCGAGCTGATCTCCCTTGGCGCCGATTATGAACTGCCCGGCGCGGACTGCGACCGGATCGGCCTCGTCTTTCCCGTCCACATGTGGGGGCTGCCGCAGCATGTCCGGGATTTCGCCGCGCGTCTGCCCGCCGCGCCGGGGCGCTATGTTTTCGCCCTGGCCGTCAACGCCGGCCAAGTAGCGGCGACGCTGCTGGATCTGCGCGACCGCCTGCAGGAACGGGGCCTCCAGCTGCAATGCGGGTTCGAAATCGCCACTCCCTCCAACTACATCCTGTGGAACGGCGCGCAGCCGGTTGCCCAGCAGCAGGAACTGTTCACCGCCGCTCAGGCCAAACTGGACCGCATCGCCGCCGTGATCCGGGAAAAGAAAACCAGCCCTCTCGAAAAAGGGCCGTGGTGGAAAAACACCTTTCTTTCGGCGATCAACCGCTTCGGCTATCCGAAACTCGCCGCTTCCGATAAGGATTTCCGTACGGAAGACACCTGCACCGGCTGCGGCGTCTGCGCGCGCATCTGCCCCTCCGCCAACATCACGCTGGAACAGGGACGGCCGGTGTGGCGGCATCACTGCTCGCAATGCCTGGCCTGCCTGCAATGGTGTCCGCAGGAAGCCATCCGTTACGGCGACAAGACCGCCGGCAAACAGCGCTATCACAACCCCGATGTCTCCCTTGCGGACATGCTCGCCGCCGCCCACCGCAAACCGCCTGCATAGGGGAAGGAAGTAGAGCGCCCATGAAAAGCAGCGCCAAATTCGTCCTCATCGGCGCGGTCGCGCTGATCGCCGCCGGCCTGGCTTTCTGGCACTTCAGCGGCGCTTCCCTGACCGGAGTCGCCCGGCAGCTGATCCTGCAAACAGCCGGCAAATCCATCAATGGAACCTTGACGCTGGGCGAAGTCGACTTTTCGCTGCCCGGCGACCTAACCGCCCAACAGGTGGCGGTCCATGACAAAGCCGGCGCCTTGGTCGCCGCCGCCCGCAAACTGACGATCCGGCTCGATCTGGGCGACATCCTGAGCCGCAGCCTGGATATCGGCCGCGTCCGCAGCGTCCGCCTCGAAGGCCTGACGTTGCAGCTGAACCGGGATCGGCAGGAGCGCTGGAATGTATCCGAAACCTTGCGCCGCCCCGCCGCCGATCCGGCCGCGCCTCCCGCCTTGTTCCGGGGCCGGGTCGAGGTCGCCGACGCCGCGGTCGCCATCGCCACTCCCGACAGCCGCTATGAATTCAAGCAGGTCAACGGACAGCTCGATTTCGCGAACTACCCGGACATCGCCCTCGACCTGAAATCGAAACAAGGAGCGGCCGATTTGTCTGCGAAAGGAATCTGGAACTTCAGCGGCGGCGGCAAGATCGAAGCGTCGGTCACCGGCGCCGATCCGGCCGCCTTCACCGCCAACAGCCCGCTGAAAGGAGCGGTGACGACCCGGTTCCGTCTGGAGGGAACCACCGCCAAACCCACAGCCCAGGGTTCGTTCTCCATTCCTGGCGGTTCGCTCGGCGACACCGCGTTCCGCGACGCGGCCGGCGAGTTTTCCTGGACCGGCGGCACGCTTACGCTGGCCGGGACCACTCTTAACGCCCTCGGCGGCAGCATCGCCACCAGCGGCCCGATCGCCCTGGATACGCGGCGTTTCTCGCAGAACGTCTCCGGCCGGAACCTCGACAGCTCCCAGCTGTCCGACAAGGACATCCAAGGCCGGCTCAATTTCTCCGCCCAGGCCAGCGGCCAGGGCGACGGGGATCACACCAACGCCGACGGAACCTTCAGCATGGGGGCCGGCTCGATTTCCGGCATCGCCTTCGACGCCCTCACCGGCAATTTCGCCAAGCGAGGCCCGGCCATGCGCTACTACAACCTGCGGGCGACCATCGCCGGCCAGGTGATCGCCATCGACGACGCCGACAGCCTGAACTCCATCAAAAACCTGTTCCGCCTGCCGCTTGTTCCCGGCAAGCCGGAACTACCGAAAACGCCGGCGATTCCCGGCTTGCCCAAGCCGCCGACCCTGCCCCGGCTGTTCTGAGGCAAAAAAATCCTGTCGCATTCCGATAATCCCGCAATATAAGTAATATAAAAAGGGGCTGTCTCACTAACAAATGAGGCAGCTCTTTTCGTTTGAGGCTAAAA
>CAZRLN010000069.1:0-13156 GCA_964601085.1 uncultured Veillonellaceae bacterium | reverse complement strand
TCACGGCGGAAGGGTTCCGAACCCCCGGCTTTGAAGACTTTGTTTCCACGCCATATCATACCGCGAAATTTCTAAATCGCGCCCAAGGTATGTCCATGGTTA
Organism: uncultured Veillonellaceae bacterium; assembly: GCA_964601085.1. Taxonomy (GTDB): domain Bacteria; phylum Bacillota; class Negativicutes; order UBA1444; family UBA1444; genus UBA1444. The sequence continues at coordinate 13,054 of CAZRLN010000069.1, read as the reverse complement.
ACACCAACCGCCTGCTGCTGACCTATCAGGGGGCGAATGGCGTTAAAACCGGGACAACCAACGCTGCGGGCCGTTGCCTCGTATCCTCGGCGCGGCGCGGCGATGTCCTGCTGATTGCCGTGGTGCTGAACGGCGGCGATACGGTTTTTCGGGATTCGGCCCTGTTGTTGGATTACGGGTTTCGGGCGCTGGGGAAATAACAGAGTGGAGACGATATGAAACAAGAAGATTTGATTTTGATCCACGCGCCGAGCGTGTATGACTTTCGCAAAGAGTCCATCCTGTATGGACCGGTCAGTGATCTGGTTCCGTCTACGCCGGTATTCGAGATGTATCCGATCGGCTTTACCACGCTGGCGGAATATCTGGAACGCGATGGGTTTCGGGTGCGGATTGTCAATCTTGCGGTTCTCATGATGCGGGACCGGGATTTTGACGCGGAGAAATTTCTGGCCAAACTTAAGCCGAAGGCGTTTGGCATTGATCTCCACTGGTTGCCGCATGCCCATGGCGCCTTGGCCGTCGGCGCATTGCTGAAGAAGCTTCACCCGGAAATTCCGCTGATGTTCGGCGGCTTCTCGTCCACTTTCTTTCACGAAGAGCTGGCGGCGCGACTGGAAACGGATTTTGTACTGCGCGGCGATTCCACGGAAGAACCGATGCTGATGCTGATGCGACATATTACCGGCAAAGGAGACCCCGTTCCTGAGCTGAAAGATATTCCCAATTTGACCTGGAAAGATGATGCGGGACAGGTTCAAGTGAATCCATTGGCCTATGTGCCGAAGACACTGGACCATGTCCGTCTCGACTACTCCCAGGTCGTCCGGTCCGTAATCCGGAGCCGCGATCTCATTGGATCGTTGCCGTTCGTCGATTGGCTGCGCTATCCGATCATGGCGGCCCTGAGCTGTCGCGGTTGTTCCTGCCGCTGCCGGACTTGCGGTGGCTCGGCGATGGCCATGAATTCGATGTGCCTGCGGGAAGGACCGGCGTATCGACGACCGGAAGACTTGGCGGAGGATATCTGGAGCATGTCTCGCTGGAGCAAGGGCCCTGTTTTCGTACTGGGCGACATCCGCTACGGCGGCCCCGACTATGCGGACAAATTTCTCTCTTTGGTCAAAGGCGCGACAAAGCAACTGATTCTGGAAGTCCTAACCCCGGCTCCGCGGTCGTTTTTCCGTAAGCTGGGCGCGGCGGCGCCGGATTTTATCCTTCAGATGTCGCCGGAATCCCACGATGAGAGGGTTCGCTCAGCGTTTGGCCGAACCTACAACAATGCCGAACTGGAAGAAACGATCGCCGGAGCGCTCGAAGCCGGATGCAAACGATTTGATCTTTTCTTCATGATCGGATTGCCGGAACAGACGTATGAATCGGTCATGGAAACCGTGGAATATTGCGGCCGGCTGATGGAACGTTTCAATACTGGCGGCCGTCCGCGCCTGTTTCCATTTATTTCCCCCTTTGCGCCATTTCTTGACCCAGGCAGCGAAGTGTTCAATAATCCGGAAAAATACGGCTATAAGTTGCTGTGCCGAACGTTGGAAGAGCATCGGCAGGCATTGGTCCAACCCAGCTGGAAGCATGTGCTGAACTACGAAACCCGTTGGATGACAAGGGATGAGATTGCGAATTCCACCTATGAGGCCGGCATTCGGTTTAACCAACTGAAAGTCAAATATGGTCTGATCGGCCAGCAGCAGGCGGCGGCGACTGAGGAACGCATTCGCCGGGCGATGCGGCTGATGACCCGGATTGACGAAATCTTGGCGGAGCCGGATGAAAATTTGCGGAACGATTTGTTGCAAGCTATCAAATCGCAAGTCGACAGCGCCAATATTTCCACGGTATGCGACAAACGGGAACTCGAAGCGCAGATCAGCGGTTTCTGGAAGATCAATTTCCTGCGGGGGGCGCAACTGGCCATTCGTGAAATGTGGCGGGAGTTTCGGGGAGACCGGTAGTACAAAGCTGGACAATGCAATAAACGATAGACGAAAGAGGCTATGTGACAACTTGTTGAAAAGTTTCACATAGCCTCTTAATAAATGGACCAATTTGGCGGCGTTGTCAATGCCTATCGAAAGAAATTACGGGAATTGCTTGCGGCTAGAACAGTTTTTGCGATACATAGTAAATCAGTCCGCTGGCCAACGCGCTGAGCGGAATCGTCAACACCCAGGCCATCAACATTTGTCGGGCGACTCCCCATCGTACCGAGCGGATCCGGTTGGAAGCCCCAATTCCCATGATAGAGCCGGAAACGACATGAGTCGTGCTGACCGGCAGATGCAGCAGTGTCGCCGAAAAAATTACCAGCGAGGAAGTGAGCTCTACTGCGCAGCCGCTGAACGGTTCGAGACGGGCAATTCCGGTACCCATCGTTTTTATTATTTTCCAGCCGCCCACCGCCGTTCCCAAACTCATGGACAGTGCGCAGGCAAACTTAACCCAGGTTGGAACATCCAAAGAAGATATCTCCCCGGCGCTAAGCAGTGCCAGCGTGATAATTCCCATGGCTTTCTGGGCGTCATTGGATCCGTGCGAAAAAGCGATCAACGCCGCTGTACCGATCTGGGCCCGGGCAAACCCGACGCTTAATGCATGGGGCGGAAAGCCTCGAAACAACCACATCATCAGAATCAGAAAAAAATAACCGACAATCAGGGCGACTATCGGTGACAAAACCAATGACAAAAAGATTTTTTCAATACCGGCCAGATTCAGTGGATCCCAGCCACGCCCCGCCACCACGGCGCCGATGATGCCGCCTACCAGGGCATGGGACGAACTGCTGGGAATTCCATACCACCAAGTCAGAAGGTTCCAGGCAATGGCGCCGACCAAAGCGGCGGTGATCACCTGCTGGTCGACCAGAGACGCCGATTTGACGATGTCGCCGCCAATCGTTTTAGCGACGCCGGTACTGAACAAGGCGCCGAGAAAGTTCAACGCCGCCGCCATCCAAATCGCCTGCTTCGGCGAGAGCGCCCGGGTGGAAACCGAGGTGGCAATGGCATTCGCCGTATCGTGAAAACCATTGATATAATCGAAGGCCAATGCCAGAAAAATGACTGCGAGTAGTCCGGCTGACAGATCAGGCATATTTGATGACAACTCGCTTCAGGGAAGTTGCGACATCTTCGGATAGATCGAGGACTTCTTCGAGGTTGACCAGAATTTCTTTCCACTTGATAATTTCGATGGCATCGGTGCACTCACGGAACAGTTTCCCCATTTCCTGACGGTATAACTCATCGCCACGCGCTTCTAAGTCGATGATTCTTTCGCAGCGGGCCTGCAAACGGAGCCGTTCTTTTTTCATGTCCTGCAAGCTGAAAATTGCTTTTTCGACTTGTTTGCCGCATTTCAGAATCAGTTCCGACATTTCGCGAATCCGTTCCGATGGTTCGTCGATATTGTACAACTCCATCCGTTCAATGGCGGCTTTGATACAATCAATGATATCATCGAGCTTTTTTGCCAGAGTAAAGATATCTTCGCGGTCCATGGGCGCAATAAAGGTTTTATGCAACTTGGCAAGGATCCGGTCGACAATCTCGTCGGCGATCCGCTCCGTTTCGTTGATTCTTTTCATCAACTCTGGAACCTGGCTGCGATCGGCAATGGCGCTGTGGAGAATTTCCGTCGATTCCCGCACCAGCATGGCGTGCTCAGCGAGTGTAAGAAAAAATTTCTCCTCTTTTGGCTTCAAAGTGAAGGCCATGAGTATCCCTCCGTCAGTAACTGCTTTTGTGTAGCGAAACTTATTATATCACAGATATACTATCCATATCATGCAACGCCCGCTGGTAATCCTCCGGCGCGTTGACGTTTTGCAACAGGCGCAGCGAAGGGTCGAATTGTTGGAGGTCAGCGACAGGAACGGATTGATAACGGATATGTTCAAACAAGGTTTGGGTTTTGCGGACGCCTTGCGTCAACAGAACTTCAATGACCGGAATGCAAGTTTTGGCGTAACAGGCGAACAAGGGCTCCCGAAAACAGCCATCCCCCGGCACAACTGCATCCCAGGCGCCAAGGCGCGAACCTAGCCAAGCCACTGCAGCCGGCTGAATAAAGGGCATATCACAGGCCGTTACAAAAGCCGCCGGAGAGGAGGCATGCATCAGGCCGGCATGAATTCCCGACAGCGGGCCGCAATCGGGAATAATGTCGGAGACGGAACGAACATTAGCTAATTTTATGGATAACGGGGTATTTGTCACGACAATCAGTTCGGTGCAAATACTGGAAAGCCTATGCAGGATGCTATGCAGAAAGTCGGACTGCTGCCAGGGCAAAGTCGCCTTGTTTCGTCCCATCCGAATGTTTTTTCCTCCCGCCAGCACGATTCCGGTCATTTCTTTGCCACTCCAAATTTTTGTTCAAGATAGTCGGCGAACAATGCGACCGCGTCTAGATCGAAACAGGGAAGCTCCGGATAGAGCGGCGTATCCGAGATAACCGCAAACAGATCCTCCGGTCGGTCCAATGGCTCGCGACCACAATCCCGCCGAAAGATTTCTGCCCGCAGGGCACTGTGATTTTTGTAACCCTCCACCAAAATAATATCGACATCCCGAATTTGGGCGAGAATTTCTTCCAGTGGCATGTCGCGCTGCATTTTTTGAATCAGGGCGAATTTTTCGCGCGACGAAATACAGACCACATCAGCGCCGGCTTGGGCGTGGCGCCAGGTGTCCTTGCCGGGATGGTCGATCTCGAATCCGTGAATATCATGTTTGATGACGCCCACCCGGTAGCCGCGGCGTTTCAGTTCGGCAATCAATTTTTCCAGATACGTTGTTTTACCGACACCGGAACGGCCGATGAAGGAGATGACCGGAATCAATGCCGATGCGCTCCGTGGCAGCCGCAAGAGCAACCCGCGGCATGTTTATGGGGAACCTGGGCGGCATCCATTTGCTGACGGACCTGTTCCTTTATGTTGTCGAGATAATGGCGGCGCAAAACGGCCTGTTCCGCTTGTTCTTCCTCAGTCAGTCCAAATTCACGTTGTTTGCGGGACAACGCGTTGATTCGGTCAATCATTTCCTTGGGTATCATTTCTGTATCCTCCTCGAAACAAAAACCTGATTTCATACTAACAAGTTCGGTCTTTCCTGTCAATTTTGACGATTTGGCAGGAATGCACGACTGAACGGCGAATTTTTGACAAGGAAACAACGGATTCATTTTGCAGCAAACGGAGGAGATACAGCATGAAAAAATGGCGGTGCAAAGTTTGCGGTTATATTCACGAGGGGGATACGCCTCCGGATGTATGTCCGGTCTGCGGCGTGGGGCCAGAAGAGTTTGAACTGCTGGCGGCGGAACCGTCGCCGGCGGCTGGCCGTACCAAACGTTGGAAATGCACGGTTTGCGACTACATCCATGAAGGGGAGGAGCCGCCCGAGGTTTGCCCGGTTTGCGGAGTTGGTCGCGAAATGTTCGTCTTGCTTGAAGATGTGATTCAACAACTGACGGCCGCGAGCGTGCAAAATTCCACGGAAGGAACTTCCCGGGCGGCGCTCGATAAAATCAGCTACGGACTGTATGTTGTGTCTTCCATCAAGGACGGCAAGCTGAACGGGCAGATATCCAATACGGTATTTCAGTTGACAGACCCGCCCCTGCGCATTGCGGTCTGTCTCAACAAAAAGAACCTGACGCATGAATATATTTCCGAAACCGGTTGCTTCACGGTTTCCGTTTTGGGACAGGAACAGTTCGACATGGTGCGGAACTTTGGTTATCGTTCAGGTCGGGTGGCCGACAAATTTGCGGATGTTTCGTATGTGACAGGGAAAAACGGTTGTCCGATTCTGTGCAATTGTATGGCGTATCTGGAGGCCCGCGTGATTCCCGACAAGATTCTGGATGTGGGTTCCCATCATCTGTTTGTGGCCGATGTGACCAGCGGAATGGTCGTGGCGGATCGTACAGCGCTGACTTATGAGTATTTCCGGTCGAATAAGCAAAAAAAATAGGAAAAATTTTTGGCGGCGACAGGATTTTGCCGATGAACTCCGAACATTAGTAAAGGGCAATAACGACGAGAGGAGTACCTCATGCACAAAGACGTGACATGATTTGTAGGGATTACGAATTATGGGCGTCTTTTTTTCTGCCCGCGTCTTACCCTTGGCATTATTTGTTTTTATTACCGGATGAAAATGATGGGAGATGGATGTATGGAAAGAAGAATCATTCAGGTTCAGGAAAAGCTTCCCTTGGGGCAAACCATTCCACTGAGTCTGCAACACTTGTTCGCCATGTTTGGCGCAACCGTCCTTGTACCGTTTCTTTTTAAGGTCAATCCAGCGACTTCGTTGCTGATGAATGGCATTGGCACCATTGTATATCTGGTGGTGGCCAGGGGCCGGATTCCGGCTTATCTCGGTTCCAGTTTCGCTTTTATATCTCCTGTTTTCGCCATTATGGCCGACCCGGCGCTGGGGGGATATGCCGCAGCCCAGGGCGGGTTCATCATGTTCGGATTATTCTTCATCGTGGTTTCCCAACTGGTTCGGGTGGCCGGGACGCGCTGGATTGACGTAATCTTTCCGCCGGCGGCGATGGGGGCGATTGTGGCCATTATCGGCCTCGAACTGGCGCCGGTGGCAACCGACATGGCGGGTTTGACTGGCAAAACGATTGAACAGCTCAAAATTCCTTATTTCACAGCCGTAGCGGTCTCGATGTTTACTCTTTCTATAACCATTTTGGGTTCCATCCTGCTACGGGGATTCTTAGCAGCGATTCCGATCCTGATCGGAGTTGTAGCCGGTTATCTGTTTTCCATGGCGATGGGCATCGTTGATTTTGCCAGTATTGCGGCGGCGCCCTGGTTTGAGGTGCCGACTCTGTATGCGCCGACTTTCAATGTCAGCGCCATGATGATGGTTTTGCCGGCTGCATTTGTCGTGCTTGCCGAACATATCGGCCATCTGGTGGTCACCGGGAATATTGTGGAAAAGGATCTGGTTAAGGATCCTGGATTGGATCGTTCCTTACTCGGCGACGGCATTTCCAATATTTTGTCCGGCTTGGTCGGCGCAACGCCGAATACGACCTATGGTGAAAACATCGGCGTAATGGCCATCACAAAAGTATTCAGCGTGTGGGTCATCGGCGGCGCAGCCTGCATTGCCATCGCTATTTCTTTCATTGGTAAATTTGCTGCGATCATTCGCAGCATTCCCGTACCGGTCATGGGCGGCGTGTGTATTCTTTTGTTCGGTGTGATTGCGGCGGCCGGCATACGGATGCTGATTGAAAAGAAAGTGGACTATACCAAGTCTCGCAACCTGATCCTGACTTCGGTCGTTCTGATATCCGGTATCAGCGGCGCGGCGATTAAAGTAGGCGCCGTGGAATTGAAAGGAATGGCGCTGGGAACTATCGTTTCCATACTAATCAGTTTGCTGTTTTACTTCCTGGATAAATTTAACCTGGCCAATGACGGGGGCCCTCAAGACTAATTCAAAATTGACGCCTTATTTGTCAATGGCGATAAAAGGGCTGCGGAGCCTATCAATGGGATAGTCTCCGCAGCCCTTTGACGATCCTTGACTGACTATTCCTCCAGGTGATTCCGGCTGCCAAAAATGCGTTCCGTGTACTCTTTTCCGGTTGGTGTTGCGGCCAAACCGCCCCGTCCGGTTTCACGCAGCGTATCGGGCAGGGAGTGACCGATTTCGGCCATTGCGTCCATTACTTCATCAACAGGAATTGCGCTTTCAATTCCGGCTAACGCCATGTCCGCCGCCAGAAGGGCGATCATGGCCGCGCCGGCGTTGCGTTTGACACAGGGGACTTCCACCAGACCCGCGACCGGATCGCAGACCAACCCCAAAAGGTTTTTTAGGGCAAGGGCTACGGCATGGCCGATTTGGGTCGGTGCGCCTCCCAATAATTCGACCGCAGCGCCGGCGGCCATGGCCGAAGCGGCGCCGCATTCAGCCTGGCAGCCGCCTTCGGCGCCCGACAGGGAAGCGCGGGAACCGATCACCATGCCGATGCTGCCGGCAGTAACAAGAGCCAGGCTTAATTGATCTTCCGAAACCGCGCATTCTTCGGCGATGGCCAATAAAACACCCGGCAACACGCCGCTGGATCCGGCCGTCGGCGCCGCACAGATCCGCCCCATGGCGGCGTTGGCTTCGTTGGCGGCCAGCGCATAAGCGGCCGCTTTCGCGGTAAGCGGACCCAATATCGTTTTGTGGCTTTCGGAACGATCGTGCCAATTCTTCAGCCGCAATCCACTGCCGCCGACCAGGCCCCCCGTGGAACGAACCCCGGTCAAACCGAAATCGATGGCGCTCCGCATTACCGACAGCGATTCCTTCATCCGTTGCAGCAGCGACGATTCTTCCAACTCCAGTTCGGTCGCTTGCATCTGCAGACAATATTGTCCGAACGAAAGGTTTTCCGCCGTTGCATCTTCCAGCCAAGTGAGTAAGGAGAGTTTTTCCATATTCGTTTTCCTCCTCAGTCCATCACGGGATTCAGGCGACGGGCGGCGATAATATGCGGCAGGTCCGCCACGGCGGCGACGATTTCGGGCGGGATCATGCCGTCGGCGTCAATGACCATGATGGCGGTGTTACCGCGTTTCCGGCGAGACACGCGCATTTCCGCCACATTGACGGCTCGGGCGGCCAAAACTCCGGTCACGCTGTGGATGACGCCGGGACGATCATGATGAAGGGTAACTAGCGTGGAAAACTCGCCGCTCAATTCGAAAGGGAACCCATTCAGCTCGGTCATGCGGACCTGGCCACCGCCGATCGAACAGCCGGTCAGGCGCAATACTCCTTCACCTTTTCCCTTCAGGGCGAATAGGACAGTGTTGGGATGCGCATCATCACCCAGGCATACTGTTTCAAAATGAAACGGAAACCCGGCCCGGGCGGCATATTCAAACGAATGGGGGATACGGGGGTCATCGGTCTTCCATCCCATCAGTCCGGCGATCAATGCCCGGTCGGTTCCGTGTCCACGACCGGTACTGGCGAAGGAACCATGCAAGCCAATGTTCGCTTCCTGGACCGGTTCCCCCAGCAACGCCAGCGCCAACCGCCCGAGCCGGACCGCACCGGCGGTATGGGAACTGGAAGGACCGATCATAATGGGGCCGATCACATCCAACAGATTCATTCTTCAGCGCCTCCCATGAAAGGATGTTTGGATTTGTTCCGGCATTGAGCTTGCTTTATTGGACTGCGGAAAATAAAATAATAGATACCCCAAGAATGAAACAGCGAATGGATAATGGATAAAGGAGCGGTAACATGAAAATTGTGATCAGCGTTCTGGGACGGGACCGGGTTGGCATTATTGCCATGGTATCCACGGTTTTGGCAGAAAGTGGCGTGAATATCCTGAACTTGGATCAGACGATTCTGGATGGCTTTTTCAATATGATCATGACAGCGGATATGACCGAAGCCAAGGTTAGCCTAAAAGAACTTCAGGAGATTCTGCGCGGCAAGGGTGAGGCGCTGGGTCTGGAAATCCGGGTGCAGCACGCGGATATTTTCCAGGTCATGCATCGGGTATAAGGAGGAAGTTGAATGATTGAACTGCAGGATATTCTGGAAACAAACCGGATGATCAAGGAGCAGAACCTCGACGTCCGGACCATTACCATGGGAATCAGTCTGCGCGACTGCGCCGATCCGGATCTGGGGAAGTTTTGTCGGAATGTCTATGAAAAAATTACCCGACAGGCTGAAAAACTAGTGCAGGTCGGGGAAGATATTGAAGCCGAATATGGCGTCCCCATCATCAACAAGCGGATATCTGTGACGCCGATTGCCATCGCAGCGGAAGCCTGCCGCACGGATAGCTATGTGGCGGCGGCGGAAGCGTTGGACAGAGCGGCGCACACCGTAGGCGTCAATTTTATCGGCGGGTTTTCTGCATTAGTGCACAAAGGATTTACCAAAGGCGATCTGGTTTTGATTGATTCAATACCGGAGGCGTTGGCAGTCACCGAACGGGTCTGCTCGTCGGTCAACTTGGCCTCCACATCCACCGGCATCAATATGGACTGCGTGGCGCGGATGGGCGAAATTATCAAGCAAACTGCCGAACTGACCAAAGACCGTGACGCGATCGGTTGCGCAAAACTGGTCGTCTTTGCCAACGCCGTGGAAGACAATCCGTTTATGGCTGGCGCGTTTCATGGCGTGGGCGAGGCGGAAGTTTGCATCAATGTCGGCGTCAGCGGACCCGGCGTCGTGATGCGGGCCATCGAACAGGTACGGGGCGCTGATTTGGGCGTGGTTGCCGAGACCGTCAAAAAAACAGCCTTCAAAATCACCCGTGTCGGGCAACTCGTGGCGCAAGAAGCTTCCCGACGGCTGAATGTGCCATTTGGGATCGTCGATCTGTCGCTGGCGCCGACGCCGGCGATTGGCGACAGTGTAGCCGCAATTCTGGAAGAAATGGGACTGGAAAGCACCGGAGCCCCAGGAACGACCGCGGCGCTGGCTCTGCTGAACGATGCGGTGAAAAAAGGCGGCCTGATGGCGTCGTCCCATGTCGGCGGGTTGTCCGGAGCGTTCATTCCGGTCAGCGAAGATGCCGGCATGATCGCCGCCGTGGAACGGGGCGCTTTGTCGCTGGAAAAACTTGAGGCGATGACGTGCGTTTGCTCCGTTGGGCTGGATATGATCGCCGTGCCCGGCGATACTTCGGCCGCAACTATTTCGGCCATCATCGCCGACGAAGCCGCCATTGGCATGATCAACAATAAAACGACGGCGGTTCGTTTGATTCCGGTCCCCGGCAAAACTGTGGGCGATTCTGTTGTGTTCGGCGGATTGCTCGGGCATGCGCCGATCATGGAAGTGAATCGCTTCCGGCCGGATGCCTTTATCGCCCGGGGCGGCCGAATCCCGGCGCCGATCCGCAGCCTGACCAATTAAGCAACTGCAGACAGTGCAACTTCAGAACGTTGTGACCAGCTTGTCGAGCCCGAGCGCTTTCAGCTTTGCGGGAGTCGGCAGGCTGGTTTGTTTATCCCAGCCGCGATCGTTGTAGTATTTGTCAAGCAGCGAATCCTGCTGACCGGACGGAAACGTTGCACCGGCTTTGGGGCCGGAATGAAACTTTGTGGTGAGCAGGCGTTCGGGAAGCAGATCGTCGACGCGTCGGAATCCTTCCCGGGCATTGAACATTTTCTCCAAATTCCAGATTCGTTCTCCGACCGCCAGCATGGCGGCATCGTCGGCCGGCAGCCCGCTCGCCAGAGCTAGGGCGCGTTGATACGGCGCGGTTCCAACCGCGCCATAGACGAATCGGCAGACACCCAACGCATCCAGAAAGGTTCGACGGTGTTGTTCCGGAATGGAGGCCCCTTCTTGGTGGCTGGCGCCCCGATTGGCGGTTCCATAGACGACGGCGAAATCAGGACTGGCCGGAACATTCCAACCAGCCAGTTCCTGCCCCTTCACATGCATGGCGAAAGGAACGGCGGCGGCGCCGATGGCGGCGGCCGCTTTTTTTACGCCCAGCGACAATAGTTCGCCGATTCCTTGCCGCCGCGCGATTCGGTCGAGCAGCTCCAGCATGACCGGAACATTTCCCCAGGTCGGTGTTAGGCCATCCAGATCTTCCCGACGAAGAATCTCATACTCATAAAGGTCCATGACAAAGCCGAGGACATTGCCGGCGGCGATCGGATCGAGCCCCAGTTCATCGACCCGGGCAATCAATTTCATCAGACCGTTGAATTCGGTTACGCCGCAGTTGGCGCCCAGCATCGAACCGGCGCTGTAGCCAGGCCCTTCGGCAATGGTTCCTCGCCATGGACCGCTGGAAATCTGGCCAATTTTGATGCATTTAAGGCTGCAATGGGCGCAGGCGGCATGACGGACCCAAAATTCGCGTTCTGCGGTGGGAAAGGCCAAGTTGGCAATCGCCGGCCAGGATCCTTCCCGAAAATTTTTCGTTGTGAGCATTCCCGCCTGGCTGGATGACAACAGCAGCGGGGTAGCGCCCCAACGACGCCAATGCGTATAATTGCTCCAGTTGGCAAGTAAGGTTGCCAATTCGCGGCGCAAGGAAATCAACCCGGACGAATTCTGGGCCGGCACGGACAGGGAGCCGCGAACAGCGATCGCTTTCAAATTTTTTGCTCCCATTACTGCCCCGGCGCCGCCACGGGCGGTAGTGCGGCGGACATCACTGACGATGCCGGCAAAGCGAACTCCGGCTTCGCCGGCCGGACCAATCGCCAGTAAACGAAAATCAGGCCCCAGTTCCTGATTGAGACGAACCAGGGTGGCCGTGGCGGATTGTCCCCAGAGGTCGGCGGCGTCCCGAAAAGACACGCTGCCTTCATTCACGATCAATACGACCGGACGATCAGATTTCCCGTTGAGGATCAGGCCGTCATAGCCGGCTTGTTTCAAAGCGGGGCCGAAATGGCCGCCAATCGAGGAATAGGAGACCGTAGAGGCTTTGGCAACAGGGCTTTCCGCCGGAGAAGTGTTGGCCGCCTTGGTGACGACGGCGACACGCGATGCTCCAGCCAAAGGAAAGCCGGACAGGGGGCCCGGCCAAAACATCAACGGATTTTCCGGCGACAGCGGATCCAGACCGGCGTTGGGGATTCGATCCCAGAGCGCTTTGATTCCCATTCCTCTGCCGCCTAAAAATTGTTGGGCCGCCTGCCGGTCGGTATCGACTAAAACATGCCGTCGGCGTTCCAAATCAATTTCCAGTACTTTGCCAGTGTAACCGCCGGCCATCAGTCATCCCTCCCCGAACGATAGAGGTGTCGTGAAAGGCCTTGGGCGATTGCGGCCGGTTTGACCGCCAGATCGCGTCCGTCTTGATTGGCCGGAACCAGGGACAGGCAATGTTCGGGACAGGCTTTGACACAAGCAGGGTCGCCTCCGCACAGGTCGCAGATCCCACAGGCTTTTTTGCCGTCCCGTCTCATTCGGATCACACCGGAACGTTCCCGGGCGCATGCGGTTTGGCAGGCGCCACAGCCGATGCATTTGGCTTCGTCGAGCAAAATGGCCCC
>CAZRLN010000068.1:0-13316 GCA_964601085.1 uncultured Veillonellaceae bacterium | reverse complement strand
GATAAACAAAAACCTCTGTCCCAAGGGACAGAGGCGTATGCCGCGCTTCCGTTCCCTCATCTTTCAGGATTGCTCCTGCTGGAATTGGCACCACTGCATTTCTGCCGGTTGCCGGGCGTCATCGGGCCAGTCCCTCAGCCTCTCTTGATAAGAGATGAATATGAAAATTCGCGGAAAATTAGAACGCTGGTACGACCGCGCCTTTATATTTATCGTCGATGAATTTTTTTACATCCGGCGAAGTCAGAGCCTTGGCCAGTTTCACGAGCTCCGGCCGCTTCTCGTCGCCCTTGCGGATCGCCAGGATATTGGCGTAGGGTGACTCCTTCTTCTCGATGAACAGCGCGTCCTTGGTCGGATTCAGTTTGGCTTCCAGCGCATAGTTGGAGTTGATGACGGCCAGCGCCACATCATCCAGTGAGCGGGGCAGCTGCGGCGCTTCCAGTTCCTTGAACACCAGTTTCTTCGGGTTGTCGGTCACATCCTTGACTGTGCCTTTGACGCCGACGCCATCCTTCATCTTGATCAGGCCGGCCTGCGCCAGAATCGACAGCGCCCGGCCGCCATTGGTCGGATCGTTCGGAATGGCGACGATGCCGCCGTTCGGCACTTCGTTCACGCTTTTGATTTTCTTCGAGTACACGCCCATCGGCTCGATGTGGACCGCGATCAGCGAGATCAGGTCCAGTTTGCGGTCGGCCGCGAACTGCTGCAGATACGGCAGGTGCTGGAAGAAGTTCGCATCCAGCTCTTTTTCAGCCAGCGCCACATTAGGCCGGACATAGTCGGTGAATTCGACGATCTTCAATTCGATGCCGTCTTTCGCCAGGATCGGCTGGATTACTTTCAGGATCTCCGCGTGCGGCACCGGTGTGGCGCCGACTTTCAGAACCACCTTTTTGTCAGTGGCCGGTGTCGCCGGCACCGCCGCTTTCTTGTCGCCGCACCCCGCGGTCACGCCGGCCAACATGAGAACGGCCGCCAACAATGCAATGATTTTTTTCATCATAAATCCCCTTTTTCATTAATTGTATTGCGCCTATTTTACGCCGGAAACGCAGTTGTCGTTTCGGGTGGCCCCCGGAACCGCATTTTTCAGGCAACAGATAGCCTGTGGCTCAATGGCCCCCGGTTTCACCCAGGTATACGCTCGGCACTCGGCTTCGCCGGCGCAGAGACTTCGGCAGGCCGCCGGCGTTTCGACGCCGCGCAGGCATTTGTAGTCCGATCCGTAACGGTCGGTATTGGGCTCGGTCGTGATGCCCGGTTTGGATGGCGCAGACGCCGCCCCTTGGCCAGACTTGTCCGACACCCACTTGTAGGAAAAGATCGTCTTGCAGGCGTCGCTCGCCCCCATCTGATACCGCAGACGAGCGTCTTTGGGCGCTTCGCCCGGAAAACCATCAGGCACCACATGCAACTTGGTTGTGTTGGAGGCAGAAGCTTTTGTGGATATATATCCCAACTGTTCGTCCCCGCCCATTCCCGACATTTTATATATCCAGACCCGAACATCCCCTCGCAACGGGTGCCATCCCTCTACCGTCGCGCCAAATTGGAAGGAAATTTTCTGTTTCGGATATAACACCGCCGGCGGCGCCTGCCACCAGGCCCTGACATGCGACCAGTGGGGTTGAACGGGAGCGCCATAGAAGCCAAAGCTGACATGGGTCGCGCCAAAATCAAACACCTGCCGTTGCCAGCCATTCTGGTCAGGCCATTTCCCGATCGAACAGGGTTTCCCGCCGCCACTCGTTTCGGTGACCGGCGGTTCCTGTTTCCAGTACCCGCCCGCTTCCGCCATCGGTATTTCACAAATTGTTACAAGCCCGAGCAATAACAAAACAACGCCAAGGATCAACCGCTTTTTCATTGGACACCGCCTTGAAGATTTTGTCAGTTTCAATCTACCATAGGAGGTTTCCTCTGTCAACGAAAGAAGTTGCCAATACAGTCCCTAGTTCGCCTATTCCGCCGGCTCGGTAAACAGCGGGGTCGACAGATACCGTTCGCCGGTATCCGGCAACAACACAACAATCACCTTGCCGGCGTTTTCCGGCCGTTTGGCGATCTGCGTCGCCGCCCAAGCCGCCGCTCCCGACGAGATGCCGACCAACAGGCCTTCTGTTTTCGACAAGGTGCGGGAAGTGGCAAACGCATCTTCATTTTTCACGGGAACGATCTCATCCAAAATGGCGCGATTCAATACATCCGGCACAAAGCCGGCGCCGATTCCCTGCAGTGCGTGCGGCCCCGGCTGCCCGCCGGACAATACCGGCGAGGATGACGGCTCGACGGCGATGATCTTGACGGCGGGATTATGTTTTTTAAGGACCTCGCCCACGCCGGTGATCGTGCCGCCCGTGCCGACACCAGCCACGAAGATGTCCACTTTGCCGTCGGTATCGCGCCAGATTTCTTCCGCCGTCGTTTTCCGGTGAATCTCCGGGTTGGCCGGGTTTTTGAATTGCTGGGGAATGAAGGAGTTGGGATTGGCCTGGGCCAATTCTTCCGCTTTGGCAATCGCACCCTTCATGCCGGCGGCGCCGGAAGTCAGGACGATCTCCGCCCCCAGAGCCTTGAGCAGGTTGCGCCGCTCAACGCTCATCGTTTCCGGCATGGTCAACACCAGTTTGTACCCTTTGGACGCGGCCACAAACGCCAGGCCGACACCGGTGTTGCCGCTCGTCGGCTCGATGATCACGGTATCCTGGTTGATTTTCCCGGCCTGTTCAGCAGCCGTAATCATCGCGTACGCGACCCGGTCCTTGACGCTGCCCAGCGGATTGAAATATTCGAGTTTGGCCACAACGGCGGAAGGCAGACCGGCCTCCCGGCTGAACCGGTTCAATGCCAACAGCGGGGTATTGCCGATCAGGTCCGTTAACTTTTGGGCGATTTTGCTCATGATGATTCCTCCCCATTTTGCAGTCTGCGAAGAAAGAAAGGCTCAAAAAACGCTTCCCTGTCGAAGTGTCCTTTGAGCCTTCAGTTTTTCTGATCAGCTGCCATTTATAATTTATATCTTATTATTTCACTCGGATATAAATTTGTCAACTGACCAGAGAATCTTTTTACCAAACAGCGACAAAGGCTCCCTTGTACTGTTTTTCGACAAATGTTTTCACTTCCGGCGATTGGTAGGCTTTGATCAGCTTCTGGAACACCGGGTCGGACTTGTCTTTGGTACGTACGGCGATCACGCAGGCATACGGAGATTTGGAATCTTCGAGCAGAAGCGAATCGGTCTTCGGCGACAGCCCGGCCACCACGGCGTAATTGGCATTCACCGCCGCGATATCGACGTCGTCCAGTGATCGGGGAACCTGCGCCGCTTCCAGCTCTTTGATCTTGAGATTTTTCGGGTTGGCGACGATGTCCTGGGGAGTGGCCTTGAGGCCCGCCTGGGGATTGAGCTTGATCAGCCCGGCTTTTTCCAGGAGCAGCAGGCCGCGGCCGCCATTGGTTGGATCATTCGGCACCGCCACGGTCGAGCCGGGTTTCAGTTCGTCCAGCTTCTTGATCTTTTTCGAGTAAATCCCCATCGGGATGATGATGGTCTGCGCAATCGATGTGAGTTCATATTTGCGTTCTTTGATTTGGTTGTCAAGGAATGGCTGGTGCTGGTAGGCATTGGCATCGAGATCGCCCTGGCTCAACGCGACATTGGGCTGGATAAAATCGTTGAACTCGACGATTTGGATGGTCAGGCCGTCTTTCGCCGCCACTTTTTTGGCGACCTCCATGACTTCCGCCTGCGGGCCGGCAGTCACGCCGACCTTGATGGAGTTTCGCACAGTCGGTTGCGCCGGTTTCCCTGGTTCCGTTTTTTTGGTTTCGCCGCCGCAGCCGGTCAGAACAAAGGCGATCAGTGTCGCCGCCGTGATGTAGGATAACCACTTTTTCGTTTTACCCATTCTACTCTCTCCTCGCATTTTCGTTTTCCCTGCTATATTCCATCGCCGCCAATGCCCATCAAATCCGACCAGCGTCGTTTTTCCGTCCGGTCGATTTGAATCGCGCGGCCCGCCTGAAATTTGATCACTACCTGGCCAAACTGCAATCCCGCCAGCGCCCCCGCCAATCCCGTCAACGATTCCGCTGCCGGTTTTGAAGCTTGCCATGACGGCTGCGCTTTGGGGGCCAATGCTGGAAACTGGAATGTTTCATTCCGTTCCAGTTGAACGATGCGTCCATCCTGTACGGTTAAAGTCAGCGTTCCAAATTGTATCTCCCGCATCAAGCGGGAAACGGTTTCCCTGACTTCCGGCGCCAACGGGTACTCCATTTCCACAGGTCCCCTCCCTTCAAAAATAGAAAAGCCTCTGTTCGAAGGAACAGAGGCAAATCAAGCTTTTCCTCTTCCCCTCATCTTTCAGGATTGCTCCTGCTGGAATTGGCACCACTGCATTGCTGCCGGTTGCCGGGCGTCATCGGGCCAGTCCCTCGACCACTCTCGATAAGAGAAGCGATATGAAATTTTTATTATCCCGATTATAGTTCTCGGATATCCGATTTGTCAATAGCACGCGTAAAAAAAAATTCAATCCAACCCCGTCTGCAAAAACAGCAAGATGAAATTCAGGGCGAACAACGCCATCATGGCGATTGAATCCCACCCCCAGAGCCAATATTTTCGCTCCGCCCGATAGGTCAGCCCAATGATCGAAATCGCCGTCATGGCGATAGCCGCCCCCGCCGAAAACACATGGGCCGGACTGATGCTGTTCAACAAGGGACCCTGAAGGAAAAACAAATCATCGATCGCCAAAATAAACAAATTGAACAAATTGCTGCCGAACAGATTGCCGATGGCCAGATCGACGGCGCCCATCCGGACAGCGGCCATCGACACCACGACTTCCGGCAGGGATGAGGTCAGCGCCATCAGAATGCTGCCGACGAAGGTCTGCCCCAAACCGCTTTGGGTGGCAATCCGGGCGCCGATTTCCGGCAGCATCGCCGCCGCGACCACCACCAAGGCCGCATTGACTGCATAACGAATCGCCGCCTGCCGTAACGTGATCTGCTCGTACTGCAGGACTGCCTGTGCTTCCGCCAGCCGGGCGGTTGCCTGCTTTTTCTCGTAGTCGCCGATAATTTTCAGGGCCACCGGATAGAGTAAAAAAATCACCAGGCTGACCAAGCCGATCCAGCCGACTGCAATATTATAGCGTGAAAACAAAATGCCGAACGTAGCAACGCAAAGCAAGACGATCCCGGCTGCTGCAGAAAGGATGTGCCCATGATGCGCCGTGGTCGTGATCGGCGCCGGTTTGTGAATCGCATCCAGCAACGCGGCCAAAATGAACAGATTGAATACGCAACTGCCCAGGATGTCGCCGACGGCGATATCCGGCGCCCCGACGAACATCACGGCGCTGACCCCAGTGACCAGTTCCGGCAGCGAAGTCACCGAGGCCATCAGCACCACCCCGACCAGGGAGCCGCCCAACCCAGTTTTCTCGGCGATAATGTCGCCATTGCGGGACAATCGAGATCCCGCCAGAATGATGACCAGCGCACTGACCACAAATTGGATCCATAGCATCTGTGATCACTCCACATTCTCATTTAAGTTCAATCGTCAGTTTTCAATTCAGAAAACCGATGCCTTTCTTATAGTATTGGCTTCGATGCCGGCTTTTTCCTGTGTGGTCAATAATTTTTTCTCTCCATAACGTGCCCCTTCGTTTTAAAAAAACGAACCAGCAGACAGGATTTTTTTAAATCTGGTTGAATTGTAAATGTTTATGAGTAAATTGTTTTCCTTGCAAACAAAGACCGAAATATTCATCTGCTTATTTAGCATGGGTTTGATGGTTTGCATCTGGATATTCGGCTATGCCTTTTTGGCCCACGAAAAGCAAATCACACTGGCCGCAGCCCGGCAGGCCAACGCCAATCGCGCCCAAATCCTCGAACATCAGACGCAAGCCGTGCTGAAAGAAATTGATGATTATCTGTTACTGGTCAAACAAGATTACGAATCCAGCGGCAAGCTCTCCCCGGCGACCCTGAGCCTCACCGATCGTTTATTAAGCCGCGTCGCGGTTAAACAAATCGGCATTGCCGACCGGCAAGGCAACCTTGCCTTGTTTGGGCGCCCGGGCACGAAGGTCAATATTGCCAGTGAAGAGCTATTTCAATCACAAAAACAACAAAACAGCGTTCTCCTTCATATTGGCAAACCCCATCTTGGCTTGTTGCCGGATCAGCACCATTTGTATCTCAGTATGCGGTTAAACGACCGCGAGGGAAATTTCGCCGGAATCGCTTCCGTAGCCGTGTCGATGGAAAATTTTTTCGCCATCCCGTCCGGTTCCGACCAACAGCCGCACGACGGCATCGTCATATTGGGTCTGGACGGGATTGTCCGCGCGTCCGTCAATTTACCGACAATGCTGCCGGGGGAAGACCATGACCGGGATCCTTTGCTAGCCGCCATCCAACATAATCAAGTCGGCGAACAGACGATCCACGACAGCAACGGGCGCCTTTATTATCGAGCTTTTCGCCTTATCCCGGGCTATCCGCTCATCATCAGCACAGAAATCAGTGAACCCGTCGCATTGAAAGCATTTTACGAACGGAAACGCGATTTCATTCTATTGGGGATCCTCTTTTTCCTCATCATCCTCCTGTTCGAAGGCTACCTGATCCGCACCATTCGCAATCGCGTTCGCGCCGAAACAGCGGCCGAAGAAATAAGTAACCGTTATCGAACGTTGTTGCACGATATCCAAGACGGAGTCATTCAGACTGACTTATCCGGAAAAATACTCATGGTTAATGAAGCCGTGTCACAAATGTTTGGCTATCAAGCGCCCGGTGAACTCATCGGCAAGGATATTGCCGCATTTTGGCCGGATACGGACTCAAGGGCGGAGTTGCGGCAAAAGGTTAGCTTGCAGGAACATATCAACGACTTCCCCCTTTCGATTCGCGACCGGCAAGGCCAGACCCAGGAATTTTCGGTCAACGCCAGTATCCGTCGGGACTCTATGGGCAGGATGGACGGCTTGGTTGCAGTCTGCCGCAACGTGACGGAACAACGTCGGATTGAGCGTGAAAAGGAGGATTTGCTGACCAAGGCCGCCAGCATCGAAAGGATTTCCTCTCTGGGGATCATGGTCGCCAGTGTGGCCCACGAAATCAGCCAACCATTGCAAGCGGGAAAATTGGCGGTGGAAAGCGTCTTATACTGGCAGGCGCAAGGGAAGGAACTTTCCCGGAAAAACCAGTTGGACAATATTCACCGCGCGGCTGACGCATTCCAGCGCATCAGTCGCATTGTTCAGCACTTGCGTGATTTTGTCCGCCCGCCGGAACAAGGCTCCGCTCCTTCCCCGACCGTCAACCAGGCGGTTCTATCGGCGCTGGACCTCATGTAAGCGCGCCTTAAGGACCACGCCATCAATGTCCGTCTTGACCTGCAGGCGGATATGCCGGTACCTGGCGGCAACCTGTCCCGTCTGGACGAGGCCGTCATCAATGTGCTCCATAACGCATTACAGGCGTTGGAATCAACCACCAATCCGGATCGCGCCATATGGATCTCGACCCTGACTGTGCAAAATGACCTGATCCTAAAAATTGAAAACAATGGCCCACCGCTCGACACCGCTGTCGCGACCAAAGCCTTCGAACCATTTTTCACCACCAAAGCCCGTACGGAAGGAATGGGCCTAGGCCTTCACATTGTCCGCAATATCACGCAACTCGCCGGGGGGAACGTCGAAATCGCCAACTCCGACCAAGGTGTAATGGTTGAATTTCGGTTTCCCGGGATGAAACCCATCCCCACCGCAAAGAACAAGGAGAGCAGTCATGCAAATTCTACTGGTTGATGACGATCCGTTGGTACGGGAGTCCATTGGTTCCTGTTTGCGCGAACTAGGGCACTCCGTCCAGGAATGCGTGGACGGGGCCGATGGACTGAAAGCCTATCATCAAAACCCGTTTCCCATGGTACTGTCCGATCTGCGCATGCCGGAAATGAACGGGATTGCCCTTACCCGAGCCATAAAGAAGCTGCCCGAAGGAAAAAACACCGACGTGGTCCTGCTCACGGGCTATGGCGATATGAACTCGGCCGTGGAGGCGTTGCGAGCTGGAGCCTACGACTATGTCGTCAAGCCGGTCAGCATGATGGAGCTTGCCTCCCTGACCGACAGAATCGCCGAACATCAAGCCTTGCTGCACGAGAACCGCCGTTTAACGGAAAATTTTCAGACGGAGGTCGCTTCGGCAACGGAAGAAACTCGTCAGGAGCTTGCCCGTCTGCAAGCGATGGTTCGTTGTTCCGCCGATCGAAACAATGTGATTTTTCGTTCCGAAAACATGCAGCAGGCATTGCGGCAAGCGCAAATCTACCACCAGGACCGTTCCGTACCGGTTGTCATCTACGGGGAAACCGGCACCGGCAAGGAAATCCTCGCCAGAATGATCCACGATGGGGATAACGCTGATCCTTCACCGTTCGTGGATATCAACTGCGCGGCGATCCCCGCCCATTTGTTTGAAGCCGAGTTGTTCGGCTACGAGGGAGGTTCTTATACCGGCGCGGCGGCGAAAGGATCCAAAGGAAAGCTGGATCTGGCGGCCGGCGGCTCCCTGTTTTTGGACGAGTTTACGGAAATGCCGCTGGAAGTTCAGGCCAAGTTTCTCAGGGTATTGGAACGCAAAGAATTCTACCGGATCGGCGGGCTTCGAAAAATTCCCATGGATACCCGCATCATCTGCGCTTCGAATTCGGATCTTCTGCAGCAGGTAGCGGAAGGCAAGTTTCGCGAAGACCTCTACTATCGGCTGCACGTCGGCCATATCCGATTGCTGCCGCTGCGGGAACGACCGGAAGACATTCTCCCCTTGGCCGAACATTATTTGTTGCGTTATGCCCGGGAAAAAAAGAAACATTTTTTGATAATTTCCCCCGGGGCTGCCGCCAACTTGCTCCGGCAACCTTGGCCCGGCAATGTGCGGGAACTGAAGAATTTGATGGAATGGGCGGTGCTAATGTTTGACGGACCAGAGTTAACGGAACGCCACATTACCGCCTATGAACAATCGGCAAGGATTGGCGCCCATCATTCCTCTCCTGCTGCGCCGGTGATCGACCCGACCGGGTTCGACCTCCCGGATCAACCGTTTTCCCTGGATACCTATAACGAAGCGATTGTTGCCAAAACCCTAGAAAAAACGAACGGAAATAAAACCGAAGCTGCACTATTTTTAGGCATCTCCCGGCAAACTCTATACACTTTGATCGAACGCATGAAGAAACATCGACAACTGTAGAAATTCAAGCATAAATTCCGACACCCCACCTCATGTCCAACCCTTATCGACCCTCACAACCCCTGATAAATCAAGCATGCCTGTACTTGGCATGCTTTTTGCTATTTAATCGGGAGAATATCAAACGATGAGAGAAAGGACGTCTATGAAATACTCATTCATTTCCTACGGCAGTTCGAACATTACTCCCGGCGCACCCGCCGACTACGATCTCTTCACCCGGGACGGCCGAGTGGCTGTCACGAAAGGGGAACCTCTCTCCCCATCGATTGCCGGGTTGCTGCGCTCCCACTCGCTATTTCGATTGTGCGCCGATTTATCCGTGCAAACAGATGTCTATCGAAATAGCAAGCTGTTTGAAAGCGCGGACTATTTAGCGGCGGAACTGGCGGTCGAAGAAACGCTCCATTCGCTTGAGCGTCACGAAGGGATCGATTTGCGAGCATTGCAGCGACATGATCCATATACTTTTCGACACTCGCTCAACGTGGGGCGACTCAGCTATCTAATCGGCAAACACATTAATTTGCCGGATTTGGTGCTGGAACAGATTGTTTTGGGCGCCTTGCTGCACGACATCTGCAAACTGACCGTTCCGGCGGACTTGCTAAAAAAGACCGGCCGGCTACTCCCGGAAGAGTATGTCCTGATCAAAACGCATCCCATCAATGGTTTTCTCAAACTCCAGGAGGTTGATCTCCCGGCTGAAGTAACACGGATTGTTCAGCAACACCATGAACGCTGGAACGGACAAGGTTATCCGCTGGGCCTCCAAGGTGAACAAATCCACCTATATGCCCAGATAGTCGGAATCGCCGATGTTTTCGACGCCCTCACTTCGGCTCGTTCCTATCGCCCGGCAATTCCGCCCTATCACGCTCTGGAAATCATTATAAAGTTGCGTGACAGGGACTTCTCGCCGAATATTGTCAGCTGCCTATTGGACGCGGTTACTCTATATCCGCCGAATTGCCTGATTCATCTCAATACCGGCGAGTTGGGAAAAGTCGTTTCCTATGACAAAAATTTTCCGACCCGCCCGCGGGTTTTGGTTAATTCCGAAAGCTCGCCCGACAACCCTTTGGTCTTGGACTTGCAACATGATGCCGAACATTTTATTCAAGTGATTGAATATACGGGAGAGCGGAACTTAAAAATCCTGATTGTCGATGATGAGCAAGAATGCGCCAATGCATTAGCGGACGCAATTGCCCCCGCCGGTCATCACTGCCGGGTATTTTGCTCGTCCGCTCAAGCTCTGAATCAATACAACGTCATCTGGCCGGATTTGGTGATCACCGACGTACGTATGCCAGAAATGGATGGGTTAACCCTGTTAAAAAACATCCGCGACATCGACGGCACTGCCCGGGTAGTCCTCAATACCGGCTACGGCGACATGATCACAGTCATCGAAGCCATCAATGCCGGCGCCTACGGGTTTTTCCTAAAACCGGTCGAAATCCCCGAAGTGATGAAGTTGTTGCAAAAAGCCCAAGCCGACCTGGATTCGCTGCATAGCCGACAGATCATTAAGGAGGCGCTCTTGGATGAAAACATACAGCTCAAACAACAGCTTGAGCAGCTGACAACCGCTAACTAACCGGATTGCGCCAATACATTTTGGGAGGGATCGTATATGTTAAAAAATCTTAATACCGCAACCAAAATCATGATTTTAATTTCGGTCACCGCCATTTTCTTGGGAATCGTGGGCTATGCGGGATATCATTTCAGCGCAAAAATCAGTATTTTGATGGACGATATGTATAAAAACAATCTGTTGTCCGTCAAATCCCTGAACGCAGCCCGCACCCACGCCCGGTCGATAGAGGCGGACATGCTCCTGCTGCTCCACCCTTTAACCAACAAACAGCAAGAAACCGCCATCAGCAAGGAAATCGGCGAGAGTACCGAACTCATCAATGAATTGCTGGGAAACTATGAGAAATCACGTCTTGACGCTTTTGAAAAAGAAAACTATGCCGTAGCCCGCGAGTCACTGAACCGGGTCCGCCAGGTGCGAAGCCGTACTCTGGAATTATTGGCGGCCGGCAATAAAGAGGCGGCTTTCCTCTATTATGACCAAAACAGCCTAAACCCTCTGAACGATTTGAACTCGTCCCTGAAAAATCTGACGGATCACATTGCGGAAGTATCGGCGAAGGAAAACAAAGAAGGGATCGCGGATGCCGTGTTGGCCGGCAGAATCATCCTATGGGCAACGGTTGTCGCCATTTTGCTTGCGCTAGGCATTGGCTTTGTAATCGCCCGGATGATTGCCGCGCCGCTTGGCCTCATGCTCAAGGATGTGGAGTTGGTCGCCGCCGGCGATCTGTCGGTAAAAAAAATCGAGATAAATCGTCGGGATGAAGTGGGGAAACTGGCCAAAGCCTTCAACCAAATGGTGGATAACCTGCACACGTTGGTAAAGCATGTCTCGCAAGCCTCGGAACAGGTAGCCGCTTCCTCCGAGGAATTGACGGCCAGCGCGGACCAAATGGCCAAGGCATCCACCCAGGTTGCCGATAGCATCAGTGGGGTTGCCCAAGGCGCCGACAGGCAATTGCAATCCGTCACCGACGCCATGGCGGTGGTAGAGGAGTTGTCGGCTGGCGCGGAGCAGATCGCCGCCTCCAGCAGCAATGTCGCCGCAATGTCCGAAAAAACGGCCATAGCAGCGCGCGATGGCGAAAAAGCGGTCGATGTGGCGATCAACAAGATGGCCGATATTGAAAAAACAGTGCTCAATTCGGCGGACATGGTCACCGGGCTGGGCAACCGTTCCAAAGAAATCGGCCAAATTGTCGGCGTGATCTCGGGGCTTGCCAGCCAAACCAATCTTCTGGCGCTAAATGCCGCCATAGAAGCTGCCCGCGCCGGGGAACAGGGACGCGGTTTCGCCGTCGTCGCCGAAGAAGTTCGCAAGCTTGCCGAACAGTCGCAGGAAGCCGCCAAGCATATCGCTTCTTTGATTTCCGCCATTCAATCGGATACCGATAAAGCCGTCACGGCAATGAACGACGGCACCCGGGAAGTGAAGAACGGTGCTGAAGTGGTCAATGTCGCCGGACGGGCATTCAAGGAGATTGTGGCTTCCATTGGCGAAATGAGTCAACAAATCCGCGAAATATCCGATGCAGTGCAGCAAATGGCGCAAGGCAGCGAACAAATTGTCGAATCCGTACGAAACATTGATGATATTTCCAAGACAACGGCTGGCGCAACGCAAAGCGTTTCCGCCGCAACGGAGGAAAATTCCGCCACTATGCAGGAAATTGCCGCCTCCAGCGAAACCTTGTCCGCTTTGGCGCAACAATTGCAAGCACTGGTCTGCAAATTTCAAGTCTAGACTCTTTAAAACCCCCGCGCTCTTGGATCGATCGAATCCTCTCGGTATTACAAAACAGGCGACTTTCGCAGCTGCGAAAATTCGCCTGTTTTGCATTAGCATCGCGTTTCAGTTGCGCGGTGAATCAGTTGCACTATGCAACAATATGTTGTACAATGTTTTTGTTTCAACAATTGCGAGTAATCTTCGTCAAGGGGGACGATATGTATGGACGATCCCACTACTCAGGCGGCGGCGCTGCGAGAACTGCTGCGAACCTTGATCCGCAAGCTCGGCATCCTCGAACGGAGCGAGGCAGGTTGTTGCGGTATAACGCTGAGTCAATGTAACGCCCTGATCGAAGTCGGCCGGGCCGGCGTTCTTTCCGTCAATCAATTGGCGGACCGGCTCAACCTTGATAAGAGCACCGCCAGCCGTGTCTCGGACAAGCTGGTGCTGGACGGGCAGTTGCTGCGTCAGGAAGATTCGAATGACCGACGTTATGTCGTTTTGAAATTGACGGAACGCGGCAGCCAGACTTATGCCAATTTGGAAAACCGGATGACCGCCTATTTCGAGGAAGTCATCGGCGGCGTCGATCCGGCGGAACGAGCAGCGATGCTCCGGGGGCTGCAAACCCTGGCCTCGGCGCTAAATTCGGACTCCTGCTGTTAAGCTGTTAATT
>CAZRLN010000067.1:0-13878 GCA_964601085.1 uncultured Veillonellaceae bacterium | reverse complement strand
TGCTGACCTCGATCACCTGGTTCGTGCTCTGGAAGAAAAAAATGCTCTAAAAAAGTTCCTGTCGCGCGCGACAGGAACTTTTTTTATGTCTTCTTTTCACTTCAGATCTTCAAACAGTCCCCGGTAATAAATCTTGCCGCCGGCGATCCCGATCGGCCCGGGCGCGACCCCGCCGTCCATCAGCTTCTGCCGCCCGCCGCCATCCGGTTTGATCCGGAACAAGGCATTGCCGACGCTGGTATTCGTATAATAAAGGAAGTGTTGGTCAAAGTTCAGATAGCCGACCCGGTCGTCGGCGACCTTGCTCCGCTGCGAGCCGTCGTTTCGAACCCGGTAGAGCTTCTCCCCGTCGGACAGGTTGCTGTAGAACAGCCAGTCGCCAGCGGCGGCGAGGAACAGGGTCTCGTCGTCGACGATCTTCATCCGCCCCGTGCCGTCCAGTTTGATCCGGTAGGGCTTGAAGCCGTCCGAGCCGTTGGCGTAATAAATCCAGTCCCCCCAGGCAACTGTATTCTCCGCGACGTCCTCCGTCACCAGAAAAGCCATGCCGCCGCGACGCGGCATCGTGAAAATCTGACGGTTCCGCACGAACACCAGGCGGTCGCCGGCAACGCCGAGCTGCTGGGCCGGAGCGTCGGTGATCGGTTCCGGGTTCGCCCCGTTCAGGGCCGCCCGGTAAATCTTCTGGCCGTCGGACCAGTTCGAATAATAGAGGCCTTCTGGCGTCAGGTTGAGATCCCAGATCTCTGCGTCCCGGACCAATTCATCCGACAGGAACCGATCCGGCCGGAACCGCCAGAGCCGTTCCTCGGTTTCCCCCTGCAGCGAATCCGCCTTGCGCAGATAATAGATCCAGCCGTCCCGTGCGCCGACAGTCCCCCGGTTCGCGGTATTGCCGGCGAAATTGCCGGCCTGCGGCGGCGTCGGAATCAGCGCGGGAATGGGAGCGAGCGTCGGCGGAACCGATTTTGTCGCCGCCGCCACTTTGCGGCCGCGCCAGGTCTCGATCGCCCGCAGGATCGCCGCCGCGGTTCGCTGCCGGTGAATCCGGTCCAGAATCAGCTTGGCGTTGCCGGGGTTCGGCATCATGATCCCCTCGGTCAGCACCGCCGGCACCCAGGTGGAATTGAGCACTACCAGACGCGGCCGGTCCTGCAGCGCTTCCCGCTGTGTGCCCAGGGCGCCGACGAGTTCGTCCTGCATGATCCGGGCCAACTCGGTAGCCGGCTGCAGCGCCGATGCATTATAAAGCACGGTGGTGCCGAATTCGCGGCTGCGCGGAATCGCCTCCTCGGGCAGCGAATTGTTGTGAACCGAGACGAACACGGTCGCATTGAGGATATTCGCCGCATCCGCCCGGTCGAGCAACGACGGTTCGACATCCGTTTCGCGGGTCAGGACGGCGTTCCAGCCCTTCTCCCGGAACAAACGGGCCGCCCGCAGCGAAATATCCAGATTGATGTCCTTTTCCTGAATGAAATTTCGCACCGCGCCGGTATCCCCGCCACCATGCCCGGGATCGATCACGATCGTGGGAATCGACTTGCCGGGAAGTCGCGGAATCGAAAACACCAGATAGGTGCGGAGTCGGATCATGCCGTCCCGCCCCTTCACCGTCTTGCGGTGAACCGTCGACACCACGGTCTGATCGGCCAGCGGCGAGTTCAACACGAACCGGACCCGGCCCGCTCCCAAATTTTCGGCCGTCAGCGGCCATCCCGCCGGCAGTTCCCGCCAGGCCGGCATGGCATTGGCCAGCGTCACTTCGAGGCGCCCGGCGGTCTTCTTCACTTCGAACACCGGCGACAGCTGAAAGCCGAGAACATCTTCCAAATCTTTTCCCGGCAGCCGATGCTCGATCGCCACTGCGGCCACCGTTCGTTCCTGCAATTGAAACAGTTTGACTTCGGGCAACGGATAAATCACCGCCGCCCCCGCCACAGCCGCCGCGCTTCCCCAGCCGAAAAAGCCCGCCAGGCACACCAGACAAAGTAAAATCCGCATGTTTGCTCCTAATCTGATTTTTCCGGGATCGGTCACTTCCGGATCAAAAACGCGGAAGCCGGCAGGAAATAACCAACCTCCGCCGTATTCCCGGCATCGGTCCGGTCGTCGTCTTTTTTCGGCATGTCGACGATCTTCCAATGCAGAGTCACCGGACGGCCCGGCAGATATTCCAGCGTTGCCCGGCCCTGTTCCGGACTCAGACCGCTCTTCCATTCCAGATACGCCAGCGAACCGCTGACCGTGCCGCTCATCGACACGCCGCCCACGCTGGAATCGACGCGCCGGCCGTAGTCATAAACGGCGGTATGTGACAGGCGCAGCTTCTGCCCGCTTTGTTCAATAACCAGCGTGAACGCGGTATTGTCGACAAAAGCATACCAGACGCCGGCAAAGCCGTCCGGCACGACCGGGCCGGTCGGTGCGGCGCCGGCCGGCGGCCAGCCGCCGGGTCCGTTGTTTCCCGATCTGTCCGCCCCCGGCGACATCCCATCGGCAGCGGCGACCGGCATCCCCAACAACAAAGCCAGGCAGAGCAACGTCAGGCGAAAGGCGGCCCGCCCTCGCCATTGATTCAGGGTTGTCCGTGTTTTTCGGGCCTGGTTCATTTCCTTGTCCTCCAAACAGCCGTTTCCTTATTTATCGAAGGATTCGGTCACAGCCTTCAGTCGCGGTTCCTTCCTTCAGCAGGAAACGACCCGGTTCCGGCCTGCTTTCTTGGCTTCGTACATCGCCGCATCCGCCCGCTGCAGCAGCGATTCCACCGAGACGTCGCCGATATCGGCGACGGTCAGCCCGATACTGGCGGTAAAGCGAACGGTCCCCTCCGCCGCAGCGACCGACTGCTCCGCCAGCGACCGGCGCAAGCGCTCGGCGACGATCCTCGCCTCGGTTTCCGTCGTTTCCGGCAGCAGACAGACGAACTCCTCGCCGCCGAACCGGCCGCAAAGATCCGCCGATCGCAGCACCGATCGCAGCGTGTCGGCCACTGCGACCAACACCTGATCACCGGTGGCATGGCCATAGGTGTCATTGATCTTCTTGAAATGGTCGATATCCAAGGTCAGAAGCGCCAACGGCCGGTGATAACGGCGGAAAGACTCCATGGCCAAAACCGCCGCCCCCAGAAAATGCCGCCGGTTGCTGAGGCCCGTCAGGAAATCGGTGGTCGCCAGGATCTTCAGTTCTTCCTCCAGCTGACGCCGCTGCGTCACGTCCGCGCCCGAACTCAGGGTTCCGCTAATGACGCCCTGTTCATCGTACATGAGCCGGCTGGATAAGTCCAAAACATGGACGTTGCCCTGCCGATCCCGTACGCGAAAATTGGCGTTCTTCATCAATGGCCCCGATTTCCCGGCGACAAACCGGCCAAAAACTTCCGCCGCCTTTTCCCGGTGCTCCGGCAACGCCAAGACCTCCAGCCAGTTCTGGCCGATCAGTTCGCTTTCCGGATAATCCAAAATTTCGCAGCCTTTGTGGTTGACCAATGTGATCCGCCCTGACGCATCCACGGCCACGATCAAGGCATCCGCCATGTTCAGGTAGCTTTCCGCTTTTTCTTTTTCCTTCACAATGGAATGAGCAAGCCGTTCCTGTTTTTTCTGCGACCGGTACAGGCCGGCGAGCAGCCCGCTCAGCAGCAGGCTGGTCAGACCGGCCGTGCCGAAATAAATATTTCGTCGCAGCCGGTGCCGCTCCAAAACCTTCGCTTCGTCGGCCGCCACCACGACATACAACGGATAGCTCCCCACCGCCCGATACGAGACAATCTTCTGTTTTTGCGTGATGGCGCCGATTCCGGTATAGTCCCCCTGCAATGGGTTCATTTCTATTTTCTCAAAAACGGGCCGTTCTTTCAGGCTCTTGCCGATCAGGCCGGCAAACTCGTCATCCGTCGCCCGGATCAGGCCATCCCGCCCGAAAAGAAAAAAGTTCCGTGGCTCCTGGGTGATTTTCAAAAAAATTTCAGTGAAATACCGGGTCTGGAGCGCCAGGGAAACCACGCCGCCGAACGAACCGTCGGCGTTGTTGATCCGGCGGCTGATGTGAAACGATGGCACGCCGGAGACCCGGCCCTGAACGGCCGGGCTAATATAATAGGTTCCGGTGTCGCGCTCCACATGCGCCCGGAACTGCGCCCGGTCCGCCAGATTGACATGGGGCTGGACCGGCCGGAAACTGA
Organism: uncultured Veillonellaceae bacterium; assembly: GCA_964601085.1. Classification (GTDB taxonomy): domain Bacteria; phylum Bacillota; class Negativicutes; order UBA1444; family UBA1444; genus UBA1444. The sequence continues at coordinate 9,692 of CAZRLN010000067.1, read as the reverse complement.
AGAGGAATTCCCCCCTGGTGTCCAGAATCGAGGCCTGCGAGGCGAATTTAGAGAGGTTGGACATCTCCAACGCCTGACGAAGTTCGGCGGTAATATTGCCCCGGGTTTCCTGCGACTGTTTCATCGCCAGCAGTACGCCATCGGCATCATTCAGAGCTTCCTGCACCTGCAGGTCCATGGCCCGCGCCAGGGTCGCCTGCGTCCGGAACGCAGCCTGCAGCTCGTCCTCATAATCCTGCTGCACCATGCGGATCGTCGCAAACCAAAGCAGCGCGATCAGGACGACACCCGCCAGCTCGATCCACATCGACAGCGTATACGTATGCAGCGCCCGCTCCCGGGACAGCGCCGGCTTCGCCGGAGGATTCACCAGCATTCACTCCTTTGGGGAAACAGCCATAATTTGGATTGCTAATCAATATTTGTTTTCGACGCGGCGGACAAAAGTCCTCTATACCGTCGTTTTTCGCCGGCATCAGCAAAAAACCACAGCCGCCGACAAATCCCCGGGGATCGTCAACGGCTGCGGCAAGATTCCCAACCCGGGAATCCGGCGTGAAGATTCTACGAAAGGCTTTCGAGCAACACTTCGGCAATATCTTTGGTTTTCACGGTTTCATCGACATTTTTCGTCTTGGTCCCGTCATCGAACATGGTCAGGCAATACGGGCAGGCCGTAAGAACCAGTTCCGCGCCGGTCGCCAGCGCCTGCTCGGTGCGCTCGACATTGATGCGCTTGCCGATGGTTTCCTCCAGCCACATCCGGCCGCCGCCGGCGCCGCAACAGAATCCCTTGTCGTGGTTGCGTTCCATTTCCGTCGCGGTCAGACCGGGGATCGCGGCGATCACCGCGCGCGGCTGCTCGTAGATGTCGTTGTAGCGGCCGAGATAGCAGGAATCGTGGTAGGTGCAGGCCAGTTTCATTTCCTTCTGCGGTTTCAGCTTGCCTTCACGGACCAGTTGGGCCAGCAGGACGGCATGGTGGATCACTTCAAAGTTGCCGCCAAACTGCGGATACTCGTTCTTGATCGTATTCAGGCAGTGGGGGCAGGAAGTGATGATCTTCTTCACGCCCAGTGCGTTCCATTGCTCGATGTTGCCGGTCGCCAGCATTTGATACAAATACTCGTTGCCCAGCCGCCGCGCGGAATCGCCGCAACAGGTCTGGTCTTTGCCGAGAACGGCGAACGAAACGCCCGCTTTCTGGAGCAGCTTGATCACCGCCGTCGACACTTTGCGGTTCCGCTCATCGAACGTTCCCGCGCAGCCGACGAAGTACAGGTACTCGACCTCATTGTTTTCCGCCAGGGTTTGGACGCCCAGTTCCTTCTTCATCCAGTCGGCCTCGCTGCGGCCAATGCCCCAGGGATTGCCGTGGCGTTCCATTCCCGTGAACACGCCCTTCAACTCATGCGGGAAGTTGCTTTCCATCATTTGCAGATTCCGGCGCATATCGACGATCTTGCCGACATGTTCCACGAACACCGGACACTGCGCTTCGCAGGAACCGCAGGTCGTGCAGGCCCAGACCGTTTCCTCCTCGATGACGTCCGGCACCAGCAGCTTGGCGTCCTCTTCCGTGACTTCGCCCTTGGCGAGGGTTGGTGCCTGCGCGTACAGATGATTGTTGAGATCCTGGGTCAGTTTCTTCGGTGACAGCGGCTTGCCGGTCAGATGGGCCGGGCAGTTGACTTCGCAGCGGCCGCAGCGGATGCAGGCGTCGCCGTCCAGCAACTGTTTCCAGGTGAACTGTTGGATCTGGGCCACGCCGAACTGCTCGATGGCTTCGTCCTCCATGTCCAGAGGCGCCAGCGCGGCGCAGGCCTTGTCCTTGGCCAGCACCTGGTTCAGCGGCCCGGTAAGGATGTGGAAGAACTTCGAATAAGGGATATAGGCGATGAACCCGAAACTAAGCAGCAGATGCACCCACCAGGTCACGACATGCCCCGTGGCGAGGGCGGGCTTGCCCAGGCCGGTAAACAGCAGCGAAACCAGCCAGCCGACCGGATTCCACATAAACCAGGGGTCGCCGACCAGGGCGATGCGAAGGCCTTCCAGCAGGAAGCCGGTGACGAAGATCGCTTTCAGCAGCATCAGGGCGATCAGGTCCGTCAGTTGATTGTCCAGACCGTCCGTTTTCGTCAGGTAACGGCGCCAGAACGCGATGCCGATGCCCAGCAGCGCGAATACGCCAAAAATGTCCAGAGCCAGAGAAAGAATCAGATAATACCAGCCATAAAACAGGGGGATGTTCAGGTCTTCCGTTACGGCTACCGACAAGGTGCCGATCGCGCAAACCACGAAGGCGGAAAACAGCAGCAGGTGCATCATGCCGGGAACGGTTTCCCTCAAGATCCGCAGATGCAGCAAAGTGTTGTCCACGAAGCGCGCGATTCCCTGCGACCATGATTCCGGCCGTTTTTCCGGTGCGCCGAGTTTCCAGATCCGGTAGCGGTCGTACACGCCTTTGCCGAAAATGGCGAACGTCACCAGCATGAGGGCCCACATGATCAGATAGCTCTCGTGATACATGCCGAGAGGTCTCGATGGGGTCATAGGAGTCACAACCTTTCCTTTGAAAATTGAATATCTTGAAGGAGTTTCGACGTGTTGTCAATTTTCTCCTGCCAGACAGGACGAGAATAACAAATATGAATCAAACCATCGCTCTTGCATTCTTCCGCCGGAGGCGTATCATGAAGGGAAACAACTCTTGCCAAGGAGGACACCCCTTTGGAGATCCTGCGCCTTGACCATGTCACGCTCGATATCAAAGACCGTCGGATATTGGACGACATTTCCTTCGGAGTCGCCGCCGGCGATATCGTCGGCATCGCCGGACCTTCCGGCGCCGGCAAGTCTTCCCTGCTGCGCCTGCTAAACCTGCTGCGCAGCCCCTCCGCCGGAACGATCGCCTACAAAGGCCTCCCCCTCGACCAGTACGAACCGACCCAACTCCGCCGCGAAGTCGGCTACGTCCTGCAAAAGCCCTACCTGTTCGACGGCGCCGTTCGGGACAACCTCGAATACGCCTATCGGGTGTGGCGGCAAAAGCCGGACGCACAGGAAATTTCGGCTTATCTGGAACGAGTGAATCTGCCCGTCTCGATTCTGGACAAAACCAAGAATGAAATGTCCGGCGGCGAACAGCAGCGGGTCGCGCTGGTGCGCTCACTGCTGGCCAAACCGCAGGTGCTGCTGCTCGACGAGGTCACCGCCTCGTTGGACGAAGCCAACACCTTGCTGCTGGAGCAGCTCATCCGGACCGAATGGAGCGCCCGGGCGATCACGGTTCTGTTCATCTCGCACCAGCCGGCGCAGCTGCGGCGGCTCGCGCAGTCCGTCCTGGTTCTTGAAGCCGGCCGGCTCGGCTATTGGGGACCGGTCGGGGAATTCTCGCAGCAACAGGGAGGGACAATCGATGAATAATACGGCGCTGGCCCTCACCTTCACGCTGGTTCTGGCGGCTCTGCTGATTTCCTACCGGCAACGCCTCGATATGGAAAAAGACATGATCATCGGCAGCGTCCGGGCGGTGGTCCAGCTGACGCTCGTCGGCTTCGTTCTGAAATTCGTGTTCAACATGGATAACACCCCACTGACCGGCCTCATTCTGTTGCTGATGGTCTACAACGCCGCGACGGTCGCCGCCAAACGGGGCGCCAGCATCGCCTGCGCCCGGCGGATCTCGTTCGGCGCCATTCTGGTCAGTCTGTTCATCACCCTGGGCTGCCTACTCGCCTTTCGGGCCATCGCCTTCCAGCCCAGCGAAGTCATCCCGATCAGCGGCATGGTCGTCGGCAACTCCATGGTCGCCCTCGGCCTGCTGTACCGCAACCTTACCAGCAGCTTCAAGGACCGCCGTGAAGAAGTCGAAGTCAAGCTTTGTCTCGGCGCCACGCCCCGCGAAGCGGCGCGCACCCTGATCCGCGAGAGCATCCGCACCGCCATGATCCCCACCGTCGATTCGATGAAAACACTGGGCATCGTCCAACTGCCCGGCATGATGACCGGTCTGATCCTGGCCGGCACGCCGCCGGAGCTGGCGATCAAGTATCAGATCATGGTCATGTTCATGCTGACCGGCGCGGTGACCATCGCCGGCCTGATCGCCAGTTTCTGGGCCTACCGGGGCTTTTTTAACCGACAGGCGCAGTTGTTGGATGACTGACCGCCTCTCATCTGGACGCCATCAGCATTCCATGGTATAGTTAGTTTTTAACACCCACTATTGTTTCGATGAAAGATGAGGTTTTCGCGCAATGATCAGTACCCAGAACCTGACCCTGCAGTTCGGCAAACGCATCCTGTTCAAGGATGTAAACATCAAGTTCACGCCTGGAAACTGTTACGGTCTGATCGGCGCCAACGGCGCCGGCAAATCGACCTTTTTGAAAGTCCTGTCCGGCGAGGTGGAACCGACCTCCGGCGAAGTGGTCATCACCCCCGGCGAGCGCCTGGCGGTCCTGAAGCAGAACCATTATGAATTTGACGAATTCGGCGTGCTGGAGACCGTCATCATGGGCCACGCCCGGCTCCACGCCATCATGCAGGAAAAAGAAGCGCTCTGCGCCAAGGCCGATTTCTCCGACGAAGACGGCATGAAGCTGGCCGACCTCGAATGCGAGTTCGCCGAGCTGAACGGCTGGGATGCGGAAACCGAGGCCGCGCGGCTGTTGTCCGGCCTGGGCGTCGCCAATGAGCTGCACGAACAGAAAATGAAGGACATGACCGCGCTGGACAAAGTCAAAACGCTGCTGGCCCGTGCCCTGTTCGGCGCCCCCGACATCCTGCTGCTGGACGAGCCCACCAACCACCTGGACATCAACGCTATCCGCTGGCTGGAGGATTATCTGTACGATTTCCCCAACATCGTCATCGTCGTTTCCCATGACCGGCACTTCCTGAACCAGGTCTGCACGCATATCGCCGATGTCGACTTCGAAGCCATCCAGCTCTATGTCGGCAACTACGACTTCTGGCTGGAGTCGAGCCAACTGGCCCTGCAAATGGCCAGGGACGCCAACAAGAAAAAAGAAGAGAAGGCCAAGGAACTGATGGCCTTCATCCAGCGCTTCAGCGCCAACGCCTCCAAATCCAAGCAGGCGACCTCCCGGAAGAAGCAGCTGGAAAAACTGACGTTGGACGACATCCGGCCCTCCTCGCGAAAATATCCCTATGTCGCCTTCAAGCCCGACCGGGAAGCCGGCGCGCAGCTGCTCACCGTGGACGGGATCAGTCTGGCCGTCGAAGGAGAAACGCTACTCAACAATCTCTCCTTCACCGTGCTCAAGGGCGACAAGATCGCGTTCATCAGCCGGAACGAAGCGGCCCGGACCGCCCTGTTCCAGATCCTGACGGGCGAACAGGCCCCCGACGGCGGCGAGTTCAAATGGGGCGTCACCACCTCGCAGGCCTATTTCCCAAAAGAAAACTCCGCCTTTTTCGACGGAGTCACGTTAAATCTGGTGGAATGGCTGCGGCAATTCTCCCGGGACCAGGACGAATCCTATCTCCGGGGTTTTCTGGGACGGATGCTGTTTTCCGGCGAAGAAACCCAGAAAGAAGCCCAGGTCATCTCCGGCGGCGAAAAAGTCCGCTGCATGCTGTCGCGGATGATGCTCAGCGGCGCCAACGTCCTGCTGCTGGATGAACCCACGAACCATCTGGATCTGGAATCCATCACCTCGCTCAACAACGGTCTGATGCAGTTCGACGGCACGATTCTGTTCGCGTCGCACGACCATCAGTTCGTGCAGACCATCGCGAACCGGATCCTCGAGATCACGCCCGACGGCCTGAACGATTACCGGATGACCTACGATGAATACCTGGAGCTGGCCGCGCCCGACAAACGGACCGCCTAAGCTCCCCTCGTTTCGAAAGCCGCTGGTCTAGTACGCCAGCGGTATTTTTTTGAATGCCTCGTCGAAAATGCGTTTCATCATTGATTCCGGCCCCGACGGATCATAGCCGTTGCTGATCGACGGCGAACGGCGGTTCCGGGAATCCGAATATTTCCAGACATCCCGGCCGGTTTTGGCGTCCTGCAGACGGAACGAAGCCTCGGCGCAATCGGAGATATAGTAGCCCGCCGGGTGATGCACGATGCGGGTTCGCGGCACATCCATCCAGCCCCAGGTCTCGCTGCCGTCGCGGTTGTGCTTTTTGTAGCGAATGCGTTCTGTATAGCTTTCCGTGGTCATGTAAGCGTCGTGATATTCGTAAAACCAGCCATAATCCCGTACGTCAAGCGACAGGACCAGGTCGACATGCTTGCCCATCTCCCGCTGTAAGACCGCGCTGAAGCCGGGAGACAACGGATCGACCTTCTCGGTCAGCGTGGCGTCGGACTTGATCTGGTTGATGACATAATCCATGTTGACGATACGGTGGCGGGATAGCCCGTTCAGGCGTCCCTGGAGCATATCCTTAATTTTTTCCGACGCGTACGGATACTTGTTGAATTTGTTCCGGTAGCTGACATCGTATCCCTCATAAGCGAACGACGGGTCCATCACCAGGATGAATTTGGGCGAAAAGAAATGGTAGGCCTGGTCGCGCCATTCCGCCTGCGCCGCGAATCCCGCCGCGGTCAGCAGCCACAATACAAGCACTCCCAGTCCCATGATCCTGTGTATCCTTTGTCTCACTGACACCCCTCCTATAATGCTTGACTCAGCTGTGAAAAGAACCCGGCGGAAATGCCGGGTTCTTTATTATTCTCAAACAAGCTCAGGGCAATAGATAGAAAATCTGCACGATGTCGCCGGCCTGCAGACAATCAAACCCAAATACAATGTTGCCGTCCTCGACCAGGTAGGACGGGCGGTACTGCAGCTTTCCCTTGACAAAAACCTGAAACAGGGTGTCCGTCGGATGTTCGGCTTTGACGGCGGTCATCCGCTCCGTAGCGATAAAAGCCTGTTCAACAATGCGCATGTTTGCATCCCTCCTGTAATGAATATTCTGCGCCGCCGGGTTCAAGTCCTTTTTATCCCGCGCGGAATTTTCAGTTTTACACTCCCAGGGCCCGCCCGACAATGACCTTCAGATCCTCGACGCTTAGGCGGCGGGGGCTGTTGGCCAGCTGGCGGTACGTCGCCGCATCCCGGACAATTCCGGCCAGAGCCGAAGGCGGCACCTGCACATCGGCCAGCGTCGCTGATATCCCGACATCCTGTTTCAGTTCGCAGACCGCCTCCACCGACAACCGGGCCGCGTCCCGCGGCGTCAGGCCCTCCACCGGCTTGCCCAGCGCTGCGGCGATGTCCCGGAATTTCGGATAATTCGCCATCAGGCAATACTCCATGACGAAGGGCAGCAAAATCCCGTTCGCCACTCCGTGCGCCACGCCGAACTGCGCGCCGACGGCATGGGCGATCCCGTGCACCGCTCCCAGCCCGGCGTTCGTGAACGAACCGCCGGCGATCAGGCTGGCCAGGGCCATGTTGCCACGCGCCGCCAGGTCTTCGCCGTTGGCGCAGGCCAGACGCAGATTTTCGCCGATCATCCGGATCGATGCCAAGGCCAGGCTGTCCGTCACCGGGTTCGCCTTCACCGCGATATAGGCCTCGATCGCATGGGTCAGGGCGTCCAGTCCGGTCGCGGCGGTCACCGATGGCGGCATGCTGACATGCAGCACCGGGTCGACGATCGCGAAGGCCGGCATCTGCAAATCATGCGACACGCCGATTTTTTGCTGGGTTTCCCGATCCGTCGTCACCGCCGCCGCCGTGACTTCACTGCCGGTGCCGGCCGTCGTCGGAATGCAGATCAGCGGCGCTCCCCGCTTGGAATACACCTTGCGGCCGCGCATATAATCCAGAATCGAACCGCCGTTGGCGCTGACCATCGCCATCGATTTCGCCGCGTCCATCGGACTGCCGCCGCCGAAAGCGATCACGGCGTCGGCGTTGAAAGCAGCCAGTTGCGCCGCTCCCTTCGTCACCGTCTCCACGCTCGGATCGGCCTCGACGTCGGAAAACACTTCATGGACCATTCCCTGTTCGGCCAAGCCGGTCAACAATCTCTGCAGATGCGGCGACCGGCGGGTCGAGGAACTGCCCGTTACGACAAAGATCCGCGAGAAGCCGTTATCCTTGCAGAGCTGCGGCAGTTTCCCGATGGCGCCCTCACCGAAGATGACCCGGGTCGGCATCCGAAACAAAAACTCATTCATGCGAATTCTCCTTTCCTTGAGGGACTACTTTCCTGTTTATAATATTATTCGCAGCCGGGGGGATAAATCCTCTCCGCCCGCTCTTTCGTCTCTTGCCGAACCAGCAAAAATGCGCCGGCGGCGGCCGTCAACGGAATGGACAGGACCAAGCCGATGCTGCCCACCAGCGCCCGGACGAATTCCGTCACCAGCAGGTCCAGATTGAACACCCGCAGCAACGACAAATCCGGCTGGGAAGCGATCAGCAGCACCAACGGCAGCGAACTGCCGGCATAGGCCAGAATCAGGGTATTGGCGTCGGTCGCCATCACATCCCGTCCCACCGCCATTCCCGAACCAAACAGTTCCCGGCGGGACAGCGTCCGGCAGTTGCGCGCCACTTCCTGCTGGGCCGAAGCGATGGAAATCGCCACGTCCATCACTGCGCCGAGCGCGCCCAGAATCACGCCGGCGAACAGGATGCCCTGAAAGTCCACATGCTTCAGAACCGTCGCCTTCAGAATCATGGCCTCCTCGCTGGACAGGCCGGTCAGATGCAAAAATTTCACGGTCGCCCCGGCCAAAATTCCCGCAGTCACCACGCCGCCCAACGTGCCGATGAACGCCGCCCAGGTCTTCGGCTCCCGGCCGCCGCTCACCGAAAACAGCGTGATCGCGCTGATCAGCACCGCCACGAGGAACGTCAGCAGCAGCACATTGATGCCGCCATTCAGCACTTGTCCCACAAAACCATAATACAAAATGACCAGCGAAGCGCCAATGACGAACACCGCCCGCAGGCCCACGCCGCGACCGAACAACAGCAGCATCACCACAAACAGCCCGGCCAGCCAGAGCAAGCCGTTGCTTCGCTCGAAATCGGCGATATTATAGCTGGTTTTTCCCGACGGGTCGGTCATCAGCGCCAATATCACCAGGTCGCCCGGCTGCACCGCGATATTGTAAAACGAGCGGTCCATGGTCCGATTGATGATAATGACTTCCTGCCCGGCGTCCGGCCCGGACGTCACGCGCGCCTTGATCAGGGTCGCGCCCAAGCCCCGCTGGGCGCGGGCGGGGTCGACCGCCATGGCTTCCTGCGACAGGACCAGTCCCTTCACATACTGAATCTTGGGAATATCGCCGGCGGCCGGGGCCGGCTGGGCCAACGCCGGTGTGCCGGCCCACAGGAACAGGCCGGTAATCAGAAGCAGGGCCGCAACGAGAGGCAGCCCGAACGGTCGTTTCATCAATGATTCCTCCAAATTAGATCTCCTGAATTCTATTTTAGCGCACCCGTCAAAAAAAGGCATCTGGCAAGAAATTGCCAGATGTCGCAGAAGAAGAATATACCGCAGGCGGTTCAGAATGGTCCGGATGCAAGAAACGGCGAGGCTTGCGCTGCGCCGCGTCCTCTCCCGTTTCCGGCAGGCTGTTCAGGAAGGCTCAGATACAAGAAATGGATAGGTTTGCGCTGCGACGCGTACTAAATGGTACGCCAGCAAGCAAACCTATCCGTGACGCTGTAGAT
>CAZRLN010000066.1:0-14028 GCA_964601085.1 uncultured Veillonellaceae bacterium | reverse complement strand
TCGCGAAAAAGGGCTGTTTCAAATAGACCTAAAAAACCTATTTTGAGACAGCCCCATTTTCGTTTTCATTCCTTGTCCCGGACTTATCGAACCGCCGCCATTCCCGCCTGGAACGCAGCCAGATTGACCGCCACCGTCGCCGGTTTGACATTCCGCTCAATCTCGCCCGCAAAATCGATCCGGGTCAGGTTCATTCCCTCAACCACTGCGCCCAACAGAACCATGTTCATCGCCCTGACATTTCCCAATCCGGCGGCGATTTCGCCGGCGCGAATCACAGTGACGCCCACTTTGGCCCGCAGCCTCTCCAAAATTTGGTCCGGATAATCGCATTGCCCGATCAGAATCGGCCCGGAGGGAATCTGAAAATCATTGACAATCACAAGGCCCGACGGTTTCAAATAGTCCAGCCAACGCATCGCTTCCATCGTTTCAAACGCCACCAGAATATCCGCCTGCCCCTTGCCGATAATCGGCGAAAACACTTTTTCACCAAACCGGACCTGATTGCTCACACTCCCGCCGCGTTGCGCCATGCCATGCACTTCCGACATTTTCACATCATAGCCGGCCGCCATCAATCCCCGGGACAATATCTTGCCGGCCAGAATGGTTCCCTGACCGCCCACACCCACCATCAGAACACTTTTAACATCCGACATGTCATTCACCCGCCTTGCTGATGGCCTTGACTGGACAAACCTGGAGGCAAACGTTGCATCCCGTGCATTGGCCCGAATCAATGCTTGTTTTTCTGGCTGCCTTATCGTATCGCAAGGCTGGACAGCCTGTTTTAATGCATTTTTGACAGCCGATACATTTTTCAGGATCGACCACGCAGATCATCTTGGCGTCGCCGAATTCCGAACGCTCCTGCTGCGACTTTTTTTTCAGCACACAGGGCCAGCGGGTGATGATGACCGCCGGTTCCGCCAGCGCCAGCGCCCAGGTCAGGGCGTCCCGGACTTCCGCCAGATTCAGCGGATTCACCGTCCGGACGGCATCGATCCCCAACGCCCGGACAATGGCGGAAATGTCAGCCGCCCTGGCGGGCTCGCCCTGCAAGGTCAGCCCCGTGCCCGGATTCTCCTGATGACCGGTCATGCCGGTGGTCCGGTTGTCCATGATGCAGGTCACGACATTGCTGCGATTGTAGGCGACATGCAACAAGCTGGTCATGCCGGAATGGAAGAAGGTCGAATCGCCGATGACTGCTACCGTACGCGACGGCGCTCCCGTATGTTCGAATATTTTCTGCACCCCATGCCCCATGCTGATGCTGGCGCCCATGCAGATGCAAGTATCTTTGGCATTGAGCGGCTCATTTCCGCCCAGAGAATAGCAGCCGATATCGCCTGTCACCATCAGGTTCTTGATTTTGCTCAGTTCATAAAAGAAACCGCGATGGGGGCAGCCGGCGCACAACAACGGCGGTCTGCCGACGATCTGCGACAAATCCGGCTGTGGACTCGGCGGTTCTTCGCCGCGCAATCCCCGCGCGACGAGATCCGGAGTTAGTTCACCGATCCCGGGAATTTTCTCCTTGCCGACGCAGGGGATCCCGGCGGCCTTGATCTGTTCCTCAAGATACGGTTCCAGTTCTTCCACCACATACAGGACGTCCACCGCCGCCGCAAAGGAGCGGATTTTTTTCAACGGCAACGGATAGGTAAATCCCAGTTTCAGGTAGGAAGCCTGGTCCCCAAATACTTCCCGGGCATACTGATAGGCGATGCCGGAAGTCACGATGCCGATACGACGGTCCTGCCACTCGATCCGGTTAAGGTCGGTGGTTTCCGTGAAATCCGCCAGCTTTTGCAGTCGTTCTTCCACGGCAATCCGGCGCTTGCGGGCTGTTGCGGGAACCAGGTCATATTTCTGCACATTCCGGTGATACTCCCGTTTCGCCACAACCTCCCGCGTTCCGATCTCCACCAGGCTCTTGCTGTGGCAGATCCGGGTCGTCACGCGCATCAGCACCGGCGTATCATACTGCTCACTGATTTCAAGCGCCGCCTTGACCATGTCTTTCGCTTCCTGACTGTCGCTCGGTTCCACCATGCCGATTTTGGCGAACTTGGCATACCAGCGGTTATCCTGCTCGTCCTGCGACGAATGGCAACCCGGATCGTCCGCGCTGACCAGCACAAATCCCCCGTTCACACCGCTGTAGGCAAAACTGAACAAAGGATCGGCCGCGACATTGACGCCGACCATCTTCATGGCGGACAGCGTCCGGCCGCCGATGACCGAAACCCCGATCGCCGCCTCCAGCGCCACTTTTTCATTGGGCGCCCATTCGGCGATGATATCTTCCTTAAATTCGGCGATATTTTCAAGGATTTCCGTACTGGGAGTTCCCGGGTACGCCGAAGCATACATTACGCCAGCCTCCCAGGCGCCTTGAGCTATCGCCTCATTTCCCGTCAACAGCGTCTTCATCTGCACCCTTCCTCTCCTGCCCCAATGGCAACTTCCCGCTATGCACCCTCCCGGCCGCTATGCAGCAGGCCAAGGCAATGGAATGAAGTTTGGCGGCGGCCGAATCGGCGCGCGACACCATGACCACCGGATGCGTCGCCCCCAGAATGACCCCGGCGCTTTTGGCGTGGGCGCAATAGATCAGCGCCTTCCCCAAAAGATTTCCCGCTTCGATCCCCGGAACCATAAACAAATCGACGTCGCCGGCGACTTCGCTGCGAATCCCCTTGTGCGCCGCCGCTTCCCGACTCAACGCCACATCCATGGCAATCGGCCCTTCGACAATGGCTGGCCCGATCTCGCCCCGGCGGTTCATCTCCGCCAAGGCCTGGGCATCGACCGTAGCCGGCATCTTGGGACTGACTACTTCATTGGCGGTCAATACGGCGACTTTCGGGCAGGGAATTCCCAAGTCCGCCAACGCCAGCAGGGCGCTCGCCAGAATATCTTTCTTTTCCGCCAGATTCGGGGCGATATTCATGCCGCCATCCGTATGAAACACCAGTTTCCGATCCCCGGGGACTTCAAATGCGGCCAAATGGCACAGCAGCCGTCCCGTGCGCAAGCCGCACTCCGGATGCAGAACGGCCCGCAGGAAATCGCTGCTGTTCACCAGTCCTTTCATCAGAATGCCGGACTGCGTCCCGTTAACGGCCTTCGCCGCCGCCACCGCCGCCAGCGCCGGATCCGGCTCATTGACGATGGGAATGGAGGATGGCAACCCGACCCGTACGAGTAACGGCCGGATGAGCGCCTCATCCCCAACCAGCATCGGTTGCGCCAATCCGGCTTCGCAGGCTGCCTTAAGCGCCCGCAGCGCCTCTTCGTCCTGCGCCGCCGCAAGCACGAGCGGCAACGGACCGATTTGCGCCGCCCGAGCCAAAACTTCCGCAAAATTTTTCATCAGACCGCCTCCTGATCAACGGTAAACCTGTGCGGTTTCTTCTCCGCGAAGCACCCGCAAGGCGCCGGCATGCAAAGCTTCCAACTCTTCTTCGCCGGGAACGACGGCAACGGGGGCGATGAACGAAACCCTTTCGCTAATCGGCTCCACAACATACGGCGCGTACGCCATTCCGCCCGTCAGAACGATCCGGTCCACTTTTCCGCCGACCACTGTCGCCAATGAACCGATGGCTTTGGCCAGCTGATAGGAAAATGCCTTCAGCAGCAGGGCCGCCTTTTCATCGCCGTTTTCCGCCATCTCCCGCACCTTGCGGATGTCCTTGGTTCGCAGGTAGCCATAAAAACCGCCGGAATTGAACAAGGCATCCCGAACCTCCGGAAGACCATATTTGCCGGAAAAGCAGAGTTTTACCAACTGGGTGCAGGGAACGCCGCCGGAACGGCCGGGAGAGAAAGGTCCTTCATCCCGTCCATCCACCATGTCGATCATGCGCCCGCCGCTGTGAACGGACAGCGATACCCCCGAACCGAGATGCGCCACGACCAGATTGACCTGTTCGTAGGTTTTGCCGATTTCCTTCGCCACCCGGCGCGCCACCGCTTTCATATTCAGCGCGTGTGTCATGCTGACCCGTTCGAACCAAGGGGAACCGGAGATTCGGGCCACGGGTTCCAGTTCATCAACCGAAACCGGATCGACGATAAATGCCGGAATATCGAGCTGTTTCGCCAATTCAAACGCCATGACCGCTCCCAGGTTCGAGGCGTGTTCCCCCCGTTCCGCTGCTTTCATGTCTTGCACCATCGCCGGATTCACCCGATAGGTCCCGCCCGCCAACGGTTTGAGCAAACCGCCGCGGCCGACGACCGCAGTCAGCGAAGTCAGCGGGATCCCGGCGATCTCCAGTTCCTGCCGAATCAGTTCGAGTCGATAGGGATACTGGTCGTAGATTCGGGAAACCTGTGTCAGTTCGTCGCCATGGTGTTCCAGGGTTTTCTTTAACCGGACCAGTTCCCCGTCAAAGACGCCAAATTTGGTGGACGTGGCTCCGGGGTTGATGACCAGCACTCTTTCCACTGCGATCCTCCTTTACCTTTTGGGCGCTCGCGTTGTTCTCATGTATAGGTTAAACCCTCCAGTAACAGGAGAGTCAATATGTCGATGGAAAAACCGAAAAAAAAATCGCTGCGACCGGATCAGGCTCTTCGTTTCCGGACCGGCAACTGGATTTCCGTCAAATAATGCTTTGAATCGCCGGAAATAAACTCGTCGACGATCGCCCGTTCCACGGCCTCGCCATGAAATCGCCGCCCCTGCCGGTCGATAAACGACAATAACTGCCGGTAGGGTTCCGTGGAATCGTTGTGACTGCCCTGGAACAAAAGGCAAGCATATTCCCCTGCCGGAAGAATCGCTGACAAAGAAGATTCCGCCATGGATTCTTCCATTAAGATAAATACGGAGCTATATTCCTGAAAATTTTCCTGCACCAAATTTTCGGCGGATACGGTAAAGCCGACTTTGCCGATAAAAATCGGCGAATGCGTACCACCGATCAATTTCTCCAGTTTTCGGATCATCATTTCCAAGCCCGGACCGCGCCGGACACTGGCCTGAAGCCGGATAATACGGCGGGCCGGAAAGCGTTTTATGACCGGAATCCCCACTTCGGTTCCCTGCAAGGCTTGTTCCAGCTCGGCAATGCGGCTGCCGAACTTTTGGCGGGTCTGCTGCAACTCCCGTATTTTTTCATCGATGGTTTTTTCCTGACGTTTCAAAAGCTGCAGGAAATTCTCCACACGAAGCTGGGTAAAATGAGCGGCGATCTCCGCCAACGGCGCCCCCAGAAGCCGCAGATACTTGATAATGTCCAGTTGCTCAAACTGTTCCGTCGAATAGTAGCGGTAGCCTGTATCCCGGTTGACTTCCACCGGTTTGAACAAGCCAATCTCGTCATAATAGCGCAAGGTCTTGATCGGCACATTCATCAACCGGGACATCTCGCCGATGGAAAATCTGTTTTGCATGCTGATCCTGCGTCTCCTTCATTCGGAAAACCCGTTTAAAATCTGCAAAACCCCCTGCAAATTCGCGACAGAATTGCAAGGGGTTTTGCGTTTTCAAATCACTCTTCTTATTCAGGCATCCACTTTCGTCGTCAGGTAAATGCCAATCGTCATGTGGCCGATTTGGTCCTGATTTTCTTCAATGGCATCGATATGCGCATCTTCGTCATTCAGGATTTTTTCCAGAATTTCGCGGGTCGCATAGTCCTTGGCATCCCCCGCCAGTTTGATCGCCGCATTGTACGCCGCAATCGCGCCTTCCTCGGCTTCATGGTCATATTGGAACATCTTGGGCACATCGCTGCCAATATGGATCGGATTCAGTTTGCTCACGATCGGCGTTCCTTCCAGGAACAGGATCCGGGCGATCAGCATCGCGGTGTGTTTCATTTCATCAATGGCGCGTTTTTCGAAATGCTCGTGCAGTTTGCCATAACCCCAGTTGTCGCACATTTCGGCATGCACGATATACTGATTGATAGCGGTCAATTCGTCAGCAAGCAAGTCATTCAGAGTCTTGATCAGTTTGGGATCCCCTTTCATCAGCACATTGCCCCTTTCATCAAATTTATAAGGATTTTCAGTCCCTTTATCCAAAGGTATTCGACGTCAGAATTACTATTCCTTTTCAGCGGGCCGGCAATTTTCCGACGACGGCGGCATAGACGGCAAACTGATTTTCGCCATCGGCCCCCAACAACGAATTCAGCTTTTCGTCATCGAAAGCGGCGATCGCGCACACGCCGCATTCCAGCGGCGCAGCTCCCAGATACAGATTCTGGCACACATGGCCGGCGTCCAGAAACACATATCGCCAGGCCCGCTCACTGTAACGCCAGGCGCTCCGATAAACATCGGCGACCCAGAAGAATCCCATGGCGGCCCGAGTCATCATATCTTGTCCCAGGCAGGCATCCTGCAACAACGGACCGATTCCGGCATCGGTCCGGATCGGCGCCACCGCGTGTTCCAGGGCGATATAACGATAAAGACCGGCCTGCAGCCCCTTCACATGATTCAGCAAAACATAGGTGTCCAAAGGATGACGCGCCCCGGCGGACGGGACCGTGCGAATCGTGGCAGGCGGCAAAATTTTCTGCACTCCCTGGGTACACCAGAGCAGCCATGCCGCTTCCTCCAGGCTGAGGGGCGCCGGAGAAAATCGCCGGATACTGCGCCGGCCGGCGATCGTGTTTTCCAATAAGGCGGAGGGTGGCTTCAAATGTTCCGGTTTCGGCAAATGAATCACCGGCCCGGGCCCGACGTACGGCTGTTCCAGCGCCGGCGGCGGCATTCCCTCGTTCTGTTCCGAGGGCGTCAGTTGATCATAGTAGGTCATTCGAATAAAGTCCCGGCCGGTCTGCTTCATGGCGTCCTCCCTCCCCTGTTGTCATGTTGTACATTATTATTCCACAACCAACAGCGAATTCCCCCTTAACAAACCAACAAAAAATAAAGAATATTGCAACAACAGCCGTTGGAAGACTCCAGAACGGCTGCTGCGCAAGCGTTTATTGTTTTATGATAAAATCAGAACTCGGAAAGGCAGACCCTTATACGATCTTTTCCCCATGATATCTTTCGCCGTCGGCATCCGGCAGGATTCCGTAGCGTTCCGTCCACAGGGTTTTGTATTTGAGCGCCTGGGCGTGGATACTTCCCCATTCGTCTTCAATGGTGCGGACCACTTTGGCGGGAACACCGACCACCAGGGAATGCGGCGGAATAATCTGTCCCTCGCGAACCAGTGCGCCGGCCGCCACAATGCTGCCCCGCCCGACAACCGCTCCCGTCAGCACAATAGCGCCAATGCCGATCAGGCAATGGTCTTCGATGACGGCGCCATGCACAACCGCGCTATGCCCGACCGTCACAAAGTCACCAAGGATGCAGGGATTATTATCCGCCACATGCAGCACGCTGTTATCCTGAACATTGCTGTACTGGCCGATCTCGATCCGGTTCACATCGCCCCGGGCCACGGCATTGCACCACATGCTGCTGTATTGTTTCATTTTAACCTTGCCGATCACTCGGGCGCCATCCGCCAAAAAAGACTTCGGATCCAGCTCCGGCTGTTTTCCTTCAAATTCTTTCACTGCAGTCTTCCCCCTCAACATAGAATAAGCTTTAATATTAGTATAATCGAAAGCAAAAAAAAAAGAACCCTTTTGCATCACCTTAACAAGCCCGCTATCGCCCTGTCCGCTTTTGTTTTTCCTTTGACGCAAAATCTTTTCAAAGAATTTTTGAGTAAAATTTGATATGATCAATTATCACATCTTACAGAGGTGTCACATGAAATTATTGTTGGTTGATGACGAAGGTAAACTTTTGGAAGCGCTCTCGCACATTTTGAAAAAGAACGGCTACCTGGCCGATACCGCCGCCGACGGCGAGACCGGTCTGGAACTGGCGATGACCGGCATTTATGATTTGATCATTCTGGACTGGATGATGCCGGGAAAAGATGGCATGGCCGTCCTGAAGGAACTACGCCGCAACTCCGTCAACACACCGGTATTGTTTTTGACCGCCCGCGATTCGGCGGAAGACCGGGTCGCCGGATTGGATGCCGGAGCTGATGATTATCTGGTCAAGCCGTTTTCGACGGAAGAACTGCTGGCCCGATTGCGAGCCCTCTCCCGCCGGCAGAACAAAGAACTGACGGAAAACATCATTTCCGTCGGCAACCTCACCCTCAACCCCATGCATTGCGAAGCAACCTACCGAGGCGAACCCATCCATCTCACGGTAAAGGAATCGCTTTTGCTGGAACTGCTTATGCGCAACTCAGGCCAAGTCATTACCAAGGAAAGAATCCTCTATAAAGTCTGGAGTTATTCTTCCGATATCGAAATCGCCAACGTCGATCTATACATTCATTACCTTCGAAAAAAACTGCCGGGAAACTGTATCCGCACCATTCGTGGAGTAGGGTTCTGTTTGCAGGAGGATCCGGATGTTTCGCAAGCTACTTCTTAAACTCACATTGCTTAATGCCGGCGTCATCGCGTTCTTATTCTGTCTGCTGATCGCCGGCGCCTATTTCGTCCCGGAACGCGATCTCCATCGTCGCTCGACCTTCTTTCTGGCCAAGCTGGCGGCCGAACTCAATGCCGGTCACCGACCACCGATGTTTTACCGTCCCCACGCGGACCACCCCGGCGCCGAAGAAAAAGGTCCCCCGCCAAAACCATTGGCGGACCTTCCGCCCGGGCCACCGCCCGGGATGCCGCTCGGTCCGATGGAGGGAGACGATTTTCCTCCTCCGCCGATTATTTTTTATGCGAAATTGGATACAAACGGCAATATCGCCGCCACTTCCGCTTCCGTCCCCTTCTCCGCCGATGAACTCCAAGAGCTTGTGCAAAATGTCATAAAAAAATCCGCCCAAAGCGGTCAGGTAGAATTTCTCACTTCGACTTATTTTTTTTACTATACCGAACGGCAGGACGCTCCCGGAAAGTTAGTGCTATTCCAGAATTTCGACCGGGAACAGGAAGTTTTTCGAACGCTGATGACATCTTTGGGGATTATCGGCCTGCTCTGCTTGCTCGCGTCCTGGTACGGCAGCCTGTTCCTGGCCCGCCGGGCCATGGCGCCGATTCAAAAATCCTGGACGCAGCAACGGGATTTTCTGGCCGACGCTTCCCATGAACTGCGCACTCCCTTGGCCGTCATCCAGGCCAATCTGGATGTGATCCAAAGCAATGCCGACGAACTCGTGGCCGAACAAGCCCCCTGGCTGGACAACATTGGTACCAGCGTCAGATCGATGGCCTCCTTGGTGGAATCCTTGTTATTCCTTGCCCGCATGGATTCGCAGCAACACCCGATCCAAAAGAAACGATTTCGGCTCGATGAAGCGCTCGCCCAAGCAGTAGCGCCATACAAAATCCTGGCGGAAGCAAAAAACGTCACTCTGACGGAGTCCTTGGCGTCAGATACGGAAGTATTCGGGGACGAACAGAGAGTAAAACAAGTTTTGTGCATTCTGCTTGACAATGCCCTGCGGTATACGCCAACTGGCGGTAAAATCGAGGTAATCCTGCAGAATCTGCACCGAAATGTCCATATCACAGTGTCCGATACCGGCCCGGGCATCCCTCCCGAGCACCTTCCAAAAATATTCGACCGGTTTTATCAGGTCGATCCGGCCCGCAACCAGGGCGGCGCCGGCTTAGGGCTGGCCATCGCCAAATGCATCGTGGAAAGCCATGGCGGAACGATCCAGGCTTTCAGCAAACCGGGCAACGGCGCGAATTTTTCCGTGAATCTGCCGACTTCTCGGCCGCACCCGCTGAAATAATCCTTCGTTACAACTTTGCGTACGGCAGCGAATGTGTCATGAAATAGAACGCGCGGTATTTCTGGTGATCCGTCAGTATTTTTGCCCCACTCAGGGCCACTTGGCGAACAATGTCCGTCTCGGAATCACACTGTCGCTGTAGTTCTCTCAGTAGTTTTTTTCCGGTGCGGGTCGGTCCTTCCAACTCACCGGCCACGATCCGCCGGCCGATCACTGCCAGAAACGGCACGGTCATTGCCAGAATCCATTTTTCCCATCCTTCATAGTAAGCGAAAAATTGCAGACTGCCGACTGCAATCAGGCAGGGCGCCAATAGAGTGATCAGCCAACGCCAGCGGGCCGGTGTTTTCCACCAGCCCGCTTTTTGCATGGAGTATTTACTTTCTTGCAATGCCGCAGCCAAATCCCGGCGCGCTTCAATCAGCTCAGCGCGTTTCCCCTGAAGCGCGGCAAAAGTCGCCACCGCTGCCCGTTCCAACGCCGAAAGACCGGCGGTGGTTTCCCGGGAAATCGCCACCTGAAGCTTCTTTTGCGGGCCATTTGTCGTCAAGTCAATTTTCTTTTGCACATATAAACGAAAAATCACAGTTTCCAGGACCGCCCCCAGACCGCCCCGCAACAATGCAACGGCCTCCGCACCGGGCTGGAATCTCTCCAGCCCGGTGCGGCCGGCTTCCCGCCGCAACACCAGGATGCAGAATCCAATTATGGCCCCAACATATAAAAGATAGACAAAATAAGGGATCATGACCATGCACCACGCAATATATCTATTTCGGCCCGCAAGGCCTACTTGCTATCAAAGGCGCCGAGGACTCGCAGTTTGAATTTTGCCGAGTTTTTGCCAATGACTTCGCCCAGCGCTTCCCGCCGGCCATCACCGTTCATTTCCAGCACGTATACGTACTCACCGAGCAGCGTCTTGGCCGGTCGGTCATGAACCGAAACCAGGGTGTAGCCGGCGCGATCCAGGTCTTTCAGCAATCCCGGCAAGGCCGCTGCCGCTCCCTGGGCGGTCAGAATGGTGCGCATCTGGCCAAATTTTTGGAACGGTTTGCTGGTGACAATCCAGAAGCGAGTCACATTGGTTTTGGTCACTTCGATCTGCTTGGCCATCACAGCCAGTTTATAAGTGACGGCTGCCTGCGGCGAGGCAATGGCGGCAACGGATTTGTCGCCACCCTCTGCGACCTTGCGGGCGCCTTCCGCCGTACTGGATACTTCGATCAGTTTTGCGTCCGGCAAATTGACCCGGAGCCAGTCTTTGCCTTGGGCGATTCCCTGCGGATGCGACAAGATCGTTTTGATGTCGCTTAATACAGTCCCCGGCACCGCCATCAACGTCTGCCGGATCGGCAGGTTCACTTCGCCAACGACGACAAACGCCGGATCGTTGATCACACCGTCCAGATAATTGAAGACAGGACCGCCGACGGTGTTTTCCACTGGCACGACCGCATAACGGAACTCTCCGGATTTCACTGCCGCCAGAGTCTCGGGAACCGTCTTCATGGGAACAAAAGTCTCCGTGTCGCCGAAAAACAAAATCGCCGCTTCTTCCGTATACGTCGCCGCCGGTCCCAGATACCCCACATTGGCGGAAACGACACTCGACAACAGCATCAGCAGTAGAGCGACAACCGAGAACACGCGCATGGAAATCTTTTTCATAGAACAAACCCCTTCCCTTTCTTCTATTCTACTATTCCTTTATTATTGCAGGAATGGCCGGTTCAGCCTTCCCCAACAACCATCGAACCGTCGTTACGGCCAGCCTGGCTAATTTTCCTGCCAGAGACGTTTCAGGGTCCGTGCCGCCGCCGCCGGATCGGCGCTGTCCATGATCGCGCTCACGACCGCCGCTCCGTCCACGCCCGCCTGACGAACCGGACCGATATTGTCGGCGGTTATTCCGCCGATTGCCACTACCGGAATCCGGACCGCCTGTTTGATTTGCGCCAATACCGGCAGCGGAAGAATGGCTTTCCCCGGTTTGGTTCCTGTCGGATACACCGCGCCGCTGCCCAGATAATCGGCGCCATCCGCCTGCGCGGCGAGAGCATCCGCCACGGTCGCCGCGGTCGCGCCCAAGATTCGGTCCGGCCCCAACAGCCGTCGGGCAACCGCGACCGGCAGATCCTCCTGCCCGATATGCAAGCCGGCCGCGTCGATGGCCAAGGCAATATCCAGCCGGTCATTGATAATCAGCGGAACCTGATGCCGGTCGGTCACTTCTTTGAGCCGCAATGCCCGCTGATAAAATTCCCGGGATGTCGCAGACTTCTCGCGCAGCTGCACCAGCGTCACCCCGCCTTGCAAGGCCTGCTCGACAAGCGCGCAGAACGATTTCATATCCCGGTCCGTGCTGTCCGTCACCAGATACAGCGATATTTCCAGTTTCGGCTTAGTCAACCGTGCATCTCCCCTTTTCCCATACATCCCGCTCCGTCAAATTGGACACGGCATCCAGCAACCGGACCCGAAAGCTTCCCGTGCCTTCTCCCGGCCGCAGCGCTTCTCGGGCGATTTCGCCGGCAACTCCCATAAACATGACACCGGCGACAACCGAAATCAATGACGGGCCGTTCGCCGCACAGCAAGCCGCTACCAAGGAAGTAGTCATGCAGCCGGTCCCCGTCACTCGGGACAGCAACGGCGTCCCGTTTCGCACCTGGCAAACCGTATGTCCGTCGCTGATAAAATCCGTCACGCCCGTCGCCGCGACCATGCAGCCAAACTGCGCCGCCGCCCGCCGCACCGCGGCCGCTGCATTTTCCTCGTTGGCCAGGGAATCGATGCCGCGCATGGCGGTAGCGTCGCCGGTCATGCGCTGGATTTCCGCCAAATTCCCCCGCACCGCCGTCAACCGAATACTATGCAGCAATTGTTCGGCGGTGCGGGTACGAATCTGGGTGAACCCGGCGCCGACCGGATCCAGAATCACGGGAATTCCCAGTTCATTCGCCTTGCGGCCAGCCAAAAGCAAGCTTTCCAGCATCCGGGTATTCGGCGTCCCCAGGTTCAGCACCAGCGCCGAAGCCTGCGATACCACCTCCACCACTTCGACGGGATCGTTCGCCATGATCGGCGAAGCGCCGATGGCCAGTGTAACATTCGCACAGTCATTGAGGCTGATGTAGTTGGTAATATGGTGGATTAACGGTTTTCGGGTCCGGATCCGGTCAATGCCGGAAGAAATCTGTTCCAACAGGTTCATCCACACCGCCCCCTGGCCGGACCTGGTCCGGCCGCTTTATTCATCCAACAAACCGGCTTTTTGGTAGAGCTCATAAAAATGATGCGTCGGGCCCACCCCTTTGCCGATCGGCAACGCATGCTCGATCGCCACGGTAATGTAACGTTTGGCGGCCTTCACCGCCTCAGGCACCGACATCCCCCGCGCCAGATTGGCCGCGATTGCCGATGACAATGTGCAGCCCGTGCCGTGCGTGTTTTTCGTAGGAACCCGCGCTGCTTCGAATCGCACGAACTTCTGTCCGTCGTACAATATATCCGTCGCATCCTCGGTCCGGTGACCGCCTTTGAGCAGGACATTTTTCGGCCCCAGTGCCTGAATATCCCGCGCCGCCGCTTCCATGTCTTGTAACGACTCAATACGGCGGTGCAGGATCGTTTCCGCTTCCGGGATGTTCGGCGTCACGATGGTGGCGAGAGGCAACAGTTCCTGCACCAGAAACGTTTCTGCTTCCGGTTGCAACAGATGATAGCCGCTCTTGGAAATCATCACCGGATCCACCACCACCAACGGTGGGGCATATTTGCGCAAGCCGGCGGCGATCGTCCGGATTGTTTCGGGTTGGGAAACCATGCCGATCTTGACGGCGTCCGCACCCATATCCTCAAAGATGGCCTCAATCTGTTTGGCGATTATTTCCCGGGAAATATCCTGGACGGCCAGCACGCCAAGAGTATTCTGCGCCGTAATGGCCGTGATGACACTCATGCCAAATACACCGTGCGCCGCAAAAGTTTTCAGGTCGGCCTGAATCCCGGCGCCGCCGCCGGAATCCGACCCAGCGATGGTCAACGCCTTCTTCATAAAATTCCCCTCTTCCATTCATCAGCATCGCAGAATAGAAAGCACAGGCCCAAATAGAGCCTGTGCCCGTCTGCAGCAAAGCAACACATGATCGCAGTCCCTACGTTGGCAGAATCCAGATCAGGTTCCATGGTGGAAAACTTTTCAGGGTCTTCCTCTGTTGCTCTTATTTTACCGGATTGCCCCTGTATTCACAAGGTTC
>CAZRLN010000065.1:0-14497 GCA_964601085.1 uncultured Veillonellaceae bacterium | reverse complement strand
AAAAAAGAGGTGAAAGCAGATGCCGAAACTCCACGCGCATGCCAAACGGCTCCGAATCTATATCGGGGAAGCGGATTCCTGGCAGGGAAAATCCCTTTACCGCGAACTGGTTCTCAAGGCAAAAGAGCTTGACCTCGCCGGCGCTACCGTATTTCATGGACGCATGGGATATGGCGCCAACAGTCGGATTCATTCCGCCAGCCTCATCGATTTGTCCGCCGACCTTCCGATTCTGATCGAAATCATCGACAGCGAAGAATACATTCAAAAGTTTCTGCCGTATCTCGACAAGATGCTCAAAGAAGGCTTGGTGACGATTGACGACGTCGACGTCATCAAATACGGCCGAAAAGCGCCGAAGGAATAATCCCCGGCGCGGCATCCAGATCCTGATAAAAGAACAGCCCGGGCGCTGCCCTGGCTGTTTTTTATCAGCCGCCCGTAATGTGCAGCCACAATATTCCCACGATGGTCATCCCGATTGTCAACGGAAAGCCGGCGCGAAAATATTGCCAGGCCGTCATGCGCACTTTCTGACCAAGCGCGATTTCCGCCACGATCAGATTGGCGATGGAACCGGTAATCGTAAGATTGCCCGCCAGCGTGGAAAACAGCGCCAGTCCTTTCCACCAGACTTCCGGGTGCTGCTGTGGAATAAAAAACTTCAGCAGCAACACGGCCGGCACGTTGCTGACCAGATTGGAAACCACTACGGTTGCAACGGCAAAAACCGGCATGTTGTCAAAACCGGAAAAAGAGAACCAATTAAGGGTATAGCGCATCAATCCGCTTTTTTCCACACCGGCGACAACGACAAACAAGCCGATAAAAATCACCAAGAGGTTAAAATCAATACTGGTGTATATTTTATTGGGTTTTACCCGGCGCGTGACGAGCAGAAAAGCAGCGCCGGCTGTCGCCGCCAACGCCAGATCGATGCCGTTGACATAGGCGGCGATGATCGCCGCCAACGTGAGGAGGCTTTTGCGGATCAAATAACCATGCACAAGCAGCGGCTCCGCATTCCCCAGTTGGATCGGCTCTTTCAATTCTTCCCCATACAGGCCGACCAGAATTCCATAGATCCCAACCAGACCCATTCCAGCAACCGGAGCGGCCGAACTGAAATAGGCGCCAAAAGAAAGTCCGGACAGGCCGCCGACCAGAATATTCTGCGGGTTGCCGATCAAGGTCGCCGCGCTCCCCATATTGGAAGACAAAGCGACCCCCAGCAGATGCGGCAGGGGATTGCATTGAAACTTCCGGCACAATAACAGGACTACCGGCGTGAACAACAGACAGACAATGTCATTGATCGCCACGGCGGAGACTATGCCGCTGACCGAGATGGTCGCCGCCAACAATTGCCTCTGGCTTTTTACATTGCGGGCCACCATGTCGCCCAACAGTTCAAAAAATCCGGCCAATTTGAGGTTGGCCACCACTACCATCAATGAAAACAGAATCACGATCGTTTTATGATCGACCGCTTGGCTAGCTTCGTCAAACGACATCACGCCCGCGCCAATCATCAGCACGGAGCCGATGATTGCGGCGCCAGCCCTGTCCACGCGGAAAACCGGGCTCTTTCCCAGCGTAAAAATCACCAATACCGCCGCCATGATCCCGCCGGCCCAAATCATATCCGTTGTCAGTACCACGTTTCAGCCACCTTTTTTCCTTATCGGGTTAGGTCCCGATAAAATTATAGTGCAAAAACCTCGCCAGCGGGGTTTTTGCACTATAATTTGTTGGATCATACGGAGCCCTATCTCAGTCGATGTTCAAGTCTTCGCCATTCAATATTTTTTTCATGTTCTTCATTGGACACATTTTCCCGCACATGGTGCACGTATCTTCATGCTCCGGTTTCGAAGACTCGCGATATCGCCGGGCTTTCTCCGGGTCCATCGCCAATTCGATCATTCGCGGGAAATCGACTTCGGCCCGGGCTGCGCTCATGGCATTGTCCCAGTCGCGCGCCCCCGGCAGGCCTTTAGCGATATCCGCGGCATGAGCGGCAATCCGCGAGGCGATGATGCCTTCCTTCATGTCGTCGAGATCCGGCAACCGCAAATGTTCCGCCGGCGTCACATAGCAAAGGAAATCTGCGCCGTTGGCGGCCGCGACCGCGCCGCCGATTGCGCTGGTTATGTGGTCATAGCCGGGCGCGACGTCGGTGACCAGAGGCCCGAGCACATAAAACGGCGCCCCGTGGCACAAGCGCTTCTGCATCATCATGTTGCCGGCGATTTCATTGAGGGCCATATGTCCGGGCCCTTCGATCATCACCTGTACGTTGCGGGCCCAGGCCCGTTTCGTCAATTCGCCGAGAGTAATCAGTTCTTCGACCTGGGAAGCGTCGGTCGCATCATGAATCGATCCGGGACGGCAGGCGTCCCCCAGGCTCAATGTCACGTCGTATTTTTCACAGATATCCAACAACCGGTCATAATACTCGTAAAACGGATTCTCCTGATGGTTCAGTTCCATCCAGGCAAACAGGAGCGATCCGCCGCGGGAAACGATGTTGGTCAGCCGTTTGTTGCGTTTGATCCGCGCCGCGGTCGCCTGGTTCATGCCGCAGTGGATCGTCATGAAATCGACGCCGTCTTCCGCGTGCGCTTCCACGACTTTGAAGAACTCATCGACCGTAATTTTTTTCAGGGCTTTATCCAACAACCCCACCGCATCGTACATGGGGACCGTGCCGATCATCGCCGGCGAAAACTCGAGCAGGCGCTTGCGGAACGGCTGCGTCTTGCCGAAACAGCTCAGGTCCATGATGGCTTCCGCTTTCAATTCGATGGCCTTCTTCGCCTTGGCCAGTTCAAGGTCCATATCGCAGCAATCTTTGGAAACGCCGAGGTTTACGTTGATCTTGGTCCGCATGCCGGTCCCGACGCCTTCCGGATCAAGGCTGGCGTGATTCTTGTTGGCGGGAATCACGACCTGTCCCAGGGCGACCAGTTCCCGCAAACGCTGCGGTTCCATTTTTTCCTTACCGGCCACGATCGCCATCTGCGGCGTGATAATCCCCTTTTTCGCGGCATCCATTTGCGTTGAATAATTCACGTTCATCCCCAGCTTTCCTCTTCATAATATTAATTCGCATAAAAAAAGAAGCATGCGCAGAAAAGCTTGCTTCCGATCTTCATCGCTTCCCTACGGTGGTATTAACCACGTCAGGTTCCAAGGGTCGGACTCGTCCTCTCAGCCTTGCGGCCCCCCTAGCTCACTGTCGTATTCATTTGATTCTATTGTATGCCCGAACCGCGATTTTGTAAAGAACAAGCTTGACGCCTTACGGCCATCACACCATTAATTAGATGTTTTTAAAAAATATATTGATTTTAAATAGATGTTATATTATTATATCTATGTAAATAAATTTTGGAGGTTATTTTATGCGTTCCGACGCCGCGATAAATCAAGCAACCATTGCCGAGCTCAAACAGGGTTACGCTTTTTCCGGAACCAGCCAAAAATTCACCTGCCTCTGCTGCGGCTTTCACACGGAACCGGGCCGAATCTATCCGGTAGATGACAACCTGTATGACGCTGAAGGCGCGATGCGAACCCATATTCGACAAAATCACCAGTCCGCGCTGAACATTTTATTGGAACTCGACAAACGCTGGACCGGACTGACAGAATTGCAAACTCGCCTGGTCCGTCTGTTCGTCTCCGGAATCAGCGACCAGGAAGTCGCCGCCGCGGTCGACGCCGGCAGTGTTTCCACCATCCGCAACCATCGCTTTTTGCTGCGGGAACGGCAGAAGCAGGCCAAAGTTTTCTTGGCCATCGTCGAACTCATGGAAGAGCAGGCATCCCAACCCGTACTTTCTCCCAAATCGCGTCCCGGCAATGCCGCCGATGACGAAACGCAAAAAATCCTGTCCCGGTATTTCCCCCAGGGCGTTTCCGGCCCGCTGGCGACGTTTCCGACCCGGGAAAAGCGCCGGTTGATCCTGCTGAAGGAAATTGCGAACCGTTTCACGCCGGAGCGACGCTATTCCGAACAAGAAGTCAACGCCATTCTGGGCGCGGTATATGAGGATCATGTTCTGCTGCGGCGCTTGCTGATCGATTACGGCTTGCTGGCCCGGCGGCCCGATGGCAGCGAATATTGGCGGGTGGCTGGCACGCCGGCGACAGAAGCCGCAATGGGCCCGACCGGGCCCGCAAACGACGAGGAGGAATCCGAGATGGACGAGCGAAGAAAAGAACTCATTCGTCAATACAAGGAAACGCCCCGCCCCATGGGAGTGTTTCAGATCAAAAACAACCGCAACGGCAAGTTGCTTCTGTTGAAAGCATTGAATATTCCCGGAATCATCACCCGGCACCAGCTGGAACTCCGGCGCGGAATGCACCGGAATCGCGAACTGCAGGCCGAATGGAACCAATACGGAGAAGAGGCCTTTTCCTTCGAACCCCTGGCCACCATCAAGCCGGAAGAGTTTCCGCCCGAGCAATGGTCCGCCGCCGTCGCCGACCTGTTGCAGACCTGGCTGGAAAAATTGCAGCCCTATGGCGAAGCCGGTTATAACAAAAATAGTTAACCAAAAAAGGCGCCGACGAAATTAGTCGGTTCCTTTTTTATTTGCGCGTTCACTCCATCTGAACAGGCGCATCCGATTCTTGCAATTCGTTGTTTTTATAAGTATAATCAATTTAAAACTTAGCAAAGAGGCGATAGCAGTGTTAAATTCGATTGATTCAAAAATAATTGCCTGTTTGATGGCCCAGGCCCGAACCACCTGGGTGGAACTTGGCGCCTTGCTGGGCCTGTCGGCTCCGGCCGCCGCCGACCGGGTCCGCCGACTGGAGGAAAAAGGCGTTATCAGGGGTTATTACGCCGCCGTCGATCCCGACTCGATCGGCATCGGCATGGCGGCGTTGATTTCCGTTTCCTTGTCGACCGCTGCCGCCCGCAATGATTTTTTGGCCTGCGTGCAAACTCTGCCGGAAGTATTGGAATGCCACCATGTCGCCGGCGAAGAGGATTATGTCCTGAAAATTCGTTGCCGGGGCACGCGGGAGCTGGAACATCTGATCAGCCATACGCTGAAATCCGTCACAGGGGTTTCCCGCACCCGAACCACCGTCATTTTGTCCACCATAAAAGAAACCCCCATACTTCCCCTCGCGCTCAACGAGGCCTGAAGCATGGAGGGTTCGGTATTTCTGCGGGGGCTGTTGCTCGGGTTCTCGATTGCCGCCCCGGTCGGCCCCATCGGGGTTCTCTGCATCCGTCGCACGCTCAGCGCCGGATTCATTTCCGGAATCGTCTCCGGTCTTGGCGCCGCGCTGGCCGATTCCCTATACGGGGCCGTCGCTGCCTTCGGGCTCACCGCCCTGTCCGGCCTTCTGCTGACGTATAGCGACGGATTGCGGCTGGGCGGTGGCTTATTTCTGCTCTATCTCGGCGGCAAAACTTTCATCGCCCGCCCTGCGGCGCTTGCGTCCGGGAGCGACGCCGCCGGCAGGCTGCGCGATTTCAGTTCCGCCTTGTTCCTGACCCTGACCAATCCGATGACGATCCTGTCCTTTACCGCGATTTTCGCCGGGCTCGGTTTCGGCGGCGAGCAGAGCGTCATCCATCTGGCGGGTTGGCTCGTCGGCGGAGTCTTCAGCGGCTCCCTGCTATGGTGGGTCTTATTGTCCAGCTTGGTCGGCCGCTTTCGCCACCGGCTCGATTCCACAACGCTCCGGCTGATTAACCGGGCTTCGGGTATCATTTTGGCGGGGTTCGGACTCATCAGTCTGTTTTCGTTGTAGCCCTGAAAGGGCCGCGGTCTTCCTACACGCCGGCGTATGCGTTGAAGCCGCCGTCCACAGGCACGACAATCCCGGTCACAAAGCCGGAAGCCTGGTCATCGGCCAGCCAGAGCAGCGTTCCCAGCAAATCCGCCGGATCGCCGAATCGTTTCATCGGGGTGTGACTGATGATTTTATCCGCGCGCGGCGTCAACGAACCATCGGGGTTGGTCAACAGCGTCCGGTTTTGTTCGGTCAAAAAGAATCCTGGCGCGATGGCATTGACCCGGATTCCCGCCGGCGCCAGATGCACGGCCAGCCATTCGGTAAAATTGCCGATCGCCGCCTTGGCCGCGCTGTAGGCTGCGACCTTGGTCAGCGGATGATAGGCGCTCATGGACGATATATTGATGACGGTAGCGCCTTTGCGCCCCAACATCTGCCGGGCAAAAACCTGGGTGGGGATGAATGTGCCCATAAAATTCAGTTGGAATACATGGTTGAAGCCTTCCACCTTCAAGTCAAAGAAAGTACCCGACAGCGGATTTTCCGCTGCGGGATCAAAAATCTCCTTGCTGGAAGTCGCCGTCGGATGATTGCCGCCTGCCGCATTCAGCAGGATGTCGCAAGGGCCCCATTTCGCCTGAATTTCCGCCGCCGCTTTTTCGACCGCCGCTTTGTCCAAAACATCACAGGGAACCGCAATGGCTTCCCCGCCGGCCGCTCGAATCGCTTCGACCACGATCTGTGCTGTCGCCTCGGTTCGGTTCATGATTGCCACTTTCGCGCCGGCCCCCGCCAATGCTTTCGCGAACGCGCTGCCCAGCACTCCGCCGCCGCCCGTCACCACTGCGACTTTATTTTTCAAAACCTTCTCCATGTTTCATCGGCTCCTTCCTTATTTACGCTGGCTATTATTACTGCTCCTATGATTATACTCCATTTCCAGTTGCACAATCGCCTCAAAAACGGCCCCGCCTTCTGGGCAGAGGTCGTTTTTTTCTTTCAGAGCTGCCTGCAAACGCTCTTTCATGGTCCAGACCTGCTCCAGTGCTGCTGCCGCTCCCTGACTGTAAAGATGTTTGCGAAAGAAAAAATTCACAAACCAGTTTTCCATCAACCAACCCACCGGCTGATTTTCAGCGGCGTCAACCGTCGGCCCGGCATCGATCCGCTCGTAATTCTGCCGAAACAGGCGGCGGAGCTGCTCCGCCATCGTTTCGGACTCCGCCAAACCAGCCAGACATTCCAGCGACCGGAACACGATTCCCAAGCGATTTTGCAGGGAAATCCGGCGCGATTGCAGGATATCGATCAAATGCCCCTCAATGGCGAAATAATAATGCATCGCCTGCGTATCCGGCTTTTGCCCCGGGTAAACATAGGTGACAAAATCCGGCGGCGTCATGGCCAACGGCGATTGCTCGCTCCGCAACACTTGCAGCGGTTCCTCCCGCAGGGCCAGCTGCAAGGCCGCCGGGCAACTGAAACTTAGTGATAATTCCACGCCCCGTTCCGTATCCATCGGGTAACGGGGAAACCACTGACAAACCGTATCCAGATGCGCATGCCCCGCCAATCGTTGCAATCGGCACAAATTGTCCTCGGTCAGGAACCAGCAGCCGCCGACGGATTTCTTGGCAACGCCGGCGAATTCACCGTAATCGGCGTCCTTGCCCAGTCGGTAAAAGGCCTGCCGGAACTCCGGTTCCAGTCCCATTGCCGCAAATAATTCATGATTACGCTGGTATCCCGCTTCGTCGACCGTCACCAGCCAGTCGTTCCGGCAACACCGGCCGCATTGGCGGCAACTGAATTCTTTGACGATATCCAAATAGACAAACAGCATCGTGTCTTACCCCTGCAACTCCTTGTTCCATTGCTCCCACCACGAAACCAGCTCCGCCGCCGGCATCGGTCGGGCGAAATAATAACCCTGCACTTCATCGCAGTGCCGCGCTGCCAGCGCCGCCAATTCGCCTTCGGTCTCGACGCCTTCGGCGATCACCTTCAAATTCAGGTTGTTGGCCAGCCGGATAATGGTGTCGACGATCGCCATGTTAATCTGCGAAGTCAGCATCGCCCGGACAAAGGATTGATCAATTTTCAGCTTATCCAGCGGAAAACGGCTGATATACCCCAGACTGGAATAACCGGTGCCGAAATCATCGATCGATAGTTTACAGCCGATCGCCTTCAATTTATGCATGGTATCCAGGGTCACGGCGATGTTTTTCATCATGACGCCTTCCGTGACTTCAATTTCCAGAAACGAATCCATGCCGCATTCTTTCACCAGGCGGGAGACTTTTTCGAGAAAGTCGGCCTGATAAAACTGAATGGCGGAAATATTGACGGCCAAAGTGACCGGCGGCAGTCCCGCCCTGCTCCACTCCCGCCATTGCCGGGCCGCTTCATTCAATATCCAGTCGCCCACCGGCGAAATCAGACCGCTCTCCTCCGCCATGGGGATAAACTTGCCGGGCGGGATCAGTCCCTCCTCGGGCTGGTTCCAGCGAATCAGCGCCTCCAGTCCCACCACCCGCCGCGTCCAGATATCGATCTGGGGTTGATAATGTAGGATAAATTCCTGCCGTTCCAAGGCTTTGCGCAGATTTGTCTCGATTTTCAACCGGTCGGATACGATCCGGCTCAAGTCGGGGGTGAAAAAATGGTATTGGTTCCGCCCGGTTTCCTTGGCGAAATTCATGGCGGCATCCGCGTTCTTGAGCAACGTTTCCCGGTCGGCGCCATCGTTGGGATATATGCTGATCCCGATGCTGGCGGTGAGATTGAATTCCCGCCCCTTCACGTGAATGGGCATCCGCACGGTGCGGGCCACCTTTTCCGCGATGGGCGCGATCGCATTCAATTCGCCGATATTGGCAAACACCATCACGAACTCGTCGCCGCCCGGCCGGCTCAAGGTGTCTTCCTCACGAATGCAGTTCCGCAGGCGCTGGGACATGTGGCGCAGCACTTCATCGCCGATATCGTGCCCCAACGAATCGTTGACGACCTTGAAGCGATCCACGTCAATCGAAAACACGACCACAAGCTGCCGTCTTCGCTGCGCCTGCGCCAGCGCCGTGCCGATCCGGTCGAACAACAACGTCCGGTTGGGCAGCCCCGTGAGCGAATCGTAGTGGACCAAATACTGAATCCGCTGCTCGGCGGCCTTCCGCTCCCGGTCATCGGCGAAGGTCGCCATATAATGTGAGGGGAGACCCTGCGCACTGCGGATCCTCACCACGCTGAGCCCCAGCAAAAATTCCTGGGCATCTTTCCGCCGCACCCGGATTTCTCCCTGCCAGATGCCCGCCTTGTTCAGCTCGGCCAAAAAGTTCGCCGTAAAAATTTCTTCCTGCAGATCCGCCCAAAGCAGATCCGGGTTTTCGCCGATAATCTCCTCCGCCGCATAGCCGGTAAGTTCGGTTAACGCGGTATTGACAGACAGAATGCGGGGCTCCGTGTCCAATATCATCATGGCCTCGCCACTGCTGCGAAAGATTTCATCCCAAATCCGAAGCTGATATTCCGCCTTTTTTCGTTGGTAATAATTGCCCAGTTGGATGCCGATGCTGTCAAACATCTCAATCAGTCCGACATCGGGGGATTGGATCCGGTGGCTCAAAAAATTGATCACCCCGACCACGCTGTCGCCGACTCTTACGGGAAAACCAAAAGCGCAATGCAAGCCGATCCGCGCCGCCTCCTCGCGCCGCAGAAATGTCGGATTTTTCGTAACATCTTCAATCCATACCGGCTGACCGGACTGCCAGACGACGCCGGGAATCCCGTAGCCCATTGCAAACTCCGCGTTCTGGCTGATTTCCCGGAATCTCGTATAGTAGCCCGGCCCATGACCATGACATGAATGCCAGATCATGGCTTTGCGCTTGTTTTCATAGATCCAGGCTTCGCCAAAATCCCAGTCGAACTGTTCGCAGATCAGGCGCAGAAAATGCTCGACCGCTTGCCGATACGATTCGCTCTCGCCAATAATCCGCGCAACCGCCTGGTGCAGTCCCAGCCGGAACTGAACCCGCCGCTGTTCGGTAATATCCTGTCCGAATCCAAGAATTCCGCTGATGGTCCCGTCGCTTTCCCGCAGCAGATGGTTGCTCCACAAGATCCGCAACCGGCTGCCGTCGCAGGCCAGCACGTCCACATCGCCGATCTGCGCCAACCCGTCCAGTTTTCCCGCCAGCAGCGCCGCGAATCGTTTCTTCGCCCGCGGCCGATCTTCGGGCAGGATCGCTACATCAACCCATTTGGCGCCGATCAGCTTCCCCGGCGGATTACAAAACCTTTCCCGGGCTTTGGCGTTGGCATACGTCACTGTTCCGGTATTGTCCAGCGCCACGACGAATAAATTGTCATCATTGCCGAGTTGATTTAGGAAGCGTTTCACAAATTCCGAATCCATGTCACATCCCCGCTCCTTGCTTGCCGGCCTGCTGTTGATCCTGTTTTTCGACCGACCATTCGTCGACCACCGCGCCGCTCGCGGTGATCGCCTGAACTTGCAGTGTATTCCCGCTCACTTTCACCAATAAGTAGTTTGGTTCTTCCAACGGATTGTAAAAAAAGACATTCCAGTCCTTGGCGGCGACATTGTCGTAGGTTTTCGTCCCGCTCCGCCCCGTCGCCGCATAGACCGTCCCGAATTCCGGCGGCGCTACCGCCGCATCGTCGGCAATCGGCAAGGTGCGGGCAATCACATGATCATGCGCGGTAAAAACCAGATCCACCTTGTATTCGTCGAAGACCGGCGCAAACGCCCGTCGAAGATTTTCGTTCACTCCATTGGGCTTGTTGCCGTACAAGGGGCGGTGAATAAACGCCACTTTCCATTTTTTGTCCGTCACCGCCAGATCCCGGGCCAGCCATTGCCGCTGCCGTTCCAGCAAATCCGGCATGAACTCCCGTTGCTCCCCCGCCTGACTGTCCAGCATGACAAAGTGGATGTCGCCGTAGTCGAAAGAATATACCTGCCGCTTCAACCCTGCCGGTCCATTGTCCGGCAACGCGAACTGGGCGGTAAAATACCGGGGTTGGGAAAAAATCCGTTCCGGAGTGTAACACTCGTGGTTTCCGGTCAGAGGCATGATCGGCAGGACTTCCAGAGCCTCGGCCGACGCTTCGAACCAGGCTTCCCATTCCTCGTAATCCTGGCCGACGTCCACCAGATCGCCCATGCTGACAAAAAAAGCAACGCCTGGGTTGGCCAGCACGGCCTGTTGCAGCGTTGTCCGCCAGACGCCGTAGTCCCGACTCTGGGAATCGCCGAAAATCAAAAAGGAAAACGTCGAAGCGCTTCGCGGCGCGGTGGTGAATTGCCGAACCTCGCTCCAGGCTTCGCCGGCCCCCACCTGGTAGCGGTAACGGGTTCCCGGTTTCAGACCGGTCACCGTCGCCGAGTGAAGGTTCATTTCGCCAAATTCGGTTTCCAGGCTGGTCGTTTCGGCAGTCAGCCGGACTCCCGGCAAAATCGAAGCCGCGTTCCCCAATGCCTCCTCGAGGCGGAGCTGGCCAGTGCCAACAGAAACATCGGTTCGCCAGGTAATGGTCTGCGTAGTCCGGGGATCGCCGGTCCAGGTCAGGGTAACATGGTCCGGAACGGCCGAAATCGCTGACGCGATTCCGCCCCAACAAAAAAGAACCAGGCAGGCAATAACGGTCAGCCGCAACGGCCAACGAAAGCGGATCATGAAACTCCTCCAAAATTCAGTACGACATTTTTTTGTAACCCGACAGGATTTTGCGATTCAATCGCCAATACTTAACAACGCCGCTATTTTCGCGGCCAAAATTTTGGCAAAGTGTAAATATTCCGACAGTGTGTTTGCTGCTCCGAATATTTACATGAGAAAAAACTGCGGTAATTTTTTAGAGAAAAGGCGTGAGTATCATTAACATTGTATCAAGTAAAGTATTCGACCGCAAAGTCGTGATCCGTTTAAAGGACCGGGTTTGCGAAACATCGGAAGAACTGCTGGGCAGCGAACTGTTCCGCCGGATTCTGAAGCAGGTTCTGGCCGAGCTGGGCCGCCGCCAATCCCGGCTGCTGGATATGTTCCCGGACAAGCGGAATATATCCACTGAAGAATTTTCGCAGTTGCTGGAAACCATCCAATACCTGGCCAAAATGCCGATTCATCAGGTAGAAAAACTGCTTCCCGGTTCCCGTCAG
Source organism: uncultured Veillonellaceae bacterium (assembly GCA_964601085.1). Classification (GTDB taxonomy): domain Bacteria; phylum Bacillota; class Negativicutes; order UBA1444; family UBA1444; genus UBA1444. Next base: position 2,538 of record CAZRLN010000065.1, on the reverse strand, counting down.
TTCACCAAAAATCCGGACTTGTTGGCGGAATTCGTGTTTTATGTCTACGACTTTTGGCGCAGTTTCGATCGTTTCCTGATCTGCGATTCCAGCGACGACTCGCTGAACAACCGGCCGTACCGTACTTTCCAGACCAGCGCCGAGCAGCTGATGCACGTCATCCGGCATACGTTCCGGGATGTCGACGCCAACATCAGCGGCCTGCACCCCAACATTTACCGTCAGGTCAGCGCCGGCGCCGGCTTTTCCGCCATCATCGACAAAAAATCGTTCGCCTATCCGTCCGGATACGAAGTACTGAACGAAATTCCCCTCATCCGGGATGTGATGATGTATCCGCCGGTTGTCATCAATCCGCCGATGAACAAACGCACCGGCAGTTTTGAGCGCGTATCCCGGAACCCGCTCGAAAACATGCCGCTGGATCCGGGAGAGTGGCTCTGTTACCCGGCCCGGGTCGGCAAGATGCTGATCAACATTTACTTTCATGAAATGTTTTATGAGCTGGGCTTCACACTGGCCAACCTGTTTGAGTTGGCGGACGACCAGGCCCTGGAACGGCAACGGCCTGATGCAGTATTCCTGTATGGCGCGCCGGGACAATCCCTCGACGGCTATGGCGTTTTTCCCACGGTATTTTACGACGATGAAGCCAACGGAATGCTGATCGGCGCCATTCCGGGACGTCCGGAATTCGGCTATTTCGGCTATCTGAAAAAAATGGCCCTGACCCTGCACAACATCTGCGTAATGAAGGAGAACCGCCTGCCGTTCCATGGCGCGCTATTCCAAATCACGCTGAAGGGGGGTAAACGCTCGACGATCCTGGTCATGGGCGATACCGGCGCCGGAAAGTCGGAAACCCTGGAGGCGTTCCGTGTTTTGGGCGCCGAAGAGATACAGGATGTCATCGTCATCGCCGACGATATGGGCTCACTGGACATGGACGAACAGGGACGCGTGCTTGGATTCGGCACGGAAGTCGGCGCTTTCGTCCGCCTCGATGATTTGCCTCCCGGTTACGCCTTTGGGCAAATCGACCGCACGATCATGCTGAACGCCGGCCAGGTCAACGCCCGCATTGTCGTTCCCGTTACCACTTTCCGCCATGTCGTGCGCGGTTATCCCATCGACATCGTTCTCTATTGCAACAACTTCGATCATGTCGGCGACACCACGCCGGTATTGCAGCAATTCGAGTCCACCGACCAGGCCCTGCCGGTTTTTCGCGCCGGCGCTTCCATGAGCAAGGGCACGACCTCCTCCACCGGCCTGACCCACTGCTACTTCGCCAACGTGTTTGGGCCCATGCAATACCAGCCCCTTCACGACAAACTGGCCGAGCGATACTTCCAGGCCTTTGCGGCTGCCGGAATTTTCGTCGGCCAGATGCGAACCCGTCTGAGCATTTCCGGTTGGGAACAGAAGGGGCCGGAGGAAGCGGCGGCGGCGCTGCTCGAAGTCATCCGCAACCGTTCCTGAGAGGCGTTAGGGTTTGGTGACGATCACGATGCCGGAATCGGTGACGGTATAGCCCCGGGCCCGGTCCGCGTCGTGATCATAGCCGATTTCCAGGCCTTCGGGAATCCGCAGACCTTCGTCAATGATCGCCCGCCGGATCTTCACATGACGACCGATCTCGACATTGCTGAATAAAATCGAATCCTCGATCAGGCTGAAACTATTGATTTTGCAGCGAGGGCCGATGATCGAACGCCGGACGGTGCTGCCGCTGGTGATGCAGCCACCGCAGACATATGAGCTGATATTTTCACCGCGGCGTCCCTCTTCGTCAAAAACGGTCTTGGCCGGCGGCAGATTCCCCTGATTCGTCAGAATCGGCCACCGGTAGTTGTACAAATTCAGTTGCGGCGCCACATTGACCAGATCCATGTTGGCCTCGTAATAGGAGTCGATGGTCCCCACGTCTTTCCAGTAGCCCCGTTCCTCCGACTTCATGCCCGGAATCATGTTGTCCATAAAGTTATATGTAAACACGCGATCGCCTTTGTCCAGCATCATCGGAATGACATGCTTGCCAAAGTCCAGATCCGCGTGTTTTTTCTTGCCCTCTTTCAAGACCTCGATTAATTTGCGGGTGGAAAAAATATAGTTCCCCATCGAAGCGAAACAAGTGTCCCGTTCCGGAATGCATTCGGGGTGAGCCGGTTTTTCCGCGAACGAACTGACGCGAAAATCTTCATCCACGCTGAAAATCCCGAAACGCGAGGCGTCCGCCACCGGCACTTCCAGGGCGGCCACGGTGATGTCGGCCCGGTTCATAATATGATAGCCAATCATCTGGCTGATATCCATTTTATAGATGTGGTCGCCGCCGAAAATCGCCACATAGTCCGCATCGGTCGATTCCACAAACCGCAGGAACTGATAGATGGCATCGGCCGTTCCTTTGAACCACTCTTCACTTTCACTGTTGGTTTCGGGCGAAATCGTGTCAAAAAATTCGCCCATCCCGACCATTCGCGACCAAAATTCCTTAATGTGCTTGTTCAGGGGATAGGCCCGATACTGCGTCAG
>CAZRLN010000064.1:0-14705 GCA_964601085.1 uncultured Veillonellaceae bacterium | reverse complement strand
GACTCCCAAAAGAGGACAAAGCAAGCAACAAGGCACGTTTCAATCCACGCGCCCGCGCGGGGCGCGACAATAAATTAGTTCTGGCGGTTCCATGCTTCGGTTGTTTCAATCCACGCGCCCGCGCGGGGCGCGACTGTCATTTTCAAACCAAGGAAAAATCATGCTGTTTCCGACATGATTTTGCGAACCCACTTATTTTAGTATCACGAACCCCCTTCCAGTCTACCCATTTCCGCGTAAACTTCCTCTTTTTCCAGCGGTGCGAACTCGCCGGCAAAAACATGTACACTACCGGTTCGCACCTACACCATCAGCATTCCTTCCGGGTCATAACCCGTTTTTGCGCCGGAATGCTCGACACGACTTTTCCAGTTGCTTCCCAAGAAATAGTACCGCAAACTATCCGTTTCCGGATCGATAATGCTCTCCAGCCTGTGCCGCAATTCCGCAAACTCGGTCGGGTCCACCAAACATTCAAACACGGAATTTTGAACCCGTTGCCCATAATTGACGCACTGCTTCGCGACCTTGCGCAAACGGGCTTTACCGCTGTCCGTCGTGACACTCACGTCATATGTGATTAACACCATCATATCGCATCACCTCATTTCCAGAAAAACGGCGGATAATCCTCTAGATCGCCCCGCATGTGCCGTGCCAACAACATTGCCTGTGCATAGGGCACCAATCCCAACGGTATTTTTTCTTCCAGATACGGATGAGTGATTTCTTCCTGCTTACGCTTTTGCCAAGCGGTCAGCACTTCTTTACGTGTCGCGTCATCCATGATCACCGCGCCGCTTTCCTTGACCACGAACCCTTTCCCGGTAATTTGCCGCCGATTTACCAGCGTCAAAGCTAATCGATCCGCAAAGTGCGGTCGCATTTCCTCCATCAAATCCAATGCCAAACTGGCCCGCCCGGGACGATCCCGATGCAAAAAGCCGACCTGCGGATCAAGGCCAACACTTTCCAACGCAGCAGTTGCCTCGTGCGCCAGCAACGTATACAGAAAAGACAACAACGCATTCATGGGATCCGTTGGTGGTCTACGGTTCCGGTCTTTCAACCGAAAGACATCCTGTTGCGCCAACAGCATCTGATTGAAATTGGCGAAGTATACGTTAGCCGCTTCTCCTTCGATGCCCCGAATCACATCCCCGGATGCAGCATCTCCCAAACGGGGTATCATCCCCGCCATCAAGCCGATCGCCCGTTCCAGCGGCTCGATCTCCACAACATCGACATGATCGCGCAGAGCCCGGTGCAACAACGCCCGACTGTTCACAATTTTCGCGGCGATAAACCGCTGCGCCATCCGGGTGGAAATCACCGCATCATCAGCCCAACGATACTGGGTTCGCCGCAACAGCACATTGCCCGACCCCTTGCCGGATACCCGGCCCATAAAGGCTCCGTACTCGGACAAGAACGATAACGCGACATTTCGCTCGCAACACAGCTTCATCAGCTTGGGCGATGCGCCGGCAAACCCAAAACAAACGATCCCTTCCAGGTTATGCACCGGAACCCGGAATTTCACTTCATTTTGAACTTTGATCAAGACATTTTCCCCGTCACAGGCGAGATAGGATTCAGGTATCGTCACATACAGCGTGTTTAATAAGCGCCTCAATCACTCACCTCCATCCGGCACATCCGGTCAAGATAGTTTTTGACGGAACGATGCTTCAACATCCAGTCCGGCTGGCATTGCTCGACTAAGGAGCATTGCGAACAGTGTTTTCCCTTGGGAGCTTTCGGGGTCAACCCTTGCCGAACCAGTTCGTGCATCCGCAGCGCCAAATTCGTCGTATGGGTCCGCAGCGTTTCGTCAAGAATGATCGGCTCGCGTCGCCGGACCTGGGCATAGTAAACCGCCCCTTCGGTAATGTGAACATTCAGCATTTCTTCCAGCGCCATGGCTTGGGCGCAGACTTGCACGGCGTCCCGATCGTCGGGTTTGGGTTTGCCGCGTTTGTATTCGATCGGGACCGGCTTCCACCAACCGGCACGATCATCCAGTCTGCAAGTCTGACCGTCGACGAAAGTGTCGTTGCGGTAAAACTCCACCACATCAGCAACGCCACGCAGACCGAGCCGTTGTGAAATAACCGGCATGCTGCGCACCACCCGTAGATTTTTCCGAGTCTCATCGAAGAAAGGATCATCGGCGTGCTCATGCAGATGCTTTCCTTCCACGGTCCGCACATTTTCCGCCCAAGCCTGTTCGATATGGATGAGCGCCCACTGCCGCTCACAGAAAGCCATGTGTTGGATTCCTGAAAGAAGCAGCAGGTCATCTTCATCGCAAGTCATCATTTTTCTAAAATCGTGATGCCGTCGGGTTTGTTTGCTTTATCGATAACAATTTCATAATCGGAAAACGCCCGGGGCGGTGCACTACAATCTTTTCGCTCTGCGGTAACCAATTCAAACAGCTTGTGCGCCGGCGCATTGCCCAACCGGGATTCATGTTCAAAAATGATGAGTTTCCTGCTGGCCATGCGACCCCGCGCCGCCGAATGATCATGTTCAAACATATTTAGCAGAGCATCCCAAAATAAAGCTAGATCGTCATCGTTAAACTCAGTTTTCTCTGCTAGAGGCGCAGAAACATACCCCTCGGCGCGGTACAAAGCGTACGGTACAATATGTTTGCGCCCCATGGTCCGCTCTTTATCCGCATCCTTATCATTGGTGACCGCCATACGGGTGATTGTCACTTCCTGTGGCACGATGGGATCCAAACTCTTGGCGAAACCAAATTGAATCGGTCCGCGAACCTGACCACAATTCACTTCAGTCGTCATTACGGCTCCAAAAGCACGAATATCGAAAAATCGGCGGCACATATATTGGGTTGGTGTGATTGCTTCGGGGTCATCCTTCGGAAGTTTCGGCAGTTTTTTGGGTTCAGGTTTTATGCCTAACTCTTTGTACGCTTCCAGGTTAATGTTGTTGAGCACCGCATTTTCGCGGACATAAATATCATAGGGGAAAATTCCACCCTTAACGAGATCAATATAATTCCGAACTTTGCGCTTCAGGCAAACATCCGTCACCAGACCATGGCTGGTTTCCGGATCAATTCGCGGCATATTCCCGGCATCAGGATCACCATTGGGATTGCCATTTTCCACTTCGAAGAACAGAACAAATTCATAGCGTTTGTCCAAAATTTTGCTCATCATATTCACCCTTTCTATTTATTCTCACTGTTGTTTTCAGCACTGTCCGCCTTTTGGTAGTTTGCTTGGTTTTGGTGGTAGTAACCAAGAATGAACTGACCCTGTTCTTCCAAATTCAAATGCGCCGGAAAAGCATCCAATTGATTGACGACATTTTGAATTTTTTTGTCCATGATGCTGCCATAGTTGGATTTCGAAATATGATGCCGCGATAGTCGCATCAATAAAGGGAATACCGAACCGGGAGTCGCCGATGCCGCCCCGAAGTATCGGTCTCTGATGGTAGCATTGATTTGTGTCCCCAGTGCATCGCGCTGCACCTTTTCCAGCAAGGAAAAAAGTCTCCCCAACTGATACGCCGCGTTGGGATTTTTCTCGTTCAAACTCACGGAAACCATCTCCTCCTCCTGTTTTTGTCCCTGAAGGCGATATTTTCTTTTCAAAAAACCTTTTATAATCGAAGCACGAATTGTGTTTACCCCGCCATGCTCACCACCGGTTCGACATCGGTTAAGCGCAAGGTTAAATAATGTTTGTGGATACAACTGCCCAGAAAGTATGGATTTCAAAAGTTGTCCGCCCAATAGTGGCGGAATATTTTTGGAGTCTTCCTGTACTGCCAAGGCTTTTAGTCCCCGCCACGGCGATACTATTCCTCCCAAATGCTCCAGTCCAGCTATCCGAGTGTCTTCATAGTGTTGAGCAATCCTTTGCAATAACTCGCCAAAATTACTGACTTGCCAAAATCGCACGGATATCCGTGCCGCATTGGGAGCCAACCCCAATAGGTAACACCTGGTATTGGTATCAAAGTTCTGGTCACCGGTTGGCAAACCGTTCCTCACTCTCTCCAAAATTGTTTTGGCCTGCCGTGCCGCAACCGGATCAATTCGACGGGGGGCTTCTTCTGTTTCCTCTTCTGAAGGCTCCACCGGATCCAAGCACCAAGCCAATATCTTTTCTTCAACTTGGCCGCCCTTTTTCTCAGCCCAAAACACCATGGTGGTATCGGCAAGGCGAACTCGATTTGTTTTGCTGGCAATGAGATAGTTCAGGGCAGTGGAATAAGCGAAAGCCACCTTTTGACTTACCGGAGCATTATAGCTCTGACTTTTTCCGTAAGAAGTGAAAGCATCAGCATTATAAGATACAATGGCTGCTCCGCTAGTTTGCGCCCCAACTATTCCTTTGATTGACGGGTGAACTCGGGCGATAGGTTCAAATGCCCCTGTAACTAAACACTGCCCTCGTTCTTCACTACCATTTTCTTGAAGCATATTGCTCCATGACTTCTTTATCTCAGTATTTTCATGGATAAAGGACGGCGCTCCATCTAACTGAAAAACCAAATTGCTGCCAGAGACAATTTCCTCAAGCGCTGGGGACAAAATCGGATGCGACATAGCTTGTTCAGGTAGCCATGTTTCTAAAAATTTCCTCAGCGCCTGCTGCTCGTTCGATGGCGAATCAATCAATAGTTCAAGATTTTTTTCTCGAAAATTATTGAATTTGTCCTTGGCAACAACAATTTTGTCCTGTTTGGAACGTTCAATTCCCAACACGTAGGAAGCATTGTCACAAAGAATGTTGGCGGAAATCCCAGACGTCCGCTTAACTTGTTCTGGCACCATCAAGATTCGGGGAATACTTCTTGCGCCTTGCTTTTCCGCAATCTGCCATACATCCACAACATTTCCATTCACATCAAGAACAATGGCATGCGATACTTTTGCCGGACTATACCCAGGCGGTGCAACACCTGAATCCGGGTCTTCCAGCAACCTTTGATAATGTTCATTCAACGCTTGCAGAATCATGCTTTCACCCCCACAGGAAGGTGAGCGTCAACAACCCCATTTTTCATGACCGGACGATAAAATATCGGTTTCATTTCGCTGGAAAAGTCGAGATCCCACAACATCCAGCCCAGATCCTGCTCGCCGACCAGTGGGGATGGGGGAATTTCATCCTCAACTAATTCAAAATGAGCAGGGAACTCTCGGCAGCCCAAATATGGCCGCATGTGACATTGGCCCGTTCGTGCCCGCCTTTTAAAAATATCGCAGTGCTTCCCGTGATTATCTTTCTCGCCGGCTTTTTCCGTCAGCTCAAAGTGCGCTTCAATGACATATTCTACTTCCCGCAACAACAGGGATGCCCGTTGCTGCCGATCTTCCGCCGCATACTGGTGCAAATCGTTTTCGCCGCCGTTCATGGCAGACTTAATATTGCCTTTAGAAATTTTGCTTGCCACTTCGTTGCGCCGGATCGATTCAAAATGAATCGGTTTCATGACATGAATGCAATCAATCCGCCACACCAAGGCTGGTTTCCAGTGTATCGCTTCGAGAATCCCTCTGGCAGCGGAAGGGGTCATGACATCATAACTCACCCGCTCCGCCTTCATCTCCGGGCGCGTAAAACAGGCATACTCGCCCCAAACCTTGAGTCTTACTCCGTAACCCATAGCCTTCTCCTTTCTGTGAAAATTAGAGAATCAAGACATCGTTCGGTGCGTTCACCTCCTTGGCGTCCTTTAAACCAAATTTGTCGTCATAAAAACTGGAATCCGTCAAAATTTTGATAAATTCGCCGACGGTTTTGACTACACCTTCGGATTCCAATGCCAACAACTCATATTGGTATACCTGAACCACATAAGGTTGCAAAGACTTGACCAGTGTCGCCGGGAACGGATGCCAAGCCATTTGATCAACAATTTTTTGGGAGAATTCATCCCAAGGAATTATCAAGGAAACGGTTGCAGAATCAATCAGTTGAAACTCGCCGGCAATCGTTGCAAAGGGAAATTCAACGTCAGTTTTCCCTTCCGCAATCTGCGCCAATATTTTCTTCTCGTCCAAATGATCCTTTTCCATTGTGAACAAATTTTGAAAGTAATCTTGGATCGCCTGCAGTGACAACAATTCACCGCTATATTCATCCAATCTGCGGGCTGTGCTTCTGGTTAGTGCGGCAACTTCGCCGAATCTGCCTCGACTGGGCATACCATGCGGTTCGGGATCAAAAATAATGACCTTCCCCATTGCCAGTTTTCCTTCGCGATTACAGCGTCCGGCGGCTTGCGCCACCGAATCAATGCCGGCAGCCGAACGATATACTGCGGGAAAATCAACGTCTACGCCGGCTTCTATCAGCTGAGTCGAGACAACTCTGCAGGGCCGACCTTCTCCTAAATTCTGCCGAATCTGCGCCAGTATCGATTTCCGGTGGACTGGGCACATCCGTGCCGACAAATGATAGACTCCGTCTTCGATTTTTCCTTTCAGTAGCTCAAACAATATCCGGGCATGGCGGCGAGTATTGACAATCGTCAGTACCTGGACCTGTTCCGCCATTGCCGCAGCAATTTCTTCATCTCGCATTGCTCCGACATATTGAGGATGAACTCGTTTGAATAAGCGTTGCAGTTCTTCAGGATTCTCCATAAGTTCAACAGGTCGAATTCCTCCCGGCAATAATTGTTGGACTGCAGGTTGAGTGGCAGTACACAGAACCACGGTAACGCCATAATTCAGAACCAATTCCGCCAACGCCCATAAGCAGGGTTTCATATAATCAACCGGCATCATCTGCGCTTCATCCAATATCACTACACTGTTTGCGATATTGTGGAGTTTCCTACAGCGTGACCCTTTGTTCGCATAAAGCGATTCAAAAAACTGAACCGCTGTGGTTACTACAATGGGCATATCCCAGTTTTCCGATGCCAATCGGTTCACTTTCTCGGCGGGGTTCCAGTCTCCAAACGGCCCTTCCGGGTAATCAAAATTACTATGGTGTTCCAGGACAACGCTCTCACCAGCCCCAGTTTCAAGCGCTTCGCGAAAGACTTGCGCATTCTGTTCAATAATGCTTGTATAAGGGATCACATAAATGATCCTGTCCATGTTGTTCTTTACTGCGTGTTTGAGCCCGAACGCCAAAGAGGAATATGTTTTCCCTCCACCAGTTGGCACGGTCAATGTAAATAATCCCGGCTTTGAATCCGCCATCTGTATGCAACGGTTAAGGATTTTTTGCCGCTGAATGTTGATGATTGTCGGATTGGCTCTGCCACGTTCATCCAATTTCACAACTTTTTGTTCCAATCGCCCCCACAAAACATCCAACGAAATGTTCGTTGGTCTCAAATTGGCCCGTTCGGGATCCATAAACGCTTCCGTATCCAAAAAATCCGCATCAACCAAGCACGAATAGAGCATTCGTATGCAAAAGGAAAAACTAAAAGCGGTCATGGATTTTTCTTTGGCAGCAGGCATATTGGCAAGGTCTTCATTTCGAAGCATTGGTAATGCTATTTCCGTTTGAAAACTCGAATAATCGGGCAACTTACTGTTTGCCAGCCTCTCCGGCAGATTCGCCGGGGCTCCCTTGTTGCCGTCGGGCAAGCCACCATGATGCCCTGCGACAATATACGCAAGAGCTTTTCCTACTGAATTAGGAAAGTGTCTGTTCAGTTCCTGAGCTCCCGCCGTAGCATGATCAACCTTGCCGCCTTTTCCGTCCAATCGCAACTGAAATTCTGATGAATACTTGCCAAGATCATGCGTCAACCCGGCCAAATTCCCCAACTTCTCTGCGCCAAATTTTCTTGCCCTCTGTCCAGCAAGATCCGCAACATTTTCTAGATGTTGTTGGAGCAGTTGCCATTCACCCTTCGGCAACACTTGCTTTGTCTGCAAATTTTCTTTTGTATGCCCATAATACTGCATTATTTAGCCTCCCAACTGTGTCGGCCATTACCAAACTCCCGTTCTCCCCACTCCATTATCGTCACTTTTTTCGTTTGTGAACGCCATTTGTAAAATTTTCCTATGGTAAGAATTTTACCCCTAACTACGTTCCCTTCCATGGGTAAGTTACATGGTTAAGTTCTATAGGATAGTTTGGGGTAAAATATTTACCCCCGGGGGTAAGGAATTTGCCCCCGAGGGTAAAGATTTTTCCCCCGACAGTAAATATTTTACCCCTGGAGATGTTCCAATATTTTATTCAGTCATCCTCCCGGCCCGTCGTACATCCCCGCCATCCGCCGGGCCGCAGCCGCCACCGTCCGCCGCACTTCCGGCGGATCCAGCACTTCGACGTCGGCGCCGTAGCCGAGGATCCATCGGGTGATTTCGCGCGTGCCCTGAACCGTCACTTCGAACATCAATTCTCCGTCCGGCAGTTCCGCCAGCCGCTGCGAATCGTGGAAATGGGCATCCCTCACCCAGCGCGCCGCCGCCGGGGCGAACCGCAGCCGAACTTTCACCGGCTCGCCCTGCTCGATGAACCAGCTGCCGGCAAAGAACGCATCCGGCGAAAAGTTTCGCGGCAATTCGAATGGGGTCGGCAACAGGGAGGCTTCCCCCAGGCGGTCCAGACGAAAGATCATAACCTTCGAGCGAAAGTGGCAGTAGGCGACCAGGTACCAGGCGTTGCCGCGAAAGCTGATGACATAAGGGTCCAGCACCCGCTCGGTCCACTCTTCCCGGCTTTTCGTGTAATAGCGGGCCTGTAGCTGGCGCCGTTCCCGCACCGCCCGCTCCACGCAGCCGAAGATATCCCGGCAGACTTCCGCCGGCTGGTTCACCAAGCGAACATCGACGGACCGCCGGCCTTCCTCCACTTTCTTCTGCCGTTCCTGCGGCAGGCAGGACATGATCTTCTCCTGCGCCTGGCGCAGGCTGGACCTGAGCGGCGTGTTCGACTTGCTCAGGCCCTGGATTACCTGGATCAGCGTAGTGGCTTCTTCCAGGGAAAAAGTCAGCGGCTGCAGGAAGACCTTCTCGGTAAATCGATAGCTGTGGGTCTGTGGGTCGAAGAAAACTGTCAGTTCGCCTTCCGCCAGCGCCTCGATGTCCCGGTACACAGTCCGGGGACATACGCCGCACTCGTCGACGATGTGTTGCAGTGTCGCGCCCTGCCGCCGGTCGATCAGCGACATGATCTTCACCAGACGAATGAGTTTTGCCGAATTTGTCAATCCCATCGCCTCCCACAGAAACCATTTCCACCTTTTCCTGCTGTTTCCTGCCCAGATCAGGATTTTTTTGTGTTACGGCGCTGGTAGTTCTGGTAGGACATTTTTTTGCGCAAGTTCGCGTCGTAGTCCTTGGCGTCGATTTTCGCCAGGGCTTCGTGCAGATTCTGCAGCTCCATTGCGACTTCCGGCCGCATTTCCGGCGCCAAACATTCCATCGTGTCGAGGGTGTGGTACCGGTCTTTCAAGGCAGACGACGCGGCGTCGAAATCTCCGGCGTCGGCCAGCCGGATCGCTTCTTCGCGGGCCTCCGCGGTGCGGTTCAGTTCCACCTGCACCATGACCGTCTGCTCCTCCGGCTGTTCCAGCAGTTCCCGGTCCCGGGTCGCCGCCGCGCTCAGGTCGAGACCGTAAGATACGTATTCCAGTTTTTCTCCCGCATCGTCGTAAGCGATGGCGACCGTTCCGAGGGACAACGCGCCTTCAGTGGACGGCGTTACCGCGAGTTCCAGGAGGATAATCTTGCGGTCGGCGCCGAACAGGTCCGGCAGAGCCATATCGACGATCCGGTCGCCGCTCGGCTGATAGTTCCAGACTTTGGTCACGCTTACCGCTTCGGCGCACCGGAAGCTGACTTTCACGTTCTGCGCCACCACCGCCAGGAGCGCCTGCAGTTCCTGGGCGAAGATCTGCGGGATGTGGTCGGTGGAGTCGATGAAGTAATAGTTGCCGCCGCTCTGTTCGGCCATTTTCGTGAGTAGGTCCTCGTCGAAATCGTCGCCGACGCCCAGGGTCGTGACCGTGACGCCGGCTTTTTTCATGCCGGCCGCCTTGCCGCACAGTCGCTTCGGATCGGTGATGCCCTCGTTGGCCAGGCCGTCGGTGAGCAGCAGAACCCGATTCACCTGTTCGGGCTTGACGTTTTTGGCGACTTCCCGATAGCCGGCAATCAGGCCGCCGCTAAGATTGGTCGTGCCGCCGGGAAAGATCTGGCTGACGAAGCCTTTAAACTCGTCCTTGAATTTGACGGGTTGGGCCGGATACAGCACCTGCACCTCGTCGTCGTAGACGGTCAGCGAGGCGGTATCCTGCGGGGCGAAATGGTTGATGGCGTACTGGACTGCCTGTTTGGTGTACTCGATTTTTTCGCCGCTCATCGAGCCGCTGCGGTCGATGACGAAACCGAGGTTGAGCGGTTGGCGATCGCTGCCGGCCTCCGGCTGCTTCGCCTCCAGATCGATCATCAGGTATACGGGTTGGGGTATTCCCGGGACGAGATATTTTCGGTTGAGTTTCGCGCTTAGGTTCAGCGATGCCATGCTGGACGCCTCCTTTTTCTTTTTTGATGCCAGCATAACAAAATCGACTGACATATGCCTGTCAGTCGATTTGATGCGGGCCAATATTTTTTTGTGGAGAAGGAGGTTCTTTGCGTTTATCGCTTCCCGTACCAACGCATAACCCGTTTGGCGATACCAGCCTGACACGCTTCGGCCTGACGGATGATTTCGGCGCAGGCGTTGGCGTCGCTGGCGGCGTTGTGATGATCAAGCGGAATCTGTAAATGTCCGGCGACCGTACCGAGCTGATGGTTCGGCAGGTGCGGCCAAATTCGTCGGGCCACGGTGACGGAGTCGATCGTCCCGCCGTGCCAGTATTCGATCTGGTAGAGCTTGATCAGGGCGAAAAACACGTTGATGTCAAAGCTTACGTTGTGGGCGGCGATCACCCGCTCCGCGAGGTAGGGCCGGATCTCCGGCCACAGTTGCCGGAAATCGGGAGCGTCCGCCACATCCCGCCAGGTAATGCCATGGATGTAGGTAAAGTCAAACCGCTGCGTCGGCGGGCAGATCAGCCAGTCCCGCCGTTCGACGATCACGCCGTTCTGCACGACCGCCAGCCCGAGCTGGCAGGCGCTGTCCATCGACGGATTCGCAGTCTCAAAATCGATAGCAGTGAAATTCGGGCAGTTGTTCATAGGAAACACCTATCTTTTCCGGCGGATTAATCGTTGGCTATTGTTCTTCGCCGGCGGTGGGCGGATTTCCTGCCGCCCCTATAGCGCCACTTTCAGGCCGAGGTCGGCGATCATCTGGTGATCCAGGTTCGTGTCACGGCCGGCCGTGGTCAAGTACCCGCCGACCAGCATGCCGTTGGCGCCGCTGAGCAGCGCCATGGATTGCAAATCCCGCAGATTTTTTTCGCGGCCACCGGCGGTACGGATGACGGCATGGGGCAAAATGAACCGGAAAACGGCCAGCGTCTTTAGTATTTCGAGCGGCGGCAACGGCTTCTGTTGTTCGAGCCGAGTTCCCGGTACGGGGTTCAGAATATTGATCGGCACACAGCCAATCCCCATGGCTCGCAGCTCAAACGCCATATTGATGCGTTGGTCGAGGCTTTCGCCCATCCCGATGATCCCGCCGCAACACACCGCGAGTCCCGCTTCCTGCGCCACGCCGATGGTGCGGGTGCGGTCCTCGTAGGTATGGGTGCGGCAGATGGAGGCGTAATAATCGCGGCTGGTTTCGACATTATGGTGATATCTCTCCACGCCGACTTCTTTCAGTCGCCGGGCCTGCTCCGCGGTCAGCGATCCCAGGGAAGCGCAAAGTTTCAGGCCTGTCTGTTGCAGGATTCGACGGTAGGTATCGATGATCCGGTCGAAGTTCTCCGCTTCCTGTGCAGCATCCATGCCCCGGCCACTGAGAACGAGGGAGAAATGACTGACACCGGCGGCTTCGGCCGCTTTCGCATGCCGAAGGATTTCATCGGAGTCCAGCAAAGGATAGACGGCCACTCCGGTCTGGTGGTGGACCGACTGGGCGCAATAAGAGCAGTCTTCGCTGCAATGGCCGGAACGACCGTTGAGGATCGCACAGAGATGGACTTTCTCTCCCTGATACTGTTGACGAATCGTATTGGCGGCCGCGAACAGATAGGGCAGTTCGGCATTGGCGACCCCGGCAAGTTCACGAGCTTCCGTCAACTGTATCTCGCCACCGTCCAGTACTTTTTGCATAAATTCATCAATCCGTTTACGCATGTCCCTGCTGTCCTTCCAGTAATCCGGCGCGGTCGATCGCCGTCCGCAGGACGGGCGTCAACCAGGCGGCCAGTATGATTTTGACCAGATCAAAGGCGATGAAGGGATACACGGCGATCGCCAAAGCTTGCTGCACCGACATTGGTTTCTGCAGGAAAAAAGCGAAACTGGCCATAAAACCGGCCAAGCCGACGGCATAAGCGACAGCCATGCCGGCCACCATCGCCAGACCGATACGCAGGCGGGAACTCGTCTGTTTTTCTGTCAGTGCCCCCACGATCCAGGCGCAAATAGTGAAGCCCGGCAGATAGCCGCCGGTGGGTCCGAGCAGCACCATCGGGCCAGCCTTGCCGCCGGCGAATACCGGCAGCCCGAACGTCCCGAGCATGATCCAGATCACGACGCTGAGCGCTCCCATTTTCGGGCCGAGAACAGCGCCGGTCAATACGATAAAGAACACTTGCAAGGTCACGGGCACTGGGCCGATCGGGAAAATCAGGATAGAGCTGATACAAATCAGCGCCGCAAATAGTGAAACCAACATCTTTCTGCGCAACGACACGAATGCAACCCCCTTGTAAACTATCAATCCGTTTTATGTTCACATAGGGGATTATATCTCGGCAAACTTTGTTTGTAAAGCAGCTATCAAAAACTAGTTTACATCAAAATGACGCATCCCTGCCGCAGCGATTCCCCTGTAGGCAGGAGAATCGGCAGGATGCGTCAAATTGTTTTGTCATGGGTTCGTAATGATCGCAGATGTTTAACATGGGAAGGAGAACTGAAATTGCAGCCTGATCATCCGTATGGCAATCTTTTCTGGCGTTTCGTGGCGTTTCTGGTGGATTCCCTCTTGATCGGCATACTCGGCGCCGTGATCGACCTGGCGCTTGGCGTCCCCAGCGGAATTTCCCCCGAGGTCATCGCCAAACAGACCCTCGGACCCTCCCTACTGAAACTGACGATTCATCTGCTCTACTGGCCTTTGTTCGAAAGTTCCCCCTGGCTGGCCACTCCCGGCAAGCGCCTGTGTCGCCTGAAGGTCGTGGATATGGCGGGAAATCGCATTTCATTCGGCCGGGCTTTCCTCCGCAACATCGCCAAGATCCTGTCGTTTCTGCCACTCGGCTTCGGCTTCCTGCTGGCCTGCCTCACGATCCGCAGCCAGGCTCTGCATGACAAGATCGCCAAAACCGTCGTGCTGAAACGGGAACGGAACCTCGTCGAGCCAGCAGATTTCGACGCGTAGTCATTCCGATACAAAACTTCTCGATAAAATCATTATTAGAAGGATAAACAGAACACAACACTTACTTAAATAAAATGATACAGATAATATTCTACAAATTAAATATTATTTTTCATATTTTGCGATGCGTAAAATATCGTTTTAAAAATAGTGTACCGTGTATTTATTTATTTTTTAGCAATCGCCGTTTTTTTGTGGCTTCCCGACAAAAAAAGAGTCCGAGTTTCTCATTTTTTTGAGAAGCTCGGGCTCTTTATCCATGACTTCGGAGTATGGTTATTCCCTTCAGCACTCCACTGTGGTTCCGCAAAACGCCGGGATGAATTTGTCGCCGAAGACTTGGGACAACCGGGCCATCATCGGGAAACCGGTGCAGTGGTTCGAAGCGATGAAGTCCGGATTGAACCATTCCAGTGCACCGATCGTGGCATTTTTCTGGGGATCGGCGGTGGGGCCCAGGTGCGTCCCGCCGAGCAGGCCGTGGACTTTGATGGCGCCCGTCACTTTCAGCCCGTGGTTGATCATGTTGATGATCCCCGAATGAGCGCAGCCGCCCAGAACCACCAGACCCTTGCTGCAACGGATAAAAATGGCCATATCGTCGAGCAGCGGATCCCGCGAATACACGGTCGGCAATTCGCCGATTGCGCAGCCGCAGTCCCCTTCGGCAATGACCAGTCGGGCATCGCCCTCTTCATAGACCGTTTCCCGGGGAACCGGGCCGCTAATCCACAGGTTCGGCACCAACTCGACCGGTTCCTCGACGGGTCGGAAGTCGGCGCCCAAATGCGTCAGGCAGTCTTTGGTGAACGGAACCCCAACGTACTTGCAGTTTGAGCCCTCCACCGCATAACGGGGTTTGAAAATATCCGGGTGGCTGAATACCGGGATTTTCTTTGCCGCCATCGTCAATACGCTCGCCAGACCGCCGGTATGATCATAGTGGCCATGGCTCAGAACAATCGCGTCCAGTTCTCGCGGATGCACGCCCAGCAAGCCCAAATTGTGGATCACAATATCGGAAGGCCCGGCATCGAACAGAATCTTGTTCGCACCGGTATCGATCAGTACCGCCAGACCGTGTTGAGCACGAAACGGCGCTTTGGCGCCAGGCGAAACGCAATTGTCGACCACAACAGTAAATTTCAACGGATTCATCCCCTTTCCATTTCCCAAAATAGATAAATTGGCTTCGGCAGTCGAAAAATCCTGCCTGAAAAACGACCC
>CAZRLN010000063.1:0-15745 GCA_964601085.1 uncultured Veillonellaceae bacterium | reverse complement strand
AAGGCGGCCGCACGGTCGGCGCCGGCGTGGTTACCGCGATCAACGAATAAACACCCCTGCAGTGAGGTCCGATTGCGGAGGGTGGCGGCGATGCCATCCTCCGTATCTTTATTTTTTTGGTAAGCCCGGTATGTTGACAGGGCATGTCAATTGTGATAAATTATAAAAGCGGCATTTTGAACTAATATGCAAATTCAGTTAAAGAGGTGTGCAGCATGCGTAACGCAGTCACGTTGGCTTGTACCGAGTGCAAGCAACGCAACTATCAGACGAATAAAAACAAGAAAAACGATCCGGACCGTCTGGAATTCAATAAATACTGCAAGTTCTGCAAAAAACATACGGCTCACAAGGAAACCAAATAATCGTTTTGTTGTTTTTTTGGTAAGTGAAACACAGGGGTGTAGCTCAATTGGTAGAGTAGCGGTCTCCAAAACCGTTGGTTGCGGGTTCAAGTCCTGCCGCCCCTGCCATATTTCTTATGCATGCTGGCAGCAATCGAATAATAGGATGTGACGATATGGCGGTTCAGGAAATGGCGGTGCAGAGCCGGGGTCGGCTGGTAAAGCTGACGAAGTTTCTGCGGGAAGTAAAATCTGAGCTGAAGAAAATTTCGTGGCCCAGCAAAAAAGAACTGACGGCCAATACGATAGTTGTGTTGGTGTCGGTTTTTTTCGCTGCAACGTTGATCTGGATTATTGATGGATTTTTTGCGCAAATTCTCAAAGCGATCCTTGCCAGGTAGAGGCGGGTTTGATGGAAGAAGAACGTCAGTGGTACGTAATCCATACCTATTCCGGATACGAAAATAAGGTCAAAGCGAATCTGGAACGCAAGATTCAGTCTATGGGCATGCAGACGGAGATTTTTCAAGTTCTGGTGCCTATGGAAGATGAAGTGGAAATTAAAGATGGCAAGCGGAAAGTAACCAAGAAAAAGATTTTCCCGGGGTATGTCTTGGTGGAAATGATTGTGAACGACCGAACTTGGTATGTCGTTCGCAACACACCGGGCGTGACCGGCTTTGTTGGGTCGGGCAGCAAGGCGATTCCGCTGAGCCAGCTTGAACTGAAGCCAATACTACGGGCGATGGGCGTGGAAGAGCCGCGTCAGAAGATCGACGTCAAGCCGCAGGAAGTAATTCGTATTGTTGCCGGCGCATTTGAAAATTGGACGGCGACAGTGACGGATGTTTATATGGATAGGGGGAAAATCAGGGCCCTCGTAAATATGTTTGGCCGTGAAACCCCGGTTGAGTTGGATTTTTCCCAAGTGGAGAAATTATAGAGGTTCTGCTGAAGATTCCGTAACCGGAATCGGTGGGAGGGCTGTCCAGCCCGCGATACCACATTTTGCACATAAGGAGGTGTGAACACATGGCAAGAAAAATCGTTAAAGTTGTCAAACTGCAGGTTCCTGCGGGCAAGGCTACACCGGCGCCTCCGGTAGGTCCGGCTCTGGGACAGGCTGGTGTCAATATCATGGCGTTCGTCAAAGATTTTAATGAAAGAACTGCAAAACAGGTCGGCTTGATTATTCCTGTCGAGATTACTGTTTTTGAAGATCGCTCTTTCACTTTTATCACGAAGACTCCGCCCGCCGCGGTTCTGTTGAAGAAAGCCGCCGGTATTGAGACCGCATCCGGTGAGCCCAACAAGAAAAAAGTGGCCAAAGTGTCCCGCGATAAGGTTCGCGAGATCGCTGAGTCCAAGATGCCCGACCTGAATGCTGCCAATGTTGAAGCTGCAATGCGTATGGTTGAAGGCACTGCGCGCAGCATGGGAATCGATATTGTCGATTAGTCGGCGTCTTCTGTGGGAGGGGTTCCCGTTATAACCACATTATCAGCAGGAGGAAAAGCTTATGCCTAAGCACGGCAAGAAATATCAGGAATCCGCCAAGCTCATCGAGCAAGGCAAGGTGTATGATCCCGAAGAAGCGATTGCGCTGATTCAAAAGATGCCTGCGGCCAAATTTGATGCAACACTTGAAGTTGCCGTGAAATTGGGCGTTGATCCGAAACATGCGGATCAACAGGTTCGTGGCGCAGTCGTGTTGCCGCATGGCACCGGTAAAAGCAAGCGCGTCCTTGTGTTCGCCAAAGGCGAGAAGGCCAAGGAAGCGGAAGCTGCCGGGGCTGATTTTGTCGGCGCCGAAGACATGGTGGAAAAAATTCAGGGCGGTTGGACGGACTTTGACGTTGCGGTTGCAACTCCTGACATGATGGGTACAGTGGGCCGGCTCGGCAAAATCCTCGGTCCTAAAGGCTTGATGCCGAACCCCAAAGTTGGCACGGTCACGATGGACGTCACCCGGGCGTTGAACGAAATCAAAGCTGGTAAAATCGAGTATCGCACCGATAAAGCCGGCAATATCCATGCCCCGCTGGGCCGCGTTTCGTTCGAAACGGAAAAACTGATCCAGAACTATTTCACCCTGATCGAAACGCTGGTCAAAGCAAAACCGGCGGTTGCCAAAGGACAGTATGTTCGTCACATTACCCTTAGTTCCACCATGGGGCCTGGAGTAACGGTGAACGTTCTTAAGCTGGGCGGCAAGAAAGAAGCGTAGTTTCAGGCTATTGCCGAAATATAACTTCATATCCGGACTGTAGACAGCAGGTGCCAGAATGGCATAAGCATCGACAGGATGCGCCCGCCGAGGTTGGAGATTGACGTTTCATGAGTATCGTGTTCATGAACGGTCTCTGGCGGCTGGTGTCCGGAGACCGTTTTTGTTTTGAACTAATATGGAAGGAGGTGGACTCTATATGGTAATTCGTCCGGAAAAAGTGGCGATGATCGCGGATTTCAAAGCAACCATTGAAAATGCAAAGGGTGTGGTGCTGGCTGATTTCCGGGGGATCAAAGTCGCCCAGGATACGAAACTTCGCCGGAAAATGCGCGAAGCGGGCATCGAGTACACGGTCATCAAAAACAATATGGCCAGCATCGCGGCAAAAGAGGCCGGAATTGAAGGCTTGGACCAATACCTCAAGGGCCCTTTGGCAATGGTATCTTCGGCAAATGATCCGGTAGCGCCCGCAAAATTGATCGCGGAGTTTATTAAAGAAAACCGCATCATGGAAATCAAAGGCGGACTGGTCGAAGGAAAAGTGATCGATGCAGACGGCGTGAAGGCTCTGGCCAACCTGCCGGCGCGCGAAGTCTTGATCGCCAAAATGCTGGGCAGCATGCAGTCGCCCATCACTGGCTTGGTCAATGTTTTGCAGGGAAGCATCCGCAATCTTGTCTATACGTTGGATGCGGTGCGCCAACAAAAAGAATCCGCGTAATATACAAATATTATTAAAATTTGGAGGAATGAATCATGAATAAAGAACAAATCATGGAAGCCATTGAGCAAATGACGGTCCTGGAACTCTCCGAACTGGTAAAAGCCCTGGAAGAAAAATTCGGTGTGTCCGCTGCGGCCCCTGTGGCTGTCGCGGCAGCTCCCGCCGCCGCTGCGGCTCCGGTTGCTGAAGAGCAGACCGAGTTTGACGTGATCCTGACGGCTGCCGGCGCTGCGAAAATCAACGTGATCAAAGTGGTCCGCGAACTGACCGGTCTAGGCCTCAAGGAAGCCAAAGACCTGGTTGATGGCGCTCCCAAACCGGTGAAAGAAAAAGTATCCAAGGCCGATGCGGATGCCGTCAAAGCAAAATTGGTGGAAGCCGGCGCTACTGTCGAAGTAAAATAAGTGACGCGATTGATGGGCGCACTCGTGCGCCCATCAACATTTACCGTCCTCTTCGTGTTGACAAATTGACATATGTGTGATATCATCCTAAAATGCGGTAATTATCTTTTGAGGGGATGAAAAACACTTTCCGTGATGCAAAAGCAAGGTCTTCCTTAAACTGGAGAGCCTTGCTTGTTTTTGCTTTAAGAATACGATTCTGTTCAACAGTGGAGGTGGGTGTCTGAATGTTCAATCCCATAGAGGTAGGAAAAAGGACGCGCTATAGTTACGCAAAAATCGACGAAGTTCTGGACATGCCCAATCTGATCGAGATTCAGAAGAAGTCTTACCAATGGTTTCTTCAGACGGGATTGACCGAGATTTTCCGGGATATTTCGCCCATACAAGATTTTACCGGTAATTTGGTGTTGTCTTTTGAGGATTTCCGTCTGGGCGAATCGAAGTACGATGTGGAAGAGTGCAAGGAACGGGACGTTACGTATGCGGCGCCTTTGAATGTCAAAGTGCGCCTGGTAAACCGTGAAACAGGGGAGATCAAGGAACAGAACGTTTTCATGGGCGATTTCCCCCTGATGACCGATAACGGCACATTTATTATTAATGGCGCCGAACGGGTCATTGTTAGCCAGTTGGTTCGCTCGCCCGGCGTTTACTACGATGTCGCGATGGACGCCAATGGCAAGGAACTTTATTTTGCCACGGTCATTCCAAACAGGGGCGCCTGGCTTGAATTGGAGACGGACTCCAATGACGTGGTTTCGGTTCGGGTCGACCGGACACGCAAATTGCCGGTGACTGTCTTAATTCGTGCTTTGGGCTGGGAAGCCAACGAGACGATTTTATCGGTATTTGACGATAATCTGCGCATTCGGGCCACGTTGGAAGCGGGCAAGGACGATTCGACGGATCGTGACACGGCTCTGCTCGAGATTTACAAGCGGTTGCGTCCGGGCGAGCCGGCGACGATTGAGAACGCCGCCCAGTTGGTGGAATCGTTGTTCTTTGATTCCAAACGGTATGATCTGGCGACGGTCGGTCGTTACAAACTGACGAAGAAGCTTGGCTGGCGTCGTCGGTTGCAGGGAGTTTATCTGGAACAGAATATCGTGGATAAAACCACCGGCGAAATTGTGGTGGCCTGTCGTGACGAGCATGGCAATCCAGTTCGTGTCGATGATGAAATTCTCAATGTTATCGACAAGAGCGGCGTGTTCAGTGAAGAGGCGGTCGGCGAAGGGTTGGTTGAAGTCTACGCCCGTCTTCACGAAGACACTAACCCGGAGAAATTGCTTTGCACCCCCACGCCTGCGGATTTTAGCCACCGGACGGTGACGAAAGCCGACATTATTGCTTCTATCGGCTATCTACTGAATCTGGCGGAGGGTTTCGGCAACAAGGACGATATCGACCATTTGGGCAACCGTCGATTGCGTTCCGTGGGCGAACTGTTGCAGAACCAGTTCCGTATTGGCCTGGCCCGTATGGAACGTGTGGTTCGGGAGCGGATGACAATTCAGGATGTGGATGTGATTACGCCACAGGCTTTGATCAACATTCGACCGGTTGTGGCGGCAATCAAAGAGTTTTTTGGGTCAAGCCAGTTGTCACAGTTTATGGACCAGACCAACCCATTGGCTGAACTGACGCATAAACGGCGTCTCAGCGCTTTGGGACCTGGTGGCTTGAGCCGTGAACGGGCCGGATTCGAAGTCCGGGACGTCCATCACTCCCACTATGGCCGTATGTGCCCGATTGAAACCCCGGAAGGTCCAAACATCGGCCTGATCGGCTCGCTGTCCACTTTTGCCCGTGTCAACCAGTTCGGATTCATTGAAACGCCGTATCGCAAGGTGGACAAAAAGAATCTGAAGGTTACTGAAGATGTGCATTATCTGACTGCCGACGAAGAAGATGAGTACGTCATTGCGCAAGCCAACGAAAAATTGAATAAGAACGGTTGGTTTGTTGATGAGCAGGTCAGTGTCCGTTATCGGGACCTGATTCTGGAAGTGCCGGCGCCGGAAGTCGATTACATGGACGTGTCGCCGAAACAGGTTGTATCGATTGCTACGGCCATGATTCCGTTCCTGGAAAACGACGACGCGAACCGCGCGCTGATGGGCGCCAACATGCAACGCCAGGCGGTTCCCTTGCTGCGGCCCAAAGCGCCTTTGGTCGGCACCGGTATGGAATCGAAGGCGGCCCGTGACTCCGGCGTCGTAGTCCTGTCCAAGAATGCCGGTGTTGTCGAACGGGCGACGGCGACAGAGATCATTGTCCGTCGGTCAGACGACAAGGGTGTCGATAAATACAAATTGCTGAAATATCTGCGTTCCAACCAGGGAACTTGCATCAACCAACGTCCACTGGTGTATAAAGGAGAGATCATCGAAAAAGGACAAGTCCTGGCCGATGGACCTTCCACCGATGGCGGCGAATTGGCATTGGGACGCAATATTTTGGTTGCGTTCATGCCTTGGGAAGGCTACAACTATGAAGACGCGATTCTGTTGAGCGAAAAAATCGTGAAGGAAGACGTCTTTACCTCCATTCATGTCGAGGAGTACGAGTGCGATTCCCGGGACACCAAATTGGGACCGGAAGAAATTACCCGGGATATTCCCAATGTGGCCGAAGAAGCGCTGGGTGATCTGGACGATCGCGGAATTATCCGCATCGGCGCCGAAGTACGTCCCGGCGATATCTTGGTCGGCAAAGTCACGCCGAAGGGTGAAACGGAGCTGACGGCTGAGGAACGCCTGCTGCGAGCGATTTTTGGCGAGAAGGCGCGGGAAGTGCGCGATACGTCACTCCGCGTGCCGCACGGTGAATCCGGCAAAATTGTGGATGTGAAAGTGTTTACCCGTGAAAATGGCGATGAACTGATGCCGGGCGTCAATCAACTGGTTCGGGTTTACATCGCGCAAAAACGAAAAATTTCCGAAGGGGACAAAATGGCCGGCCGTCACGGCAACAAAGGGGTCGTTTCACGGATTATGGCCGAGGAAGACATGCCCTTCTTGCCCGACGGAACGCCGGTGCAGATTGTGTTGAATCCGCTGGGTGTTCCTTCTCGTATGAATATCGGGCAGGTGCTCGAAACCCATTTGGGGTGGGCTGTTTCGGCGCTAGGGCTACAAATTGCCCATAAGGATCCCAATATTACGACACGTCTCAAGGACGCAGGCTATGACCTGGACCGGTGGAATCTTCCCAAACCGGACGGCGTGGAAAAAGCCAAAGAAATGGAACGCGGATCGCATATTTGGCCGAACTCCTTTGGCGATTGCGGCATCCATATTGCAACGCCGGTTTTTGACGGCGCGACGGAAGAAGAAGTCATCCGGACGTTAAAATTGGCTCAGTTGCCGGAAGATGGCAAGACGATCCTGCGTGACGGTCGGACTGGTCGCCAATTTGATAACCCTGTCACCGTCGGCTACGTTTATATGTTAAAACTGCATCATCTGGTCGACGACAAGATCCATGCCCGTTCCACGGGTCCATACTCCCTGGTTACCCAGCAGCCGCTTGGCGGCAAGGCGCAATTCGGCGGACAACGCTTCGGCGAAATGGAAGTCTGGGCGCTGGAGGCCTATGGATCTGCTTATACGCTGCAGGAGCTGTTGACGGTCAAGTCGGACGATATTGTCGGTCGTGTGAAAACGTACGAAGCGATCGTCAAAGGCGAAAATATTCCAGAGCCGGGCATTCCGGAATCCTTCAAGGTTCTCATGAAGGAATTGCAGAGTATCGGTTTGGATGTGGAAGTGCGCTCGGAAGACGGCAAAGCGATCCAGATCAAGGATACAGACGAAGATGTGCATGAGACGGCAAAAGAGCTGGATTTGCCGCTTGCCGGCGAATCACGGTACCAACCGATGCCGCGGGAACGCAAGCCCTCCCGGTTTGCGGATCAGCCGGAAACGGCGGATGTTGACGCCGTGGCCGACTTCCTCGACGAGGAAGAAACGTCTGAGGAAGAAGAACTGATGGGCATGTCGGAAATCGAGATTCTGCCGGTTCCCAAAGTGGAAGAGGAAGCAGAATCCCGATCCCGCAAGAGTGTCAAGAAAGTCAAGGCAGCAAAAGAGAAAAAGCTCAATGTACGCGAACTGCTCGATGAAGCAGAGGATTTGGATTTTGATGATCCGGGTTCGGACGACGATAACATCGAGTAGGTAAGAGGGGAGCGATAGAATCTTGCAAGATGTGAATACTTTTGATTCAATGCGGATTGGCTTGGCTTCTCCCGAACAAATCATGAGTTGGTCCCATGGTGAAGTTAAGAAGCCGGAAACCATCAACTACCGGACACTGAAACCGGAACGCGACGGATTGTTCTGTGAAAGAATCTTTGGACCAACGCGGGATTGGGAGTGCCATTGCGGAAAGTACAAACGGATTCGCCATAAGGGCGTGATTTGCGACCGTTGCGGCGTCGAAGTCACAAAATCGAAAGTGCGCCGTGATCGGATGGGGCACATCGAACTGGCTGCGCCGGTGTCCCACATTTGGTATTTCAAAGGGATTCCCAGCCGGATGGGATTGATTCTGGACATTTCTCCCCGTGCGTTGGAGAAAGTCCTGTATTTCGCCTCCTATATCGTTTTGGATCCCAAAGATACGCCGCTGATGCGCCGCCAGCTCTTGTCGGAAAAAGAATACCGAGATTATTATGAAAAATATGGTTCCCACTTCGAAGTCGGCATGGGCGCCGAAGCGATCAAAAAATTGCTGGAAGAATTAGACCTTGAGAAAATGAGCAAGGACTTGCGGCAGGAACTCAAGGAAGTCAGTGGACAGCGCCGTATTCGCGCCATCCGCCGACTGGAAGTCGTGGAAGCGTTCCGTAAATCAGGCAACAAGCCTCACTGGATGATAATGGACGTTGTTCCGGTCATCCCGCCTGAACTGCGGCCGATGGTGCAATTGGACGGCGGTCGTTTTGCGACCTCCGATCTGAACGACCTGTATCGCCGAGTCATCAACCGGAACAACCGACTGAAACGGTTGCTCGAGCTGAAAGCGCCGGATATTATCGTTCGCAATGAAAAACGGATGCTGCAGGAAGCTGTGGACGCGCTGATCGACAATGGTCGTCGCGGCCGTCCGGTAACCGGCCCGGGAAATCGCCCCTTAAAATCCTTGAGCGACATGCTCAAGGGAAAACAGGGTCGCTTCCGTCAGAATCTGCTGGGCAAGCGCGTTGATTATTCCGGACGTTCGGTTATCGTGGTCGGACCGGAGTTAAAACTTCACCAGTGCGGTTTGCCGAAAGAAATGGCGTTGGAATTGTTCAAGCCGTTTGTGATGAAGAAACTGGTCAACGCTGGACATGCCCACAACATCAAAAGCGCAAAGCGGATGGTCGAGCGCATGCGTCCCGAAGTTTGGGATGTGCTCGAAGAAGTCATTCGCGAGCATCCGGTTCTGTTGAACCGCGCCCCGACACTTCACCGCCTCGGCATTCAGGCGTTTGAGCCGGTGTTGTCGGAAGGACGGGCCATTAAAATCCATCCGCTGGTTTGCACAGCATACAATGCCGACTTTGACGGCGACCAGATGGCGGTTCACGTACCGCTTTCCGCCGAAGCGCAATCGGAAGCCCGGGTGCTGATGCTGAGCGCGCATAACATTCTGTCGACCAAAGATGGCCGCCCGGTTGCCTCCCCGACGCAGGATATGGTTTTGGGGTCGTATTACCTGACCATTGAACGCGAATCGGTGGAAAGCGAGCGTTTGCAGAAGGAAGGGCTGCCGCCGCGGGCATTTTCCGGTGGCGATGAAGCGTTGCAGGCTTATCACTTCGGATTTATCACTCTACACGAGAAAATCCGGATCCGGATTCCTGAACACGGTTTGGTTACGACATCGTTGGGCCGTTATATCTTTAACGAAGCGTTGCCGGAAGAACTCAAACAGTATAGCGCGAATGGGACGGACCTGGGGCGTTTGATGGACAAAAAGGAACTGGGAAAATTGGTAGCGGAGTGCTACCGCCGGTTCGGCAATGCCCAAACAGCCAATGTCCTGGACAAAATCAAAAAACTCGGCTTCACGTATGCTACCCGCGCCGGGATAACGATTGCCGTTTCCGATATCAAGATTCCCAAACAGAAGAAAGTCATCATTGATACGACCGATGCACAGGTTGAAAAAATCAACAATCATTACCGCAACGGCCTGTTGACGGGCGACGAGCGTTACATCAAAGTAGTCGACCTGTGGAAGAAGGCGACAGATGATGTCACGGATTCGTTGATGAAATCGTTGGACCGCCTGAATCCGGTTTACATGATGGCAACATCCGGCGCCCGCGGCAATGTGCAGCAGATCCGTCAGCTGGCCGGCATGCGCGGACTGATGTCGGATCCGTCCGGTCGGATCATTGACCTGCCGATTAAGGCGAACTTCCGTGAAGGCCTGACGGTTCTCGAATACTTCATTTCCACGCATGGCGCCCGAAAAGGGCTGGCTGATACCGCGCTGCGGACCGCCGACTCGGGTTACCTGACCCGCCGCTTGGTCGATGTGGCCCAGGATCTGATCGTGCGTGAAGATGATTGCGATGTTCTTAAATTCAATATCTCGCGCGAAGTGGATAAGATGCAGGCGGCGCATGAAATTGCCCTTGCCCGCGCCAAAATGGATTTGTATGGAAAACAACTGGCAGAGGATGCCATCAGCAGCGCAACCGGCGAGATTATTCTGACTGCGGGCTCTGTGCTTGATGCTGCAGGATTCGATCGATTGCTGGAAGAACAGGTTTTGGAAATCAATGTGCCGGAACTGGTTCCTTTGACACTTTCTCGGCAGCAGATCCGCGATAATTTGCGCGATATCATGCTCCGTGAAATGTTGAACCGTAATCTTGAGGACGACGTGGTCGATCCAGCCGGCGCCAGCATTCTGACTGCGGGAACGCAGATTCAGGAAGAGCATGTCGAACTTCTGTTAAATTCAGACGTGCTCGGTGACATCAATATCCGGAAGAACAGCCTGAAGGGAATTGATGCGGAAGCGATCCTGGAAGAAGCCGTGAAAGAGCCGCTGACCAAGGTAATATCGCTGAAATCCTCCGATTTGAGGCATCGCGCCCTGCAACAGATCGTAGCGGAAGAGATCCGCGATCCAAATACCAAAAAAGCCATCGTGAATCCCGGCGATACGCTTACCACCGAAAAAATCGCTGAAATTGCCGCAGTTCAGGACGAAGTCAGAATTCTGAACATAGACCTGGCGGGAAGAAAATCGGCGGAGCTGGTACTAAATGAAAACGGGGAAAGCCTTCTCCGCGTCGGCGATTTGCTGGATGAAACCAATCACAAACATTTGACTATGCTTTGGACGATGCGCGGGAATGCCGGAGTTGTCCATATTTGCAGCAACGTGATTGAAAAACTGCGGGATCGTATTGTCGGTCGTATTGCCGCCGAAGATATCGTCGATCCCAAGACAGGCGACTTGATTGTCCGGATCAATGAAGAGATCACAGAAGATCTAGTGGATCGGGTAGCCGCCGTTCGATCAAGAGTCCTGATCCGTTCCGTTCTGACCTGCAAATGCAAATATGGCGTTTGCGTCAAATGCTATGCCCGCAATTTGGCTACCGGCCGAATTGTGGATGTCGGCGAAGCGGTAGGAATAATCGCCGCCCAGTCGATTGGCGAACCGGGTACCCAGTTGACCATGCGTACGTTCCATACCGGTGGCGTGGCATCAACCGGCGGACAGGCTTCCGGCGGGGATATCACTTCCGGTCTGCCGCGTGTCGAAGAACTCTTTGAAGCGCGCAAACCCAAGCATCCGGCGATTTTGACCGAAATTGACGGGCGTGTGGAATTGCGTGAAACGAAAGGGGCTCGTCGGGCGGTTGTGACCTCCGCTTCCGGTGAAGAACGTGTTTATCCGATTCCTTATGGTTCGCGGACTTTGGTTCGCGAAGGCCAGCAGGTCGAGCCAGGCGATCGCCTGACCGATGGTCCGCTCAATCCGCACGACATTTTGCGGATTCGGGGGCTACGCGATACTCACCGGTATATTGTGAGCGAAGTTCAAAAGGTATATAAAGAGCAAGGCGTTGAAATCAACGACAAACATATCGAAGTCATGGTTCGTCAGATGCTTCACAAGGTGAAAGTGGAGGAACCGGGCGACACCGAATTTTTGCCGGGCGAATACATCGATATCAATTCTTTCGAGGCCGAAAACCTCAAGGCGTTGGAAAACGATGGAGAACCGGCGGTTGCCCGCCCGATCCTGCTTGGAATCACAAAAGCATCATTGGCCACAGATTCCTTCCTGTCGGCGGCCTCCTTCCAGGAAACGACCCGTGTTCTTACCGATGCCGCAATTAAGGGGAAAGTCGATCCATTGCTCGGATTGAAGGAGAACGTCATCATCGGCAAATTGATTCCAGCGGGAACTGGCATGAACCGTTATCGCAATATTTCCCTCAAGAAGGCAAACACTCCCGCCAGCCCAACAGAAACTTGTTAAATGCGTGGGAGAAACCGTCAAATGGCGGTTTCTCCTTTTTTCACCCCCAATGATACTCGTGGAACCGTGGACATAAAAAATCAATGAAAATACCCGTTGACACGACGGCTTAGTGGATGATAGAATGATAAAGCGCCTATGGAGGAGTGTGGCTAATGGCCGCTGATACTCTAAATTTCAAGAAAGTTTCCAAGGTAATCGGCATCAAACAAAGCTTAAAAGCGGTAGAAAAGGGCAACGCATTGAAGGTGTACTTGGCTGAAAATGCGGATACTCGTGTGATTTTGCCGTTGCAGCAGGCATGTAAAGATCAAGCAGTTTCCGTTGTTGAAGGTTTTACGATGGAAGAACTGGGATCGGCCTGCGGGATTGACGTCGGCGCCGCCGCGGTCGCGATCTTGAAATAGCTATAGTTTGCAGCAATGCAATCTTGAGGAATTTATCTATAAGGAGGTGTGGAAATGCCGACAATTAATCAGTTAGTGCGTCAAGGCAGGGAAGAGTTGGAGAAAAAATCCACTGCGCCGGCATTGAAAGAGTGCCCGCAAAAGCGTGGTGTTTGCACGAGGGTTTACACAACGACCCCGAAAAAACCGAACTCTGCATTGCGCAAAGTGGCACGTGTCCGTTTGACCAATGGCATCGAGGTAACTTCTTACATTCCGGGCATTGGGCATAATCTTCAGGAGCACTCCGTTGTTTTGATCCGGGGTGGTCGTGTAAAGGACTTGCCAGGTGTTCGCTATCACATTATCCGTGGTGCTCTCGATACGGCCGGCGTTGCAAAACGCAATCAGTCGCGTTCGAAGTACGGCGCCAAGCGTGGAAAGACGACTGGAAAGAAATAAGGAGGGTTTTTCATGCCGAGAAAAGGCGCAGTTCCCAAACGGGATGTTTTGCCGGATCCCGTATACAATTCGAAAACGGTAACCCGTTTCATCAACAAAATCATGCTCAGCGGCAAAAAAAGCGTCGCGCAGGGCATTGTATATGCGGCGTTTGAAGCCATGGCCGCTAAAACGGGCAAAGACGCCCTGGAGCTTTTCGAAACCGCTCTGAAGAATGTAATGCCGGTTTTGGAAGTAAGGGCGCGCCGGGTCGGTGGCGCAAACTATCAGGTTCCGGTTGAGGTCCGTCCAGACCGTCGCTTTTCGTTGGGTGTTCGTTGGTTGGTCAACCAAGCGCGGAACCGAAGCGAAAAAACCATGCATGAACGGTTGGCTGCGGAGCTGCTGGATGCTTCCAACAACACGGGCGGCGCGGTGAAAAAACGTGACGATACCCATAAAATGGCGGAAGCGAACAAAGCTTTTGCGCATTATCGCTGGTAATATTTTAATAAGATACGTAGAACGTAGGAGTGATGATTGTGGCCAGACAATTCCCGCTTGCTAAGACCCGGAATATTGGAATTATGGCCCACATTGACGCCGGTAAGACTACGACGACTGAACGGATCCTCTTTTACACGGGCCGCGTGCATAAGATGGGTGAAGTGCATGACGGCGCGGCGACGATGGACTGGATGGTGCAGGAGCAGGAACGGGGTATTACTATTACCTCGGCGGCGACGACATGCCAGTGGCGTGGGCATAGAATTAACATTATTGATACACCAGGACACGTGGACTTTACTGTTGAGGTGGAACGCTCGTTACGCGTTCTTGATGGAGCGGTAGCGGTGTTTTGCGCCAAGGGCGGCGTTGAGCCGCAATCGGAAACGGTGTGGCGCCAGGCTGATAAGTATGGCGTTCCGCGGATCGCTTACGTCAACAAGATGGATATTATGGGCGCCGATTTTTATCGTGTCGTCGACATGATGAAGGAACGCCTAGGCGCCAATGCGGTCCCGGTGCAACTGCCGATCGGCTCGGAAGATACGTATAAAGGCATGATTGATCTGATCAATATGCAGGCCGTTGTCTATGAAGACGACTTGGGCAAGACGAGCGAAATGGCGGAAATCCCGGAAGAGTTGAAAGAGCAGGCTGAGCTGTATCATCAGAATTTGCTGGACGCCGTGGCGGAAGGCGATGATGAACTGATGATGAAATACCTCGAAGGCGAAGAATTGACAAAAGAAGAAATCATGCAGGGGATTCGTCTGGCGACGATTGCCTGTAAGATGACACCGGTGTTTTGTGGATCCTCGTATCGGAACAAGGGGGTTCAGCCGCTTCTTGATGCGGTTGTCGATTATTTGCCGGCGCCAACGGACATTCCACCGATTAAGGGGATCAATCCGGATACGCAGGTCGAAGAATACCGCAATGCCGATGATTCGGCGCCTTTTTCCGCGTTGGCCTTTAAAATCATGGCGGATCCGTATGTCGGCAAATTGACGTTCTTCCGGGTTTACTCCGGACAGATGACCAGCGGATCCTATGTGTACAATTCGACAAAAGGAAAAAAAGAACGGATTGGCCGGATTTTGCAGATGCATGCCAATCATCGGGAGGACATTGAGGTCGTATACACCGGTGATATCGCCGCGGCGGTTGGCTTTAAGGACACAATTACCGGCGATACCCTATGTACTGATAAAGATCAGGTGATTCTGGAGTCGATGGTTTTCCCCGAACCGGTCATTTCGATCGCGATCGAGCCGAAGACGAAGGCGGACCAGGAAAAAATGGGCGTGGCGCTGCAGCGTCTGGCGGATGAAGATCCGACCTTTCGGATGCACACCGACATGGAAACCGGACAGACCATTATCGAAGGCATGGGCGAGTTGCACCTGGAAATTATCGTCGATCGCTTGTTGCGCGAATTCAAAGTGGACTGCACTGTAGGACGTCCCCAGGTCGCTTACCGCGAAACCATTCGCAAAACAGTCAAGTCGGAAGGCAAGTTTGTCCGACAGTCCGGCGGCCGCGGTCAATATGGCCATTGCTGGCTGGAATTGGAACCCCTGGTGCCGGCTTCGGGTTTTGTTTTTGAAAACAAAACGGTTGGTGGTTCAATTCCCCGCGAATACATCAATCCGGTCGAGGCGGGCGCGAAAGAAGCCATGCAAAACGGTCCGATCGCCGGGTATCCGATGGTCGATATCAAGGCCACCGTGTATGATGGTTCGTACCACGATGTGGACTCTTCTGAAATGGCTTTCAAAATTGCCGGCTCGATGGCGTTTAAAGCGGGTGTGGCCAAGGCCGATCCCGTGCTACTGGAACCGTACATGAAAGTGGAAGTGATTGTACCCGAAGAGTACATGGGCGATGTCATCGGCGACATCAACTCCCGACGGGGTCGGATCGAAGGGATGGAGTCCCGCGCGAATGCACAGTCGATCCGGGCGTTTGTTCCGTTGGCGGAGATGTTCGGGTACGCCACGGATTTGCGGTCGAAAACCCAGGGGCGTGGAAATTACTCCATGGAGTTCGACCATTATGAAGATGTTCCGCGAAATATTTCCGAAGCCATCGTGGCCAAAGTTAAGGGATAAAGAATTGATATTGATTTAATGAAGGAGGACGGGTAAAAATGGCCAAGAAGAAGTTTGAGAGGACGAAGCCGCACGTAAATATCGGGACGATCG
>CAZRLN010000062.1:2145-15873 GCA_964601085.1 uncultured Veillonellaceae bacterium | reverse complement strand
CCCGCCTCGTATTCCGCGACGTTGCATACCGCGGCCAGCCCCGTCTGGACGAATTCGCCCATCTTTTGCCGGTATACATAGTAGCAGGCGGTTTCCTCCCGCTGCAGCAAGCCATCGGCGACATACTCCGCCATTTTTTTGCCGGCCTGGGCGTAGACTTCCGGCGCATGGGGATCAGTATCCGGCGGCAGATCGACTTCCGCCCGGGTGACCCGCAAAAAACTCCGCGGTTTCTGCGCTACCATTTCCCGCGCTTCGGCCGTATCCATTACATCATAAGGCAGGGAGGCGAATTCCGCGGCGACGGCCGCCACCGGCCGCAGGGCCCGGAAAGGTTTCACTGTGGCCATGGTTTTCACTCCTTATCCTTCGTTTTTCATCAAATGCTCAGGGATTCGAACGTGACCATCGTCGCGCCCAGGATGCCGTCCACCGCTTTCAGCTGCTCCAGCACATCCTGCGGAATGATCGACTCCACCGCCAGCACCATCATCTGGTTGCCGGCCTTTTCGCTGCGGCCGACCTGCATGCTGGCGATGTTGATGCCGCTCGAGCCGAGAATCGTGCCAACCTTGCCGATAATGCCGGGACGGTCGATATGAGGTCCGATCATCAACCAGCCCTTCGGCACGAAATCCACCCGGTAATCGTTGATCATGACGATCCGCCCTTCGTTGCCGAACAGCGTTCCCTTCACGCAGCAATAATCCTTGTCGGTGGTGACCCGAACCTTGATCAGGTTGGCGAAGTTTTCGGTTTCCTTGATTTTTATTTCCTTGATCTTGATACCGCGGCTCTTGGCCATGCCCGGCGCGTTGACGTAGTTGATCGACTCCTGCAGGAACGGGCTGAGCGCGCCTTTGATCACAGCCACCGTCAGCATCTTGGTATCCACGTCGCTGATATTGCCGGCATACTCAACATCGATCGCCTGAACCCGACCGGGGGCCAGCGTCGCCGACAGACAGCCCATCCGCTCGGCCAGCGTGAAATAAGGCCGGATGACTTCCAGCACGTGAGCTGGAATCGGCGCCATGTTGACCGCCGTCGTCACCGGTTCGCCGCGCAGGGCCGCCAGGATACCATGAGCCACGTCAACCGAAACGCCGACCTGGGCTTCCGCCGTGGACGCGCCGAGATGGGGGGTAGCGATGACCTTCGGGCATTTCAGCAGCGGATGGTTGGGGTCGACCGGTTCCTTTTCAAACACGTCGATGGCCGCGCCGGCCACGATTCCCTCGTCGATGGCCGCCATCAGGTCGGCTTCGTCGATGACGCCGCCGCGGGCCACGTTCAGGATGCGGACGCCTTTTTTCATTTTGGCGAAAGCCGCCTTGTTGATGAGTTTTTTCGTGTCCGCCGTCAACGGCAGGTGCAAGGTGATGAAGTCGGCTCGGGCGAAAATGTCGTCCAGCTCGGCCAACTCAACCCCGAGAGCCTCGGCCCGCTCGGCCCGGATGAACGGATCATAGGCGAGTACGTTCATTTCCATGGCCAGCGCCCGTTTGGCGACGCCGGCGCCGATCCGGCCCATGCCGAGGATGCCGAGGGTCTTGCCCCTCACTTCCACGCCGACGAACTTCGAGCGTTCCCACAGGCCATTCTGCAGCGAGCAATAGGCCTGCGGCACGTTGCGGGCGAGCGCCATCATCATGGCGATGGTATGCTCGGTCGCCGCGACGGTATTGCCTTCCGGGGCGTTGAGAACGATGATGCCGCGCTGGGTGGCGGCTTCCACGTCGATGTTGTCGACGCCGACGCCGGCCCGGCCGATGACCTTGAGATTTTTGGCGGCGGCGATGACGTCCTTGGTGACTTTGGTTTCGCTACGGACAACGAGCGCGTCGTATTCGGGAATAAGGGCGATGAGTTCCTCCGGCGTCAATTTCTGTTTGCTGTCGACCGGATATTCCTTGGCCAGAATTTCAACGCCGGCTTTGGCGACTGGATCGCTGACTAAAATTTTCGGCATGGTGTTCTTCTCCTCCAAACTTTATGATTAATCAACTCATCTTTGTCCAAAATCTTCTGCTGCCGCTTAGCCGTTTTCTTTCTGGAACTTCAGCATCAAATCGCGCAGCGCCTGGCAGGCCGGCACCGGCACTGCGTTGTAGGCCGAGGCCCGGCAACCGCCGACGGAACGATGGCCGGCCAATCCCACGAAGCCGTTCAACTTCGCTTCGGCCAGGAATTTCTTCTCCAGCTCCTCGTTCGGCAAGCGGAAGGTGATGTTCATCCGCGACCGGGCGGCCGGTTCGGCGTGGCCGGTGTAGAAGCCCTGACTGGCGTCGATGGCGTCGTAGATCAGAGCGGCTTTTTCTTCGTTGCGGCGGGTGATCGCCGCCAGTCCGCCCTGTTCCTTGACCCAGTCCAGTACCAGGCCCATCAGGTAGATGCCGAACGTCGGCGGCGTATTGTAGAGGGAGTTTTCCTTGGCGAATGTGCCGTAACGGAGCATCGTCGGGATATTGGGGTTGGCGGTCGCCAGGAAATCCTTTTTCGCGAGGACCAGCGTCACGCCCGCCGGGCCGAGGTTCTTTTGCGCTCCGGCATAGATCAGGCTGAACTTGCTGACATCGAACGGCCGCGACAGGATGTCGCTCGACATGTCGGCGATGAGGGGAACGGCGCCGGTTTCGGGGAACTCCCGCCACTGCGTGCCGAAGATCGTGTTGTTGGAGGTCAGGTGCAGATAGGCGGCGTCCGCATCGTATTTCAGTTCGGCTGCGGCCGGAATCCGGTTGTGGTTGGTCGGTTTACTCGTCGCGGCCTCCTGGGTGTCGCCCAGTTTCTTCGCTTCGGCCAGTGCCTTTTCCGACCAGGCGCCGGTGGTCACATAGGCGGCCTTTTTGCCGGCCGGCAGGAAATTCATTGGAATCATCGCAAACTGGAGACTGGCCCCGCCTTGCAGGAACAGCACCTCGTAGTCCTCCGGAATCGTCAACAGTTCCCGCAGAAGCGCGATCGTGTGGTTGTGGACCGCCTCGTATTCCTTGCTCCGGTGGCTCATTTCCAACAGGGACATTCCTGTCGAACTAAAATTCAGCAGCTCGGCCTGGGCTTTTTCCAACGCGGACCACGGCAAAGCCGAAGGACCGGCATTGAAGTTGTATGCTCTGTTTGTCGTCGCCATCTTTTATCACTCCTAATTTTCGTTTTGCGGTAAATAAAAACCTCCCGTCCCCAAATCAGGGACGAGAGGTAGAGGTTCTCCCGCGGTGCCACCCAAGTTGCCGGATTTCCGGCCTACTTTGTCCGCTGTATCGGGCGGTCCCCGTCCTGATTCATCACCGGCCGCTCACGGGTGGACCTGTCTGTGCGGATTGCCGCCTCGCACCAACCGGCGGCTCTCTGATATCCTGCGTCCAGCAGTATCCCGTTCATCGCGTTGCGCTAAAATCGATTTGTAATTGATTATACTGTATACTTTTGAATAACGCAAGCTTTTTTTAGTACGTTTGTCTTTTTCTACGACACACCCTGAAATTGCTGGAATCCCCGGCAAAAAACCTGCCGTAGAAACAAGGATTTTCCCTGCAAATCGCCAATAAATTCATACGGGGTTTCCCCACAACAACAAGGAGGCTGCAAAAAATGAAAGAAATCGCTTTTGATCAATATGCGCCGCAAGTCATCCAAACTCTGCCCAAAGGGGCGTTCCTGACCGTCAGCCATGGCGGGCGCGACAACGTCATGACCATCGGTTGGGGCACGGTCGGCGTCATCTGGGGCCAACCCATCTTTTCCGTCCTGGTCCGCCCGTCGCGGTTCACCTTCGGGCTGCTGGAGGCCAGCGGCGAATTCACGGTCAGCGTTCCCCGCACCGACATGGCCAGAGCGCTGGCGGTCTGCGGCAGCAAATCGGGCCGCGACTTCGACAAGTTCGCCGCCGCCGGCCTGGAAAAACTGCCGGGCGTAAAAGTTGGCGCGCCGATGGTCGCCGGCGCGGGCCTGCACTATGAGTGCAAAGTAGTCTTCCAGCAGCCGATGAACCCGGAGCCGCTGGACAGCTCTCTAAAAGACGCCTTCTATGGCAACGGCGACTTCCACACGTTGTACTTTGGAAAAATCCTCGCCACCTGGCAGGAATAAATTTAGAAAAACGAGGACTCGCCATTGCAAACCGAAAAACTATATTATCTTGATCCTTATCTTCAGGAATTTCCTGCCGTCATTCTATGCAAAACGCCGCTGGGCGACGGCCGGTTCGCCGTCGTCCTCGACCGCACCGCCTTTTATCCGGAAGGCGGCGGTCAGCCCTGCGACACGGGAACGCTCAACGATTTGTCGGTACTGAACGTCCAGACCAAAAACGGCGAAATCGTCCACACCGTCGACGGCGACCCCGGCGACGGCCCGGTCGTCGGCAAAATCGACTGGCGGCGGCGCTTCGACCACATGCAGCAGCACTCCGGCGAGCACATCTTGTCCGGTGTCTTTCTCGCCAAGGTTCAGGCGGAAAATGTCGGCTTCCATCTCGGCGCCGCCACCGTCCAGATCGACGTGACGCTGCCGGCCCTGTCCGCCGAACTGGCCGATGAAATCGAAGCCGCTGCCAATGCCGTGATCTTCAGTGACCGACCGGTCGACGCGAAATTCGTTGAACCCGCCGAACTGGCGGCGTATGCGTTGCGCAAAGCGCCCGGCGCAGAATTCGAGCAGATCCGTCTCGTGTCGGTCGCGGACTGCGACTGCTGTCCCTGCGGCGGCACCCATGTCCAGCGCACCGGTGAAGTCGGCCTGCTGAAAATCCGCGGCTGGGAAAAACGGAAAAACAACATCCGGGTGGAATTCGCCTGCGGCTACCGGGCGTTGGCCGATTACCGCCGGAAACATGAACTGGCCCGGACCCTGTCCAGCCGGTTTTCCGCGCCGGTGGAACAGGCCTTGCCAGCCTTCGAACGGTTTATGGAAAAGCAGGAATCCCTGCAGCGGGAGCTGAACACCACCCGCAAGGCCTACCATGAAGAACTGGCGACCCGCCTGCTGAACGAAGCGGCTCCGGTCGGCGCCTACCGCGTCGTCTCGCGCGTCTTTGCTGGCTATAGCGCCACCGACCTGCAGGACTTCGCCGCCCGGATCACCGCCGCTGACGGTGCGGTCTGCCTGCTGGCCGCCGTGGACGAGTCCGCCGGACGCAGTTCGTTCCTGTTCGCGGCCGCCCCGAATGTCCCGAACGCCATGAACGACCTGCTGAAACGCAGCCTTGCGCCGGTCGGCGGCAAAGGCGGCGGTAATGCGGCCACCGCTCAGGGCGGCGCGCCGACCGCCGACAACGACGGTATCCTTGCAACGGCAAGGGCAATACTGACGAACGAAATAACCCTCTAAAATCCCGCAAGTAAAAAAAACAGGGCTGAGGCAATCCGACCATCCGGAACGCGTCGCCCTGTTTTTTTGTCTCTATTGCTGTCTCTTACGCCGCTTCCCCGAACCAACGCGGCCCGATAAACGGAATCCGGGCCAGGTCCCGCCGGATCAGCCCGCCGGTCGCCAGCATCGCGGCGATATAGATCAGGCCGCCGGCCATGGAAACCAGCGCCACCGCGATAAAGGGAATCCCCAGCACTCCCAGCAGCGGCCCGTAGGCGAAATGGACGAAAATCCCCATCACCGCCGCCGCCAGCACATTTTTCAGCAGATCGCCGCAGGGGAAGCAGTAACCGGTGTAGCGATACACAAAATACAGATTCAACCCCGCCGCCACGCCCAGGTCCGCCAGCGTCGCCAGCCCGGCGCCCTGGATCCCCAGCGAAGGAATCGCCGTCAACACCCAGTTCAGCGCCACTTTGACCACCGCCGCCAACCCCATGTTGATGACCGGGATGCTCGTCCGGCCCAGTCCCTGCAACACTCCCGTCGTAACCTGATGCAGCCCGAGCAGGAAAATGCCGCCGGCCATGACCTGGGTGACGCCGGCCGCGCCGGGCGCATGGTAGATCATATTGACCACCGGTTCGGCCAGCAGGCACAACAGGACCGTGAACGGAACGGTCGTCAGGTTGGCGAGGCGCATCGCCCCCGCCGTCCGGTACATGACTTCCCGGCTGTCGTTCAGGGATTTGGCGTGTGAAATCGCCGGCACCAGGCTGATCGCCAGCGAGGCCGTCACGATCGTCGCCAGGTTTACCAGCGGCACCGCCATCCCCGTCAGGTAGCCGAACCGCTCGGTCGCCTGCCCGACGGTAAATCCGGCCGCCTCCAAACGCAGCGGCACGATGAACAGATCCAGGTTGGCCACCACCGGCAGCATCAGGCTGGATAACGAAACCGGCAACGCCAGAGCCGCAATACGGCCGAGCAGTTTCCGGCTGCTCACGAGCTCCATGCTTTCCGCCGGGACCGGCGTCAATTGCATTTTTTCATGCAGTTTGCGTTGCAAACGGCAATAATACCAGACAAGAACCCCCAAGGCGCCCAACGCGCCGACCCCCGCGCCCATGCTGGCCCCGCCGGCGGCGTACTCCAACCCGCGCGGCAGCAGGTAATGGGCGAATACCAGCATCGTAAACACCCGCAGCAGCTGCTCGACGATCTGCGACACAGCGGTTGGCGTCATCATCTGCCAACCTTGCAGATAACCACGGAAGCTGGATAGCAGCGTCACCAAAAAAATAGCCGGCGCCAGAGCGATGATCGAATAATAGGCCCGCGCATCACGGATCACGCGGTGCCCAATCAGCCAGT
Organism: uncultured Veillonellaceae bacterium; assembly: GCA_964601085.1. Classification (GTDB taxonomy): domain Bacteria; phylum Bacillota; class Negativicutes; order UBA1444; family UBA1444; genus UBA1444. Next base: position 9,186 of record CAZRLN010000062.1, on the reverse strand, counting down.
CCGCACCGAAGTACAGCAGCAGGCTGAGCACAAATCCGGTCACAGTCAGCAGCAGAAACGACAGGCGAAATACGCGCTGGGCGCCCCGATAATCCTGCAGCGCCGCCCGTTCCGCCGTTAAGATGGAAACCGCGACCGGGATTCCCGCATCCGAAATGCTGAGCGCCAATAAATACAAAGGAAAGGCAATCTGGTAAATCCCGATGCCTTCCCCGCCCAATACCCAGGATAAGAAAATCCAGTTCAGGCTGCCGATGATTTTTACTACGACGCCGGCCACTGTCAGGATCAGCGCGCCCTGCAGGAAACGCCGGCCCGACTTCTCCGTCGAAGTTTTGGCTGTCTGGTGATCCGACATTCAGATACCTCTCATCAAAATTATCATTCCGGTCGTTGCCGCTCTTGCTCTATAGTACCAGAACTTTTACTAAATCAGCAACCTGCCGGCTAGCCTGTCATGTTCACGGAAAAACAATCCGTGTGAACAGATCCAAAAAATTAGCGGCCGCCACGCTTAACTGGCGGTTTCGAACCCAGACCGCAGCGGCAGCGGTTTCAATCAGCGGATTTATGATCGTTTTAAACACCAAATTCACGCGCGGAATCAAGCCTATTGCCGCCCTTGGCACAATAGCCGCTCCCACGTCGACTTCCGCCCAGCTTAAAATCGATGTCACATCATCGCTCATGCAAACAACCTCGGGGATAAAGCCAGCCCGTGCACAATGATCCATGAGAATAGCCTCATATTTGCGATGGATCATCAATGGCATCCCAGCTAATTCCCCCACATCGATTTCGTCCGCCCTTCTCCCCCATTCTTGCCGGTGCGATTGATGAAGCGCCACAACCAGCGGTTCGTTCGGCATCTTGATCGCCTCATAGGTCTTGGTATCGAACGGATACCGAACCAGGCCGATTTCCAGCGCGCCTTCATTCAACAGACCAATAATCCGATTGGTTTCTCCTTCCCAAACCTGAAACCGGATGCCGGGATATCTGTTGCGAAAAGCATATACTACTTTAGGCAAAAGCGCTATGCCCGAGGAAGTTACCGTCCCGATGCGTAGCGTCCCCTGTAAACCCTGGTCGACTGCCCGTAGCTCTTTTATAGTGTTTCCGGCCAGTCCCAGCAATTGACCCGCCCGTTGCTGCAACAGCTTTCCTGCTTCTGTCAGACGAACCGTCCGCTTGCCACGTTCAAACAACGGCAGCCCCAGGCGGTTTTCCAATTGTCGCATCTGCCGGCTCAGCGGCGGCTGGGCCATATGAAGTTTCTGGGCGGCAGCATTGATACTGCCGGTCTCGGCAATGGCCAAAAATCTTCGAAGCGTCATTAACTCCAAGCCGTCAAATCCCGATTCGTGAAAATCCATTCCTGTTCCACCCCATTCATACCCGACAGGTATAAAAACACGACGAACATAGTATTATAAGTATTATTTACTCCCTGTTATAATCGTAACTGAAGTCATAAAGCACCGTAAGCACGCAAAATCGGCGCTTTTCCGAGGGAAGTGAATGCTGTGGCAATAACCAGCGCCCATATCGTCAGCCTGTCCATTGTTTTACTGTTGTCTCTCCTAATCAACTCCTACGCCGGACGCAATATAAAATCGGCCGAGGACTTCAGTCTGGGAGGACGTTTATCCGGCCCAGCCATTGTCTCGGGGGCAATCTTGGGCGCCATTGTCGGCGGGGCGGCGACGATGGGAACCGCCCAGTTGGCCTTTTGCGTTGGCCTGTCCGCCTGGTGGTTCACCTTGGGATCAGGAATCGGTTTGATCTGCCTGGCGGCATTTTATGCAAAACCCTTGCGCAGCAGCGGCCTGTCGACTCTACCAGAATTCCTGGTCCGACATTACGGTGATAAAACGGGCCCTCTGGCCACTCTGGTATCTTCCATCGGTATATTTTTCAGCATTTCTGCCAGCATGCTCTCCGCATTCTCATTGTTTGAAGCGATTCTGGGCGTTTCCGCCCAAGCAGCAGCCGGGATCACCATGTTGATCGTCATTATCTTCGTTTGTTGCGGCGGCCTGAAAGGAGCGGGCATCTCCGGTCTGTTCAAAATATCGCTTCTCTACCTAACCTTGTTCGCGGCCGGAGCGGCGGCTTTCCTCGCTCTCGGCGGCTTCGCCGGCATCCAGCGCTCATTCCCGGCCGAACCGTGGCTCAGCCTGTTTGGTCGGGGAGTCTGGACCGATCTGCGGAATGTCACTTCTCTAATCATTGGCATCATTTCAACCCAAACCTATGCTCAGGCCATTTTTTCGGCCCGCGACACACGCACGGCGATCGTCGGGTCGCTGACGGCGGCGGCGCTGACTATTCCCGTAGGCCTCCCTTCCGTGGCCATTGGTTTCTATATGCGGGCCCACTACCCGGAACTTCTCCCCATCCACGCCCTGCCGATGTATCTGCTGAATTTTGTCCCCGCCTGGATCGGTGGCGCCGCCATTGCCGCACTGTTGCTTTCCGCCATTGGATCAATCGTCGGCCTGACCCTGGGCGTTGGAACCATGCTGTCCAACGACTTGTGCAAACTGCTGCCTGGCGCCGGCGCTACCAAAAAGCAATTGCTGCTCAATCGGAGTTGTGTCGTTTTGATTGCGGTCGCAGCCGCCGCCTTCGTACTCAAGAATCTGGACGCCCTGGTCTTGGACTGGAATTTTCTCTCGATGGCCTTGCGGGGAACCAGTGTGTTCATCCCGCTGACATTGGCGGTCTTTTCGCCGGGAAAGCTGCGACCTCGCCCAGCCCTCTATGCCATGTTGGCCGGAATCGTCACCGCCTTGGGCTGGACCTTTATGGTCCCGGAGGCGGGAAACCCTCTGTTCCCCGGGCTGGCCGCCAGTCTGGCCGCTGTGGTTATCGGAATTGTCTTGACACCAAGACCCGGCATGGATTAAAATTGTACCAACCCGAGGGGGAGTAGCTGTCCGGGTACGGTCAACATACTGGCGGAAACGCCTGGCCGAACCGTTGGCGGAAGTCAATCAGCGAGACCTTCGGCCCGATGATCATCGTCGGGCTGAAGTGTCTCGTTTTTTCGTTCGCCGGCCGCAACTTGCTTCCAAAACAAAGGAGGAATTGTCGTTATGACCGCGTTTCTGACCGCTCTGGCCTTCGTTGTGCTGGCCGAAATGGGCGACAAAACCCAGTTGCTCGCCATGGCCTTCGCCTGTAGATTCCGCTGGCAAACCGTCATGTGGGGCGTGCTGGCGGCCACCATCCTGAACCACCTGTTCGCCGTCCTGGTCGGCAGCTATCTGACCGCATTCATTCCTTTATCCTACATTCAAATCGGCGCCGCCATCTCGTTCATCGCCTTTGGCGTCTGGACCATCCGTGGCGACGAACTCGGCAACGAAGCCGAAAAAGACAAGTTCAACCCGTTCTGGACCGTCGCCATCGCTTTTTTCATCGCGGAGATGGGCGACAAGACCCAGTTGGCCACCATCGCCCTGGCCGCCAAATTCCAGACAATATTGCCGGTTTGGCTCGGCACGACCGTCGGCATGATGATCGCCGACGGCATCGGCATCCTGTTCGGCATCGTTCTCGGCAAAAAAATCCCCGAACGGGCGATGAAATGGTTCGCCGCGCTCTTATTCATCGGCTTCGGCCTGTTTGGCCTCTATGAATATGTCCCGGCCGCTTGTTGGACCTTGCCGGTCATCGCCGGCGGGTTACTTTTATTGGCGGTTTCTATCTGGCTGGCCGTCCGCAACGCCACTCCCTCGGCCATGGAACAAACCTGTCCGCTGGATCAGCGCAAAGAATAGTCCCGGTCAGATTCGGGCCATCCACGCAATCAACGCCCGGGGCGGCGTGACGCTGATGCCGTTGAACGGATGATGCACCTGGGACATGACCATCACATTGCTCCAGATCAGCACCGACACCAGCAAAATCAGCACGATGTGCGCTTTGGTGCTTTCCATGGAAAAGAACATGGTAAAACCGATGGTGATGAATCCGCCCAAAATGACGACGAACCAAAGCAACGGCGGCAATTCCGAGCGTTTGCCATACAGGCGGTTATAGCGGTCTTCCCGCAGTTCAAACACTGATTGCACCATTTCCGTATATGCCGTCTGCTGCTGAATGGTTGTCGGCTGCAGCTCCCTCACCGCTTTCATCAGCCCGTGGAAGACCGCCTCCGTCTCCGGTGAAGCCGGCTCCCCTTTATGCACCGACCGTTGCCACTCTTTATCCACGACCGTCCGGGCATATTGAAGCAAAAGATCTTTCACGAGCTTCCCGTTCTCTTGGGGAAACCAGTCGGCCAGTTGATACAAATTCGCGACCTGGATCGCTTCGGCTGCGGCGACTTTTTCCGCCTGAATATATTCATCGTGCGCCGTATCGACCCCAAGCGCCACCGTCACGGCAAAAATCGCGCCCACCACCGAATAAACAAATCCGGCTACTTCATGGTTGCGGCGCAGGGCGTCCGTGCCGACCCGTCGGCGAAACCACAGCATTGCGATCACGGCCAGCACCGACAGCGCCAAAATGATGGCGCAGTGCAAAGCAAATACATACATTTACTTTTTCTCCCTGACCAGCCCTTTTGCCAGTGCCACCGCGACCACGGCATCCGCCGCGTACTCGTCGGCGCCGGCTTTTTTTGCATATTCCGGTGTCAGCACCGCGCCGCCCACCATCGTCCGGGCGCCGATTCCCGCCGTCTTCAGCGCGGCGATGCTGCGGTCGATCTGCGGCAACGTGGTGGTCATCAACGCGCAGAGACCGATAATGTCCGGTTGATGCTCCTGCGCCGCCGCCACGATGTGCGCGACCGGCACGTCCTTGCCGAGATCGATGATCTCAAAGCCGTTGTTCTCCAACAGCGCCGCCACGATGTTCTTGCCGAGATCGTGGATGTCGCCGGCCACCGTAGCCAGCATCACCTTACCCAACGACTCGTTCTTCGACGCCGGCAGCGCTTCCTTCAAGGCGGCGAAGCCCTGTTTCAGCGCCTCTGCCGCCAACAGGACCTGCGGCAGGAAGCAGCGGCCCGTGCCGAAATCCTCGCCCAGCCGGTTCATCGCCGCCGTCAGGCCGTTGTCGATGATGTACGCCGCATCGTGTCCAGCCGCCACCGCCGCCTGCACATAGCCGGGCACCGCTTCCTTCTCGCCCTGAATGATCGCCTGCTGCAACTGCGCCAGCGGCAAGTCGGCCGCCGGTGACTGATTCGCCGCCGCCATCTGCGCCGGTTTTGCCGTCGGAGCGGCGCTCGCCGCCTGTCCCGCGAACCGCCGGCTGTAGGCGAGCCCTTGCCGGTCATGGCCCAACAACGCCTGCACGGCGCTGATCGCTTCGTTCATCATCGGGTCCAGCGGATTGAGGATCGGCACGCTCATCCCCCGCGCCGCCGCCATCGCGAAAAACTGGGCGTTCATCAGATCCCGCCGCGGTAGGCCATGAGAAATATTACTGAGTCCCATCGACACCGGCAAGCCCAGTTCCGTTCCATACAGACGCAACGTTTCCAGCACATCGGCCGCCGCCGCGGCATTCGCCGCCAGCGTGGTCGTCAGCGCGTCCAGCAGCAGATCCTTGCGCCGGAAGCCCAGCGCCAGCGCCGCGTCGATAATCTGTTTCACCGTATCTACCCGTTCCCGCGCGTCGGCCGGCAAGCCGCCCGGGGCCAACGGCAGGCACAACACGGCTGCGCCGTACTTTTTGGCGATTGGCAGAAATTTTTCCAACCGCTCCGGTTCGGCGGACACCGAATTCACCAACGCCCGGCCCGGATAAATCCGCAGCCCAGCTTCCAGCGTTTCCGGGTCGGTCGTATCGATCGACAGCGGCAGCGTCACCAGTTGGGACAGCTCCTCCACCAGCCGCGTCATCAGCGCGGGTTGGTCGATGCCCGGCACGCCGGCGTTCACGTCGAGGATCGCCGCTCCCGCTTCCTGTTGCGCCAGCGCGTCATGTTTGACCGTCGCCAGGTTGCCTTCGCGCAGCTCCGCCGCCATCGCCTTGCGGCCAGTCGGATTGATCCGCTCGCCAATGATCCGGATCGGGAACCCGGTCCCGAAATAAACCGTGCTGGACCGACTGGTCAGACAATGCGCCTGCCGCAACGGCGATTCGACCGTCACCGGCTGCAGCCCCCGCAAAGCGTCCCGCACCGCCGCGATATGCGCCGGCGTCGTCCCGCAGCAGCCGCCGATCGTCGTGACTCCGGCATCGACGATCCGGGGAACCCAGGCCGCGTACTGCTCCGGGCTGAGCGGAAAAACCGTCCGCCCGTCCTGCAACATCGGCATGCCGGCATTCGGGCGCAAGCACACCGGCAGGGCCGTCGCCGCCACCATCTTTTCGATAATCGGCAACAACTGGTCCGGCCCCAGTGAGCAATTCGCGCCGATCATGTCCGCCCCCAGCGCTTCCAGCGTCACCGCCGCCGTTGCCGGGTCCGTCCCGGTGACCGTCCGTCCCGACGCTTCGAACGTCATCTGGCATACCACCGGAACCCGGCCGTATTGCTTGGTCGCCAGCAGCGCCGCCCGCATTTCCTGGATATCGATCATCGTCTGGAGGATAAAATAGTCGACGCCGGCCTCGGTCAGCGCCATCACCTGTTCGGCGTATACATCAAAGGCCTCTTCGAAGGAAAGTTCGCCCAGCGGCCGGATCAACTTGCCGGTCGGCCCCAGATTGCCGCCGACGCGAACGTTGTTGCCTCCCGCCTGTCGGGCGAGCTTCACCGCCGCATGATTCAGAGCGGCCACTTCGTTCGCCAACCCGTAATGCGACAGCTTGATCCGGTTTGCGCCAAACGTGCAGGCCGTCAGCATTTCCGCGCCGGCTTCCGCATACGCGCGGTGCACCGTCAGAATCGCATCCGGATTGCCTATCGCCCACGAATCCGGGGATTCTCCCGGTTTCAGCCCCATGGTCTGGAGCATGGTTCCCATCGCGCCGTCCGCCAGTTGGATCTTGCTCATACTTTTCTCTCCCTCCAAAATCACGCAGTGCCCCTGACGCAATGTACACTTTGCCGAAAAAGCCGCGTATTTC
>CAZRLN010000062.1:0-2045 GCA_964601085.1 uncultured Veillonellaceae bacterium | reverse complement strand
GTCTCGCTGTAAAGCCCGCCGATCTCCACGCGAATCCCGAGCTCCTCCTCGAGTTCCCGCCGCAACGCCTGCGTCGGCGTCTCGCCCGGATCGATCTTGCCGCCCGGAAACTCCCACTTGTTGGCGAAGCGACCGAAGTTTTGCCGCTGCGCGATCAAAATCCGCCCCTGATACCGGATCAGCGATGCGGTCACCCGCAATTCCTTCTGTTCCACCATCATTCCCCTCCCCGAAAAATTCGACCCTTTCCGGAAGAACCATTTCTGCGCTAATTATAGCATTTCCTTCCTATTTCGTCGGCAATTTTCGCCGGATGCGTCCCTCAATGTTTCAGGCATTATCGGCGAAAGATTTTTTGATTATTTTTCTGGACTAATCGTTCCAATTGTGTTATTCTTTCTTCGAGGTGATTGCCATCGCACGCCCCAAGGAATTCGACCGGGATATCGCGCTACAAAAAGCGATGCAGGTGTTTTGGATCAAAGGCTATGAAGGCACGAGCGTCGACGATCTGATCGCCGCCATGGACATTAGCAAGTCCAGCCTGTATCAGTCTTTCGGCAACAAACAGGACCTGTTCCTGGAAACCATCAAGCTATACCTGGAATTTACGGACCGCAAACGCTGCGGCGCTCTTGCGCAGGCCACTTCGGCAAAAGAAGGCATGGCTGCATTTTTCGACGGCGTTCTTCGGTTTGTCCTGGACCCGACGAATCCCGGCGGCTGTTTCTACACCAACACCGCCACCGCCCTGGGAACGCTGGATCAACGGATCCACGAAGTGATCCGGCGCGGATCGGCAAAAATGGAATCGGACTTTTATCAGGTTTTGCTGCAAGGGCAAAAAAAAGGAGAACTCGCCCCCGACAAAGATGTTCAAGCCTTGGCCCAGTACTTCGTGAGCCTGACACGAGGCGTCAGCGTCATGGCCCGGATCAATGCCGATCGTGAAACCTTGGCTGCCATCGTTAAAACGGGGCTGTCCGTTCTCGACTGACGCCCCTTGTTTTTTATCCATTCGGGACCGTTCGGTTCAGAATACACATCCCGACGTTTCGTTTCACAATAAATCTGTCGTTTCGGGAACATTCGGTCCAAAATATTTTCTTGATCCCACAACCAGCGGAAAGGCAGGTGAATTCCCCATGTCGCCGTAATCCATCGCAGTCAGCCCGTAACGCCAAAAACTCATCAGACAAAGGAGCGATTAGAATGAACGCATTATTGAAACCGACCACCCTCGGCAAATTATCCCTGGCCAACCATATTGTCCGCAGCGCCACCTATGAAGGCATGGCCGGCCCTGACGGCGAGATTACGCCGGCGCTGACGGACCTGTACACGAATCTGGCGGCCTCGCAAATCGGCTTGATCATCACCGGCGCCGCGGCGGTCCTGCCCGCCGGCAGGGGTCTGCCCGGCATGTTGAGCCTCCATGACGATCGGTTGCTGGACGACTACAAGCGACTTGCCGACCAAGTGCACCAACAAAGCGGCAAAGTCATCCTGCAACTCATTTTCTGCGGGACGCAGGGATTTATCGACGTGCCCGATGTATACAGCCCGGCCGGTATTCCCGACAAACTGACCAAACGCGCTGGCAAAGCCATGACCCCGGAAGACATCCAGCAACTGAAAACTGCGTTTATTGCCGCCGCGCAGCGAGCGATCACGGCCGGCTTTGACGGGGTGGAAATCCATTCCTCCGCCGGCTTTCTGCTGAGCCAGTTTCTGACCCCCTATTACAACCGTCGCACCGACGAATACGGCGGCAGTCTCGAAAACAGATCCCGCCTGCTGCGGGAAATCTGCGCCGGAGTGCGTCAGGCTATCGGCGCCGAGCCGGCCCTCCTCGTCAAAATCAACTGCGCCGACTTCATCGACGACGGACTCTGTTTCGACGACAGCCTGACCGTATGCGAACAACTGGCCGCCCTGGGCGTCGACGCCATCGAAATCACCGGCGGAATCGCCGCCGTCCGGGATACAACGTCCGTTCGCACCAACATTGCCTCGCCGGATCAGGAATCCTACTTCGCGGAGTA
>CAZRLN010000061.1:0-16669 GCA_964601085.1 uncultured Veillonellaceae bacterium | reverse complement strand
ATTTTAGCCTCAAACGAAAAGAGCTGCCTCATTTGTTAGTGAGACAGCCCCTTCTCCCCTTCGATTGCGTCATACGTTTCGGGAGCGGATATCAATCAGATTTTCACCACTAAGACCGGAACATTCGACACGCTGATCAGGTTATGGGCAACAGTGCCGATCGGCAAGCGGTCGATGAGACCGTGTCCCCGGGCGCCAGCGACAATCAGGTCGAAACCGTGCTTCTGGGAGTATTCCATCAAAACCTGCGCCGCGTTGCCGTCAAGAATCTGCGTTGTAATTTCGACCCCGTGCTTTTGGCCTTCTTCTTTTGCTTCCGCCATTATCCTGGAATTGGCATCTTCCATTTCTTGCATGCGGGCCATCATTCTTGTTGCGGACCCGGACTCCGCCATTGCGTAGATCTGACTCATTTCAGCGGGTTCGCGAACCTTAAGAACCGTGATTTGCGACTGGACCGGACGGGCTATTTCGATGGCCCACGCCAGAGATTCTTTGCTGTGGGGCGACCCATCATAGGCAACAAGAATTTTTCGCATTGTTGCCATGATCAGCGAACCGCCTGTAAACTCGACAACCGGACAATTTTTCACGACTAAAACCGGTACCGGCGACAAACTTACGAGATGCCGGGTTACGCTGCCGACCAATAATTGTTTTAAGGTTCCGTGCCCACGGTTTCCTGTAATGATCAGATCGATCGCGTTATTTCGAACATACTCCAATATGCTTTCCGCGACTTTCCCCGTGAGAAGTTCCGTGACGATTTCGACGCCATGCTTGCGGCCAAAGGTTTTGGCATCCGCCATCAACTGCCGATCGTGTTTGTGAAGTTCCTCATATTCGGCAACGGTTTCGGATGCTAAAGAGTCAGATTTCTGCAAAGGATGAGTCAAAACCGGCTCAAAGACCTTGACTGCCGTCACGGCAGAACCGGAATGACGACTGAAGTAAACGGCCCAATGAAGAGCCTCTTTGCTGTGAGGAGAACCATCATACGAAACCAGAACTTTTTGCAGTTTTGCCATAGTCAGCGCCTCCTCAAAAACAAATCGGAATTATCTGTTATTTCATTATAGCATTATTCCGATGGTAGCAAAATACAATTTTCGGCATACACCGGCAAGTTTCTGTGAAGAAACAACATGAGTGGCAGGAATTTCCTGAGCGGCAGCGAAAAATATGCACGTGAAGAGGTTAAACAGCTGTATTAACACTAGCCTAACCTGAATTTAACCTGACCGTTCTGTACAAAGCGTTATACTGAAAGGCGGAGGTGATCCCGTGGTCTGGCGGAACATCGGACGGGCGGCATTGTATCTTGGGCCCTCGCTGGTCATTTTCACGCTGTTCGTTTTTTATCCGTTGGTGAAATCGGTTCGGCTCAGTTTACATGAAACCAATATCGTCGGTGTCGAAAAGTTTTATGTCGGTTTTCAGCAATATGTGGAAATTTTTACGACCGGAAATTTTGGCCACAACCTCTGGCTAACTTTTCTGTTTACGCTTTATACGGTAGTTCCCGGTATCATAATCGGCATGGGCCTTGCCTACATTGCCAACTGGCGTTTAAAGGGGATTGGGATATTCCGGACCATTTTCGCCTCCCCCTTGGTGATTGCGGTGGCCAGCGCCTCCATGATCTGGATGCTGCTGTTCAATCCAAGCGCCGGTGTGCTGACTTTCTTCCTTTCGAAACTGGGCCTTTCCCAGGTTAATTGGCTGTCCGATCCCAAGTGGGCGCTGTTTTCCGTCTGCGTCGTATCGGTGTGGCGGTCTTTAGGATTCAATACCATCATGCTGCTGTCCGGGCTGCAGGCCATTCCGGAACAGTTGTATGAAAGCGCCCGCATTGACGGCGCCGGCTCATTTCGGCAGTTTAAGGATATCACGCTGCCGATGATGTCGCCGACGCTGTTCTTTGTGTTCATCGTTTCCGTGATCAATGCCTTGCAGACATTCGGCGAAATCAATATTTTGACGCAGGGGGGCCCCGCCGGTGCGACCAACGTGATCGTCTATTCGATTTATCGCGAGGCGTTTTTCAATTTCCACTTCAGTTTTGCCAGCGCCCAGGCCATCGTCCTGTTTCTGATTATCCTGGTGCTGACCGTGCTGGAATTCGTGATCCTGGAAAAGAAGGTGTTTTACCGATGAAAAAAATGATCATCGCGGGACAGTACCTCATTTTGGCGATTGCTTCGCTGATCCTGCTGTTTCCAGTCCTGTACGCACTGCTGGTCAGTTTGCAAAATGCATCGGAAAGCGTGTCCTATCCGCCGGTTTTTATCCCTGATAAATTGCACTGGCAGAGTTATGTGAAGGCGATGGAAACCGCTCCGGTATTCCGGTTCATCTTTAACAGCTTCGTGGTCTCCGCCATCGTGACGGTGGGGCAGCTCATCACGGCCAGCCTGGCGGCCTATGCGTTCAGTTTCCTGTCGTTTCCGGGACGAAACGCCATTTTTTACGTATTTTTGTCGACGATGATGATTCCCTGGGAAGTCACGATCATCCCCAACTATTTCACCATCCGCGAATTGAACTGGCTGGATACCTATCAGGGCTTGGCGGTGCCGTTCCTGGCGTCGGCCTTCGGGACCTTCCTGCTGCGCCAGGCGTTCATGACCTTGCCGCGGGAATTGTACGACGCGGCCCGGATCGACGGTTGCGGTCATTTTCGCTTCTTCCTGACCATGGTCCTGCCGTTGTCCCGTCCCGCCCTCGGCACACTGGCCGTCTACTCTTTCTTGATGACCTACAATCAGTATCTGTGGCCGTTGCTGGTGACTAACAAGGACACCATGCGAACCGTCCAGATTGGCCTCGCCATGCTCCAATGGGATCAGGCCGCCGCCTGGAACAGCATCATGGCCGGCGTGATTCTGGTTTCGTTGCCGGCCGCCCTGTTGTTGATCGCCGGACAGAAACAGCTGGTCCGGGGATTGACCGCGGGAGCCCTGAAAGGATAAAAGACAAGAAAAAAGAGGGGGTAAAATCGATGAACTGGAAGAAGGCCTGTTGTCTCGTAGTCTTGGTGTTGTTCGTACTCGGCGCCGTTGGCTGCGGTGGCGGCGAAAAGCCGAAAACGGACGCGAAGAAACCCATCAAAGTGGTGTTCTGGTACTCGGTCGGCGGCAAGGTTTCCGAATCCACGAAAGCCCTGGTCGAAAAATTCAACGCCTCCCAGAAAGACATTGTTGTGGAAGCGATTTTTCAGGGCTCCTACGACGATGCCATCAACAAGCTGAAACAGTCCATCGTCTCCAAGTCGGCGCCGCATGTCATGCAGGTCTATGATATCGGCAGCCGGTTCATGATCGACAGCAAAGCGGTGGTGCCCGTCCAGAAGTGGGTCGATGCCGAAAAGATCGATCTGAAGGTTTATGAACCGAATCTGCTGGCCTATTATACGGTCGACAACAAACTGTATTCGATGCCGTTCAATACGTCCACACCGATTCTGTACTATAACAAGAACATGTTCAAGGACGCGGGGCTGGATCCGGCGAAACCGCCCAAAACGTTTGACGAAGTAGCTGCTGCTGCGGCGAAATTGACCGTAAAGGACGCCGCCGGCAAAGTGACGCGACCGGGGATCACTATTGCCATTTACGGCTGGTTCTTTGAACAGCTGATGGCCGTACAAAACGCTTTCTACGCCAACAACGAGAATGGCCGCGCCGCGGCGGCGACGGCGACCGCGTTCAACTCACCCGAAGGCGAAAAGATCCTGTCCTGGTGGCTGGGCATGGTGAAATCGGGCGTTGCCGGCAATATCGGCCGTAAGACCGCAGACACACAAAAAGCGTTCATCGGTGGACAAACCGCCATGACCATCGATTCGACCGGCGTCTTGGGCGATATCGTCACCGGCGTCGGCGGCAAATTCGAAGTCGGCACTGCGTTCTTGCCCCGGCCGGAAGGCGCCAAAGGCGGCGTGATCATCGGCGGCGGTTCGCTGTGGATGCTTGGCGGCCATCCGGAAACGGAAGAAAAGGCGGCCTGGACCTTCATCAAATTCATGACCGCCGAAAAACAACAGGCGTTCTGGCACATCAACACCGGCTATTTCCCGGTAACGTTAAAGGCCTATGACGATGCGGATCTGAAGAAACATCACGAGAAATACCCGCAATTCAAGGTCGCCGTCGACCAGCTGCACGGCACGCCGATCACCCGGGCGACGCAGGGTGCGTTGCTGGGCGTGTTCACCCAATCTCGCCAGGAGATCGAAACCGCCATCGAGCAGGTTCTGAACAACCAGGCCTCACCGAAGGAGGCCCTGACAAAAACGGCCGGCATCGTGAATGCGGCCATCACCCGGTATAACCAGACTGTAAAATGACAAGGGGATGACGACATGGCGGGGGTCAGTCTTCGCAAAATCAGCAAGGTGTTTGGCGCCCAGACGGCGGTAGCGCCAATGGATCTGGAAATTGCCGATGGCGAGTTCCTGGTGTTGGTGGGGCCGTCCGGCTGCGGCAAAACTACGACATTACGCATGATCGCCGGCCTGGAGACGCCCACGGCCGGAGAAATCCAGATCGGCGACCGGGATGTGACGTACCTGGAACCGAAGCACCGGGACATCGCCATGGTGTTTCAGAATTACGCATTGTACCCCCACATGACCGTCTATGCCAATATGGCCTACAGCCTCCGGCTCCGGGGAATGGACAAGGCGGAAGTGGAGCAGCGGATCCAGAAAGCTTCCTCGATCCTGGGAATCGAAACATTGTTGGACCGCCTGCCCCGGCAATTGTCCGGCGGGCAGCAACAACGGGTCGCCCTGGGGCGGGCCATTGTCCGTGATCCGCAGGTCTTTCTTATGGATGAACCGCTGTCCAACCTCGATGCCAAGCTGCGCGTCCAGACCCGGGCGGAACTGATCAAGCTGCATAAGCGGCTGAATACAACAGTGGTCTATGTGACCCACGACCAGGTGGAAGCTATGACGATGGGCACTCGAATCGTCGTGATGAAGGACGGCTTCGTCCAGCAGGTCGGAGAACCGGGGATCATTTACCGGGAGCCGGCCAATATGTTCGTGGCGGCTTTTATCGGTTCGCCGCCCATGCAGTTTTTGCGGGGACGGACGATCCGCGACGCCGGCGGTATCCGCTTCCAGGGAAACGGCTTCGAGCTTCCCCTGCCGGACTTCGGCGAACAGACGCCGATCCGGGATGGAATCGTCCTGGGCGTCCGGCCGGAAAATCTGGATTTGACCGACGAAGCAACCGCCATTCCATCGATTGTCGACGTTGTCGAGAATATCGGCTCGGAGGCGCTGATTCACGGAAAGACGCCGGACGGCGAGCTGATCGTGGTCCGGATGGCGACTCCGGAAAGCGTTCCGGCGGCAGGGGAGCGGATTCAGGTCAAACCGGTCCGCGGGAACCTCCATCTGTTCGATGCGAGCTCTGGCGCAGCTCTGGCGTTGGCGAAAATCAAAACAAACGGCTAAACTCGTCTGGACAAAAAAAGGGAGCCTTCTCACGAAGCGCTCCCTTTACTCGAGTTCGCCAAACCTGAGAGTGGAACTGTTGATTTGTTCCTTATTCGATGGTGACTTTTTTCATAACGACATCGTCCAAAGGCCTGTCCGCGGCATTGGTGGAAACTTTGCCAATCGCTTTCACTACATCCAGCCCTTCGATGACCTTGCCGAATACGGCATGGCGGTTGTTCAGGTGCGGTGTGGGGCCCAGCGTGATGAAGAACTGTGAACCGCCGGTATTCGGACCGGCGTTCGCCATAGACAGGATGCCGGCGCCGTCATGCTTCAGGTCGGGATGGAATTCGTCGGGGATTTTGTAGCCGGGGCCGCCGCGACCCGTTCCCGTGGGATCGCCGCCCTGAATCATGAATCCGTCGATGACGCGGTGGAAAATTACGCCGTCATAAAAGCCTTTGGTCGCTAGGTCGATGAAGTTTTTCGTGGTGATCGGCGCCTTGTCTTCAAACATTTCGATGCGGATGACGCCTTTGTTCGTTTCCATGCGCACAATCCGGTTTTTGGCCGGTGGTGTCGCCGGTTTGTCAGTTTCCGACTTTGGGGCCGGTTTCCCATTGGCCGTCGGAGTGCCGGCGGAACCGGAACAACCGGTCATCAGGAGCATGGATGTGCAGAGCATGAGCAAAGTTGCCCATCGATTTTTGAACATTTGCGAAGCCTCCATTCACAATTAATAATCTAGGTGTGAAAAACCACTTCCCTATTGTACCGTAATTGGTCCGTTGCGGCAACCACGGGCGGCTGTCAGATCTTGCCGATAAAACGGTCCGGATAGTCGGTGATGATGCCGTCGACATCCAGGTCTTTGATATGTTCCCACTCCCTTAGTTCATTGACTGTCCAGGTATAAATTTTTGCGCCATGCGGCCGAGTGCCGCTCAGCCAGTCCTTATCGAGATAATGCCACAACGGATGCAGATTGTCGGTGTCGGCGGCGCGCATCTCCAACCAGGGATCAATCGGGCGGCTGGCATACAGAAGTCCGGTTTTGATGACGGGGTCCAATTGTTTCATCTTTACCAGGGAAGGATGATAGAACGAAGATACGACAACCCGTTCCACCATCCGGCATTCCCGAATCAGGGCCGACACTTTTTCCTCAATGCCGTGGTAGATCACGGGTCCGTTTTTGATCTCAATATTGATGATCAGGCGGGTCGGCGCGGCCCACTGCAACACCTCGCGCAGCGTCGGGATCTTTTCACCGGCGAATTTCGGCGAAAACCAGCTGCCAAAATCCAGAGCGCGCAGCTCTTCACGAGTGTAGTCGACCAGCCAGCCGGCGCCGTTGCTGGTGCGTTCCAGGGCATGATCGTGGCAGACCATGACCTTGCCGTCTTTGGTGAGCTGAACGTCCAGCTCGATTCCGTCGGCGCCCATTTCCAAAGCGGTCTGAAAGGCTGCCATCGTATTTTCCGGCGCGTGACCGCGGGCGCCGCGATGAGCGAAAATCAACATGGAAGAGCCTCCCTTTTTGTTTTGATTCATACTATTCGTTGCGGGAAGGCGGCCTTCCTGCCGCTAGGAGGAATTTTAGTGGATAAAAACTATATTCTGGCCCTGGATCAGGGCACGACAAGTTCGCGCGCCGTGATCTTCGACGGGAACGGGCGAAGCATCGCCATGGCCCAGACCGAATTCGGCCAAAAATTTCCCCGCCCCGGTTGGGTTGAACACGACGCGGAAGAAATCTGGAGCACCCAGATCGGGTCGGTGGCCGCCGCATTGGCCAAAGCCGGCATCCGGCCGACGGAGTTGGCCGGCATCGGCATCACCAACCAACGGGAAACGACGGTTGTCTGGGATTGCGACACGGGCCGGCCGATTTATAACGCAATCGTCTGGCAGTGCCGCCGGACGACGGAAATTTGTGAGTCGCTCAAGGCGCAGGGCTTGGAACCGATGATCCGCCAAAAAACCGGTCTGGTGATCGACGCATATTTTTCCGGCCCGAAGGTGAAATGGATACTGGACAACGTTCCCGGGGCCAGGGCGCGGGCGGCAGCGGGAAAATTGCGGTTCGGCACTATCGATTCCTGGCTCGTCTGGCAGTTGACCGGCGGCAAACTTCATATCACGGACGTATCAAACGCCTCACGGACCCTCCTGTTCAATATCCGCACGCTGCGGTGGGATGAAGACCTGCTTCGCCTGTTGGAGATTCCGGCCTCGATGCTGCCGGAAGTCCGCAGTTCGTCGGAACTTTACGGACTGACCGACCCGGCTGTCTTTCTCGGGCAGTCCGTGCCGATCGCCGGTATCGCCGGTGATCAACAGGCGGCATTGTTCGGACAGGCCTGTTTTTCGCCGGGAATGGCCAAGAATACTTACGGGACCGGCTGTTTCATGCTGATGCATACCGGCGGAGAACCAGTCGATTCGGATCAGGGGTTATTGACGACAATCGCCTGGGGGATAAACGGGAGGGTGGAATACGCGCTGGAAGGCAGTATTTTCATCGCCGGCGCCGCGATTCAATGGCTGCGCGACGGACTGAAGATGATCGAAACTGCTGCCGACTCGGAATATTTCGCCGGCAAAGTGCAGGACACCGGCGGCGTCTACGTGATTCCTGCCTTTGTGGGCCTCGGTGCGCCATATTGGAACATGAAGGCGCGCGGGGCGATTTTCGGACT
The DNA here is from genome assembly GCA_964601085.1 of uncultured Veillonellaceae bacterium. Classification (GTDB taxonomy): domain Bacteria; phylum Bacillota; class Negativicutes; order UBA1444; family UBA1444; genus UBA1444. The sequence continues at coordinate 8,515 of CAZRLN010000061.1, read as the reverse complement.
CACGCGCGGCAGCACCAAGGCCCATCTGATCCGGGCCACGCTGGATTCGCTGGCGTATCAGACGAAAGACGTGTTGGGGGCGATGGAGAAGGCGTCACGGATTGCTTTGCAGAGTCTGAAAGTCGACGGCGGAGCGACCGCGAACAATTTGCTGATGCAATTCCAGTCGGATTTGCTGGGAGTGCCGGTGGAACGGCCGCAGGTCACTGAGACGACGGCCCTGGGGGCTGCCTATCTGGCCGGTTTGGCGACCGGCGTGTGGAAAGACCGGCAGGATCTTGTGAAATACTGGCAGTTGGACCGGCGGTTTTTGCCGGACATGGTGGAGACGAAACGAGCCCGGCTGTACCGGGGCTGGCAGAAAGCGGTCGAGCGAACTCTGGACTGGGAGGAATGATTGTTTCTTCGGCTGAAATAAAAAACGGGGCAAGCGTCCGGATACGACGCCTGCCCCGTTTGACTGCGCTAAATTAATTCGCTTCCGCCGCCAGCTCATCGACAAAGGTTGACAGCGAAGTTCGGCAGGAAGATTCGGGAAGACTCTTCAGGCATTCCTGGGCCAAAATGCGATGCCGTTCGATTTGTCCCGCAAAATGGAAGCCCGAGACGGGTGCATCCTGGTCCTGCCAGTCGTCGACCAGTTGATACAAAAAGCCGAACCGCAAGCCAAACTCGCGCAATGTGGCCACCACTTCCGGCCGGGCGCCGGCCAGTATCGCGCCAACCTCGCAGCTGGCCGACATCAAGAGGGCGGTTTTGCTCTCGATGACTTTGAAGTACAATTCCTCAGTCATGGTTTTGGCCCGCATCTGATGGATCTCACCCATGCACATGCGTTTGGTGACGTTTAGAATGATGCGGAAGATCGGAACGTTTTCGGGCAACATCAAAAACGCCTGGGCGTAGAGCAGATCACCGGCCAGTACGGCGACCGTATTGCCGAAGCGGCCATTGACTGTTGCAGCGCCACGCCGCAAATCGGCCACGTCAATGATGTCGTCATGAACCAGGCTGGCGCTGTGCACCAGTTCAAAGGCGGTCGCGGCCTTGACAAGATGAGGGGAACTTTCCCGCTGGCCGGGATTGCCGGCGCCAGCCGAGAGATACAGCAGGGCGGGGCGGATTCGTTTTCCCGGGTGGGAAAGAAACTGTCCTAATACTTCATGGACCTCCGGGTCCCCGTACTCTTTCACCAAGCGGCTGAGTTCCGCTTCCGTCTGTCGCAGCAAGAGTTGGACCGGAGCATAGATGGAAGAAAGATTCATGCATTCGTCTCCTTTGAATGGAATCAGCTGCCGTTAGAGAATCGGCAACAGGATGAAAATCGTCACTGTCCAGACGGAATGGGAAACAATACAGGGAACGAGATTGCGTTCTTGTAGGTACAACCAGCCCCAGAACAGGCCGGCGGTCAGGGCGGCCATCGTAAGCATGAAATTGCCGGATGCGATATGGACCGCGGCATAAACCGCCGAAGCCAGCAACCAGCCTCTTTTGCGACCGAATCGTCGGACGAGTCGACGCTGCACAAAGCCACGCCAGAAAATCTCCTCGCCGGGACTGGTGATGAAGAACAAGATGAATCCGATCAGCAGCGTTTCCCCTTGGGTTCGGATGCCGTAAATCGAAGAAACTTGCGGTTTGGCGAATGAAAATAGGATCTGGGAGAAGCTGTTGCCGAGCCAAAAGATGCTGTACAGGGCTGCGGCGGCGAAAATTCCGGAAATAACGGACCGCAGGCGCCAGTCGGCGCGACGGACCGGGAAGCCGTCGAAATGGACGGCCAGCGCCGTGAGAGTGGAAACGGCAATACACATTGACAGCCAGAAATTCAGCAATTTCAGCGAAAAAGTGGCATACCAGAAAACAGCCGCCAACAATAGGCAGGCGCCTAAAACTTTCATTGATTAAAGTCCTTTCCCGACCAGCCAGGGCGAGATCACCAACCCTGCGGCGAGCAGAATTCCGAATTGAAAATGAAACGCCGCCGCCATTTTCTCCAACTGCAGCAAGGATTCCTCCCGCCCGGCTTCGGCGTCGCGAATCACGAGCATTGTTTTGCGAAACGCCGGCAAGAGGATAAAGGGAAGCAAGGCAGTCACGGGAAGCAGTTTCAGAAGGAACAGCAGCAAGAGCGACAGAAAAGCAGCCCGATAGAGGAGTCGCTGCAACTGCAGGCCCGACATGCCCCCCAATTTGGTCGCCAGGGTTTCAATGCCGGCCGAGCTGTCGTGCCCGATATCGCGGACATCATTGCCGTTCAGGATCGCTGATACCAAAAAACCAACCGGCAACGAGACCAACGCCGGCAGCCAGGCATGGCCGCCAGTTTGGATGAACCAGGCCGGCCAGACCATCAGCGGGCCCATCAGGAAAAAAACAAAAATCGAACCAAGCCCCCGGTATTTGAATGGACAGGGGCCGGCCGTATACGTGTAGCCGCCGAGAACTCCCACCAGCCCGATAACGAGAATTTCCCAACCGCACAGCCAGGACAGCGCCAGCCCAATTGCACCGGCAGCGCCGAACGCGAGAAAGCCGGCGCGCTTCATGTCCGCCGGCCGCATGGCGCCGGTGACAAGCTGGGGACAGGTATGGGCGGATTCGACGGTATCGACGCCGGAACAGTAATCGCCATAGGTATTGATGAAATTGGTTCCGGCCTGCATCAAAACGGCGCCCAGCGACGTCAGAAAAAATAATCCGGGCTGAAAAAAACCCTGACTCCATGCCAGCGCCGTTCCCACTGCTACCGGAACGAAAGCGGCGGTGAAGGACCAGGGACGCATTGCGATAAACCATGCTTTGAACATACACAGATCCTTTCGATGATTAGATATATTCGCCGCAATTTGCCGGATTCCTTGTAAATGGCCCTGATGGATCGAAAATGGTTTCCGGCAGGACATTAACCAAACAACAGCGAATTTCTTTGCATGAGTTTTTTTGTAGTGGATCAAGACCGTTGTCTTAATTATAACTATAAACGCACCGAATGTCACAACTGCCGGAATATTTGTCCTCACCAATGCTGGGATGAAAGCGGACAGCCCTGGCCGGAGCGTTGTGACGGCTGTGGGTTGTGTCAGGCGGTCTGTCCCGTGGATGCCATTGCCGTGACCGGAATTCCAGGGGCGGAATGGAGCGCTCTTCTCAAGAGCCCGGCCGACATTCTGCATCTATCCTGCCGACGTCATGGAAAAGGGCCGTGGTCGTGCCTCGGTTTTCTGAATGCCCGGGATTTGGTGACCTTGGCGTTGCCTCAAACAGATCGGCCACTCCGGAAGCTTGTCTTTTATCTTTCCGACTGCCGGCAATGCAATCCGGCAGTTGCCGAACATTTGGATGCGGAGATGGAGGCTGCGGCGGCCTTTTTGGGGCGATATGGAAAACTGTGCATTCATGAGGGGGAAAAACCGCCGCAGCCGGACGAAGAAATGCGCGTGCTAAGCCGGCGTTCTTTTTTTGGTTCCTTGCTGGAAACGGGGATGGCTACTGTCCGGAACGTCATGTGGCCGGAAGAAGCCCCGAGTCCGTTGCCTAAGGCGCAAGACCGTGCAAAGGTTTTGACGGGCCGGACTGAAAATGAACTGGCCCTGCCGCAAGCGGTTTTTCCGTTGCTCCGGGTCGACACCGGTTGTCTGGCCTGTGAACTGTGCGCCAAAGTATGTCCAACCGGATCACTGACCGCTGTGGATCACGGGCAGAGTCTGGAATTGCGGCAAGAGCCGTTGCTATGCACCGGTTGTGAATTGTGCATTGCCCACTGTCCGGCGGCTTGTCTTTCGATAGAAGAGACGGGCCCGGCGCTCGGGCAGACATTGTGTTTGCAGGAATATCCATGCTGCAACGAATGCGGAAAGCCTTTCAAACCAGCCGGGCAGCAGTTGACATGTTTTGATTGTCTGCTGAAAGGGCGGGAAAGCATCTTTGGCCCTTGAGATTGGACATTGGAGGAATTGCGAATGAAAGACTGGAATCTGATCCCGCTGGAGCACGCCCGGCGCATTGCCGTTGCCTGCGCTGAAAAATTGCCGCGCCATTCAGAAATGGTTGATTTTCAGAAGGCGTTGGGACGAATTACCGACGAAAACATCATCAATCCCGAAGACAATCCGGCTTTTGACCGCTCGACCGTCGATGGATATGCCGTAATAGCTGGAGAAACCGAGACGGCATCCACTGACGCGCCGGCCGTATTTGAACTGGTTGGCGAAGTTCGGATGGGGTGCTTGGCTGGCTTGAGAGTTCAGCCCGGACAGGCTGTGCGAACGCCAACCGGCGGGATGTTGCCGGCAGGCGCCGATACGGTGGTCATGCAAGAGTATACCCGACGGACCACAGACGGATGGTTGCAAGTGCTCCGACCATCGTCGGCCGGACAAAACATTATCTGGCGCGGCGACGATGCGCCGGCCGGGGCCGTTCTCATTCCAGCGGGAAGGCGGATTGACGTCACCGATGTCGGTGTCTTGGCTTCCTGCGGCCTGACCCAGGTGGCGGTGGTGAAACGGCCTATTGCAACCATTATCACGACCGGCGATGAAGTCGTGGCTCCGGGGAGCAGCCTGAAACCGGGACAGATTCGTGATGTCAATTCGTTTACCCTGTCGTCGTTGGCTGCCGCAGCCGGTTGTGAAACCCATCTGGCCGAACGAATTTCCGATTCTTGCTCTGAGTTGTCAGCTACTCTCCGAAATGCTCTGCGCGAAGCCGATCTGATTTTGGTATCCGGCGGCAGCTCCGTCGGCGACCGCGATTTTACCACGGCGGCCATTGCCGCGCTGCCGGATGTGGAGATCCTGTTTCACGGGATTGCTCTGAAACCGGGGAAACCGACTCTGTTGGCGCGTTGCGGGAATACAATGATTTTTGGGGTTCCGGGCCATACCGTCGCGGCCATGACCGTATTTCAGGAAATCGTGGCGTCGGCGATCGCTGCCAGGCAGGGCATGTCTTGGTCTCCCTGCCGGATTGCTGTCCGAGGAAAACTAGGGGCATCCCTGCGACCGGATCGGGAGCGGGATGAGATTTTCCGCGTGCAGTTGGAGAAGAACGGCGATGGGTTGACTGTGTGGCCGCTACCGGCCAAATCCGGCTTGATTACAGTGATGACGCGAGCCCACGGCATGGTGTTCACCCAAGCCGGACAACCGGAGTTGCGAGCCGGCGACGAGGTGGAAGTTCAGGTCCTGCCGGATCGGCTGAACGGCCTTTATCAGGGGGGATTACGGTGAACACCGGGGTTGATTTGCCGCGACAAGAGGCTTATGGACGCTGGCATTCCGCGCTGCGGCAATCGGGCTGGCTGTCCTCGTGTTCAACGGAAAAAATCCCGATTGCATCCGCCAAAGGTCGAATCCTTGCCCAACAAGTGCTGGCCCATCGTTCCGTACCTCATTACGCCGGTTCGGCCATGGACGGATTTGCTGTCCGTTCGGTCGACACGTGCCAGGCGGCGTCGCAACAATCCGTTCTACTCACCGTCGTTTCTGCCGGAGCGGCGTGCGGGGAAGGACAGGCTGTGCCGGTGGATACGGGCGATGTTTTGCCGGCGGGAGCGGACAGTGTGATCATGCTCGAACAAGCAACGGCGACGAGCGGTCGGATCGAAATCAGGGTTCCGGCGCGAGCGGGACAACATGTTCGTCAAATCGGCGAAGACATCGAGCACGGTGAGGTTTTATCGCCGGCCGGGACATTGATCGGCCCGGCGGAAATTGCTGCAGCCATGGCGGCCGGCGCCGATTGGGCGGTTGTTAGGGCCTGGCCCCGGATCACAGTGATTCCGACCGGAGATGAAATCATCGATTCCGCGGATGACCTGCCGCCCGGACGTATCCGGGACATCAATTCTTATATGTTGGCAGCGTTGCTTGAAGGATGGGGGACCGAAGTTCGGCGTCATTCGGTGGTTCCTGATGATAAGCTTCAATTGAGTCAGGCCGTTGCAACCGCCGTGGCCGCTAGTGATTTGGTCGTGATGAACGCCGGCACATCCGGCGGCGCGGGAGATTTTACCCGGATGGTGTTGGACAGCTTGGGCCGGGTGGTGTGCCATGGAGTGGCAATTCGTCCCGGCCGGCCGGTCCTGTTGGCGCTGGTGGACGGCAAGCCGGTGATCGGTCTGCCCGGGTATCCGGTTTCCTGTCTGCTTACGGCAACTTTGTTTCTGAAAGAATTACTGCATGAATATCAGGATCGGCCGTTGCCGCCCCGGCAGGTTGTCCGGGCTCGGCTGATGGCCGGGATTCAATCCCGCCCCGGCGTGGAAGAATTTCTTCGGGTGGTTCTGGAAAAGGGCGAGCCGTTGCCGGTGGCCCGGGTTTTGCCGAAAGGCGCCAGCCTGATTTCGACGTTGACACAGGCGCACGGCTGGCTGCGGATTGGCGCGGAATGCAGCGAACTGGACGCCGATGCCGTGGTTGAGGTAGAATTGTTTTGAATTAGTACTATATCGGTAAGGGGATTCCAGCCGCTTTGACTTATGAAAAAACTGTTTTACTCATTGTAACCGCTACCTCCTTTGTCACCCCGTTTATGGGTAGTTCCCTCAACATTGCGATCCCGTCGATCGGCCGTGAATTTTCGGTCAGTGCGACTGTCCTGAGCTGGGTGGCGACCGCCTACATTCTGGCCACGGCGACTTGCCTGCTGCCGGCCGGACGGGTTGCCGATCTCAAGGGGCGGAGTCGCATTTATATCGCCGGGATATTTTTGTTTTCCCTGGCGACATTGCTTTGTGGAATCGCGAGTTCGGCGGCTTGGCTGATTTTTTTTCGGGTTGTCCAAGGGGTCGGCGCCGCCTTTATCTTCAGCACCGGAATGGCCATCTTGGCGGCCGCATATCCGCCGGATAGTCGTGGCCGGGCCTTGGGCTATTCCACGGCTTCGACTTATGTCGGCCTGTCGGCGGGCCCGGTCTTGGGGGGGCTGATTAGTTTCCACTATGGTTGGCGGATTATTTTTGGACTGAGTGCGCTTCTGGGATTTCTTGTGTTTTTTGTCGCCTACCGCTTTTTGAAACGAGAGGAGTGTCCCGACGGCGGGCGGTTCGACATGGTCGGCTGTTGTCTGTACATGGCCGGGCTGGTGTCGTCGCTGTACGGCTTTTCCTTTTTGTTGGACGGCTGGCCGACCCGATTGTTGCTTGTGACTAGCATTTTTTTGTTGGTTGGTTTTTTTCGATATGAGAGGCGTCAGACATCCCCCTTGGTGGATATTCATTTGTTTACGGACAATGTGACGTTCGCCTTTTCCAACTTGGCGGCCATGATCAATTACAGCGCAACCTTTGCGATTGGCTTTCTGGCCTCGCTGCATTTGCAGGTTGTCATGGGGCTGGATGCACAGGACGCCGGGTGGGTTATGCTTTCCCAACCGGCTTTGATGGCCGTATTTTCTCCGTTCGCGGGGCGGCTGTCCGACAGGGTCGAGCCGCGTATAGTGGCTTCGGCCGGCATGGCCATGACAACGATTGGCCTTTTTTTCTTCATTTTTGTTAGTCGCGCGACGACGCTGCCGGTGATTATGGCCGAGTTGGCCCTGATCGGCCTGGGTTTCGCCTTTTTTTCATCGCCGAACAACAATGCCATCATGGGGTCGGTCGGCAAAGAAAAATATGGAACCGCCGCTTCTGCGCTGGCGACTATGCGAATGGTGGGGCAAGCTGTTAGCATGTCGATCGTGGCGCTGATCATGGCGATGAATGGCGGACGGCAGGCTATCGGCGCGGATTCCGCTGCTATGTTGCTGGTTAGTACCCGCAACGTGCTGATCATTTTCACGGCCCTGTCGATGGCCGGTATCTATTTTTCCCTGAAACGCGGCCGGATCCGGTAGCACAGCTCTTTCCTGTAAGACATTCGATTTTCAAGGAGGAAGGTTAATCCATGCTGCTTGATTTACTGGGCGACGCAGCCTTGATCGCCAGCTCCGCTTACCTTTTTGGCAGAAATAAATATATTACGCAGTGTGTTTACCATCCAGAACGACCGCAAAATTTTTTGATGCTTGTGGCGATTTTTGCCACACTATCCATTATCGGCACCTATCACGGCATTCCAGTCGAAGATGCACTGGCCAATACCCGTCTGGTCGGGACCCTGATCGGCGGCATCATGGGGGGGCCGTGGGTGGGCGGCACAGTGGGCGTGATCAGCGGGATGCATCGCTATTTATTGGGCGGCTTTACCGCTGAAGTATGCGGCATCTCGGCGGTCATAGGCGGACTGATGGCCGGGTTTGCCCGACAGCGGCTTGGAATCAATCGTCTGGACTGGAAAGCGGGAGCCGTGCTGGCGCTGGCGGGCGAGTTCGTTCAAAAATCAATGGTCATTCTGTTCGCCAAGCCGTTTGAGGCGGCGGTATCATTGGAAAAAGCCATCGCGATTCCAACGACGGTTGTTACTGTTATCGGGACTATCATTTTTATCATTATCATCAAGGACATCCAGTCCTCCCGGGAATCCCACAGCGCCGATGCGGCGGAGCTTTCCCTGGAGATCGCCAGCCG
>CAZRLN010000060.1:0-16732 GCA_964601085.1 uncultured Veillonellaceae bacterium | reverse complement strand
GGCAGTTGCCGCCGCAGAGAAAATCAGGGTTCGACTCTCGGAGAAATCTCACCCTTCGGCCGGCATTGTAACTGCCAGTTTCGGAGTTGCTGAACGAGCCATTGGCGAAGAATTTGCGGATTGGTACAAACGGACTGACGATGCGCTGTATCAGGCAAAGAAAACCGGCCGCAATTGCACTGTATGCCACGGTTTGGTGCAATCTTCCACGGCGCCGTTGCATCTGCAATGGGTTACGGAATGGGAAAGCGGGCAACCGGAGATCGATGTTCAACATCGAATGCTATTTGCGATGGCCAATGAATATTTTGCTGTGGCGCTAAATCCTCATGCAAAGCCGGATGACGCCCTGACTCTGCTCGCAAGCTTGTTGCGGGAACTGGCGAGTCACTTTGAATTTGAAGAGCTACTATTGGAACAAATTGGCTATCCGAAAGTTGAGGAACACCGTCGGATTCATCGCGAACTGCTGACAAAGGCAGCAACCCTGAGAGAAAGTTATCAGGGCGGGAAGACCAAATTGTCGAGTTTTGTTTCCTTCCTTGTGGATGATGTGGTTATTGCCCGTATGTTGCAAGAAGATCGGCTGTATTATCCTTTGACCCGAGAAAAGTTCGGCAAGGACAAATTCGACTTATAAAAGACGATAAAAAAATCGATAATGATTTAAAGGGGATTTCCCCGAGAAATGCATCAAGGAGGATGATTTCAATGGCCATTTCGTCGATTCAGGGATCGAATCAAAATGTGTCCGCAAGTGCTAACGGTGTTTCGTCAAAATCCGCAAATGCTGTAGGCGCTGACGCCAAACAGAAGGCAGCTGCGACCGGTGAAGCAGCTGTCTATGAAAAATCGGCGCCGCAGAGTGAAAGTGTGAAGACCTACACGCGGGATACTGCAACCCTCAGTGAAATCTCGCAGCAGGTTGAACTAAAATTTGCGTCGCTGAAGGCAACGGTCGAAAATCTTTTTTCCACGCAAAGCTTGAAATTCGGCGAATCAAAGGGACTAAGCTATGACCGGATTTTGGAGAAGTACGACGGAAAGCTCAAAGAATTTTATCAGAACCTGGAAGTGGATGAAAGCACGCGTCTGACAGCGCAACAGGAAATTGCCGAGGACGGGTTCTGGGGAGTAAAACAGACTTCCGAGCGGGCGATTGCTTTCGCGAAAGCACTTGCCGGCGGCGATCCGTCGAAGGTCGAATTGCTGAAAAAGGCGGTTGAGGACGGTTACGCCGCCGCCGAGAAGGCTTGGGGCGGTGAGTTGCCGGAAATCAGCAGGCTGACGCAGGAAGCGACTTTGAAAGGGCTGGATGCCTGGGCGCAGGAAATGGCGCAGACGGCGTAGTCGTCCGATCGTTTGTGACGGGTATGGTATTTTGTGATCCAAAGTGTTGACTTGACCGGCAATGAATGATAATATGTAACACGCAAGTAGAAGCCATCCGCTTCTCACCTTACGACGCGTAGGCTGTTGGTAAGGTCTTCGGACGTAACATCCATGGATATGTGATGTTTTGATGTCGGTAGCGGGTGGAGCAATCCATCCGCTTTTGTATTTCAATAAAATGAGAGAGGTGAGAGACAATTAGTAAAGAAACACTGAGGATCAACGAGGAAATTCGGGCCAGAGAAGTGCGCGTGGTTAGCGCGACCAATGAACAGTTGGGCATCATGAATCTGCGCGATGCTCTCCAGATGGCTGCGGATCAGCAACTGGATCTGGTGGAAGTCGCTCCGAATGCTAAACCGCCTGCCTGCCGGATCATGGATTTCGGCAAGTTTCGGTTTGAACAGCAAAAACGTGATAAAGAAGCTAAAAAGAAACAAAAAGTTATCACGTTGAAAGAAGTCAAATTGCGTCCTAATATTGAGGACCATGACTATGAAGTGAAGAAGAAAAACGCCCAACGGTTTATCGCGGACGGCGACAAGGTGAAAGTCACCATTATGTTCCGGGGCCGCGAGCTCGCCCATCCCGAATTGGGGCGCCAGATTTTGGTGCGAATGGCCAACGAAATGAAAGAACCGGCCATCGTGGAACGTGAGCCGAAAATCGAGGGAAGAAATATGTTCATGATTTTGACGCCCCGGCCGGCCAAGGTGCAGCAAGCACCCGCGAAGCAGGGAGCTCATTCCCAAAACGCCGTGGCGCAACCTGCCGCCGCGTCACAAAAAAAGGAGGAATAGACATGCCGAAAATGAAGACTCGCCGCAGCGCTGCAAAACGGTTTCGCATAACCGGTTCTGGAGAGTTCAAACGCTCGAAGGCATTCCACAGCCATATCCTGGAATCGAAAACGCCGAAACGCAAACGCAATCTTCGTAAAGCCGGATTGGTCAGCAAGTCGGATCATGAACGCGTCGTCAAGATGCTGCCCTACGCATAACAAACACAGTTTTGAAAGGAGGCCCCTATAATGCCAAGAGTGAAAAAAGGCGTGACAGCGCACGCACGCCATAAGAAAATACTGAAACTGGCTTCCGGCTATCGTGGAGCCCGCCGCCGCCAGTATCGCAAAGCGAATGAAACCGTAATGAAGGCTCTCTGGTACGCCCGTAATGATCGTCGGGCCCGTAAAGGCGATTTCCGTCGTCTCTGGATTGCCCGGATCAATGCGGCGGCCCGTATGAATGGAATTTCCTACAGCCAATTCATGTATGGCCTGCACCAGGCTGGTATTGCCGTAAATCGCAAAATTCTCGCCGATTTGGCTGTCAGTGATATGGCTGCCTTTACTAAATTGGTGGATGCCGCCAAAGCAAAGATTTCCTGAGAGTAATATTTTCGTTGCATTATTTCCAAGTGTAAACTCCTGCTTAAAATGGCAGGAGTTTTTTTTGATTTTCAAGAAAATTACAGAGGTTTTTTTGTCAGAACAATCGAATATTTAAATTAACATAAAATTAACACAAGGGGGAGTTTCCATTGGCTTTGGTAACCTTGCGACAAGTATTGCAGGATGCCCGAAAACGAAAATATGCAGTCGGCGGGTTCAACGTGTTCAACTTCGAGACTCTGGGCGCCGTGGTGGAGGTGGCGGAAGAACTGAAGGCTCCGCTGGTGCTTGGAATCGCGGAACGGCTCTTCAAGTTTGTGGACGTGGATACCCTGGCCGCCGCCATGGCCCGTTCAGCACAGCGGACTTCGGTGCCTGTCGCCCTGCATCTGGATCATGGGCACACGTACGAAGGGGTGATGAAAGCGGTTCGGTGGGGCTTCACTTCGGTGATGTTCGATGGTTCATCGTTGTCTTTGGCCGATAACCTGAAAAAAACAAAGGAAATTACCCGTATAGCCCATTCCCTCGGCATTTCCGTCGAAGGCGAATTGGGCTATATTGGTCAATGCGATGCGACAACCGGATTAACATCTAGTGAGCCGGTTTCGGCGGAAGTCGCAGCGGATTTTGTGACAAGAACCAAAATCGATGCGCTGGCGGTTGCGGTCGGGACGAATCATGGCGCGGCAAAAGTGACCGGTGGCCTCAATATCATGCGATTGGCGGAACTAAATAATCTGGTCGATGTTCCGCTGGTGCTTCACGGCGGTTCGAAATTAAGCCGCGAAGACTGCCGATTGGTGATCGACAATGGGATTTCCAAGATCAACATTGCGACCGACATGTCCCTGTCGGCTGCTGAACGATTGAAAATGGAGCTGGCGAAAGCGCCAACGGCTAATTATATTCATTTGATGACATCCGTCAAAAGAGGTGTGAAGGACTTGGTTCGCAAATACATGCTGAACTTCGATTGTATTAGCCGGGCGATATAAAACAGGCCAAACCTTGCAGTTTATCCGGAAAACCGTCAGCTGTATAATACAGATGGCGGTTTTTGTCTATGGCGAAGAGGTGGAAAAACCGCTATAATAATAGTCGATTAAATTTCGGAAGATATTGGAAAGCGTAATGGGAGATGAATTCGCGGTGGATTTGCTGGAAAGGAATAAAAGCGTCGCCAATCTTATGGATCTTTCACAATGGCGATTGACACCTTATCAGGTATTGGCGCTCGGGTTTGCCGGACTGGTTTTTCTGGGGGCGCTTCTCCTGACATTGCCTGTCGCCTCCCAATCGGGACAAGGTACGCCCTTTATCGATGCATTGTTTACCGCAACCTCGGCTGTATGTGTCACCGGGCTTGTTGTCGTAGATACGGGGACTCATTATTCATCATTTGGACACACAGTGATTATTTTGTTGATTCAAGCTGGCGGGCTCGGCATCATGGCGATGTCTACCTTATTCGCTTTGCTGATTGGCAAAAAGATTCGACTGAAAGAACGCCTGCTGATGCAGGAGGCGTTGAACCAATTGTCGGTGTCCGGGATCGTTCGTTTGATGATATATATTATTCATGTGACCGTGTTGATTGAATTCGTTGGCGGTACGATTCTCGCGTTTCGCTGGTATCCGGAATTGGGGATGAAGGGTATTTATTTCGGTTATTGGCATGCAATATCCGCCTTTTGCAATGCCGGTTTTGATCTTTTCGGTTCGGTGCATGGACCTTTTAGCGGGATTTCCGCTTATGTCAGCGATCCGGTTGTGAATCTCACCGTAATGTGCATGATTGTACTGGGGGGCATCGGTTTCGCTGTTTTACATGATATCTGGACTTGCCGTTCTTTTGGAAGATTATCGATGCATAGCAAAATTGTCTTGGTTACGACGGGCGCTTTAATATTGACTGGCAGTATTCTGTTTTATATGTTTGAGTACGCCAACCCGGACACTTTGAAACCTTTGAGTGCTCAGAGCCGTATTTTGGGAAGTATGTTTCAGTCGGTTACTTCGCGTACTGCAGGATTTAATACGATCGACATATCCAAGGTATATGACGGAACGCTATTTTTGTTGATACTCTTTATGTTTATTGGCGCTTCTCCCGCATCGACCGGCGGCGGAATCAAAACTTCCACGGCGGCCGTGCTGATGCTTGCCATCTGGTCCTTGATACGGGGGCGAAGCGATGCCGAATGTTTTGGTAGACGGATTCCCCAAGCGGTGATTTATAAAGCTTTTTCCATTCTGCTAATCGCGTTCATGTTGGTCGTCATTGTCACGATGGCATTGACTATCACCGAGCATTTCAGTTTTATCAGTGTTCTGTTTGAAGTGACGTCCGCATTCGGTACGGTTGGATTGTCAACGGGGATTACCCCAACGTTATCCAACGCCGGTAAGGTTTGGTTGATTCTCACAATGTTCGCGGGGCGGGTGGGGCCGGTGACACTGGTGCTGGCCATTGCCATGCGCAGCCGCAAGGCACAGATCCAATATCCTGACGGAAAAATCATCATTGGATAGGAGGATATTCCATGAAAGAGACAAAGCGACAGTTCGCGGTAATCGGTCTGGGACGTTTTGGGACAAGTGTGGCGCTTACTCTCCAATCACTTGGGCACGATGTGCTTGCGATTGATTCCAGTGATGAACAGGTTCAGCGGCTAAGCGATCAAGTTACCCATGTGGTTCAGGCGGATACGACCGAGGAAAACTCTTTGCACGCCTTGGGGTTGCGAAATTTTGACGCCGTTGTTGTGGCGATCGGCGAGGATGTGCAGGCGAACGTGGCCACCACCCTGTTGCTTAAAGAGATGGGGGTACCTTATATTATCGCCAAAGCCCGGAATTCGTTGCACGGTAAAATGTTGGAAAAAATCGGCGCGGACCGGGTCGTGTATCCGGAGCGTGACATGGGGCAAAGAGTGGCGCATAGCCTGATTTCTTCGAATGTACTTGATTATATTGAACTCTCCCCGGATTTGAGCCTGGTTGAGGTGACCGTTCCCGGCGTATTGTCCGGAAAAACTTTGCAACAGGCGAATATGAGGGCGCTATACGGTGTCAACGTCGTGGCGATCAAACGCATCGACCACTTGATTGTGCCGCCCCAACCCAATGAACAGATCCAGGAAAGCGATATATTGATCGTGATTGGTTCCACGGAAGGAATCAAACGCTTGGAAAGTCTCGGATGATGCGGACAGTCGTCAGCCCGGACAATGAGTTTGTCAAATTGGCCGCGGCATTGCGCCAAAAAAAACGGCGGGATGAAACTGGGCTGTTTGTCGTCGAAGGCCTGCGTTTTGTCCAGGAAGCTGTTACTGCCGCCTGGCGCGTTGATTTTGCAGTTGTCGCCGATGAAAGCTATCAAGAAGATTTGCGGATTCAGCTCTTAGCGGAAGAATTGATCCGGCAAGGCTGTTCGGTGCTTTCCGTGCCAGAATCCTTGTACCGGAAAATCAGTGACACGCAGAATCCCCAGGGCATTTTAGCGGTTGTGCGACAACAGCAAAATTTTCCGCCAGACTCGCGGCCAACAGGATCGCCTTTGTGGGTGATCCTCGATTCGCTGCAGGATCCGGGGAATGTCGGCACGATTATCCGAACGGCGGATGCCGCAGGGGCTGCCGGTGTGATTTTGACTCCAGAGTGCGCGGATCTGTATGGCGGCAAGACGACCCGGGCGACCATGGGTTCTTTGTTTCACTTGCCGGTTTTAAGAATGCCGATCCCTGAATGCCTGTCATTTTGTGATCGACATCAGCTGGCGCTCTATGTTGCTGGCGCCGAAGCGGCGAATGTGTACGCAGAAACCGATCTGTCGGCGCCTTGCGCCATCGTGTTCGGCAATGAGGGGGGCGGAGTGGGGGCGGAGTTTCGACACCGGGCGTTGGCCAATATCAAGATTCCGATCCTAGGTCGGGCAGAATCCTTGAATGTGGCTTCCGCCGCCGCAATTATTTTGTTTGAGGCAGCGCGGCAAAAAGGTTGGACCTTGTCATAATCTGTTGCAATATGTTATAATTTTCCCGTAACGTGAACTGATCCGGACGCATGCCTCGGAAAGGAAGTGTTGCGGTTTGGAAACAGCTGATTTTTATTGGAAGCTATTTGAAGCGACAGGTTCCATTGCCGCATATCTTGTATATCGGCGATTAAAGGGATTGTCTGCTTGAAGAATGGAAAACCGATGATGGAGAGAGTACGCCGGTTGCGCACAGGACAGGGAACCGTTGCCGTGGATTGAGAGCAGCGGTTTGTGGCGGCAGTTGCGGAAGTTCACTCCAGAGGGTCCGATTGAGCCGCAAAAGTGGGTAGATCGACCGTATTGCCTGCGTTAAGGGCAGCGAGTGATAAATTTGGGTGGTACCGCGAATTGGACTTTCGCCCCTGTCGGGGCCGAAGGTCTTTTTATTTTGAGATAGCTGCGGACTGAAGGAGAGGGGACGACATGGAAAAAGAATTGCAACGAATTCGGGAAACGGCGTTCCATGAACTGGAACAGGCGTTGGACGCCAGCACAATCAATGATCTGCGGGTAAAGGTTCTGGGGAAGAAAGGCGAGCTAACCGCCGTGTTGCGCAGCCTTGGTTCGGTCAGTGCGTCCGTTCGGCCGCGGATCGGCCAGTTGGTCAACGATCTGCGGTTGGAGTTCGAAAACGAACTTCAGAGTAAACAACAGGCGCTGAAAGAAGCGGAACTGAACCGACGGCTGGAAGAAGAAAAAATTGACGTCACGTTGCCGGGACGCAGCCGGGAACCAGGACGGCGTCATCCGTTAACGCTGACGTTGGATCGTATTAAACAGGTATTCCTGCGGATGGGTTTTGATATTGAGGAAGGTCCGGAAGTCGAAAGCGACTATTATAATTTTGAGGCGCTGAATCTGCCGCAAGACCATCCGGCCCGCGACATGCAGGACTCCTTCTACATCACCGATCAATTTTTATTGCGGACTCATACTTCGCCGGTGCAGGTGCGGACGATGCAGGCCAAGACGCCAAATACGCCGATCCGCATGATTGCGCCTGGAAAGGTTTACCGGCGGGATTATGACGCTACGCATTCGCCAATGTTCCAGCAGGTCGAAGGGCTGGTCGTCGGTCCAAACATCCGTTTTTCCGACCTGAAGGGAACCCTGGAGATGTTTTGTCAGGGTATTTTTGGCGACACAGTAAAGGTCAGATTCCGGCCGAGCTATTTTCCGTTTACGGAACCCAGCGCCGAAGTGGACATTTCCTGTGTGATCTGCAAAGGCAGCGGTTGTCGCGTTTGCAAGGGAACGGGATGGTTGGAGATCCTGGGGTCCGGGATGGTTCATCCCCGGGTGCTCGAAATGAGCCAATACGATCCTGCCCAAGTCAGCGGATTTGCCTTTGGCATGGGCGTCGAACGCATTGCCATGTTACTCTTCGGGATCGACGATTTGCGGTTGTTCTATGAAAATGACGTGCGCTTCCTGCGCCGTTTCTAAGGAGGAATTGCGATATGCGCGCACCAGTCAAATGGCTGAAAGATTATGTGCAATTTGAAGATTCACCGGAAGTCATGGGCGACCGGCTGACGATGGCGGGAATTCCGGTGGAAGGGATTGAACGCCCCTGCCAGGGATTGAAAAACATTGTGACGGGAAAGATTCGCAGCGTGGATCCGCACCCGAATGCCGACAGACTGTCGGTGTGCATTCTGGATCTCGGCGACCGGCTTGTTAAAATCGTTACAGCGGCGACCAATGTTCGACCCGGACAAATCGTCCCGGTCGCATTGGCCGATGCAGTGCTGGCCAGCGGAAAGATTATTCAACCGACCGATTTTCGTGGCGTTGCCTCGGAAGGAATGCTCTGTTCGGCGGAAGAAATTCTGGGCGATACGAAGATCATTGCTCCGGAGAAACGGGACGGAATTTACGTTTTGCCGGACGAAACGCCATTAGGCCAAGACATTCGTCCCATCATGGGTATGGATGAAGCAATCATGGAATTTGAACTCACCGCCAACCGGGCCGATTGCTTCTGCATGGTGGGCTTGGCGCGCGAAATCGGCGTGCTTGTTGGCAATCGAGCCAGGCGTCCAATGCAGACATTGCAGGAAAAAGGTCAGGGGATGGCAACGGAGATGGCTTCCGTCGAGATCAAGGATCCGGACTTGTGCAAACGTTTCTGCGCCAGAATCCTGACCAATGTCCGGATCGGCGAGTCGCCGCTGTGGCTGCAACATCGCCTGCAAGCCGCCGGCATGCGTCCCATCAGCAATGTGGTCGATGTCACCAATTTTGTCATGTTGGAAATGGGACAGCCGATGCACGCCTATGACTATAATCTTTTGGCGAGACATAGCATCATTGTCCGAAAAGCCATGGAAGGCGAAAAATTGACGACGCTGGACGATATTAAACGGGAACTGACGCCGGACATGCTCGTGATTGCGGATGCAGTGCAACCCGTAGGACTGGCGGGTGTTATGGGCGGTCTGGCTACGGAGATTTCCGCTTCGACACGGACGGTTTTACTGGAAGCCGCCGCGTTTTACGGCCCCAACATTCGTCGGACGTCACGGGGACTGGGGCTGCGATCGGAAGCATCCGGCCGTTTTGAACGCGGCGTGGATGTCGCCGCGATCCCCCTGGCTTTGGATCGGGCGGCGCAGTTGTTGGTGGATATGGGTGCCTGCGATGTGGTTCCAGGGATGATCGACGTGTATCCCCGGGCCGTCTTACCTGCCCGGTTCGACTTTACCGCCGACTGGATCAATCGTTATCTTGGGGCTGAAATTCCAGCGGCTACGATGGTTGATATTCTGGAAAAATTGGAGTTCACGGTGAAAGCCTCTGGCGAATTGATCAGCGTGACGGCGCCGACCTGGCGACAGGATGTTACCGGACCGGTGGATATCGCCGAGGAAGTGTCACGGATTTTTGGCTATGACAATATTCCTTCGACTCGGCCCGTGGGCCCGATTCACGCCGGTGGAGCGCCGACGGCGCGAAGCGCAATGGATGCAGCTCGGGATATTATGACTGGTCAGGGGTTCTATGAAACCTTGTCGTTTAGTTTTTCCCACCCGGACTTTTTTGACCGTCTGCGATTGCCGGATGATAGTCCGTTGCGTAATGCAATTCCCATTCTCAATCCGATTACAGATGAATTTCCAATTTTGCGGACCACCCTGATGGCAGGATTGGTAGATACGGTTGCCCGCAATCTTTCCCGGAAGAACGAAGATCTCAAGCTGTACGAAATCGGATCGACCCACCATGCGCATAGTCTACCTCTGACTTGTCATCCAGAGGAGGTATTCTGGCTGTGCGGCGCGATGGTGGGGCGGCGCGATGGAACTGAATGGTGCCACAGTCGGGATATGGTCGATTTTTTCGATGCGAAGGGCGTTGTCGAGACTGTGTTGAGCGGCCTGGGAATTGGCAAATGGACTGTTCAGGCATCCACGGCGCCATGGCTTCATCCCGGCAAACAGGCGGAAATCACCGTAAATGGCCTAACAGTGGCTACTTTGGGCGCTTTGCACCCGGCGGTCCAGGAAGCATTCGGCATTTCGCGGCCAGTTTTTGTATTCAAGGTTAATCTTTCGGAAGTCGGCGCCCTTGCGATCGCAGCTTCCCAACAATACGCCGCAATCCCCAAATATCCGGCGATCAGTCGCGATCTGGCCATTGTCTTGTCGGACCAGATTCCAGCGGCGTCAGTAATGTCTGAAGTTCGAATCGCCGCCGGTCCGCTGTTGGCGGACTCGCACCTGTTTGACGTTTATGCCGGCGAAAGGGTGGAAAAGGGAACCCGGAGTCTGGCGTTCTCGTTGATTTTCCGTTCGCCGGATCGTACCCTGACCGATGAAGAGGTAGAGGCGCCATTCCGCTCCCTGATCGAACATTTGGCGGAAAAATTCGGCGCGAAACTTCGCAGCTAGATTCTTGCGGCGTCAAGATTGACAGGGATGGCCGGGCTTTCTCCCGGTCATCTTTTTTTCCGGCGGCGACGCAGGAATAATGAAAGAAAAAAGCGAAACATATAACAGATTACAGGATCGGCCTGTATTAACCTGCTTTCGCGGAGGGACAAGATGGAAAAAAGACGATATCGGGTAACCATTACTGTCGGTGGGGAAAGTTATACAATTCGCGGCGATACCGAGCCGGAACGCGTGCAAAGAGTCGCAGCGCTGTTTGATGAACGGCTGCGTCAGACCGAACGTACCTATCCCAGTCTGTCCCCAGCGAAAACCGCGGTTTTGGCCGGACTCAACCTGACCGAAGAGTATCTGCGACTGCAGGAAGATTATCAACAGTTGTTGGCGATGGTCAAACAAGTCAGATAATAAAGGATAAGGAATGAAACCATGATCGAATTATTGGCCCCGGCCGGAAATCGGGAAGCTTTTACGGCAGCGCTGGAATGCGGCGCGGATGCAATTTATCTTGGCGGGCAACAGTTCGGAGCGAGGCAATACGCTCCGAACTTTTCCCTTGAGGAACTGGCCCCGTCTGTCCGGCAGGCTCATTTATTTGGCGTCCGGGTGTTTGTCACAGTGAATACGCTGGTCGATGACTCGGAAATGCCGGCATTGCGGCACTATCTTCGCGATCTGTATGATATTGGGGTTGATGCTGCGATCCTGCAGGATGTGGGCGTGGCGCGGGCGGCAAAGCTTGCAGCGCCCAAGTTGCCGCTTCACGCGAGCACCCAGATGACAGTCCATGATTTGCCAGGCGTGAATTTGCTGGCCGATTATGGCTTTGACCGGGTCATTTTGTCCCGGGAGTTGTCGTTGGCGGAAATCGCCGGAATCTGCAAGAGAGCTCGTTGCGAAGTGGAGACTTTTATTCACGGCGCATTGTGCATCTGCTACTCCGGACAGTGCCTGATGTCCAGCATGATTGGCGGCCGAAGCGGTAATCGCGGCCGTTGCGCCCAACCATGCCGGCTTCCTTATAAGCTGACGGATCCGAAGGGGCAGGATGTCTTGAATGGACTGGGCATTGGCGAATATCTGTTGAGTCCGAAAGATTTTCAGACGATCGAGGTTCTGCCGAAATACATCGAGGCCGGAGTGGCCAGTCTGAAAATTGAGGGACGAATGAAGCGTGCCGAATATGTGGCGGTTGTGGTGGATGCCTACCGGCGGGCTATTGACCGGGCTTATGCCGATCCGGCGAATTACCGGACACCTCCGGAAGATTTACGGGAACTGGAACAAATTTTTAACCGGGGTTTCACCACGGCTCATTTATTTGGCAAAAACTCGCAGGAGATGATGAGCGACCGTCGTCCCAACAACCGGGGCGTGTTAATTGGCCGGGTCGTCCGCTACCTGCCGCGTGAGCGGCGGTTGGTCCTGAAATTGGAAGGCCCGTTGGCGGTCGGTGACATTGTTGAAGCGTGGGTCAAGGTTGGCGGACGGGTCAATGTCGAAGTCCGCGAATTGTGGGTGGAGGATGTCTCCGTCACGGAAGCCGGGGCAACGCAAGAAGTATCCATTCCGTGCCCGGAGCAGGTTCGTCCCGGCGACCGGGTCTTCAAGACCTTTGACGCCCGATTGACGGACAAGGCCAGGTCCTGGTTCAACAAACCGTATGCCCGTCGACGGATCCCGGTTGCGATGAACGTTTGGGCTGCCGTGGGACAACCGTTGAAAATTGAAATCCGTGACCGTCAGGGCAATGTCGGGGTGGCGCAAACGCAACAAGCCGGACAGGCTGCCCGTAATCGTCCGCTGACACCGGAAGCGTTGGAAGTGCAATGCTCCCGCTTGGGGAATACCCCGTTTCGGCTGGAAGAGTTCTCCCCGCAAATTGAAGGCGAAGTAATGGTGCCGGTTTCGGAAATCAATGACGCCCGACGGCGAGCCGTTGATCACCTCGAAACACTGCGGCTGGCTGGATTTACCCGGCCGTCGCTGCCGGAAATAGCGAAGGTTGTTGTCAAGGCTGCGGCAGCCGATCCCGTGTCCCGGAATGGGGAGAAAGCATTCAGACCAGACCTTTCGGTTAAAGTCGATACCATCGAGCAGGCCAAAGCCGCGCTCGCTGGCGGGGCCGATTGGCTGCTGATCAGCGGCGAACGCTTTCATGACGGTTTGTATCGACAGGATGATTACGCGGATTTTTTATCGATGGTACGAGGCGCTGGAAAAAGGATCGCTTTCTGCCTGCCCCGGATCGTCCGGGAGTGCGGCAGCGAAGAAGTTGACCGTCGGATCGGCTGGTTCGCTGAAATGCGCCCGGATGCCGTCTGCGTTGCAACAGCGGGTACGCTGGCCCGCGCGAAGGAATATCCGGATCTAAAGATCCATGCTGACTATCCGATGAATCTGTTTAATTCGGAGGCCCTGGAGTTTGTTCGTGAGCAGGGAGCCGTCAGCGCCACTCTGTCCCCGGAGCTGACAATGGTGCAAGTCCAAAAACTTGGGCAGGCACAGATTTTACCCTTGGAATGCCTGGTGCACGGACGACTCACATTGATGATTTCGGAGTTTTGCGCTTTGGGGGCGTACCTGGGCGAACGGGACGGGAATCCTTGCACCGGAGTGTGCAAACAGGGCGAATACCGTCTGCAGGACCGGAAAGGCGAATATTTTCAGGTCATCAGCGACGACTCCTGCCGGATGCATATTCTGAACGGCAAGGAGCTGTCCATGCTACCGCATGTCCATCGCTTATCCCAGGCCGGGATCTCCCGGTTGCGCGTGGAAGGCTGCCAGATGAATCCGGCCTATCTGGAGAAAATAACTACATTGTACCGACGGGCCATTGATGCCGGCTCGGACGGCCTTTCCGCCGCTGAGATCGATGCCGCCGAGCATGAAGATATTACGCGCGGCCATTATTTCCGCGGCGTGTTGTAAAAAGAAACAAAGGAGAACCCAATGGACCCATCCGCATTAAAAACATTGGAATATTCGAAAGTAATCGCTCGTCTGACTGAGTACACGTCAACCCGGCGCGGGCGCGAATTGGCGGAGAAGTTGCAGCCAGTCGCTGAACCTGATCAGGTTTCAGGGGAACTGGATCTGACCGCGGATGCTGTATCCGTGGTGCGACAAAACTCAGCGGTTCCCTTCGGTGGAATTCAGGATTTACGCTCGATTTTGGGAAGGGCTCGCGTTGGCGGCGGGCTGTCCGGCGAAGAACTCCTTGCTGTCAGCTCGACACTTCGGGCGGCGCGCTTGATGAAGGCGTTTTTCGCTGACCTGCCGGATCCTGTGGAAGCATTGCAGGGGTGGGCATCCGGACTGATGGTGCTGCGGGCTACCGAATTCGCCATTGAAAAGGCAATTGACGATAACGGCACGGTCAAAGACGAAGCCAGCGACAAGCTGGGACAGGTCCGACGCGAGATTCGCACTCTGCAGGGGCGCGTCAAGGATAAACTTGATTCCATCTTGCGATCCTGCCAGTATCGGACATTTTTTCAGGATGCTTTGTACACGATGCGGGGCGATCGTTATGTGATTCCGATCAAACAGGAATACCGGCATCAATTTCCCGGCATTTTGCATGACCAGTCCGCCAGCGGCGCGACAGTTTTTATCGAACCCATGGCGTTGGTCAACTTAAATAATGATTTAAAAGGCCTGTTGTCCTCGGAGCAGGCGGAGATCGAGAAAATACTGCTGGCGCTGTCCGTTCATGTTTCCACACAAGCGGACGTCATCGAATCAAACTGCGATATTTTGGCCCAGCTGGACTTTGTTTTCGCCAAAGCTCGTCTGGCCCTGGACATGCGTGGCGTGAGACCGTTCTTTGCCGGCCCCGGCCGGGTGAACTTGCGACAGGCGCGCCATCCGTTGATTTCCGCTGCGTCGGTTGTGCCGATTGATATGCAGATCGGCGGCGAGTTCGACACCCTCCTGATCACCGGACCCAATACCGGCGGCAAGACCGTAGCTCTGAAAACGCTGGGATTACTGACCCTCATGATGCAATCCGGTCTGTTTGTACCGGCGGCGCCGGAATCCGAGATGGCGGTATTTTCGGATATATTCGCTGATATTGGCGATGAACAGAGCATCGAGCAATCGCTGAGCACATTCTCTGGCCATATGACGAACCTGGTCCGGATACTGTCCCAAGTCACGCCGAATTGTCTGGTCCTGATCGATGAAATCGGCGCCGGAACCGATCCGGAGGAAGGGACCGCCTTGGCCATGGCAATCCTGGAACACCTTCACGAGCAGGGAATCCGCACGGTGGCGACCACCCACTATGGCGAATTGAAGGCCTTCGCTTATACGCATCCGGGGGTTGCCAACGCTTCGGTGGAATTCGATCTGGAAACCCTGCGCCCCACCTACCGGTTGTTGATCGGTGTGGCCGGCAGCAGCAACGCCTTCGCCATTTCGCAACGGTTGGGATTACCGGTGCAGATCGTGGAACGGGCCCGATCGCTAACCGGCGGCGAGCATCAAAAATTCGAAACGGTCCTGTCGGCGATGGAAGAGCATAAGCGGGCCAGTGAGCGGGAACGGGAAGAATCCGCAGCCTTGCGGCTGGAATCGCTGCGCCTGCGGCAGACGATTGAAAAGGAAAAACAGCTTTGGGAAGGCAAAAAACGCGATATTTTGGGCAAAGCGCGCACCGATGCCGATGAACTGATGCGCCAGACTCGTCTGGAAGCGGAGTCGGTCATCAGTGAATTGAAACAGCATTTTTCCATGGCGCAGCACGCTTCCATGCAAAGCAGCATCGAAGGCGCGCGTCGTAAAATCAGGGAACGAATCAGTGAACTGAATCCGTTGACGTTGTCAGCCGTATCACCGCAATTCGCCACCGGCGATCAGGCAAAGTTGGTGCCCGGTGCGGTTGTTCTGGTGGAAACGCTCGGCCAGCAGGGAACGGTTCTGTCGGTGGACGGCGAATCGGCCACTGTGCAACTTGGTTCCCTCAAGACGGTGGTTCCGGTCACACAATGCCGGGTGCTAAAAAAATCGGCGCAAAAAAGTACCGCGGCTAAGGAGTATTCGCCCAAAACGTCCAGTATCGAACAATCGGCAACCGTATCGCGCGAGATCGATATTCGCGGCCTGAACAACGAAGAAGCCGCTTATGTTTTGGATAAGTACATTGACGACGCCATCATGGCCGGGCTGGACTCGGTGTCGATCATTCACGGCAAGGGAACCGGCGCTCTTCGCAAGGGGGTTCGTGCCTATCTGATGTCGCATCCGCGCGTGAAGAGCGTGACTATTGGCGAAATCAACCAGGGTGGAACGGGAGTCTCTGTTGCAAAACTTGCATGATAAGAAGGGAGAGTGGAACGAAATGATTACCAAGAGCGCTGAAATGGAAGCCAGAGCGTTGGATGGGGTAGTAGAACTAATGGCGTTGGCGGCGCGGACAGCCCCCAAAGGTAAAGGGGTCGACAATTTGGCGGTCATCGCCGTTCGGGCCAAAGCCAAAGACCAATTGGCCGCCGAAATGCGTCGGATATTAAAGGAAGATGGCGGATTGCCGCATTTTGAACGGGACGCCGGCAATGTCGACAAAGCGCCGGTTGTTCTGATCCTGGGGCAGAGGGTCAAGCCTTTGGGGACGAAACCTTGCGGTTTCTGCGGCTATAAGGATTGCGAGGAGAATATCAGAAACAGTGGATTGTGCGCGATTAGCATTGGCGACCTCGGAATCGCGATAGGATCAGCAGTCAGCGTGGCGGCGGCGCATCACGTTGACAACCGGATCATGTTTTCGGCCGGGAAAGCGGCCTTGAATCTGAATTTGTTTGATGACAATCAAGTTAAGATTGCTTATGGCATTCCTTTGTCGGTATCAGGGAAGAGTCCATTCTTTGATCGGGGCTGAGTCTTTGCCAAGGTGAATTGCCAAAAATCCCGGCAGCGTGCGGATCCGCACGCTGCCGGGATTTTTGGTGTTCGCCCGGCATGGGCAGTAACTAGGCGGTGAAAGTCCGCTATGGGCTTGGTAGTGGG
>CAZRLN010000059.1:0-17022 GCA_964601085.1 uncultured Veillonellaceae bacterium | reverse complement strand
TTTTGCGGATCGATTTTGATACGGAACAGGAAACGGAGCTGGATGATTGCACGGCAGTCAAGGCATTGATGCAGCAGGCGAATGCCGAGTATGTCCGATTTGCGCCACAAATTGAGGCCTTTTTCAAGCAGTGAATGAAGGACAACGGAGATGACGGAGAACAAAATTCGAGAAAAATTTGGAGGTGCTGATTCATGTATGAGCAGGAAGTAATCCAGTTGCTGAAATCCGAAACCGCCTACTTGGGAAACATTGACGATAACCAGCACCCCCGGGTCCGGCCCATGCGGGCCTATGTGGACCAGGATGGCCGAATCTGGCTGTTCAGTCCGTTTAGCACCCGGAAGGTGGCGGAACTGAAAAACAATCCGCGCGTCGAGTTGTGCGTGGTCGGCAAGCAGGACGAAGTGCTGACCATTTCCGGCCGGGTCCGGGAGGAAACCCGCCCCGGTGATCCGGCGTATCGGTCGTTGCTGGACATGATGTACGCGGATTTGCCGGAGATGAAAAAGCAGTTTCCGAACCGGGATACCACATCGCTAGTACTGTTCCGGGTCGTGGTGCATGAAATCCGCTATGTGCGCGCCGATCAGCAACTGGTGACGCGGGTCAATCTGCCGATGGAACAGAACCCCGACGTAGAGCTGGCAATGTGCCAGGGCGGATTTTGTCTGCTGGAAGAGTGAGTCGACTTCCCGGTGACGGATTTTTTCCGGCTGTCCCAGCGGCGAAAGGGGAATGAGTTTGGACAAGGAAGTGAATCCGCAAGGGTTGCGAACATTTGACGGAGTGTTTACGCCGACGGTTCTGACCATTCTCGGTGTCGTCATGTATCTTCGCCTGGGTTGGGTCGTTGGCAACGCCGGTTTTATCGACACGCTGGCCATCATTCTCATGGCGCATGCCATCACCATTTGCACGGCCTTGTCGATGGCGTCGACGGTTTCCAATATCGAGATCGGCGCCGGCGGCGCCTATGCGATCATTTCCCGTTCCCTGGGATTCGAGATCGGCGGCGCCATCGGCATTCCGCTCTATTTTTCGCAGGCTTTTTCCGTGGCGTTTTATATCATCGGTTTTGTCGAGTTGTGGCTCAGCTTTTTTCCGACGCACTCCCCGACGCTGATCTCTTTGCTTACGTGGGTCGCCCTCGCAGGGGTGTCGATGAAAAGTGCGCAATTAGCCTTCCGGGTCCAATATTTCGTCTTGGCGGCCATTGCGGCCTCGTTGGTCAGCTTTTTTGCCGGGCCGTCCCTGCCGGTAGTCGAACCGGTCTGGCGAGGCGCGTATACCCAGACCGGATTCTGGGAAACCTTCGCCATCTATTTTCCGGCGGTTACCGGTATCCTGGCCGGCGTCAGCATGTCGGGAGAATTGCGTACGCCGCGTCGCAGCATCATCCTCGGCACTCTGACGGCCATTCTTGCAGGGTTGGTCATATATATCGCGATGGCCTATTGGTTTGCCCATCAGGCGCCGGAAAGCGCCCTGCTGGCCAATACATCGATTATTCTCGAACTTTCCGCCTGGAAACCGGCCGTCGTGGCCGGAATACTGGGCGCGACACTGTCGTCGGCCCTGTCTACGCTGGTGGGGGCGCCGCGAACATTGGCAGCGTTGGCTGTAAACCGGCTCGTTCCGTTTCCCCGATTTCTCGGCAAACGGGCGGCCGACAATGAACCCCGCAATGCGGTGTTGGTGTCTTCTCTGCTGTCGCTGGCGGTGCTGATGGCCGGAAATCTGGATCAACTGGCCCAATTGCTGACGATGTTCTTCTTGACGACCTATGGGGTGATCAACCTGGTCGTTTTGATCGAGCAAGGCAGCGGCATCATCAGTTTCCGGCCCCGGCTGCAGGTCTCTATCCTGGTTCCGTTGGCGGGATTTGTGGGCTGTATCCTGACCATGCTGTTGATCGACAAGTTGTTTACGCTGACCACGATCATGGTGGTGCTGTTTATCTATAGCATTTTGTCGCGGCGGGAAAACAAGATTGATGCCCCCTGGGGCGATGTCCGCGGGGGATTTTTCACTGCCATTACGGAATGGGCGGCGCAAAAAACATTGGCGTTGCAGTACCATCCGCGGGTCTGGAAACCGGCCGTACTGGCGCCGGCGGAAACTCCGGAGGATCTGCGGCGTATCAGCCGCTTTGTCGGCAATCTTCTATATCCTTCGGGTCGGCTATATTTCCTGTCATTTCACCAGTCGCAACTGCGCGATGCCCAGCTGGCGGCGCAATATGAAGAACTGCTGAAGCCGCTGCGCGACAAGAAGCTGTTCATGCGGAAGATGGTGGTGCATTCGCGGGAGAATACTTTTGAAGTTCATCTCTACACCGCGCTGCAAATCTTGCTGAATTCTTTTTTACCGCCCAACTCCATTTTGTTCACGATCAGTGGGGAACCGGAAAAACAGCAACGTATGGCGCGAATCCACCAGATGATCCGTCCGCTGAATATCGGACTGTTATATTTGTACATCCATCCCAAATTGGCCTTTGGACAGGAAAAGACGGTGCACCTGTGGCTGCGTCACCGGAGCCCGAACATGAATCTGGCGGTTTTGACCGCATTGCAGTTGACACGCAACTGGGATGCCGCATTGACGATTTTCCGCGTCATTGACGACCCGGCGGAGGTGGCGGCAACGACCGGGGAATTAGAGTTATTCGTGGAACAGGCGCGCTTGCCGGTATCGACGCGGGTACGGGTGCTGACCGGCGATTATTGCGAGCATCTGGGGCGGATCCAGGGGGATGTCACCATTTTAGGCATGCCGCCGCAGTTTGACCAGATGATCGACTTGGCCATGCATAGCCCCGGCACGGTGCTGTTTGTCGCCGACTCGGGACTGGAAGACGCCACGGTGTAACGTCTTTTCATACAAAAACAGGATGCCGGAAAACCGGCATCCTGTTTTGCACCATAAGCGGGAAGGGGACAAGGTTTTATGGCAAGACTTTTTCCACCGCCGCAGTCAAAGCGGTGTTTTCTTTTTTTGCCTCGTCTGAAATGACAGCGATCTTCTGGCGGATATCCTGGCAGAATTCGATGTCCTTGATGAATCCCAGATTGATTTTCACGTTGTAGAGGGCGCCCTGCAAGGCCGCATAGGCCATCAGGCCGGACACCGCCGCGTCGCTGGCGGCATTGGCGTTGCCGATCGGCAGGATGCGACCGGCGAGTTTGAGGACTTCGAGGCAGTCGCCGGCAACGCCCAGCGGCAGGAGCGCCGCTTGTTTCATGGACTGCTGGATCGTGGCCAGACGGGATTTTTTCTCTTCCTCGGTGGTTTTTGGGAGTTTGTAGGCGGCCATGACTTCGTTGAACGCCGCGGCGTCTTCATCGACCGCACGGGTCAGCTTGCCGAGCAGGTCGGTGGTCTGGGTCCGGATGGCTTGAATCTCTGGCAAAGCCGCGCCGAATTTTGTTTCATCCAAGGAGAGGTTGCAGACCATTTTGGTCAGAGCGGCGCCCAGACAACCGGCCAACGCAGCGGCGCTCCCTCCACCGGGAGCAGCGGTATCGGCAGCCAACTCCGTAATAAAGTCCTGTACACTTTTTGTCATTAACATCACAAATTGTCCTCCAATACTTGTTTTCGGTCAAAGCCGTCGAGGCGCAGGTAAAATTCGGCGACGTCCAGCAATGCCTGCATCGGCGTCAGGCCGATGATTTCGCTGCCGATCACGTTGACGCCGTAGCGGGCGGCCTCAGATTTGACGGTTTCAAATACCCGGAACAGCGGGGTTCCTTGATAATTCACCATGTTGATGGTGACCTGGGCGACATCGCGGCCGCCGACCTGAACGCTGACGCCCATAGCCCGGACGTAGCGGTAACCACCCTTCGCCTCCCGGATGCAGTTGGCGATTTTCTTGGCGATCTGCACATCGCTGGTGTCCAGATTGATATTGTAGGCGATGAGAAACTGACGGGCGCCGACCACTGTAGCGCCGGCCGAGGGATGCAGGCGGGCCGGGCCATAGTCCGGCTGCCGTTCGGGCTTGCTGATTTCGGTCTTGAGTCCTTCATACTGGCCTTTACGGATGTCGGGCAATGATTTGCGCGCGGGGATTTTGGCGGCTTCTTCATATAGATACACCGGGATTTCCAGCTTTTCGGCGATCTCTTGCGCCAATTCGTCCGCCAGTTGCACGCACTCTTCCATGGTCATGTTTTTGACCGGAATGAACGGGATGACATCGGTCGCGCCGATGCGGGGATGCTCGCCGTGATGTTTTTCCATGTCGATCAGTTCGGCGGCTTTTTTGCAGGCGTTGAACGCTGCCTGCTTGGCGGCCTGGGGCTCGCCGACGAAGGTGACAACGACGCGGTTGTGACTGGCGTCCGCCTTGACGTCCAGCAGTTTGACGCCGGGAATATTTTTGACTTCGGCGGTAATGGCCTCGATGACTTCGGGGCGACGGCCTTCACTAAAATTGGGAACGCATTCGACAAGTTTGCTCATAAGATCAGTCTCCTTTGTTAGTTTTGCGGCAGGTAGTTTTTCAGTCCACGGCGAAACGCCGCTTCGGTGGCGGCATTTTCGTCCATCAGATAGATGCGGCCGGGTCGGCCGGCTTCATCCCAGTCGATACCGCTCCACCAGATGGCGACCTTGATACGGTTGTATCGGGGCATCTCTCGGAACATCCGGTCGATCCAGGCGACTTTGTCGCCGCCGATGGAGTTGGAACCGAACTCGCCGATGATGAAGGGCTTGTCGAACCAAGTGGAATAATCGGCGTAGAGTGGCCGGTAGATATCGGGAAACTCCCGCCATTTTTCGCCGGGGAAGTAAGCGCCGGCGTTATAACCGGTTAGGCCGATGATGTCGACCACGTCGTCTCCCGGATAGTATAGCAGGGCTTGATTCCATTTGAAATTGGGATAGGACAGGTCGTTCGGATTCCAGACCCAGAGAACATTGGCGGCGCCGACCTGATCGAACAGGCTGTGGACGTGCCGCCAGACCGCTTTGTAAATATTCGTGTCCTTGCCGGCATAGGTGGCGGAGTACCAGCACCAGTCGCCGTTCATTTCATTGTCGAACCGGAACAGCAGCGGGTGGCCGAAACGTTTCAGCGTCCGGGCATATTCCCGGAAGTGCTCGTCGAATTTCCCATCCAGGATGTCGTACATGAGCTCCTGATTGATTCGCTTCCCGCCGGACTGTAGGGCATTGTTTTCTTCGTTGTGGGTGGTTTCCATCGACAGTTCGAGAAAACGACCGTCGGCAAGGGCCTTTTCCAGGGGAACGGTGGGTGGTTCGGTATCCAGCGACTGATAACGGAGGATAAACGAAAATTTGTAGCCCAGCCGTGATTCCAGTTCCTTGATGTGTTGGAGGTCATCCGGCGCGGAGGCGTCGAACAGGCCCCAATGCAGGGGACTGCCCGGGCTGAAATATTTCTTGACGAATTGACGGGTTTCCCCGTCCAGATTCGTCCGGGCCGGCGTTCGCTCCCGGAAAATCCCGGCCGCGCCGCGTTTGGCATCCCAGCGGAAACTGTGGAGGATGTCCAGGTCGTTGTTGATCGGCTGCGACGATTTGATGAGGATCGTATAATACTCATCCGCAAACAGTTTCAATTCCAGGCTGGCGTAGTAATTGCGGTCATCGGGAACGGTCGCGAGTGGCGGACGGGACCATTTGATGCGATTGACGGTGAAGCCGTTCCAGGGGAAGGTTTCCTGGACGGCGATGGTGTGCCGCGGCGACACCAGCAGATTTTTGTTGGCATCGACCATGTAGTCCCATGGATTGGTTTGGTAATGCGAAAAATTGTCGTAGTAGATTTCGATTTGGGTGGTGGGACTGGCAAAGGAACTGCGCAGGGCGGAAAGTGAAAAATCGGGCTTCAATCCGGCTGGAACGCAGACGGAATAGCCGTGGGGATAGTCGGTGAAGCGCTGATAACCAGGCAAGTCCGAATCCGTCTCGATTTTTTTGACATCCGGCCAGGCTCCTGCCGGTGGCAAAGCTACGGGCTTGCCGTCAACAACCCAGAAAACCGGCGCGGCCGGCGTCAGCGCGGCGACCGGGGCGGCGGGAAGCACGATGCAGATCAGAAATAGCAGGCAGAGAACCAGCTCTTTTTTGGTGGTTAACGTAGGATCACCTCCAATTATTTTTGCGGGAGATAGTTTTTCAACCCGCGACGGAAAGCTTCTGTGGTGGCGTCATTCTCGTCCAGCAGATAGATGCGGCCGGGGCGGCCGGCGGGATCGAGATCGATGCCGCTCCACCATATGGCGACCTTGATGCGGTCGTATTGCGGCAGTTGCCGGAACATGTCATCGATCCAGGCAGCTTTGTCGCCGCCGACGGAATTCGAGCCGAACTCGGTGATCATGAACGGTTTGTCGAACCAGTCGGAATAGTCGACGATGACTGGCTTGTAGATGTCATGGAAACTGCGCCATTGTTCGCCGGGGAAATAAGTGCCGGTGTTGTAGCCGGTGATGCCGATAATGTCGACCACATCGTCGCCGGGATAGTACATCAGTGGGTGATTCCATTTGAAGTCAGGCAGGGATACGTCGTGGGGATTCCAGACCCACAGTACGTTGTCAACGCCGGCTTCGTCGAACAGTTTATGGATGTGACGCCAGACGGCCTTGTAAATATCGGTGTCCTTGCCGGCGTACATCGCCGAATACCAGCACCAGTCCCCGTTCATTTCGTTGTTGAGGCGGAACAGCACCGGATGGCCGAATTCCTTCAGGGCCCGGGCATATTCCCGGAAATACTCGTCATATTGCCGGTCGAGAATGTCGTACATGAGATCCTGGTTTCCCCGGTTCGAGCCGGCCAAGAGAGCATTGACCGTGTCGGCGTGCGTGGTTTGCAGGGTCAGTTCGACAAACCGGCCGTCGGCGAAGCCGGTCCGCAGCCCCGCCAGGGGCACCCGCTCGTCCAGCGACTGATAGCGGAGAATAAACCCGAACTTGTAGCCAAGACGCGCTTCCAGCTCCTTGACCTGCCGCAGGCGTTCAGGGGCGATGCAGTCGAAATAGCCCCAGCGCAACGGACTGGCCTGGCCGAAATATTTGGCCTGAAACGCCTGGGTTTCTTTGCTCAGCTTCGTTTTTGCCGGCGACGGCTGGCGGAAGATGCCGGGAGCGCCGCGCCGCTCGGTCAATTGAAAGCTGTGCAAAATATCCAGGTCGTTGTCGATGGGCTCGGCGGACTTGATGAAAATGGTGTAGGTCTGATGCGGATAGCGGAGAAGTTCCAGGCTGGCGTAATGGTTGCGGTCGCCGGGAACGGCTGCCAGCAGAGAGCGGGACCATTTGATGCGGTTGACGGTGAACCCGTTCCACTGGAAGGTTTCCCGGGCCGAGAGGTGGTGGCGCGGCGAGGAATCGAGAAATTTGTTGGCGTAGAACATATAGTCGTGCGGGTTGGAAACGGAATCGGCGAAGTTGTCGGCGTAGATTTCGATTCGGGTCGGACCGGCGCCGAAGGAACTGCGCACGGCCGACAGGGAAAAGTCGGGCGCCAGGCCGGCCGGGATGCAGACGGAATAGCCGTGGGCATGATCCGTAACTCGTTGGTAACCGGGCAGGGCCGAACAGGTGGCGACCTCCTTCACGTCGTTCAAGGGTTCGCCAGAATCGGCGCCGGCGGCCCGGCCGTTGATGTAAAATGGCGCCGGCGAAAGCGGTTGGGCGGGTTCCGTTGCCTGGGCAACCGAAAATTGAAAACTTAGCAGCAGACAACCCAATCCGATGGCGACAAACTCTTTTTTGCAGTTGGACAATGAATTTCCTCCTCACTATTATCGGGAACAAGACGGACAAAATCGCGTTTTCTCAAGGATCTTTGTCTGGTTCCGGTTTCGACGGGACATTTCTCTTCTCTTCAAAGGCTAGGCAGGCTTGGCCGGAGGCCTGAAACACCATAAGGGAGGGCATGATTTTCCCCTTGAATCCCATCGCCCGGCAGCCATAGGGAAAAGCGTTGTCCCAGGTGACATAAAAATGTTGGCACCGGTGGCAGGAAATCCGACGCGGATTTTTGTTCATGGCGGGTTGCCGCCGGTCATTACGCCGTCAAGATTGAAGAAAGGGATGAAGGACTCCGAAGCGGTTCCCCCTTCCTGAATGAAGCCGTTTTCCAGGCCCAGCGACAACGCGAAGTCGATCAACCCGTCATATTCGGCCGTTGTCAGCGGGCGTCCCAGTTCCGGAAAACCCGCCAGTCCCGGTTGCGGAGTAAATTGATTCATGAGGCTGAACCAAATGTCTGGACCGAAGTTTTCCCGAATCGCTTGCAAGATCCGGCGCGAGTCTTCGGCCTGGCCGGGCAGGGCCAGATGGCGGATGATGACGCCCCGCCGCAGCAACCCTTCGGCGTCGAACACGCAGTTGCCCACTTGGTGGATCATGGCGTCGATGGCCCGGAGAGCATGAGAAAAATACCCCGGCGCCTGGGAATAACGGACTGCCAGGGTCTCGTCGCAATACTTCAGGTCCGGCAGATAGATGTTGACCCAACCTCGCAGAGATTCAATTGTTTCCACACTGTCATAGGCGGAAGTGTTATAGACGACCGGCAGATGGAAACCGGAATCCCGGGCGAGCGACAGGGCCGCGATGATCTGGGGAACGTAGGCGGTGGGCGTCACCAAGTTGAGATTGTGCGCTCCCCGCTGCTGTTGCTCCAGAAAAATGGCGGCCAGCCGGTCGACGGGAATATCGGCTCCCCGGCCCTGCTGGCTGATGGGGCGGTTTTGACAGAATACGCAGGCCAAATTGCAGCGGGAAAAGAAAACAGTACCTGACCCCCGCGTGCCGGAAATGCACGGTTCTTCCCACTGGTGCAGCGAAGCCAGGGCGATGCGCGGCAATGTTTCGGCCCGGCAGAACCCGGTTTGACCGGCCGTCCGGTCGACGCCGCAGCGGCGGGGACAGAGTCGACAGGAACGGAGCGGTGACAGAAAATCCTCTTTTTGCATAGTATCCATACTCGTAATTATTGGACGACAAACCGCCAGTTTCCTGCTATTATTCTATATATATCGATTACCCAAGGAGGTCTTTGACGTTTCGTCAAGAATTACTATTTATTATGAAAAAGACCAATGCAGCCAGATTGCTGGACAAACTGAAAATTGAATACGAAATTCGGGAATATGAAGTGGATGAGAGCGACCTCAGCGCCGGTAACGTGGCGAACAAGGTCGGTTTGCCGTTGGAACGGGTATTTAAAACCCTGGTGGCGCGTGGCGACAAGAGCGGCGTCATCATGGCGGTTGTTCCGGGCGGGGCGGAACTCGATCTGAAAGCCCTGGCTGCCGCAAGCGGCAACAAGAGGGTTGAGATGGTCCATCTAAACGAAGTGCTGCCCCTGACGGGATACATCCGGGGCGGGGTGTCACCGCTGGGTGCCAGGAAAAACTATCCTGTCTATTTGGACCGCACGGCTTTGGACCAGACTTCCATTTGCATCAGCGCCGGAATGCGGGGAATGCAGATTTTGCTGCGACCGCAGGACCTGGTACAGGCAACCCGCGCTAAGGTCGGCGAAATCGGCCGCAGTACCGGAACGGATGAGGGAGACTCTGATGAATGAGCAAAACGGTTGTTAAAGGAATAACGGTCAGTTTGTTGGCGTTTCTTCTTCTGGCTGTCTCCGGGAGTCCTATCGCTCAGGCGGCGACGGCGCAGGAAGGGGACGAAGGGGACCGGGTGCTGGCGATCCAATTGCGTCTGATCGATCTTGGCTACAACATTCCCAAGGCGACCGGCGAATTTGACGAACGGACCACCCGTGCGGTGTTGACCTATCAGAAGCAGGCCCGGCTCAACCAGACCGGCGTGGTGGATGAGATCACCTGGCATTTCCTGATGGATTACGGCAAAGGCGGCAACTACGGGAAACAGGATGTGGCCCGTCTGCTCAACATTGCCCTGCGTTTCGGCGGCGTGCCCTATGTGTGGGGCGGCGCCACGCCCGCCGGCTTTGACTGCTCCGGATTTGTCCAGTATGTGTTCGGGCAGATCGGCGTGAACCTGCCCCGGACCGCCGATGTGCAATACGAGTTGGGTCGCAAAGTTATGAAAGCGGACCTGCAGCCTGGCGATCTGGTATTTTTTGAGACGTACGAACCGGGAGCTTCCCATGATGGAATTTACGTCGGCGACGACCGATTTGTGGGTGCCAATTCCGGGACGGGGGTGGCGGTCGCCGCCTTGTCCGATCCCTATTGGAGCAGCCGCTATCTGGGTGCGCGGCGACTGTTTTAACGAACCGAACTGAAAGGATGAGACTGTGAAAAAGATTGTTTTGCCGCTTCTGATTCTATTGCTGCTGGCGTTGCCGGGCTGCACCAAAGCCGCCCCGGTGCTGACCGAGACGGAGTTCGCCGATCCGTATGTCCCGCTGACGATTCGTCAGGCGGATGGGACCATGGTCGATACCGCACTGTCCGCGTATGTCCGCCGGCATGAAGTGCTCGTGCCGCTGGCGGCGGTGACAGAGTATCTCAAACGGGACTACTTGGTGGCGGCGGATGGCGCCGGCTTGACCGTCACCGTCACCGCACCGAAGTTTGCGCTGGAAACCCCACGCCTCACGGAACTGATCAAGGATGGGGTGGATTTCCGCATCAATGCAGTTCCGGTCTTCGGTTCGCCGCATGTGAACCTCCGGGGACTGGAAAAATTGCTGGGAGTCACCATCGGTCGCTCCGCCGACGGAAAACGTCTGGTTGTCGCCCAAACTGGCGATTCGGCGGCTGCTGTCGGGTCGGCCGTTTCCGTTTTACACAAACTCCGGCCGCCGTTTCAGCCGACCGGGAAAATCAGCCTGGTCTGGGACCATGTTCTGGGCGAACCGGCCGATCTGGCCCAGGAAGAAAAAATTCCGGGCTTGACGGTGATTTCGCCGACCTGGTTCGCGGTGACGGACAACCGGGGCACGGTGGCCAGCAAGGCCGACTGGAAGTATGTCCAGGATGCACATGACAAGGGCTACAAGGTCTGGCCCCTGATTTCCAACAGCTTCGATCCCGACATGACCAAAGAGTTTCTGGCGGATGACGCGGCCCAGGACCGGACAGTGCGCCAACTGCTTCTGTTTACGGCGCTGTATGATCTGGACGGCATCAACATCGACTTCGAAAATGTCTATGATGACGACAAGGACCGCCTGACGGCCTTTGTGGCGAAGCTGGCGGATCGGCTGCGGGAACAGCGGGTGGTGGTATCAATCGACGCCACCGTCCCCTCCGGCGTGCCGATGTGGTCGAACTGTTACGACCGGCCGGCGTTGGGGAAACTCGTCGATTACTTCATGGTCATGACCTATGACGAACATTGGCGGACCAGTCCGGTGGCCGGATCGGTCGCTTCCATCGGCTGGGTAGAGCGGGGAATCGTTAATACCCTGCAGTCGGTGCCGAAAGAAAAACTGTTGATGGGCGTGCCGTTTTACACGCGGGAATGGCGGGAGTCCGACAATGAGCGGGTGCGGTCGTCGACGATGTGGATGGCCGACGTGGAGAACCGGGTGGCCCGTTACAATCTAAAACCGCAGTGGCTGCCGGCCGCCGGCCAGCACTATATCGAGTACGGCGACGGCGACTATCGTTACAAAGTATGGATCGAAGATGAAAAGTCGCTGGCCCTGAAGGCGGAACTGGCCAAAAAATATGATTTGGCGGGGGTGGCCGCCTGGCGGAAGGGCTTTGAGAAACCGGGAATCTGGAATGCGGTTCACGTCGCGCTGGGCAAGACGGTCGAAGTCAACGCGCCGGTGGCGGCGGAATCGGCGGTGACAAATTGGTCGCTAAAAGCCATTATGGAAAAAATGAAGGGAGCGGCCAGGGAAGGAACGTCGGAATGAATTTGCGAATTGTTGTTTTGTGTTGGTTGCTGTTGGCGGGAGCGCCGGCGGCGCAGGCGGCGGTCATCGGTTATGTGCCGATGGATGACCGCCCGGTGAACCTGGAGTATGTCGAGGATACAGCGCGGGCGGCCGGCGAGACGATCGCGACGCCGCCGGTGTCCGCCATTGCCGGCCGGCAGCGGCCGGGCAATGTGGCCCGGTTGTGGGACTGGGTCTTTGAACAGGCCGCAGTCAGCGATGCCATGGCGTTGTCCGCCGACTCCCTCGTTTATGGCGGTCTGGTTGCTTCGCGGACGCACTTTGACAGCGACGCCGAACTGTCGGCGCGGCTGGAAAAGTTCCGTGAACTGAAACGGCGTTATCCGGCGCTTCGCCTGTATGTTTTCAGCACGATCATGCGAACGCCGAAAATGAGCGCCGGCGCAACCGAACCTCCCTATTACGAAAAGCTGGGACCGGCGATCTTTCGGATCACGGCATTGGAAGACAAACTGGAAGTCGCCGGACTTTCCGCTGCGGAAACGGCGGAGCTGTCCAGCCTGATTGGCGCCGTGCCGGCGGAAAATCTGGCGGACTGGCGGACGCGCCGGACGAAAAACTACCGGATCAATGAACAGCTACAACTGCTGGCGCGGGAAGGTGTATTCGAATATTTGCTGCTGGGACGGGACGACTCCTCGCCGCTGTCGGCGTCGCACCAGGAGGCCCGTCATCTGCAGACGAGCGGCGCCGGGATCGACGCGAGCCGATATCTGTCGATTCCGGGCGCGGACAATCTGGGGATGAGCCTGGTGGTCCAGGCCATCAATGACGTCAATTTCCGGCTGCCGTTCGTGAAGGTGTTTTATGCGCCGGGCGTCGGCGGGGCGACAGTCGCGTCCTATGAGGACCGGCCTTTGTCGGAAAGCATTCCGCAGCACGTTATCGTATCCGGCGGCGTGAAAGTCGACTGGGTGGAAGACCCGGATCTGGTTCTGGCGGTCAACAGTCCGGCCGACGGGAGAACCCGGGAGGCAAACCAGGCCGGCAACGTGACGCAGGCAAATCAATCGGTACGGACTTTCGCGGCCCGGGTCCGCTCGGAGGTCGACGCCGGCCGGCGGGTGGCGATCGGCGATGTTTCGTTTGGCAACGGAGCGGATAATTCGTTGTTGCCGCTGCTGAAGGAACAGAGGTTGCTGGACCGGCTGGCGGCCTATTCCGGCTGGAACACGGCCGGCAATACCCTGGGTTTTGCCGTGGGACAGGGCATGCTTTCATCCAATATGACGGAAGCGGCTCGCAAAAAACTGCTGGTGGTGCGTTATCTCGACGATTGGGCATATCAGGCCAATATCCGGGGGCAACTTTACCAAGAGGTCGTCTATCCGGCGGGCAACGATGGCCAATGGCTGAACAATCTGAAACCACGGGTTACCAAGGCGGCGACGGAAAAAATCCGCCGATTTGCCGCGACAAATCTCTGGCCCATGACGGTGGAGGATATCTGGGTGGAATTTCCCTGGAACCGGATGTTTGAATTGGGTGTGCATATCCGCTGAAGAGGTGAAAGCAGTGAAATATTTCCCGGGAAATATTGTGTTCCGGCTGCTAATGATTGTCGTAATGCTGGTGATCGCCGCGCTGCCGGCGCAGGCGGTGACGCCGGAACAGCTGGGCCTCGGCCTGGTGGATGTGGCGGCGCTCGACGCCTCAATCATCTCTGACCTCAAATATGCTACCGCCGACAATTTTACCGGGCAGGTGCTGTACCCGTCTCCCCGCTGTCTGTTGCGCGAACCGGTCGCCTGGAGACTGATGCGGGTGCAGCGTGACTTGCGGAGCCAGGGGTTGGGTCTGAAAGTTTTCGACTGTTATCGGCCGCTGGCTGTGCAACGAAAAATGTGGACGATCGTTCCCGACGAAAACTATGTCGCCAACCCCGCCTCGGGATCCCGGCATAACCGGGGAGCTTCCGTGGATGTCGGCCTGGTTGATTCGGTGGGACGAGAACTGCCGATGCCGTCGCGATTCGACGAGTTTTCGGAGCGGTCCCATCTGGATTATGAGGCTGCGCCGGCGGAGCTGTTGCGCAATCGGCGGATTCTGCAGGATGCGATGCGAAAGGTGGGCTTTTTACCCGTGACGACCGAATGGTGGCATTTTGACTCGCCGGACTGGCGCAATTACGCGCTGGCGGACGCCGATTCCCGCCTGATTCCCGGGCCGGCGACCGAACAGGTGCTGGTGGTGGCGGAGCCAGGACCGGGGCAGGTGTCCAGCGTGTTGTGGGGACTGGAAAAAACGCCGCAAGGCTGGCGAAATGTTTTGGGGCCTATTCCCGTGGTGCTGGGACGGTCGGGAATCGCCGCTTTCGAACAAAAACGTGAAGGGGACGGCTTTACCCCACGCGGCGTGTTTGGGCTGGGACCGGTATTCGGCTATGGTGCGACGGCGAACACCCGTATGTCTTACCGACAGGCTACGGCGGAAGACGCCTGGGTCGACGAGCCTTCTTCGCCGCGCTACAATCAGTGGGTCAAGGGGATTCCAACAAAAGAATCTCATGAAAAAATGCGTCGCACCGACGGCTTGTACCAGCTGGGCGTGGTTGTCGGCTACAACACCGATCCGGTGATTGCCGGCCGGGGCAGCGCGATCTTTATGCATGTCTGGAAAGGTCCGGGACAATCGACCTCCGGCTGCGTAGCCATGGCCCTGTCAGATCTGGAACGGGTTGTCGGTTGGCTGGATCCGGCCCGGCAGCCACGGATTATTATCGGGGTTCGGGGAGAATAACGGGATGGAAATCAAATTGTTAAGCGGTGGAAGTTGTTTTCTGGTGCTTCTGGGACTCCTGCTACTGACGGTGCCCTGCCTGGCGGCCTCGCCGGAAACGGCTGGATTGCCGGGAGTCTCGGCGGCGATGCTGCAGGCGAAATTCTGGATCGACCGGACGCCGTCGCCGCATCAGGTCATTCTGACGCCAATGCATATTGACGGCTTCAATCAGGCCATTCACGCGGCGATGCCTCAGGCCGTCGTCGATTTTGACCGCTTCCCGGAAACAATCGACCGGGCGACAATGCAAAGATGGCTGGCTTCGGATCGGCTGCCCCGGGGCGCGGAACGCTATTCGCAGGGGGAATTGCTGACCGGAGCTTTTTATGATCGCTTGGCGCAAAACCTGAACCTGCGCGGACTGCGGGACGCGAACCCGGTCCGCTGGGGTTTTGCCGTGCGCCGGACCGATCTCCGGACGTTCCCGACCGGTACGGCTTCCAGCGAGGATGATGAATCCGATGATTTCGACCTGTTTCAGGAGACGGCGGTCAATATCGCCGAGCCGCTGGCCGTGCTCCATCGCAGCAGTGACGGGGCCTGGCTGTATGTGCAGATCTATAATTATCGGGGGTGGCTGCGGGCAGCGGATGTGGCGCTGTCCTCCTCCCGACAGGTCTGGAACGAAAAACGCCGCAGCGCCAAATTTCTGGTCATTACCGGCAGCAAGGTCGTGCCGCGCGATGCGGTGCAGGGCAAGCCGGTCGCCGACTGGCGGGCCGGCATGGGAACCCGGTTGCCGTTACTGGGAATGGAAAAGGGCGGTTATGCGGTGGAGATTCCACTGCGCAACGGCGAAGGGAATATTTATTGGCACAAAGCCTGGATTCATGGCAAGGCCGACGTGTCCGTCGGATACCTCCCCTATACCCGGGCGAATATCCTGCGCCAGGCGTTCAAGATGCTCGGGGAAGATTATGGCTGGGGCGGCCTGGGCGATGGGCGCGACTGTTCTTCATTTGTCATGGATATTTACAATGTGTTCGGGCTTTGGTCGCCGCGCAACGCCGACCAGCAGGAACGGCTTCCTGGACGCCGGATCGGTCTGCAAGGAGTCGGCGATGCGGCGGGCCGGTACGCGTTGCTGAGCCGGGCGGAACCTGGCGCGACGCTGCACATGCGGAATCATGTGATGCTGTATTTGGGTCAGGTCGGCGGCAAACACTACGCCATTCATAGTTTGGGCAGCTATGGCGATGCAATCCGGCCCCATGTCGACGGAACGCTGCCCCGCGTCGAAGTGATGCGGGTAGTGGTCGGCGGGCTCGATCTTCGCCTGCGGAGCGGCCGGCGTTTTGTCGAGGTGTTGTCGTCGGCGAACAACTGGCAGCCATAAGTGGATTCTTTTCCGGTTCGTAGCGCAAAAGACGAGGGAGGACGGACAAAATGAAAAAACGGTCCATGGTTCTGGTGTTGACGCTGGTTCTGGTGTTGACGAACATTCCGTCGGCGTGGGCGGCCTTCGAGTGGCCGATACCCGAGTGGAACATTCCGTTTGTCGGTACGATGAAAACGCCGGATGGGTTTTCCGCCGTGGAAGTGAAGGACTTCCGCCTGTTCATCGACCAGGAAAAGAAAGACCTGCTGAAGCCGAAAAAGCCGACGCCGGCAAAGGCTAAACCTTCGAAAGCTGAACCCCCGTTTCCCGATCTGCCGCCTGACCTGCCGCCGATCTTGACGGAGACGGTGCCGACCGATCCGGATGCCTTGACGAAACGATTTCTGAAATCGGACTTTGCCTTGTACCACTTGAGCATGGATGATGGGGAAGCCATTCATACCGCCTGGTTTTTGATCGCCCGCGACGGCGACGCGATTCCGGCGAATGCGAACCTTTTCACGGCGGATGTGGCGCCGGAGCAGCTG
Organism: uncultured Veillonellaceae bacterium; assembly: GCA_964601085.1. Classification (GTDB taxonomy): domain Bacteria; phylum Bacillota; class Negativicutes; order UBA1444; family UBA1444; genus UBA1444. Next base: position 474 of record CAZRLN010000059.1, on the reverse strand, counting down.
GCAAAGCTGGATGAATTGAAAAAATGGGTGGATGACAACATCCACAAAGCCCAATATACGGATGCGAAAAATCGGGTTAGCCTAAAAATGCTGCAAATGCTGCCGATCCAGGCCTACAACCGCGAGAATGGCAAGCTGTGGACGACGGCCGGCCGGGCGATGATCACCGTGGAAGGCATGCCGTTTGCATTTTTTACACGGGTCTTTGCCCTGAGCGTCGACAACCATCTGACGGTCGGCGTTTTGGGCGGTTTTGACGGGGAGCGTTCGTTCTGGGATCCGGTGGTGCGCGATTTGCTGCTGGGGCTGAAGGAGAAAACAACAACCCCGTGAACAAAAATTTGGCAGACGGCAGGGTTTTAGGCGTTTGAAGCGAATAACAAACTAAGCGGCAAAAAAACAGACAAGTTGAAAAAGTATCAATAATAGGATACAATCTGTCTGCTGAGTTAATTTTCGTCATATTCAAACACT
>CAZRLN010000058.1:0-17176 GCA_964601085.1 uncultured Veillonellaceae bacterium | reverse complement strand
TACATCCACAAGAATACTAACAGCCGTCAATAATGCAAGAAACTTCATAGATCTTTTTAAATCCACATAGGGATATTGATTAAGAATCGCGTAACACACGCCTAGAGCGCCTAGGTCAACCAACACCCATACAAATTCATTAGGTATTGCGTATTTCAGTATCCCGCCTACCAGCAAGACTCCAAAAATTTTTAACCAAACCTGGTTCATATCTCAAGCACGCTCCTTCACGCTCCTAGTTTTTCATCGCAGGCCAGTGTGTTGTAAAATCATTTTTGTTTGAGCTGCCTTATTCATTGTATATAAATGAATTCCATTAACATGATGCGCCGACAAGTCATCAATCTGTTTGCAAGCATATTCAATGCCCGCTTTCTCCATGTCCACCGAACAATCACCATATTTATCCATTATTTTTTGCAGTCCAACTGGAATGGAAGCGCTGCACAAACTCGTTATCCTTTTTATCTGAGCCGCATTCAAGACTGGCATAATGCCGATATGGATTGGGCAAGCAATTCCCATTTTACGAATTTTTTCTTCAAAAGCATAGTATTTATCATTATCAAAAAACAATTGAGTAACAAGAAAATCGACACCGCGATCCACTTTATATTTCAAATTTTGAATATCTTCCATTATCCCGGCGCATTCCGGATGTCCTTCCGGATAAGCGGCCGCAGCAATACAAAATTGATTCCTTTTGCGGATCTGTTCAATTAAATCGCTTGCATGAGCATAACCGTTGATTGCCGGAGTAAATAAATTCTCTCCCTGGGGAGGATCGCCGCGCAAAGCTAAAATATTCTCAATTCCACTCTCTGCAAGCCTGTCCAATAAAATTTCAATCTCTTCACGTGATGATCCTACACACGTCAAATGCGCCAAAGTTTCAACCTGAAAATCATTTTTGATGCGTGTGGCAATTTCAATAGAACGAGAAGCGTTTCCTCCGCCGGCGCCATAAGTCACACTAATGAAATCCGGTTTTAATTCCTTCAATTCAGCTAATGTTTCAAACACGGTTTCCAACGGATAGGTCGGTTTGGGCGGAAATATCTCACAGGACACCACTAATTTCCCGCGTTGAAAGTAATCGCAAGTCTTCACAATTGTACCCACCTTTGTAAACAATAATCTTCGAATATTTATATTCATTTTGCTCATCAATCGGATAAGATGCAAAAAAACCCGAAGATGGCTAATCTTCGGGAATATTTTGAATGGTGCCGAAGGCCGGACTCGAACCGGCACGCCATCGCTGACGGCAGATTTTGAGTCTGCTGCGTCTGCCAATTCCGCCACTTCGGCACATCATATTGCCCTTAGCAGGCAAGAAATATGATACCACCGGGATCTTATCTTGTCAATAAGCAGGATTAATCGCCCCGCACGGAAAATATACTATGGTATGACGACAACAACCATTCTTCTCGAAGACCGGTCTTTCTCCTACACCCTTCGGTTCAGCCACCGCCGCCGGTCGGTGCAAATCCGTGTTCCCCGGCCGGATTGTCTGGAACTCGCCGCGCCTGCGGGAATGCCCTGGCCAAAAATCCTCGAACTGGTGGCCACCAAACATGCCTGGATCCTTCGTCAAGTCCGGCGGCTGGAAGCCGTCGCCGCCAACCCGGCCAATTCTTCCCTAACGCACGGCTCGACCATTCTTTATCAGGGAACCCCGCACACTCTTTTGTTGCTGGCGGACGGAACGGGGCGGCCAATGGTGACATACTCGGCCTGCCAGATCGCCGTGCATTTGCCGGAACTTGTCGGGGAGGACAACGATCCGGCCGTCTTGCGCTCGCTGAAAAAATGGTATCTGGAGCAAGCGCAGCAACAGTTGCTGGAACGGACACGTTACTGGTCGGAACGGATCGGCGTGCGGCCGATCCGCATTTCCCTTCGCGATCAGAAAACCCGCTGGGGTAGCTGCTCTTCCCGCGGGACCATCAGCTTCAATTGGCGGTTGATCATGGCGCCGCCCGCCGTACTGGACTATTTGGTGGTACATGAACTCTGTCACATGTTGCACCCCAACCACTCGCCGTCCTACTGGCGGGAAGTTGCGCGCTGGATCCCCGACTGCCGCGAGCAACGGCGCTGGCTGAAGCAGAACGGCGGTCTTCTGGGAAAAATTTTAGCGCTCTGATCCGGGCGCGTTTAACAAACCTTTTTCTTCAATGAACTCCATAAGCAATTTTGCCGTATTGCCGGTGATCTTCACGCAATTCACCAAATGTTCCCGTGTATCGAACGGATGGGGATTCAACGCGCGGCAGCAGGTAGCGCCAAATTTTTCCCGAAACCGATCATGAAACTCTTTGGATAACGTGTAGGCTTCTTCTCGGCTCTGTGTCGCTTCGCTCCGGCCACGCAGCAAACCCAACGACATGACCGACGCCGCCAGAGCGCCGCAGGCGCAACCGGCATGCCCAAATCCACCGCCAAAGCCGGTGGTCATCCGCAGTGACTGCTCATTCATCGGGATCCCGAGAACATCGGTGGTGGCTCGCAGAACCGCCTCCGAACAGTTGAACCCGTCCTTGAAATACTGGCCGGCGGCGTTTCTAGCTTCTGTTGCTTTGTCTGACATCATCAAAACTCCCTTCACACCATTCACTATTGCAGCCGGCATCACGTTTCCGCCATTGCCGGCAAAACAATCCTTTAAGGAGGTCTTCTTAATGAGCAAATTATTCGAACCGTATCAAGTCGGCGCCCTTACGTTGCGCAACCGTTTCGTCCGCTCCGCCACCCATGACCGGCTGATGCAGCCAGGCGGTGAAGTAACAGATGCGCAAATTGAACTTTTCCGCGACTTGGCGGCTGGAGGTGTCGGCCTGATCATGACCGGCCATTCCTATGTCTCACACCCGCTAGGCCGGGCCAGCATTCCCCAGAACGGAATTTTTGACGAACGATTTCTCGACGGTTACAAAAAAATGGTGGAAACTGTCCATCAACACGGCGCCAAGATTTTTCTCCAGTTGGCCCATGCCGGCCGGCAGACGGCGCCGGATTTCATCGACGGCCAGATGCCGGTCGCGCCATCCGACCTGTTTGACGAACAAGGCCGGCAGGTCGCCCGGGCGTTGACTCTCGAGGAAATTGACCGGCTGCAGGAAGATTACGAGACCGCCGCGCTACGGGCCAAGCGGGCCGGTTTCGACGGCGTCCAGCTCCATATGGCGCATGGTTATCTGTTGGCCCAATTTCTCTCCCCCTACACCAATCACCGCGAGGATGAATACGGCGGCTCCATCGACCACAGGATCAGCCTGCTATGCGCACTGTCCTACCGGGTCAAGGCCGCCGTTGGCCGGCAGTATCCGGTTTTCGCCAAGTTGAACACCACCGACGGCGTGACGGCGGAAACGCAGCTGACTCTGCCCGATGTGGTCTACGCCGCCCAAATGATCGCCGAACACGGCATCGACGCGATCGAAACCAGTGGCGGCACCATCAAGGAAACCCGCGTCGTCATGTCGAAGCCGGGAATTTTGCAGCCCGATCAGGAAGCCTATTTCGCGCCGGCCGCCAAACAGATCAAGGCGGCGGTGAAGGTTCCGGTCATTCTGGTTGGCGGCCTTCGTTCAGTCAACGTCATGGAATCCGTGCTCGCCGACGGAACCGCCGACATGATTTCCCTGAGCCGCCCCTTCATCCGCGAGCCAAACCTCATCAACAAGCTGGCCGCCGGACAGCCGAAGGCAACCTGCGTTTCCTGCAACATGTGTTTTAATCCACAGGGTCTCAAATGCCGCTATGAAGGCCCCGCTCCGCAATAAACCGCATCAGCAGTTCGGCCGCGCCCGCCGTTATGGCATGGCAGTTTTCCTTCGACTCCAGCGTTCCATTCTCGTAGGGATTCAGGCAGCCGCAACTCAGGTTGCCGAATTTCGCCACAAACTGGTCCATAAAATCGCGCGTCAGGTCTTTCATGGGCTTCTTATCCTGTGACGGATCGGTTCGGCCGGCCAGAATTCCGATGACCATGACGCTGCCGGTCGCGGCGCCGCACGGCCCTTCCTTCGCGTAGATCCCGCCGCCGAATCCGGCGGCGACACGGAGCGCATCCGGGGTCACATCGAGCTGCAGTTGCTCGCAAAAAGCCCTGAGCACCGACTCCGCACAGTTGTAATTTGCCCTGTAGTTGCGGCCCGCCGCTTCATACAGGGCTTTTTCCATTTCCTCCCGAGTTTTCAACTGGTTGCCCACCTTTTCTTATTATTGTTGTCACATCTTCTTAACCCGTCGGAGTCGGTTGCTGATCCACGTCGCCAAAACCGCTCCTAGAACGCCCGTCACAAACTGCGGCCAGCCCATAACAAACAAAAGTCCCGCCGCCAGCGGCGGCGGCAGTTCAACAAACTTCAGCAGCTGGGAAAAGGCCAGATAAAAGAAGATCGCCTTTCCCAGAGCCGCTCCGCCGATGGCCGGCACTATCGGCCCGATTTTCGCCAGCTGGGTGAACAGCCAGACATATATGACATTCCCCGCCGCCACCGGAATGATGAATACCGGCAACGGCAGCAACTGCTGAATATAGGCAATGACAGGCGTGACGCAAGCGATTAAAAACGCCGCCTTCCGCCCCGTCAGAAGCGCCGCAACCACCAAACAGGCGTTGACCAGCGCACCGACAAAAAAAGTGGAAGCGATGGCCGGCAACGGAATAAAAAAGCGCAGCGACTGGAACACGATCGTCAATGCCAGCAGCAATGCGGTCCGGGACAAACTGCGAAGCTTCGGATCAGGCAAGCCGTGTTTCGCCTCCATTTCACCGTCAATCAGGGAAAAATCCTCTGAAATATCAGGAAAGGCCGTGTGAAAAACGGCCTTTCCCCGTCTCATTCGACGAAAAGAGTTTGGGAACGGTCTTATGCCAGGTTGCACTCCTTGTCAATCATGTCTTGGTAGGATTTTTGAATCTTGCGAGTAACCGGACCGGGCTTGCCATCGCCAACCGGTCTGCCATCAATGGTGACGACAGGCATAATTTCGGTAGTCGTACCGCTCAAAAACGCTTCGTCGGCTTTCCGGGCGAAATCCAAGGCAAAGGCTTTTTCCAGGGCCGAGAAGTCGTGCTCCGGCAGAATTTTTTCCATGACCAGCGTTCGGGTCACGCCTTTCAAAATCAGGTTGCCGACCGGGAAGGTCCAGAGGACGCCGTCTTTCACGATGAAAAAGTTGCTGCTGGTTCCTTCCGTCACCTTGTCGTCCCGAATCTGGATGGCTTCGTAACAACCGGCTTCTTTTGCCTTCTGTTTGCCGAGAACGTTGCCCAACAGGTTCAGCGACTTAATGTCGCAGCGCAGCCAGCGTTCATCCGGAACCGAAATCACGCCCACGCCCGTCTCCCACTGTTCTGGTTTGAAATTGCTTGGCCGGATGGTCATCGTCAGACAGGGAATCACTTGGTCCGGAAACGCATGACCGCGCGGCGCCCAGCCCCGGGTAATCTGCAAATAGATCCCGCCGTTCTGGATTCCGCTTTCGGCAATCAAGCGTTCATGAATGTCGGCCATCTCGTCGAACGTAAATACCGCCGGAATCTTCAATTCGCGCAGCGAACGGTACAAGCGGTCGATATGCGGTTTCAGCGCAAAGCACTTGCCATTGTAGACCTTGGTGTACTCATACACGCCATCGCCAAACTGATAACCGCGATCTTCCATCGCAATGACCAGTTCCTTCAAATCCACCGTCCGCCCGTCGATATACCCCAGTGCTCCCATGTTTGTTTCCTCCTTCACTTCATCGCCAAAATAGTTTATGATAGTTACATTATCCCCTACGGCAGCTCTTTCGCCGCCGCCAGCACCGCCAAAGCGTGCCCGTCGATTTTGACTTTGCGCCAGATGGCGGCAACGTTTCCTGCCCGGTCGATCAAAAATGTCGATCGCTCAATTCCCCGGACCTTTTTCCCGTACATGTTCTTTTCCTTGATCACATCGTACATCGTGCAAACCTTGCTCTCGACATCGGCCAGCAATGGAAACGGCAATCCCTCCAGCTTACGGATGAATTTTTCGTGGGATTTCAAATCATCGCGACTGACTCCCAATACCACCACATCCAATGCGGCCAGCTCGTCATGGATCCCGCGAAACTCGCGGGCTTCCTCCGTTCAACCGGCCGTGGAATCTTTCGGGTAAAAGTACAGCGCCACCGCTTTTTTCGACCGAAAATCCGACAAGCAGATTTCTCCGCTCGTTGACGGCAGACAAAATACCGGCGCCGTAGCCCCTACCTGAACTGTCTCCATGTTTCGACCCCCTCAAACTTTATTTCCGGGAAGGTATCTATGAATCAAAGAATCCTGTCGATTGAATACATCCGTGGTCTGGCGATGTTGGGCGTTGTCGGCATCCATACCGGTTCCGAACTGTTGTCCAACCCCCAGGCCAACATCCATCTGTTCGCTTTGCTGGAAATCATCAGCCGGTTCAGTGTGCCGATCTTTTTCTTCGTGTCGGCTTTTTCGCTTTTTCGTCAGTATCCCCTCGACGTTCCATTTGACGCCGGCCGGTTTTACAAACGCCGCTTTGTACGGGTCTTGTTTCCTTACCTGATCGGCTCCGTTCTCTATATGTTGCACTACTCCTGGCTCACCGGCGACTGGAGCATCTGGTATCCGATTCTAGTATACCAGTTCTTCGGTTTCGGCATGGCGTCCTATCAGTTGTATTTTTTGGTGATCCTGCTGTGGTTTTATCTGCTGATGCCGCTCTGGCGGCCGTTGACCCGCCGGATTCTGCAGCGTCCCGTATTTTGGCTTGGCCTGCTGTTTGCCGGTCAGATTGCTTTCAACTACTATTCGAGTTACAAACTGCGTCCGAACTCCGGCCTTTTCTATCTCGACCTGCTGATCCAGTACCGGATGAGTTGGTGGCTCGCGCACTATCTGTTCTTGTTTCTGTTCGGCGCCGTATTCGCCGTCCGCTATCAACAAGTCATGACCTGGCTCCACCAGCGCCGGCGGCAAGTCGGCCTGTTCTTTTTCCTCGCGTTGGCAGCAATGCTGGCCCAGTATTATTATTTGCTGCTGCTCCGTCACTATTCGCTGGAGCAGGCCGTCAACACCGTGCATCAGCTCAGTCCCTGCGGCATGTTCTATACGCTCGCCGCCTGCCTGTACCTGATGCTCCGGTTTGAAACTCCGTTGCCTTCCTGGATCCATCACACGCTGCAAATCGCCGGGCGCTATTCTTACGGGATTTTTTGGATCCATACCCTGCTGATTCATTATTTTTACCAGGGGCTGAGCGCTCTGGGCTGGTCCATGACCGTGCCGGTGACCATCGCATTTTACCTGTCGACGGTGTTTTCCAGCATCGGCCTGGTCCGGATCGGCGCCGCAATCCGTCGCCGCCTGTTTTCAAAGCAGAAACGTTAGTTTTTCCCGGTCTTCTTCGGACAATAGCAATGCTTCGGCTAGCATTTTCTCGCGGGGCGCCCATTTTTTGGCGGCCCGTTTTCTATTGTTGGCCCAAAAAATCAGCAACAGCTGACAAAAACGCTGAATCGAACGAACCTGCGGTTCAAAGTGCGGATCCGCAGCCCAGGTCCGGTACATCTCCTCGATCTTGTCGCCGACTACCGCGCCCATATCCCCATGCGCCGCCACATCGGCGATCTGGAGCGTCGCAAGACAAACCAGCCGAATGATTCGCTGGCGCGGATTCTCCGGGTCGGGACCGGTTCCAAACTTCAGTTCATCATTCAGCTGTATGCGTCCCAAATCCATAAGCGGCCGAAATACGGGAAAGCCGACGGCAATCCCATGCTTGGTCACCGCCAGGGCCGACACTTCGCCGACTTTTTCCACCACCGGCGCCCATACTTCAGGATTTTTCGTCCGTGCCGCAAATGCCAGCAACTCTTCCACCAGCAACGAAGCGGCGGGGCTTTCCGGGTTAAGGCAGGCCATCGCGGCCACCGCGCGCCATCCGGTCAAGACCTTCGCGAGAAAGGCATTTTTTTCTTCGACAGCGGCATATAACACCGACAGTGCTTCAAATACGACGGGGATTGCTTCGACGCGATCATACCGCAAAATCCGATGCAACCAGGAGTCCACCGTCTCCAGCATGGCTTCGCCGGTCGAGCCGCCGGTCTTTGCCGCCCAAGCCGACGACTTTGCGGCAATCTCGGCAAACCACGCCCCATCATTACGACGCAGAGCAAAACGCCCGGCCCAGCTGGCGAATTTTGCTCCCTCCGGCAGCAATTCCCCGCTCGTTGGACAATCGGGCGCGCTCATCAACCCCAACATCATTTCAGTTGCTTTTTGGGCTGGCTCCATCATCTTTTCCCGCGTGCAAGCAGCCAATACCGCGGTCATCTGCCCCAGAAGTTCGCGCAAATCATCCGGACCAGACACTGCAAAAAAGCGCCGTGTCCCGTCCAGCAATGCCAACGTCAGTTCGGTCTGGCGCGCGTAAATCGCATGCTGAATCGCCGCCGTCATGTCGCTCAGAGTGGTGGCCTTGGCCGCAGCCAAGTTGGGCAAGGACTGCAGCGCCTGCTCAATTTCGCCGGCCGCAATCCGCCGCCGTAATACTGCCCAGCCGCTAACGGACATGGATCTCGCCTTTGTAAATCAGACCGCGCTCGGTATCCGCGGTTATCACCATTCCATCCGCCAGACTATCCATGGCTCCATCAACGCCGACGATCACCGGAATTCCAAAACTTACGCCGACAATGGCCGCCTGGGATGTCAGGCCGCCCTCTTCGGCAATAATCGCTGCGGCCCGCGCCGCATCGGCCGCTATTTCATCCATCAGGCACGGCACGACGAGGATATGCCCCGGTTTGAACTTCTCGGCGAACTCCGCCGGCGAAGCAACGGCGCATACTTCCCCTGTGACTTTTCGTTGGCCGATTCCCGTACCCCGCAGCAGAACCTGCCCGACAGTGTGAACCCGGATCATGTTCGTCGTCCCGGTGATTCCTACGGGAATCCCTGCCGTAATCACCAGCAGATCGCCGGTTTTCACCCACCCGGAAGCCGTCGCCCCGCTGACGGCATTGGACATCATCTCGTCCGTGTTGGAAGATTGCGGAACAAAAACCGGCATGACGCCCCATAGCAGCAACATTCGCCGCACCATCTTTTCCTTGGGCGTCACGGCGACAATGACCGACTGCGGCCGGTACTTGGAAACCATCCGGGCCGTGTAACCGGACTCGGTAGACGTGATGATGGCCGCCGCGTTCAGCTCATGCGCCACCTGAACTGTAGCATGACTGATGGCGTCAGTGGTGGTGATCAACTCGCAGGAAGCATTGCGAGCCAGAATCATGTCGCTGTAGCTGAGAGCCGCTTCGGTCCGGCGAGCCAAGGTCGCCATCACCGTCACCGATTCGACCGGATATTTTCCGGACGCCGTTTCCCCGCTCAGCATGATCGCATCCGTTCCGTCCATGATGGCGTTGGCGACATCCGTCGCTTCCGCACGGGTCGGGCGGGGATTGGAAATCATCGATTCCAGCATTTGGGTAGCCGTAATGACCGGTTTTCCGGCCATATTGCAGCGCCGAATCAGCATCTTCTGCATGATCGGCACATCTTCGGCCGGAATCTCGACACCGAGGTCGCCCCGGGCGACCATGACTCCATCCGCGACCATCAAAATCTCATCGATATTCTTAACTCCGGCGGCATTTTCAATTTTGGCTATGATGTGGCAATCCGCGCCTTTGGACTCCAAAACCCGGCGGATGGCCAACACATCCCCTGCCTTCTGCACGAAAGAAGCAGCGATAAAATCGATCCCCTGTTCAATTCCGAACAGCAAATCCTGAACATCCTGCTCGGACAGGAACGGCAGCCCCAATTGAACGCCTGGCACGGCCACCCGTTTGAAATTACTGACCTCCCCCGTATTCTCCACAGTAGTGCAGATATCCGTGCCCGACACTTTTTCAATGTGCAGACTGACCAAACCGTCCGCCAATAGAATCGTCTGCCCCGCCTGAACTTCCTGCGGCAGATTCTTGTAATTTACTGACACGATTTCCGCCGTGCCGGGAATGTCGCGAGCCGTCAGTGTGAATGGGTTTCCCGCCAGCAGCGTCACTTTTTTGTCGACAAAGGTTCCCATGCGAATCTCCGGGCCTTTGGTATCCAACATGATGGCCACCGGCGCTTTGACTGCCGCGGCCGCCTCCCGAACCTGCCGCATCCTGTGTCCGTGATCTTCGTGCGTGCCATGGGAAAAATTAAACCGGGCAACATTCATTCCCGCTCGGATCATTGCTTCCAAAATCCCGGGTTGGTCCGTGCTAGGCCCAACCGTGCAGACAATTTTCGTTCGCTTCACTGGCATCCTCCTATATCGCTCAGAATCTCCCTCGCTTCTTCCGCTTCAGATTCCAGAGCCATCACTTCGAACAGCCCGTCTCCCAGCATCGAAATCCCGGCAGGCCGAATGTCCGCCATGAGTCCTTCGCTCTCCAGCAAACTTCTCACCATGTCCGCCTGCGCCCGGTTCGCCGCAATATGAATAACTGTCCACATGTCGCCGCCCTCCGGTTACAATTTGATTTGATACTTAGTCAACTTCTGATAAAAGCCCGAACGGTGAATTCCCAAAATTTTCGCCGCCTGGCTCCGATTTCCGCCGGCCGCCTCCAGTGCTTTATATATAGCTTGTTTCTCTGCGTCCTCCATAATTCCTGCAAGTTCCTGCGCCTTTTCCTGGTTCGCCGATTCCGTTTTCGCACCGGACCGACGCAACGTCGGCGGCAAATGTTCCGGCTGGATGTCCCCGACCTCATCCCTCAGGTTTACCGACCGCTCCAGAACGTTTTCCAGCTCTCGGACATTACCGGGCCAGTCGTAATCCGTCAACATCGCCATCGCTTCGGGGGAAACGCCGTCCACGTCGAACTGAAGGCTTCGGTTGATTTTGCGCAGCAACGCCTCACATAATTCCGGCAGATCGTCTCGCCGTTCACGCAACGGCGGAATATGCAGGGCGATGATGTTCAATCGATAGAACAAATCCTGTCGGAACGCGCCCTGACTCATCATCGACTCCAGATCCTGGTTCGTCGCGGCAATCACACGAACGTCCACCGGCGTCACTTTGGTTCCGCCCACCCGTTCCACTTCGCGTTCCTGTAGCACCCGCAGCAGTTTCGCCTGCATTGGCATCGACATATCACCGATTTCATCGAGAAAGATCGTACCGCCATTGGCCAGCTCGAACTTGCCGGGTTTGCCGCCTTTGCGGGCGCCAGTGAACGCACCGTCCTCATAGCCGAACAGCTCCGATTCCAGCAGATTCTCCGGAATCGAAGCGCAGTTGATCTTGATGAACGGTCCATGGCGGCGGCTACTGGCGTAGTGAATCGCCTGCGCGAACAGTTCCTTGCCGGTGCCGCTCTCGCCGGTGATGAGTACCGTCGATTTTCCCTTGGCCGCACGCAGGGCAATCATCTTGAGCCACTGAATCTTTTCGCCGGAACCGATAATACTGTCGATCGTATACTTGCCGCCCTGCACTTTTTGCAGCTCTTCCTTGTAATACTCCAACTCGGACTGCAAGGATGTCAGCTTTCGGGCCAGCACCCGCAGATCCTTGACATCCCGGAACACCATCTTGCCGACGGCGCCGGTCACTTCCCCATCTTTGAAAATGGGAATCCGGGTCACTACCGTATTGTGTTCGCCAATTTTCTGCATGTCGCAAATCTCCGCCTTGCCGGTCTGCGCCACAATATGCATGCGGGTGTTCTCGATCACATCGGTGATATGCCGACCGACCGCCTTCTTGGGATCCGTGTGCAAAAATTCACCGTACGCGTCATTCATCATCGTCACATAGCCATTCTTGTCGACCACCACGATGCAGTCGAAAATACTGTTGACGATCGAATCAAGAGTACTTTTTAGATCCTTGACTTCTTCAAGTTCGGACGCCACCTTCTGCAATTCGGTGACATCCTGAAAAATGGCGACGGCGCCAACAATTTTGTTGTTCTTGATAATCGGCGAACGCCGGGTAATAATCTGGGAGTTGCCAAACTGGATTTTTTGGTTTAGCTGAACCTTGCCGGTTTGCAATACGCTCATGAACCCATTGGGGTCCGGCATCACATCGACAACGGAACGACCGATGACGTTTTCCGCCTTCATGCCGGTAATCGCCTGCGCCGCCGGATTAAACAGCGTCACAATCCCCACCGAATTTACCGCCATCACGCCATTGCTGGCGGAGTTTAATACCGCTTCAAATTCTTCGGCCATAAATACGGATTTTTCCGAAAGGTACCGCACCAGATCCGTACGGGTCACAAAGCCGATCGGTTTGTGCTGCGCATTGACAACCGGAAAACGACCATACTTGAAAATCAGGTTATTCTGCTGCAATTCCCGGATCAGCATCGAATCCTTCAGTGTAAACACATCCGAAGTCATCACATCGCAGACCTTCTGAGCCAGGATGTCTTCCTGACGGGCGATGGCCTGGATCAGATGGGTTTTGGTCAATAACCCGATTAACACACCTTCATCATCTACTACCGGCGCTCCGTCAATGTTTCTTTCAAAAAAAATACGGGCGGCGTCCGACAAAGAGATCCCAGCATTCAAGGTAATCAATTTTTGGCTCATCAAGTCCCGTACTCTCATGGACCATCCTCCTCATCCGAAAAATCGCCGTTGGAGTATTGCCAGCTGTCCATTCTGTTAGACATTCCTGTCTAATTGTAACATAAAACAACAGACTCCGCATTGTCACGGAGTCTGTTGCAAAATCCCCCTGAGGGATCGCTTCGAGCGGTCAGATCGTTGCGGCTCCATCCACGCTCAGCACGGCGCCATTGATGAATTTGGCATCGTCGGATGCCAGGAAGGCGAATGCCGCGGCAATCTCTTCCGGTTCACCGAGACGGCCGGCCGGTACTTTGACCAGAATTTTTTCCTGCAGCACTTCCATCGGAATCTTTTTCACCATGTCCGTACCGATGAAACCCGGCGCAACACAATTGAACCGCAGACCATTCTTGGCCATTTCCTTGGCCCAGGATTTGGTCATGCCGATTACGCCCCACTTGCTGGCCGCATAGTTGGTCTGGCCGATGTTGCCGTAAATGCCGACGATGGATGATGTCGTCAGGACAACACCGGACTTATTCTCCAACATGTTGGGCAATACGGAGGAAGTGCAATTGAACACGCCGGTCAAGTTTACGGCGATCACCGCGTCAAAAGCGTCCTTGGCCATCTTCTTCATCATGGCGTCTTTGGTAATCCCCGCATTATTGATAAGGACGTCAACCCGGCCAAATGTTTCAATAGCTTTGGCGACCATCGCCTGGGCGCTTTCGATTTTGGTCACGTCGGTTTGCACATAAATCGCTTTTCGGCCTTTGGCTTCAACTTCCTGAACCGTTCCCGACCCATCGACGAAATCCGCCACTACGATGTTCGCTCCTTCGTCGGCAAAACGCAGTGCCGTTGCTTTACCGATCCCGCCGGCCGCTCCGGTAACGATGACAACCTTGTCTGTCAATCCTCTCATAATGAATCCCCCTCTTCCTCACATTTTTTCTATGACTGTTCCGATGGCCGGCCCGCCGCCGACGCACAGGGAAGCAAGTCCAAACCGAACATCTCTTCGCTGCATCTCATAAATCAAAGACACGAGGATTCGCGCCGCCGTACAACCGACGGGATGGCCCAGGCCAATTCCCGAACCGTTGGCGTTGACTTTTTCCATGTCAAGTTTCAGTTCACGGTTGACCGCCAAGAACTGCGCGGCAAACGCCTCGTTGATTTCGTAATAGTCAATATCGTCCGCTGTAAGGCCCGCCAACTTGATCGCCTTGGGAACCGCGTAAGCCGGCCCGATCCCCATGATTTCCGGCGGCACGCCGAAATTGGCCGTGGAGCGCACCCTGGCTAAAGGTTTCAACCCCAGTTCTTTGCCTTTATCGGCCGACACCAGCACCAGCGCCGCGGCGCCGTCGTTCACGCCGGACGCGTTCCCGGCGGTGACTGTGCCGTCTTTTCTGAATGCGGGTTTCACGGCTGCCAGTTTCTCCAAAGTTACATCCGCCCGGGGGTGTTCGTCCGTGTCAATTGTCACCGGGCCTTTGCGTGTTTCCAGCGTCACCGGCACGATCTCGGCGGAAAAAACTCCTGCCTGAATCGCCCGAATTGCCCGTTGATGACTGAGCAGGGCCAATTCGTCCTGCTCCTGGCGGCTGATCTGAAATTTTTGCGCCAGATTCTCCGCCGTCAGCCCCATATGGTAACCCATTACGGCGCAAACCAGTCCGTCGTAAAGCATGCTGTCCAGGATCTCGCCGTTACCCATCCGATAGCCTTCCCGGGCGCCTTTCAGCAGATACGGGGCTTGGCTCATGCTCTCGATCCCGACCGCCACTGCGATATCGCTTTTGCCGAGCAGAATCGACTGACTTACGATCTCAAACGCTTTCATCCCCGAACCGCACTGCTGGTCGATTGTACAGGCATAACCTTCCACCGGCATCCCGCACTTCAGCTGGATCTGCCGGCCGGGATTGCCTTTGGCCCCCGCCTTGTAAATCTGGCCGCAGGCCAGTTCCTCAACGCTCGCCGCCGGAACCGCGGCTTGTTCCAGCGCGGCATTCACCGCCTTCACTCCCAAGTCTACTGCGCTGACATCCTTGAGCTTGCCCAAAAAATCGCCAATAGGAGTCCGTTTGGCGCCGACGATCCACACTTCCCGCATTGGCCTTCCTCCTCGCGATAAAACTGCGGGTTTGCCTAAGGCAGGCAGAAACCTCGCAAAGTTCCCGCCTGCCTCACTGGTATTTATTGAACCATGTCCTTGAGGCCCATCAGCTCATCTTTGAAAATCCGGGCATCCATCAACTTCAAATTGGGCGAGATGATCGGTTTGAAGTCCATTAATGCCAACACATCCTTCTCCAGATCCACACCGGGAGCGATTTCGATCAGCATCATTCCTTCCGCCGTCAATTTGAAGACCGCGCGCTCGGTGATGTACAAAACCGGCTGCTTCACTTTCTTGGCATAGTCGCCGCTGAATGTGATCTGCTCCACGTGATCCAGGAACTTACGGGCCCGTCCTTCCTTCACGATGGTCAGTTGACCGTCGCCAACTTTGACTTCGAGGCCGCCGGCTGTGAACGTGCCGCAAAATATCACCCGCTTGGCATTCTGGGTAATGTTGATGAACCCGCCGCAGCCGGCCACCCGGCCTTTGAATTTGCTGACATTGATATTGCCGTGCTTGTCCGTTTCCGCCAAGCCCAGGTAAGCCAGATCGAGGCCGCCGCCGTCATAGAAATCAAACTGATAGGGCTGATCCACGAACGAATCCGGATTGGTTACGGCGCCGAAGCTCAGTCCGCCGGCAGGAACGCCGCCGCTCGGACCCGGCTCGACCGTCAATGTCATCATGTTGCCGATTCCTTCTTCATTGGCAACATTTGCTGCTCCTTCCGGCATGCCGATTCCCAGGTTGACAATGGCATTGGGAATCAGTTCCATGGCTGCCCGACGCGAAATCACTTTTCGTTCGTCGAGATCCATCGATTTAATGCTACTCAGCGGTACTTTTATCTCTCCCGAATAGGCGGGATTATATACTTCCGCAAACGTCTGCATATGTTCGGCTGGATCATCGCAGACAACAATATAGTCGACCAAGTGACTTGGCACTTTGACATCTTTCGGATTGAGCGTTCCCGCCATCGCGACTCGCTCCACCTGTGCAATCACAATTCCGCCGGAATTTCGGGCCGCCTGGGCGATCGGCAGAATTTCCAAAGCCAATGCTTCCCGCTCGATACTGATATTGCCGTTTTCGTCCGCAGTCGTCCCCCGGATCAACCCGACATTAATCGGAAACGGTTTATACAACAACCACTCCTCTCCCAGCAGCTCGACAACTTCCACCAGTTCTTCCTTAGTGACCTCATTCAGCTTTCCCCCTTCCACCCGAGGATCGCAGAACGTATTCAACCCTACTTTGGTCACGGCGCCCGGCTTGTGACCGGCGATATCCCGAAACCATTGGGCCAGTGTTCCTTGCGGAAAATTATAGGCTTCGATTTTGTTTTCCATTGCCAGTTTTCCGAGCTTGGGCGCCAGATTCCAATGACCGCCCACAACCCGTTTCACCAATCCCTCTTGTCCAAAATGATTCAGTCCGCGTTCTTTGCCGTCACCCTGACCCGCACAATAGACAAGGGTCAAATTTCGGGGAGCTCCTTCCGTCAAAAACCTTTTTTCCATAGCAACCGATAATGCCTCGGGATGACCGATTCCCACGAATCCGCTGGTGGCGACAGTATCGCCATCCTTGACTAATTTGACCGCTTCAGCCGCAGTAATGATTTTAGCCATTAAAAAAACACGCTCCTTTATTAGAAAAATTACATCAATCAATTTATGTATGCAAATATCGTGCCAAATCCAAGCCATGTCCATGGCAAGGGAAAAATCTCTCCATGACGGTCTTTGCAGTCATCAGTTATAAGACAGTCGTTTATCCTCAAAACCTCAAACATCGACGAAAAGTCCGAATTATCTTTTTGACAGATTACTCAGTATAATTGTTCAGCTTTCTATACATTGTCTATTTTTTTACACAGACATAATCAATTGATTTCCCTGTTATTGCTCATAATTCTGCTCAATTCGCATTTTCCGGTCGTATCCATCTTGCCCTGGCATTATATTCCGGTGCGGATAGAATGATCCTGCGCTAATTTCTATAATTATCGGATTACCCACTATGCCCGTAACATTTGTCGCATATTTTTCTTAATAGTAAACGAAGTTGGCACGCATCTTGCATAATAGTCAGACAATGAGGTTTCGCCATTTTTCGCATACCTGATTTCTTCTCAGAGTTATGTGAAAATTGGCAAACCAAAGATGAAAAGGAGGATAAAAGGGTATATGGAAGTATTGGGTATTTTGTTAAGTCTTGCGGGTCTCATGTACGTTGCCTATCAAGGATTCCCTGTTATCGTTTTCGCCCCGATCTTTGCACTGTTGGCGGCCGCCTTACAAGGGTTGCCGGTGTTGCCAGCGTATACTGAATTATTCATGGGCAATGCCGTCACCTACATCAAAGCGTTCTTCCCCGTCTTCCTGCTTGGCGCCGTATTCGGCAAAGTCATGGAAGACACCGGT
>CAZRLN010000057.1:2090-17192 GCA_964601085.1 uncultured Veillonellaceae bacterium | reverse complement strand
CCAATTTTATTCAGAATTTACATCACATAATGTATATAGCCTGAACCCTCGGGAACATTTGGGCGTTGACGCCCGACAAACGGAAAAACGATGGAATGGGAGCGATGAGACGATGGCGGGAATGAGCGGAGTCCTGATTCTAGGCGGCGTTGTACTGGTTGTTGGGCTGTGGTTGATCTCCAGTTACAACTCCATGGTGAAGCTGCGCAACATGGTGCGGAACAGTTGGGCGCAGATTGACGTGCAGCTGAAGCGGCGGTTCGATCTGGTGCCGAATCTGGTGGAAACCGTCAAGGGCTATGCGGCGCATGAGAAAGAAGTGCTGGAGAAAGTGACCCAGGCCCGATCGATGGTGCAGTCGGCCCAGTCGATCGAACAGCGCCAGCAAGCGGAAAACCAGCTGACCAACACGCTGCGTTCCTTGTTCGCCGTGGCCGAGGCGTATCCCCAATTGAAGGCCAACGACAATTTCCGCGATTTGCAGCAGCAGTTGTCGGAGCTGGAAGAAAAAATCGCCTTTGCCCGGCAGTTCTTCAATGACACCACGATGAAGTACAATACGACGATCCAGTCGTTCCCGACCAACTTGCTGGCCGGTATGTTCGGATTCCAGGCCCTGCCCTTTTTCGAAGTGGACGATGTCCAGCGCCAGGCGGTGCAAGTCAAGTTTTAGGGAGGCGGAGGCATGCGCTTCATTCGGGATTTGCGCAAGTGGCTGTTCATCCTGGCGGCGATCGGGTTCGTGGCTGCCGCGGTGTTCGACGAGGCGGTCTGGTTTCGTGAACTGAGGGGCGAGAAGTTCTATGAGGAGCGGGAATTGCAGGTCGAAGCCCGGTTGTTGCCGAACGGCGACCTGCGCGTGAAGGAAACGCGGGTGATGGCCTTTCATGGCGATTTTTCCCGCTATCGCCGGCAAATCCCCGCCAAGGGGTTCGGCGAGATGCGAATTGTGCGGGTCGCCGAATCGGCGCTCGACTACCAGCGGATCACCGCCGGTAACGGCCGCCCGTCCGGAAAGTACACCTTTACGAAGGGCCGCGAAGCGGGCAGCGACGTTTATAATGTCGAGCTGTATTTTGCGGCCAAGGACGAGTCCCGCACCTTTGTCATCGAGTATCTGATCACTGACGCGGTCAAGGTTCACGCCGACACCGCGGAGTTCTACTGGCAGTTCATCGGCCGGAAACGCTCGGTCGACATCGCCCGGATGAGCGTTTCCCTGGAATTGCCGCCCGGCGCCGGGCTCGACGAGATCCGGGTCTGGGGCCACGGCCCCCTGCGCGGCGACGTGCGTAAAGTCAGTGCGACGCAGTTGAGCTGGCAGACGACGGACTTGCCCAAGTCGCGTTTTCTGGAAGGCCGGGTCACCTTCCCGGCCCGATTGGTTCCGCAGGCCAAAGTGCTGACCGGGCGGACGGCGCTGCCGGGGATTCTGGCCGAGGAACAGCGCTGGGCCGACGAGCGGGCGGCGGAACAACGCAAAAATTGGCTCATTCTTGTGACTTCGGCTGCATCCGGACTGTTTGGCTGTCTGGCCGCCTGGTGGATCTTCCGCCGCTATGGCCGGAAGTTCCGCGGGCCGATGGAGCTCGACTACTACCGCGAACTGCCGGGAAACTACTCGCCGGCCGAGGCCGGCTACCTGGTCGAACTCGGCGCTCTCAAACCGCAGGCGGTCTCCGCCAGCATCATGGATCTGGCCCGGCGGGGCTATATCCGGCTGGAACCGGCGACCACCCCGGATACCAAGGACGTGCTGGTCCGCCACCTTCGGCCGGCGGATGAGAAACTGCGGCCGCATGAATTACAGCTGCTGGATTTCCTGTTTCGGCAGGTGGGACAAATGCAGCCAACGGTGTGGTTCAGCGCGCTGAAAACCTTCCGCAAGGCGGAACGGCAGGCAATGGCCAATTTCGTGACCGCGTTCCGCAGCGAGGTGGCGACCTCGGTGAACGCGATGGGGTACTTTGAAGTGGCCCAGACCGGCCGGAAGGTTGGCAAAGCGATGTTTTTCATTGGCCTGGCGTGCGCGATGGGCTTTTACACCTATAAGCTATTTGCGCCGATGGTTGCGGCGATGGCTGTGACGGGAGCGTTTCTGCTGGTTTGGTGGAAATCCCGGACGCTCACGGAGCCGGGACAATGGCAGGTTGACCAGTGGCAGGCGTTCCGACGTTTTTTGAAGGATTTTTCGAACCTGGACCGGGCGCAACTGCCGCAGCTGATCCTGTGGGAACATTATCTGGTGTACGCGACGGCGCTGGGGGTGGCCGCGGAAGTGATTCGCCAGTTGCCGGTGGTGTATCCGGAGCTGTCGCAGCCGGACAACCAGTTCGGTTACTATTGGGGCGGTATGCATTACTCGCATTATGACTCGGCTGGCGGAGTCTCCAGTTCCTTCGGCGGGCTGGCCAGCGTTTCGGAAATCATGAGCTCGCTCGATGATTCCTGGAGCAGCGCATTCTCCGGTATTGGTGGCGCTGGCGGCGGGTCCTCGGGCGGCAGCGGCGGTGGAGACGGCGGCGGGTTCTCCGGGGGTGGAGGCGATGGCGGTGGCGGGGGCGGCGGCGACGCCGACTGAACTGAATCCACAATAAAGAGAGGGTTTGCGGTCAGCGCAAACCCTCTCTTTATATAAAGCCAAGTTGCTAAAGTCTAATTGATGTGTTGCGGCAGGCTGCGATCGAGGGCGATTAGCTCAAAATCATCTTCAGGCCCAGGACGAACAAAGCAACGCACAACAGCAGCGAGATGCTGCGGGGTTTTGTCTTGGGGGAGAGATACGCGCCGATCTGGGCGCCAATGGCGGCGCCGCTGCCGACAATCAGGGCGGGCATCAATAAAATGTTGCCGAGCAGAAAATGAGACGCCACGCCGATGAAAGCGGAGATGGCCAGCACAAAATGCGAGGTCGCCGTCGCCACATGCGCCGAGAAACCCAGCAACCCGATCATGGCCGGCACGTGGACGATGCCGCCGCCGATGCCGAATGTGCTGGACAGAAAACCGACCACCACGCTGATGGATATTCCCAGAACCCGGTCATAGTCCACCGGAAACGCGTTGTGATCCCTGCCGGCGCCGAGTTCATGACGGGTTCGCCAATACAGGAGGGCGGCGATTGACATCAGCAACACTCCGAAGCTGATATAGAAAGTTCGGTTGGTAAAATAATGGGCTGTATAACTGCCTAATACGGCGCCGGGAAGGGTCGCCAGTGCAAACCGGATCGCGGCGTCATAGTAGACTTTTTTTTGTCGGATATAGGCGAGGGTTCCGGACAGCGCGTTGGCAAATACAACCGCCAGGGAAGTCCCAACGGCATATTGCGGGGTAAAGTCGAATACGAACAAAAAGACGGGCACCAGAATGAACCCGCCGCCCACGCCGATTAATGTGCCGAGCGCCCCGACGCCCAGACCGACCATAAATAACTCGAGATTCAGTAACATCTTGAGCCCCCCTGTTTCGGTAGCATTGTTGCCTTGCGACATCTATCGCAAAGCCGATAATTATGAACGTTAAAATTTATTTTATCATGGAATTTGGATAATAGAAAGGCGAGCGATGCTACCGCCGAGCTTGCCGAAAAGCAACGGGCCGTTTCTCGGCAAACGGCCCGTAAGTGGCGGTCACGACTTGATTTTTCGCCCTGCAATCATTCCGACAATGGATGCAGGTGTGCGATTGTCGGCAATTGCCGTGCCGGAGATTAGTGTAACCAGCTGCCGGGATTGTAGTCCTGCGCCCAACCTCCGGGCAACACGCCATTGTAAATGTAGTCGCGGACCAGATTCAAAAATTGACCGAAATTGTTGCAGGGAACGTCATCCCAAAAGGGCTCGCCCATCGGGGGATAATTTCCGGGCGGGTAGTGCCGCGAGGGATTGTTGGAGGCGGGATCCGCCGGCGAGGCCAAGACCGGGGCGGTGAACAGGATCACCAGAAAGACCGCAATGAACCCGACGATTTTTTTGTTCATCATCCATCGCTCCTTTTTTGTTTGTTCCAGTTGATTGGGATCATGCAACATGAGCGGTTGCAATGGTCATTTTCACCTCCGTTTCCGCCGATTTTGCGCCCGATCGCGCCGGGGTGGGCAGAATTTTGTTTTTCGGCTAGCCAAGGAGGAATCTTGGGGCCGGAAGCGAAATCAATGAAGAAACGAGGAAAAATTAGCGGATGGGAGATGCAGCATGGACGAAGAACGCGCCAAACAACTCAACAAGTGCAAGGCGATCATGGATGCGGTGTTCAGCATGGGCGCGAGTTACCAGATTGCCAGTTCGGTGATCGAGATGGAAGGGAACGACCTGGATACCGCCGACCGTTATGCAGAAATCGCCGCCCAGCTCATGGAATATTCCAAGCCGCTCGGCAACGCCAATGAAAATTTCAATCTGGTCGAATACCTGCTGGGGATCATCAAAATCATCAGCAACGACGACCTGGCGCCATATGTCCGAAACTATTTCGATGTGGAAACCAAGTACAAAAATTAAGCGAAAGCGGCGGGACTAACCCCGGAATCCGTTGCCGAAACAATTGATTATCTTGAGGGAGCTGACCGGCTGGCCAGTTCCCTCTTCATTTTTCCGGCAAGTGCCGCCACATCGTGATTTTGGATACTGCCCGGTTGCGACCGCTGTTTTTGGCCGCGTACATATACACATCCGCCATGCGGATGACATCATCGATGCAGGAATGGTTCGGTTCGGCCGAAGCAACGCCGATGCTGACGGTGAATTGGACGGAGCCGACGGGAGTATCCACGATCTCTCTTTCCAGCTTTTCCCGGAGGCGTTCCGCCGCGATGCAGGCGGTTTCCAGCAGGGTATCCGGGAGAATAATCACAAACTCCTCACCGCCGAATCGGCCGCAGAGGTCGGCGGTACGAAGCGTGGAACGACAGACTTCGGCGAGACGGACCAGGACGAGGTCGCCGATGGCATGACCGAAACGGTCGTTGATGCGCTTGAAGTGGTCGATATCCATCAGGCAGACGGACAACGGGCGCTGCTGCCGCAGGTATAGCTGAAATTCCCGTTGCCCGGCTTCCAGCAGATTGCGCCGATTGCTGAGCCCTGTCAGGGGGTCGGTGGCGACCAGTCGCAACAGTTCCGCCTCCATATGGCTGCGCTCGGTGACATCTACGCCGGAACTAAGAGTTCCGACGATTTCACCCTGCAAATTCCGCAGGACGCTGTTGGTCCAGGAAATAATGCGGCGGTTGCCGTCCCGGGTCAGAACCTCCATATCCGCCGCGTTTTTTTGGGCCGGCCGTTTGCCGGCGATTATCTGCTGAAACCGGGTTCGGACCAGTTCCCGGTGTTCCGGCGGGATGATGGTGTCGATCCAGTCCTTGCCGACCAAATCGGTCTCCGCGTAGCCGAGGATTTCCGCTCCCCTTTGGTTGAGCATGGTTACCCGCCCCGACAGGTCCAGCGCCACCAGCAGGGCGCCCGCCATATCGAGATAGTATTCGGCGCGTTCCATGGCCGCCTGCACTGATCGACGCATTTCTTGCTGCTGTTTGCTGGCGCGGTACAAAAAATGCAGCAGGAATGGCAGCAGCAGCGTAAACAGAGCCGCCGCCCCATAATATAAAACCCGTCGCTGATAAAACAGCGACAGCGCGTCGGAATCCAGCTGGGTGACGCTGGAGATGAGTCCATATTCCCGGGCGATGCGGAAGGAAACGAAGCGGAGCTCATTCCGGGAGATCGTGGTGATCCGGAACATTCCGGAATCTTCCGGCCCGGCCAGAGCGAGCCGGAAAGATTCATCCTGCACCACGGCGCCCAGCAGGCGCCGGTTGTTGTCGCCGGTGGCCCGAATCAATCCATCCGCGCCGATCAGCAGGTATTCGATTTTTTCCAGCGAAATCTGCTGAAAAAAGGCGGCGAAGTAATCCGAGCTGATTGCCACCGCCGCCACCCCGCCGAAGGAACCGTCCGGATTGCTGATGCGGCGGCTGACATGGAAGACGGTCTGGCCGGTCACTCTCCCCTTGACAATGGGGCCGATGAACAGTTTGCCGGTATCGCTGTGGATGTGGGCCTGAAAGTAGGCGCGGTCGGCGACATTGACCGCTGCATCGGCCAGAGAAAAACTGAAGAGGTGATTGCCGTTGGCGTCCATCAGGGCGGCCTGGTCGGTGAAGCGGGAAAAACTGGCGGAGGAGAGGATCGCCCGGACCTCCGGCGTGATGGATTTCTGGGTTTTATAGGTCTGTTCCATCAGCAGCAGGATGTCGTTGGAATCCTGCAACAGGGACAGGGTATGAACTTCCATTCCTTTCAGGATATTGGAGTGCAGCTGCCGGGTTCGTTCCACTTCGTCTTCAAAATCCTGGCGGACCAGATTGTAGGCGGAAAACCATGCCAAGACAGTCAGGATCAGCCCGACCGCCACGATCCGGCCATTCATGTTCGAATCCGTCCGACCGAGCTGCTGGGCGAATTTTCGCCGCCAGACTGAATCCGGCACAGTGTTTCACCACGCATTTCAGATTTGCGAAAAAGGTTGCGCGTTTCTTGACAATCTTCCCTGTCGCCAGGGCTTCTCCCTTTATAGCAGACAGACAAAATCCCTTCGGTTTGCCGGGGGGATTTTATAGTGGCTGGATAATGACGGTTGTCCGGTTGCTGGATAAATGAAGGGAATGACAGGAAAACGGCGAATAATATCTCTCAAACGCAAATGCAACAGGGGGAGCCAAATATGGACCGTGCCTTTTTGTACGGGATGATCAACCATATTGTTTTGCTGCTGGCCCTTGTTTTTTTGTATTCCCAGCTGATCCGGCGGTGGGACAGGGATACCCGGCCGGGTCAATGCGCCGCTGGCGCCTTGTTTGGCGGGATTGCCACCATTGGCATGCTGTTTCCCCTGCCCTATGCCCCGGGAATTTTTTTGGATGTTCGTACGATTTTGCTCGGTGTCATCGGTTTGATCGCCGGCGTGACCGCGGTGACCGTCGCCGTTGCGCTAACGGTTGCTTTGGAGGTCTGGCGGAACGGGACGGCGATGCTGCCGGGAATAGCGGCGATTTTTACTTCCGCAATGCTGGGCGTTGTTGTGCAACGCTTTAAGCCCCGCTCTTTTAGCCTGTCTGAGCCTTTGACGCTATATGTTTTTGGTCTCGTCGTTCATGGCGTGACGCTGGGGTGCCTTTGGATTATGGCGGAATCCGCGCAGCGCCGCTCCCTGACAGAGATGATCCTGCCGGTTCTGCTGACGTATCCGGTCATCACCATGCTGTTTGCCCGCTTGATCGTTTCAGTGGAGGAACGGTGGCAGGGCTTGGCGGAGTTGCAGAAGAGCCAGGATTTTCTGACGGAAATCATCAATGCGGCTGGTGACCCATTATTTGTAAAGGACCGCCATCATCGGTGGGTTCTGGTCAACGATGCCTTTTGCGAGCTATGGTGCCATTCGCGGGAAGAGTTGATCGGCCGGTCCGATCCCGACGTGCATTCGCCGGAACAGGCGGCTGTGTTTTGGGAGCGGGACGACGAAGTTTTTCACACCGGACGAAACAGCGCCTATGAAGAACGGCTGACCGACGGCAGGGGGCGGGAACGGGTTGTAGTGACCCGCAAAAGCCGCTTTGTCGATCGCTACGGCAAGCAGTACATCGTGGGAACGGTCCGGGACATCACCGAACAGAAAGCGGCCGAAGCGCTTCTGCTGGAAAACGAGGAACGCTACCGCGCCATGATCCAGCAGTCCCTGGATGCCATTCTGATCGTGGACATCAAGTCGAAGCGGATATTGGAAGCCAATGCCCAATCCGGAAATCTGCTGGGCTACAGCATGGAGGAGATCGCCAACCTCCGGGTGTACGATCTGGTGGTGGATACCCGGGAAAACATCGACCGGCGCATTCAGATGATTCTGTCCGGCATCGAGCTGCCTAGCCGTATGTTGCGGATTCGCCGGAAAGACGGCCGGATCATCGAAGCCGAACGTTCGGCGACGACGATTCAGTACGGCGGCAATAAGGTGTTCATGTTCGCCGTCCGGGATATTTCGGCGGAGCGAAAATTGCAGGGGCTGATCCTCAGGGATGTCAGCATGGCGGCCGATGTGCAGAAGGCGTTGATTCCGCGCGGCTTCGACGATATGCTGCTTTCGGTCCGCACCGTATATACTTCGTTCCATGTGGTGAGCGGCGACTTCTATGATTTTGGCTGGAGTCAGGACCATCAGAATTTTTCCGGCTTCATCCTCGATGTTTCGGGGCACGGGGTATCCAGTTCGCTGCAGGGGATCGCGGTCAGCGCCTATTTCCGGGAAATCCTGAATTCGCCGATGAGTCTCGACGCGAAACTGAAATGGATTAACCGGCGCGTGTTGCGGTATTTCACGGATGAAACTTATGCGGCGGCAATTTGCTTTGAATTTGACTTTTCACGCAAGATACTGAGTTACGCCACAGCCGGAATTTATGGATTTCTGGCCTGCTCGAACTCCCTGCCGCCGGTGGTCAGGCAGTCCGGATCACTTGTTGGCATTATGGAAGATCCGGAGTTTGTGGAAACCTCGGTTCCGTTTTCCGCCGGCGACTCGTTTTATTTCATGAGCGACGGCATTTACGACCAAGTTCCGAAACGCCAGGAGACGATGCTGGATGATTTTGAACGGACCGTCCAGACGTTGGGAGATCTGGCTGAGTCGCCGCTTCGCAAAGATGATTGTTCGGCGGTCTGCGTTCGGATCAACGGAAGACCTTCTTTCCCCATCAGCCTGGAAACCCATCGGGCTGGCGAATATCAGCGGGTCCGCGTCCGGGTCCGCAATGTCCTGGGCGATGTCGCCGGGGACGAAGCCGGGAAGATATTTATCGCCTTGGGGGAAGCCTTGAACAATGCGGCGCGGGAATCGACGGACATCCGGGTGAAAATGAATCTGCTGGGGCGGCGTCTCATACTCCGCGTGCGGGACGAGGGAGCGGGATTTGACGGGAACCGGTTCGTCCAGTCCGTTTCACAGCAGGGCCTTAGCGGCGTTTTTGAGGAACGGTTGGGGGCCGAAGGCGGCCGCGGCATTATGATCATGCTGTCCTGGATGGATCGGGTCGTCTACAGCCGTGACGGACGGGAAGTATTGATGATGAAGCGGTTGACGCGTTGCCTTGACGCGGCCGGGGATAGCTGATAAAATTTAACGCAGACCCTCGTTCAGGAATGTTTGCAGGGTCGGACCACGATATGTCGCGGGTCGGGTCTTACGCAATGGAGATTCGTGAACCCCGCCAGGTCCGGAAGGAAGCAACGGTAAGCGAGCCCCTCCATGTGCCGTGAGGGAGCCGGACTCCTCCGACATATCGTGGTCCGACCCTACAAGCCGGCAGCACTTGCTGTCTTTTTTTTTGCGCGGCGCAGGGAATCTCCGCCAGGGTGTAGAACATTATCAGGTGCGGAAAGGGGGCGGATGACGTGGCCTATAAAGCGTTGTACCGGCAATGGCGGCCGCGGGACTTCGAGGGCCTGGTCGGCCAGGAGCATGTCAGCGTGACGCTGAAAAATGCGATCATGTCGGGGCGTATTTCCCACGCCTATCTGTTTACCGGACCGCGGGGAACCGGTAAGACCAGCACCGCCAAAGTCCTGGCGAAAGCTCTGAACTGCGAGGAGGGGCCGACGGCGACGCCCTGCAATCACTGCCGTTCCTGTGAACTGATTAATGACGGCGTGGCGATGGATGTTTATGAGATCGATGCCGCATCGAACCGGGGCATCGACGAGATTCGCGATTTGCGGGAAAATGTGAAGTTTTCGCCGGCGCAGTCCCGCTATAAGATTTATATCATCGATGAAGTCCACATGTTGACCAACGAGGCGTTCAACGCTCTGCTGAAAACGCTGGAGGAACCGCCGGCCCATGTGGTTTTCGTGTTGGCGACCACCGAGCCGCACCGGATCCCCGCGACGATTCTGTCCCGTTGTCAGCGGTATGACTTCCGACGGGTCGGCGTGCGCGAACTGACGGACCACCTGACCCACATCGCCCGCGAGTCCGGAATCGACGCCACGCCGGAGGCGATCCGGCTCATTGCCCTGCAGTCGGACGGCGGTGTCCGGGATGCTGTCAGCATCCTGGATCAGTGCAGCGTTCTGGGCAATGACGGAGTCGGCGAAAAAGAGGTGCGCGATTTGCTCGGCCTGGTCGGGCAGGAAGCCGTGTATCGCCTGTATGGGGCCATTGCCGATGGCGATGGCGCGGCCGGCCTGACAGTCCTCGAGGAGCAGATGGTCCTGGGCAAGGACGCGCGTCAGCTGCTGATCGAGCTGGCCGGGTACTGCCGCAGTCTGATGCTGTTCCGGGCGGCGCCGAATCTGGACAGTCCGGTGCTGGCCGCCTACGGCCGGGATCGCCTGACTGCCGACAGCCGTCGGCTGGAACACGAAGCGCTGGTCCGTCTGGTGGAACTGTTTTATGAAGCGGCCAACAATGCCCGTTGGTCGGTCGATCCCCGGATTACGGCCGAGATGGCCCTGTTGACGGCTTGCGTGCGCGAACCGGCGAGTCCGGCGCTTACCGAACCAACGCCCCGGCCAGTGCCCCGCCCCGAGGCGAAGCCGGAGCTGAGACCTGCGCCGGCCGCCCAGCCGGTGGGGAAAGCAGTTCCCGCCAGTCCGTCGCCACCGTCGCCATCGGAACGACCCTCTGTTGCGGCGAAGGGCGAGGCCGCCGACCTGACCGAAGAGGAACTGGACCGCGCTATGGAAGAGCTGTTGCGCAAGGTGGAACAGGCGGGCAAGCGCTCCGTGAAGGAATTGCTGAAAGACGCCGCGCTGGCCGGATACGCCGACGGGGTGATGACGCTGCTGTTTCAGCGGGCCATGATCCGGGAACGGGTGGAAAAAGATGATATCCGTAAGTGGCTGGAAGGGTTGCTGTCTCAGATTGTGGGAACACCGATCCGCCTGCGCTGCACAACGGAGCGCGGCCGTGCCGACAAACCGGCGGTTCCGGCGGCGAAACCCGCGGCGGAGGAGATTCCGGAAGCTGTGTTGCGGGTGCAGAAGCTGTTTGGCGGAAAAATTACCAAAATAGAGGAGGAAAAATCGTAATGTTTGGTGGAAATGCAGGCAATATGGCCGGAATGATGAAGAAAGTCCAGAAAATGCAGGCGGATATGATGAAGCTGCAGGAAGAACTCAAGCAGCGGACGCTGGAGGTGACCGCCGCCGGCGGCGCAATCCGGCTCGAAATTTCCGGCGAGAAGCAGATCCGATCGTTGAAAATCGCTCCGGAGGCCATTGATCCGGAGGATGTGGAAATGCTGGAGGACATGTTGGTCGCCGCATTCAACGAAGCGGTCAAGAAGGTCGACGACATGACTTCGGAAGAAATGGGCAAAGTGACTGGCGGGATGAATCTGCCCAAAGGGATGTTCTGATCTCTATGCAGCCCCTGCCTTTGGCGCAACTGATGGAACATTTTCGCCGGCTGCCGGGGATTGGCCCCAAAACGGCGGCCCGGCTGGCTTACCATGTTCTCGGCATGGAACGGGAACAGGCTTTGGCATTGGCGCATTCGATCATCGAGGCGAAAGACAAGATCCGGTTCTGTTCGGTTTGTTTCAGCCTCACCGACACCGACCCCTGCGCGATTTGCCGGTCGGAAAAGCGCGACCACGGCCTGATCTGCGTGGTGGAGGAACCCCGGGACGTGGCGGCGATGGAACGGACGCGCGGCCATGACCGGAACCGGGGTTATCAGGGAACCTACCATGTGCTGCAAGGCGTGTTGTCGCCGCTGGATGGCGTCGGCCCGGAGAATATCAGGGTCCGGGAACTGGTGGAGCGGATTCAGACCGGTTCGGTCCGGGAGGTCATCATGGCCACGAACCCGAACCTCGAGGGGGAGGTCACGGCGACTTATATCGCCCGCCTGCTCAAACCGCTGGGTATACAGGTGACCCGGATCGCGCGCGGATTGCCGACGGGCGGCGACTTGGAATACGCGGACGAGGAAACGTTGGCCAAGGCTCTTGAAAATCGACGGGAAATTTAGCGGGAAAAGGATGGCGGTTGGAGTTGCCGATTTTTGTCGCGTATGCCGTGGGGATCGTATTGATCCTCCTGCTGGGCCGGATTCTGGTTTTTCCGTTGAAAGTGGTGCTGAAACTCGTATATAACGGACTCATCGGCGGCCTGGCGTTGTGGCTGGTCAATCTGATCGGTGCGCCACTGGGCTTTACCCTGCCCATCACGGTTTGGACGGCCTTGCTGGTGGGGTTGCTGGGGATTCCCGGCGTGTTGTTGTTGATTCTGTATTATGTGTTTTTTCTGGGCAGGGCGATCTGAGTGTCGGCCAGCCTTTTTTTCTTTTTTTGGCAAACAGGCAGGAAATGAATGGGATTCTGGCGAAATGAGGATGACGAATTGACAAATCAACCGATTATCGAAGCCTATGTCGGCGAATATGCCAGCGGGAAGAGCGAGAATGCGGTGAACCGCGCCGTGGCCCTGCACCGGCAGGGGCGTCAGGTGACCCTGGTCGACCTGGATACGGTGGAGCCGTGCTACACACTGCGGCCGATCAAAAAGGAACTGGAAGAACTCGGGCTGACGGTGGTGGCCTGGGAAACCCGCGATACGGTGGGGCTGGGCGAAGCCGGCAGCGTGATCAAGGGAGCGGTGCGCTGGGTTCTGCGCCGACCGGGCGATATCATCATGGATGTGGGCTATGGCGTGCATGGCGCGCAGATTTTCAATCTGGTGGAAGGCGCCACCGAGAATCCATTTTTGAAAATCATTGCGGTGATCAATGCGTCGCGTCCGTTCACGGCTACAGCCGACGATATCGTCGATTATGTGAGTTCCCTGGGTCGGGTGGATGCGTTGATCAATAACACGCACCTGGATGAGGAAACCGAACCGGCGACCGTCGAACGGGGGGCGCGGGAAGTGATGGAAGCCGCGGCAAGACTGAAACTGCCTGTGATCGCTTCGTCGACCGCACGCAAGGTGGCGGAGCGGATGGGAGCGACGGACAGTTTCGGCAATCCGATTTGGCCGCTGGATCGGTTCATGCCGCGCAGTTTCTGGTGATTGGTCCCAAAGTTTTTTTGCAAGCGATCCGACGCTTGTCGGTTGAGCAATATCCCGGCGACTCGGCACGGACTGGAGGCGATAGAGAAGGGCAAGCCGGACTGTCTGCAGCAAGGCAGTGACTCGAAAAAACAAAAAATGGAGGAGGTTGAAACATGCATCTATCTTACAAAATCCTGATCGGGTTGGTATTGGGCGTGGTCGCCGGTCTCATCGCCGGTCCTGGCAGTGCTCCTTTATTGAAGGTTTGGGTTGCTCCGGTGGGGACTTTATTCATCAATCTTATCAAAATGATCATTGTGCCCGTGGTGCTCGCATCTCTGATTGTGGGAGCGGCATCTCTGGGCGATGTTAAAAAATTGGGCCGGGTCGGCGCCAAAATCATGACTTTTTATCTGATGACGACCGCATTTGCGGTTTCTTTCGGACTGATGCTGGGCGCTCTGATGCAGCCCGGCAAAGGGCTGGTCATTCCGGCCGGCGCGAAAGCCGCCGCGAAGACCGCGCCGCCGTTGATGGATGTTCTCGTCAATATCGTGCCGACCAACGCCTTCCAGGCCATGGCGAAGGCGGATATGCTGCAGGTCATCGTGTTTGCCATTTTCATCGGCATCGGCATCACCATGGTCGGCGAACGGGCCAAACCCGTCGAGGCGTTTTTCGACGGTTTTGCGGAAGTGACCTATAAAATTATCGACGCGATCATGAAGTTGGCGCCGATTGGCGTGTTTGCCCTGATCATGCCGGTGGTCGCCGTCAATGGTCCGAAAGTGCTGTTGCCGCTGGCGACAGTCATTGCCGCTGTCTATATTGGCTGCATCCTTCACATGGTCGTGGTCTACAGCGGCGCGGTATCCATGATCGGGGGAATCAGCCCCGTGAAATTTTTCAAGGGGATTTTCCCGGCCATGCTGGTCGCGTTTTCGACCTGTAGCAGCAGTGCGACGCTGCCGGTCAACATGAAATGCACCCAGGAGAATCTGGGCGTGAAGAAGGATATCGCCAGTTTCTGCCTGCCGCTCGGCGCGACGGTCAACATGGACGGAACCGCTTTGTATCAAGGGGTATGCGCTCTGTTTGTCGCGCAGATCTATGGTATTGACCTCAATATGGGTCAATACATTACGATCGTTCTGACCGGGACACTGGCTTCTATCGGCACCGCCGGCGTTCCCGGCGCCGGACTGATCATGCTGACGCTGGTGCTCCAGTCGGTGGGTCTGCCGCTTGAGGGGATCGCCCTCGTTGCCGGGATCGACCGGGTGCTGGACATGATCCGGACCACCGTCAACATCACCGGCGACGCCGCCGGCTGCGTCGTCATCAGCAAGAGTGAAGCCAATTACAAATAACGGACATTTCGTAGAAAAAGGGAATGAAGGATGGGCCGGCTTTCCGAAAAGAGCCGGCCTGGCTTTTTTTTTGACGATCCCACGTCGGCGCCGGACCGTTGCCTGGCAAATCGCCGTTGCAGGATTTTCTCCCCGATAAGGGGAATACATTATACGATCGATTTTTCGCAGCTGACAAGGAGAATGACAGTGGCGTCCGACAACACAATCTTTGAACTGAAACATGTCAGTTACCGCTACCGCCCCCATGAACCGGCCCTGCTGGACATTAACCTGACGGTGGCCGAAGGGGAAAAAATCGTGATTCTGGGACCCAATGGCGCCGGCAAGACAACGCTGGAGAAGCTTCTGGCCGGGATTCTGCCAGCGGAGGGGCGTCTGCGCGCATTCGGCAAGCCCATGACGGCGCAGGAAATCCAGAGCCGGACGGAAAACGCGGCGTATCGGCGGCGGGTGGGCGCGGTGTTCCAACAGATTGAATTCCGGGTCGTCTGCGCCACGGTGTTCGACGAGATCCAGTTTGGCCCGCTGCGATGGGGGGTTCCGCGCGAAGAGGCCAGGCAGCGCACGGAGCAGGTTCTCGATTTTTGCGGAATCCGGCGGCTGGTGAACCGCCTGCCGCAGAACATGAGCGGCGGGGAAAAGAAGATGGTCGCGATCGCCGCGATGCTGGCGGAAAACCC
>CAZRLN010000057.1:0-1990 GCA_964601085.1 uncultured Veillonellaceae bacterium | reverse complement strand
TCGGCGGTGCTGGTGCCGCTGGTGCGGCGCGAAGGACGACTGGGAGTCCTGTTTGAGGTCCGGTCCGCGGCGCTGACCTGGCAGCCCGGCGACATCTGTTTCCCCGGCGGCCGGATCGAACTGGACGATGCCGGTTCCGAGGCGGCGGCGGTGCGCGAAACCCGGGAGGAGCTGAGCCTGCCGGACAGCGCGATCGAAGTGATCGGCCCTTTGAACAGCATGGTCAGTCCGATCGGCGTGATGATCCATCCCTATGCCGCCTACATAAACGATTTCGATTCGATCCGGCCGAACCACGGCGAAGTGTCGGAAGTGTTTGTGGCGCCGCTCGACTATCTGCTGGCGGTGGAACCGCTGACCGCCCACATGGAAGTGGCGACGCGGCCGCTGGCGGATTTTCCGCTGAATCTGCTGCCGCCTTCCTACGCCCGGGATTGGAAGCGCCGCACGACCTATCCGGTGCTGTTCTACCAATATGGCGGCCATGTCATCTGGGGACTGACCGCCCGTGTTCTGTACGGTTTTTTGAATGTTTGCCGCGAGGTCACGTAATTACTGCGAGCAGGAGGACGGTACGAATGATAAAGAAGGAAACGTATATTGTCGAAGGCATGAGCTGCAACCATTGCAAAATGGCGGTGGAGAAAGAAGTGAAGGCGTTGCCGGGGATGGCGTCGGCAACGGTTGACTTGGCGAAGAAAACGCTGAGCGTGGAGTACGACGGGGACAAAACCGGGCCGGCGGCGATCCGCGGGGCGGTGGAGGAGGCCGGGTTCACGGTCGCCTGATTCCTTGACGCTGCCGGTGTGCTTTGCTATACTAAATCGACGCCTCCTGCAAGAGGGGGCTTGTTTGCGTATGCCTGACAAAAATTATGAAATGAAGGTGCCGAATGGCTTCGAATTTAGAAGAACGACTGAAACAACAAAGAAAGAGTCGCCGCCGCTATACCTGGGTCGCGGCGGTGCTTGCATTGCTGGTTGCCTTTCTGGCGGCCGCCTTTTCCTTCTGGTGGTTCGGTGGGCGCATCAGCGCGCCGCGGGCTGCGGTCAAGCGAACGCAGGAGACGGAACATTACATCATGCCGCCCAACAAACTCAACATCCTGATCATGGGGGTCGATGACCGGCCCCGGGACGATGATCCGGGCCGATCCGACACGTTGATGGTCATGACGTTGGATTCGGAGAGCAAGGAAGCCTCGATCATCTCGGTTCCCCGGGACACCCGCGTGCGGGTCAAGGGTCTGGGCTGGGACAAGATCAACCATGCCTATCTCATCGGCAAGCATCCGCTGACACGGCAAACGACCGAGAATTTTCTCGGCATTCCGATGGATTATTATGTCAAGATCAATCTGGATAATTTCAGCCGGATCGTCGACGCCATCGGCGGGGTGACCATCGATGTCGAGAAACGGATGCAGTACGAGGATACCTGGGACCATTACGTGATCGACCTGAAACCCGGCGTGCAGCGTCTGGACGGGCGGACGGCCCTGCAATACGTGCGCTACCGGGATGAGGAGGGCGACATCGGCCGGGTCGCCCGGCAGCAGAAGTTCATCAAGGCGGTGATCGCTGAAGTGAGCTCGCCGGCCATTATTCTGAAGGCCCCGAGCCTGATCAGTGAAGTGTTTGCGTCGCTGGAGACCGACCTGCCGATTTCCCTGATGTTCGGGATCGCCCGCAAGCTGAAGGACGGATTGAGCGGCGGTTTGCACACGCGCATGGTGGAAGGGCTGCCGTATTACATCAACGACATCAGCTATTGGGTGCCGGACATCATCAAGACTCGGAAAATGGTTGCGGAGATCCAGGGCGTGCCGTTCGAGGGCAATGTCCGGGCGGCGGCGGAGCGGGCGGCGGCCGAGTACCGCGCGGGGTTCCCGGCCAACGCGCATTTGGATGACGGAACCTACTACCCGGGAATGGACAAAGATGCGACGAAATTGAAGCCGGGGCAGAAAGCGCCGGTCAAGCCGGCAACC
>CAZRLN010000056.1:0-17838 GCA_964601085.1 uncultured Veillonellaceae bacterium | reverse complement strand
TACTCTTCCATGCACTCCATCCTTTCCAGATCACGCACCATCTATATAGGATAGTTT
Organism: uncultured Veillonellaceae bacterium; assembly: GCA_964601085.1. Taxonomy (GTDB): domain Bacteria; phylum Bacillota; class Negativicutes; order UBA1444; family UBA1444; genus UBA1444. Next base: position 17,781 of record CAZRLN010000056.1, on the reverse strand, counting down.
ATTCTCGTTCCCAGCCAGTCATTCCTGTTTTCAGCATTTATTCCCGTCCTCAACCCGCAGGTTTGTAAAAATGTTCTTGTAACAGTGTTCTATTGAAAGAGTCAGAATATTAAAATACAATGGGTTTGGATGGAGGCTCCCGCTCATATTTCATACCAACCTCTGCCGCATGGACAAAATGAAGGAGGTGTTTTTCGTGATGATGGATTTCATCAAGCCTTGGGGCGAGCTGATCCCAATGATCCTCGGCGCCGTGGTAATCATCATCGTTGGACTTGTAATCGCCGGTTCAGTGAAAAGCCTCACCCATTCTTTGTTGTCCAGAATAAATCTTGACGTACATATCGGCAAATTCAGCGGTTGCCCGGCAGACCGGCCGCCGCGCGTCAGCCACTTCCTGTCGGCGATCATGTATTATCTGGTTCTGCTGTTTGTCTTGATGGCCCTGTTGGAACTGTTCCACCTGACCATGCTGGTTGATCCAATCAAAACTCTGCTCGGCAACATCCTCGTCTATGCGAGCCGCTTTTTGGGCGCCATCGTGTTGATCCTGATCGCCTGGATCGTCGCCAAAATGTTGCGCATGGCAACTTTCGGCCTGCTTGACTCCCTGCAAGTCGACCAAAAGATCGCCCCCCGCATTCCCAACCTCACACTGGCGAAAACCTTGAGCGACATTGTGTTCGGATTGGTGTTTCTCTTTTTCCTGCCGGCCATCCTCGACGCTCTGGCCCTGCAAGGACTCCTCAATCCGATCAATGCGCTGATCACCAAGATCCTGGCCTTCCTGCCGAACTTGGTCGGGGTCCTGATTCTCGCCATTGTCGCCTGGATCGTGGCGGAAGTGCTTCGCAAACTGACCGTGACCGGCCTTGACGCGCTATCGTTGAACGAGCGTCTGGGTTTTTCCGAATCAACCCCGTCCCTCAGCCATGCAATCGGCAACATTGTGTTTGGGCTGGTGTTTCTGTTCTTCCTGCCGGCCATTCTCGACGCCCTGGCCCTCGGCGGCTTGCTGGCGCCAGTCAACCTGATGGTCGGAAAAATGCTGGCGTTTCTGCCGAATCTGATCGGCGCCCTGCTGATTTTCGCCGTTGCGTGGTTCGTCGCCCGCTTTGTTCGCTCCTTCAGCTTCAGCCTGCTCCAGGCATCCGGGCTGGATAATAAAGTAGCGGCCTATGTTCAACAACTTTCCCTGGCAAAAACCATCAGCGACATTCTGCATGCCCTGGTTTGGCTGTTTTTCCTGCCGGCCATGCTGGATACCCTGTTGATGGAAGGCCTGCTGTGGCCGATCAACGCGATGCTCGGAAAAATGCTGGAATTCCTGCCGAACCTGTTTGCCGCGGCGGTCCTGATCGTCGTAGCCTACATCTGCGGCCGCATCCTGGCGCAAATCGTGTCCGGCCTGTTGAGCGGGTTTGGCGTCGACGCCTTTCTAGAAAAACAGGGCTGTGTCTCAGCAGCATCCAAAGAGTATCCGCCTTCCCGCATCATCGGGATGCTGGTTCTGTTCTGGGTCATGCTGCTGGCAATCATGGAAACCGCCCAAGTCCTGGGCTTTTCCCTGTTGGCCGATCTGTCGGCCAAATTCACGGTGTTTGCTGCGCAAATCCTGCTTGGCGTGATCATCTTCGGCCTGGGCGTAACTCTAGCCAACTGGGCACACCGGGCCATCATCGGCGGGGGAATGGTCAACGCGGCATTGCTGGCGACTTCCGCCCGAATCGCCATCCTGGTATTGTCCGCGGCAATGGCGTTGCGTGAAATGGGAATCGCCAACGACATTATCAACCTGGCCTTCGGCTTGTTGCTTGGCGCTGTTGCCGTGGCCGTCGCTTTGGCCTTTGGATTGGGTGGACGGGAAGTGGCCGGGCAGCACCTCTCGCAATGGTCGGAATGCCTGAAAAACAAAGAAAAACACCCCTGATCGATTTGTCGCATCGGTTCCCAATAAATCCTCCTACGGAAAGGCCGACCTGTCAACTTATTGCCAGGTCGGCCTTCGTATTATATAGTTAGAATAAAGGTTGGAGGAGGGATATAGCATGGAAGTCCTGATCGAAATATCGACGGCCGGACTCACCCTGATCTCATCCGGCTCCTTCATTACGGTCGACGACACTCCGGTCAAGATGGATGTGATTATCGATGACGAACGAACGGTGTCGGTATTATTGCTGTTTCATCACGAACGCCATCCAGCCGGCAAAAGCATCAGTCATAAAGTGTCCGAAGACCGGACCGTCGACGAGTGGCACATTTATGATTCGGCCGACAGTGAACCCGAAGCTTACATTCCCCCGGCCCCGGTCGTTTTGTATACCGATGATTGCACGCCGATGGCGTTGTATCTGCAACTTCATACGCAACGGTTGTCCAGCGGTCCCGTGAAGGTCGACTATGTCTGGTGGGACGGGGAACGGGACGCCATGGGTTCCGAATACAAAGTATAGCGGTATCAAACAAACCTGAATTCGGAGAAAGAAAAGGTGGCGGTACAGTGTCGAATCCATCGTATCAAATTCGGCCCATGACTGAAAATGAATTCCCGACAGCTGTGGATTGGGCGGCTGCCGAAGGCTGGAATCCAGGTTTGCATGATGCCGCGTTATTTTTTGCAGCCGATCCGCAGGGATTTCTCGCCGGCTTCTTGGACGGCCAGCTGATCGCCACGATTTCGGCAGTGCGATATGGTCAAGGCTTCGGGTTTGTCGGGTTCTATATCGTCAAGCCCGAATTCCGCGGCCGGGGATACGGCTGGAAACTCTGGCAGGCCGCAATGGAACGGCTGACAGGCTGCAATGTCGGCCTGGATGGAGTCCTTGCCCAACAGGACAATTACAAAAAATCCGGGTTTCAGCTGGCCTACCGCAACATTCGGTATCAGGCGCAGCTTGCCGCCCGGATGAAAAAAAACAGCAATGTTGTCGATCTGATCAATCTCCCTTTTGAAACGATAGTAGACTATGACAGCCGTTGCTTCTTCACGTCGCGGCCGGAATTTTTGCGTCCCTGGATTGCCCAGCCGGCAGGACGCGCGCTCGCCTGCTTGTCGGACGGCCAGCTCCAGGGCTACGGCGTAATCCGGCAATGCCGATCCGGCTGTAAAGTTGGCCCCCTGTTCGCCGACGATCCCGCAATCGCCGACCGGATTTTCCTGGCGCTGGCCGCCTATGCGGAAAACCAGCCCGTCTTTCTGGACGTTCCGGAGCCAAACTCTGCCGCTGTTGCGCTAGCCGAACAGTATAAAATGCAGCCGGTATTCCAGACCGCCCGGATGTACACCGGACCGGCGCCGGCGCTGGATCTGGACAAAGTGTTCGGCGTGACTTCATTCGAACTGGGCTAGGCGGATCACCGCAATATAGGCGTCCGCCGGCAACCCGCAACAAACACGGTAATCCCCTTGCAACCGGTCTGCCACGCCATCCGGTACACAGCCATCACTTCTTCGGTCGTTGCTCCCCGGGGCAGATTGACCGTGGAACTGATCCCATTGTCCACATACGTCTGAATCGCCGCCTGCATCCGCACCCGGTCGATCGGCGCAATGTCATGGGCCGCCACAATATAGGGAAACTTCTGCCGCAGCGATTCCACTGCGGCTTTTCCCATGCCCCGGACCCGCATCAAATCGCGGACGGACCGGGCTAATACCGGAAACACCTTCCCTTCCCGCGCCAGGGAATGGGTCGTCCGCTGATAGGCAATCCCGTACAACGGCTCGGCGCCGCCGGAAAATCCGCACATGGTCGAAATGGAGCCGGTGGGGGCGATGGAAAGGAGCGACGCGTTCCGAAGCCCGAACCGACCAATATCCGCCCACAGCTTTGGTTCCACCGTCCGCACGAATTGCAGGATCGGCGCCTGAAGAAGCAATTCGGGCCGGCAACGCGCAAACGCGCCTTTGTCCCGGGCCAACCGGTTCGAAGTGCGCAGCGCCTGCAGGAAAATCTCGCGGAACAGCCGTCCGCAGAACAGAATCGCCTCCGGCCCGCCATATCGGATTCCGAGAGCGATCAACGCATCCCCCAGTCCAAACACCCCCAGCCCAATCGGCCGGTAATCCTGAAGATTTCGTTGGTTTTCCGGCAGTGGCTGCAAATCATAGCCATAATCGATGACCGCGTCCAGAGCTTCCACCGCCATGGCCACGTCGTCCTGCAACTGACCGATGTCTAGGTCCGCCTGCCCGGTGAATTTTTCCCGAATCCACCCGTACACGTTACAACTGCCCAGATTGCAAGCGCTAAAGGCGTTGCCGAAAAATTCGCCGCAGGGATTGGCGATCTCGATTCGGTATTCCGGGTCGGCTTCCAGCAGATTCCATCTGCTCGCCCGATCGATAAAAATCGCCCCGGGTTCGGCATAGTGCCGGTTCGTTTCGCAAAACCGGCGAAAAAAATCCGCAGCGGCAATCTCCCGTTCCATATGCTCGCCGGTGCTTGCCGCATCGAACTTCAATCGGTAAGAGCCGCCAGCCATCACCGCCTGCATGAACGCATCATCGAACAGGATGCTGAGGTTCGCCGACTGAAACGCCTCGTTGTTCTGCTTCAGTGTCAAAAACTCTTCCAAATCCGGATGGTCGCTGTTCAACCCAATCAGTAGCGCCCCGCGGCGGCCGCTTTGGTTGATGAGCGTGGCGACCATGTTATAGAAGGCGGCAAAGCTGGCCGCGCCGGTCGAATTTCGGGACACGTTCCGAACTTTGGCGCCTTTGGGCCGGAGTCCGGACAAATTGATGCCGCAGCCTCCTCCCCGGGAAAAGATGATTGCCATGGCTTTGCCCACATCAAAGATCGAAGCCAGATTGTCTTCGGGGGAAGGAAGTATATAGCAATTGCTGGTCGTCGCCTTGAATTTTCCCTTGCACCCCAAGGCATACAGACTACGCCCCCCAAGGAAAAACTCGGCATTTAGCAGCGCCGATTTGATTTTTTCCCGCATCTCGCCGACAAAGCAGGCGGAAATCCGTTCGGCTGCGTCTTCAAACGTCTTTTCCCCTTCGTGCAGGTACTTTTTCCGAACAATTTCTTCGCCGATCGGATCTTCGTACCAATTGCCCACGGAATCCACCCCCTCCCGGATTCAGTCTTCCGCCGCCTTGAAATTGTATACCGGCCGGATTTGCTGAACGACTTCCACCGTATCATGGATATATTGCAATATCTCTTCCATCGGCTTATACGCCGCTGGCGCTTCGTCCAGCGTATCCGAAGTCAGGGTGGTCGTAAAAATCCCGGCCATAGTTTCCCGAAACTCCTGCATCGACAGCGTCTTAAACGCCTTGCGGCGGCTCATCAGTCGACCCGCGCCATGCGGCGCCGAATAGTTCCAGTCCTTGTTCCCCCTGCCGACGGCGATGATACTGCCATCCCGCATATTCATGGGGATTAGGAGTCGTTCGCCCTGTCGGGCGGAAACGGCGCCTTTGCGCAAAATCATCGTATCGAGATCGATATAGTTGTGAACCGTGCTAAACTGCCCCACGGAAACCAATCCCGCCTCCGCCATGATCACTTCGGCGATGGCTTGCCGGTTGACCGCCGCGTATTGCTGGGCGATCCGCATATCATGGATATAATCGTCGAATTCTTTTCCTTCCAGATACGCCAGTGCCTTATTGGCCTGATTCTTTCCCGCCAGGCGCTGATAATGCTCCGCGATCTGTTTGCCCAAATGACGGCTTCCCGAATGCACGACCAAATATAGATTGCCGTCGTCGTCGCGGTCGATCTCGATGAAATGGTTGCCTCCCCCCAGCGTGCCAATGCTGAGCCGCCCTCGTTCCGCATTGACATACGCCAGACATTTCAAATCCTTGATGGGAACCTGGCGGGAAAGGCCATGCGCCGTGCTTCGCACCGCATGTCCGCATGGCACATGGGCCCGGATGATCCGATCCAGCAGGGAGAAATCCACCTGCGGCCGTTTCAGGGAATGTACCAGCATACCGCAGCCGATATCCACCCCGACCAGATTCGGTACGACCTTGTCGGAAATCGTCATCGTCGTGCCGATGGTACAGCCGGCGCCGGCGTGCGCATCCGGCATGATCCGGATTCGGCTGCCCCGGACAAATTCCTGGTCGCAGAGTTCCTGAATTTGTTTCTCCGCCATCTCTTCCAATTGATCGGTGAACACTACCGCTTCGTTGAACTTGCCCCGAATTGTTTTCATGCAGCTCCCTTCTCTTTTCCGCATTTCAAGAAGTAAAAAGCACGTCCCGGCTTGCCGCCCTGAACGCGCTCACTCGAACTATTCTCACTGTTTCACAACCAGAACAGGCATCGGGGCCAAGCTGATCAGGTTCCGGGTGACACTGCCCAGCAGCAGGCCGCCCAAACGGCTGTGTCCCAAGGTTCCGGCGACAATCATATCCGCTTGGCTTTCTTCCGCCTCACGGATCAGGCTGTCAGCAAAATTGCCGCCCGCCAGCAATTTCGTCTTTACCGCCACGCCCCGTCTGGTCCCGATATCCCTCGCCTTTTGCAAAACCGCCCGTTCGCCTTTCTCCAGCTCATCCAATTTTTTTTGGACGCCGAGGGGCAACCCGCCATCGGCTCCGGGCAACTGGTAAACCATCATGAAATTCATTGGATCGGCGACCTTTACGACCGACACTTCGGCCCTGGCTTCGCCGGCAATATCGAGTGCTCGCTGCAAGGCTGCTTCGGCGCAGGGGGAGCCATCAAACGCCACCACTATTTCCCGCAGCCGCCCCGGGGCTTTGCGCTCTTTTACCGCCAAAACCGGGATTTTGGACAAACTGACCAGACTGTTCGTCACGCTGCCAACCAGCATTTCCGCCAGTGCGCCATGACCTTTCGTGCCTGTGACAATCAGGTCGACCTCGCGTTGGCGAGCGTAGTCCAGCAACGTCGAGGCCACATTCCCGGTCAGAAGATCCGCCCGGACTCGTGGTTTTCCGGCTTCCTTGCAATAGAACAGAACATCTTCCAACATTTGTCGGTCTTCTTCTTTTAATTCCGTATACCGTTGTGATACTTTGGCGAAAAAATCATGGTCGAGTTTGGTATTGCGTTGATCCATCGCTTCAAATACCTTAATGACATCCATTTCGGCGCTGGCGCCGCCGCCAAGCAGCATGGCCCATCCCAGAGCCGTCTTGCTTTGGGGCGATCCATCATAGGCCACTAAAATTTTCTTTGGCATTGCCATCATCATTCGCCTCCCCGCTTCTTCGGATCGACTGAATGCAGGAGCCGGGGTTTCAGCCCCATCTTTCTTTATCGACTTTATCAATTTCTGATAGAAAAAATCGTGCAACCCCTGACTTGACGCGACACAGCGTCACCTATATTCTGATTGTAGGAACAGTATAGTTTAATTATTCCGAAAAATCAATTGCAGCTAAAAATGATGGGAGGGATACAGTATGTCGAGTTTGCGTTTATGGTCGCCCATGGATCAAATGTTTCAAGAACTAGGCAACATGTCCAAATTCCTTGAAGTCCCGAATGTGCCGGTACTATTCAAGGGAGGAGAGCCAAAAGTCGACATCATGCAGACCGACAAGGATGTCATCGTCATGGCGGATGTTCCCGGTGTCAAGAAAGAAGACATGCATGTCACAGTGACCGAAGACACGATTACCTTCCAGGGCGAAGCAAAATCCTATACAGAAACCAAAAAAGAAGACTACTTTCATTCCGAACGTTTCTACGGCTGTTATTCCCGGACCTTGCCCTTGCCGTCCATTGTCGATTCCACAAAGGCCACGGCTAAATTCGAGGACGGGGTGTTGACCGTCACCATTCCGAAGGCCGCCAAACCGGAAAAAGGAACATCAGTTCATATCGACTGAAAACTAATGTTCACGCGCAAAACCGCCTGTCACGAAGAACCGTGACAGGCGGTTTTGCGCATTCCCTTCTGCTATTCGTTCGCCGAAGCCTCGGTCGGCACGAAGACATAGCCGCCATCCGCCCCGGCCTGCACCCGGCCAATGCCTGGAAAAGCCAGGTGGGCGCCGCCAATCCACCAATTGTTCTTCGCCGCGGCGATCAAAATCCGCCAGCGTGCTTCAGCAGCCGCGGGTTCGTCGTTGTCATAGGCGATCGTGACGTTGGGGTCAGTAAATTGGACATCGGCAACATGAACAATGTCACCCCAAAGAACCATAGCAGTTCCCTTGCTCTCCACCAAAAAAGCGACATGTCCGGGCGTATGGCCAAACAGGGCTTCGGCCCTGATCCCCGGCGACAAAGAAATGTTTCCTTCGAATAACCGGAATTTACCGGCATTGATATAAGGGGTAAGAGTTGCTTTCGCCGCCTGGAAGGTCCGCTGCGCGGCCGCCGGTGCGGCGGCCCGATTGTCATCACTCAGCCAGTAGTCGGCCTCCCGTTTATGGGCATAAACCGTGGCGTTCGGGAATGCCCGCTCCTTTCCAGTCAAAAGTCCTCCCACATGGTCGCCGTGCATGTGCGTAAGGTACACTTCGTCGACTTGCTCGGGTTCATAGCCGGCCGCTCGCAAATTGCCGATCACCTTGCCCATCGTTGGGCTGCCCAGACCCCCGTTTCCCGCATCGACCAAGATCAGCTTGGCGCCGGCGTGAATCAAAAAAGCATTTACGGTGCTTTGTAGTTCTCCGTTCGGATAGGCGCTCGCCAACAAGCCATCAATTCTTTCCCGGTCGCCGTGCAGCAGCTGCGACTGCTGTGCGACCGTTCGCTGGTTGAACCCATCAGACAACGTAATCACCGTAACATCGCCCACCCGCATTCGATAGACCCCCTTCTCCAGTGGCGCCGCAGCTGCGCCGGCAGCCAGGCAAAGTGTCATATTCAGGAACAACAATGCCAAACTGGCGATAAGCACTTGCAAGCTTGTTCGCCAACGATACCCTGATTTTTTCACAGCCGTATCCCTCACTCGCTCATGATTTGATGATGATTCGAAAATTCTCTGTCGATTGCTTTTCTTCCTGCTGGGCAGAATTCATCCTTCGAGGAAATCGCCAGGAAAGCCTACAACCCGCCAACGCTGAAGGTGCTTGCCATCAAATTGATGGGACGTCAGGAACGTCTGAACTTCGTCATTCCCGTCGGAGTTCGGACTTTTGTTACAATTGGTTCACACTCCGGCAACAAACTGGCTATATAATATAGATTGACAGGGGTTTTCCCTAACGGATACGAAAGGTGGTTCGCTGGATGGCGCTGCGACTGGATTGGCTCAAAAGCCGAAGAAAGACTTGGTGGGCAGGACTCACACTGCTGGCGCTGCTGACGCTTGGCTGGCTATTATACGCCAAAGGCCCCTTTGGTCCCCCCAAAATAGCTGTGGCCAAAGTACAGAAGGAACAATTCAAGGCTGGCGTGTTCGGCATCGGCACGGTCGACGCCAGGCTGACTTATGCCATCGGCCCCACGCAGGCCGGTCGGGTGCTCAAGGTCCACGCCGATCAGGGGGACAAAGTTTCCGCCGGCATGGTGCTGGGCGAGATGGATCCCGTGGATCTGGAACAAAAAATCGGCAGTGCCGCCGCTTCCGCCGCCAAAGCCCAAAGCTCCCTGCTCGTCGCCGAAGCGCAGGTGCGGGACGCCGCCAGTCGCCATCAGCTGGCCAAAACCAGCGCCGTCCGCTACAACTCGTTGTTAAAGGATAATGCCATCAGCCAGGAGTTGGCGGATGTAAAAAACAATGAAGCCAATTCCAGCCGTGCCGCCTATGAATCGGCCCTGGCGGCCCTGGAATCGGCGCGGGGCGAAATCGCCCGGGCCCAGGCGGAATATGGCGCACTGGTCAGTCAGCGCAACAACCTGCAACTGGTAAGTCCGGTGAACGGTCTGGTCGTCTCCCGCGACGCCGAGCCCGGCGCTACCGTCGTAGCCGGCCAGTCCGTCTTCCGCCTCATTGATCCCTCCACCCTCTGGATACGAACCCGCATCGACCAGGCCCGCTTTTACGGTATCTCGGTCGGGCAGCCCGCCGATATTGTGCTGCGTTCCCGGCCCAACCAGATCCTGCCCGGCAAAGTCGCCCGTCTGGAAGTCCAGGCGGACAACGTCACCGAAGAACGGTTCGTCGCCGTAGCTTTCAATGAAGCGCCGGGAATCCTGCCGTTGGGCGAACTGGCCGAAGTGAGCATTCATTTTCCCGAGGTCGCCGACGCCGTCGTTGTGCCGGCCGCCGCCGTGAAGAAACAGGGAAGGCAGACCGGAGTCTGGCTGGTCGAAGGCGGCCGGCTACGATTCCAGCCGGTGGAAACCGGGGCCCAGTCCCTGGATGGCAAAGTGCGGATCATGGGCGGACTGAAACCCGGCGATACCGTCGCGGTCTACAGTCAACAACTTTTGTCTGACGGAATGAAAGTCCGGATGGCGAATCAGCCATGATCAACCTGGCTGTAAAGGAAATCTCCCACAGTTGGGTGCGCTACGTTCTGACTGCAGTCGGCTTGGGCCTGCTCATCGGCGTTACATTGACCATGACCGGTTTGGTGCGTGGCATGCTTGACGACGCCATCGCTCTGATCCGCGGCACCCATGCCGATCTTTGGGTAGTGCAGGAAGGTACTATGGGGCCTTATGCCGAATCTTCGACGTTATACGACGATGTCTACCGGAATATCGCCGGCTTGCCGGGCGTAGCCCAAGCCAGCAACGTCGCCTATCTGACAGTTCAGGTGCGACATGCGAACAAGGATATTCGCGCCCAGGTCGCGGGCTTTGAGCACGATCAACCCGGGGAACCACCCTATCTGATCGCCGGCCGGCCCGTGGCAAAATCCCGCTACGAGGCGATTGCTGACATCAAGACCGGTTTCCGCCTCGGCGACAAAATCCTCATCCGCCGCACCGAACTCACCGTAGTCGGCCTGACCAAGGGAATGGTGTCATCCGGCGGCGATCCGGTCGTCTTCGTCACCATGCAGGATATGCAGGACATCCAGTTTCAGAAGGACAATACCACCATCTACAACGAGCGCAACCGGTTAAGCGCCAATCCCAAACTGAACCGTCCCGGTTCGCCCGGGTTGCTGCAGGCCGTCACCGAGTCGCAGCAATCCAACCAAAAGGTCAACGCCGTGCTGGTCCGGGTGACGCCCGGCTATGATCCGGCCGCCGTTGCGGAAACCATCAAACGCTGGAAACACTTCGAAGTCTACAGCTACGAGCAGATGCGGCAAATCCTGCAGGTTCGGGTCATCGCCAACGCTTTGCGGCAGCTCGGCATGTTCATGGTCATTCTGGCCATCGTCAGCACCGCCATCATTGCTCTCATCATTTATAACATGACCATGGGAAAAATCCGTGAAATCGCCGTTCTCAAACTGATCGGCGCCAATAATTCCACCATCGTGGCCATGATTCTTCAACAGGCCTGGGGGCTGGGCATTATCGGGTTTGTCGTCGGCAAGGCGACTGCCTCACTGATTTCCCCGCTATTCCCGAAACGGGTGGAACTGCTCCCCTTCGACGCCTTCGTTTCCTTTTTGATCGTCATCGCAATCTGTTCCCTGGCCAGCCTCATTGCCATCCGGGCCGCGCTGAAAGTTCAGCCGGCTTCGGCGATCGGAGGTTAGCATGGAAGCGATTCGAATGGAAAACCTCGTCAAAACTTACGGTAGCGGTTCCACTGCCGTCCACGCCCTCAAAAACGTTTCCCTTTACGTCAATCCGGGCGAAGTCGTCGGTTTGCTCGGCCCCAGTGGGTCCGGCAAAACCACCCTGCTGCAGTGCCTGGGGGCTGTCATCGACCCCACCTCCGGCCGCATCGCCCTGAATGGCGAAACCGTATTCGACAACGGCTGGAAAATCAACGACTTGCGGGCCTTGCGCCGGGACAAGATCGGCTTTGTATTTCAGGCCGCCTATCTGATTCCGTTTCTGTCCGTCCTCGACAACGTCGCCCTCCTGCCGATGCTCGCCGGAAAGCCGAACGAAGAAGCCCGTAAACGGGCTAAAGAACTATTGTCCGTCCTGGAAGTCGATCATCGCTCCCACGCAAAACCGGCTGAACTTTCGGGCGGCGAGCAGCAACGCGTCGCCATCGCCCGGGCCATGGCCAATCAGCCGCCCTTTATTCTGGCGGACGAACCCACTGCACCGCTCGACAGTGAACGTTCCCTCATCGTTATCAAACTGCTCACCCGGCTGGCGCAGGAGTTCAAGACCGCGATCATGGTCGTGACGCACGACGACATCATCATTCCCCGGTTTAAACGGCTGTATCGCTTGCGCGACGGTGTGGCCCATGAGGAACAGGGGCAAAATCTTCCCTTTCCCGACTGAAACCGGCAAGGCGAGCCAACACTGCCGCGTGATTCACCTTTTCACATTCGTCATTCGAGGTGCGAAATGAAACAAACTATTCTGGTGGCTGATGATGACAGCCAAATCCGTCAAATTTTGCGGCTCTATCTGGAAAACGCCGGGTTCACGGTTCTGGACGCTGAAAACGGCGTAACCGCCCTGCTGTTGTTCCAGCAGTCCCAGCCCGACCTTGTAATATTGGATATCATGATGCCGGTCCTGGATGGTCTGGAGACTGCCCGGCAAATCCGCAAATTAGCCGCTACACCGATCATCCTGTTAACGGCGCGGGTGGAAGACGATGACAAGCTCACCGGATTTGAAACCGGCGCGGCTGATTACGTCACCAAACCGTTTTCACCGGGGGAAGTCGTGGCCCGGGTACAGGCCATCCTTCGCCGCACCGCTCAACCGCCGACAACTCCGGTCGCCGCGGTGAATACTCCGGCCTTGTCTTTCGGCGCTCTGTCCATCGATGCCGCCGCCCGCGCCGTCAAAATCGGCGCCGAAGAAGTCGAGCTGACCGCCCGGGAGTTCGACCTGCTGCATATTTTGGCCACCCATCCCGGTCATATCTACACCCGGGAATCCCTATTGTCCGCTCTCTGGGGATATGGCGCCGAGGCCGATACCCGCACCGTCGATGTCCATGTGCAGCGCCTGCGCACCAAACTCCGTAATGACGCCGCCTCCGGTTGGAACATCACCACTGTCTGGGGTGTCGGCTACCGTTTTGATTCCGAAAAAAAGGTTGGAACTGAATCATGCTGAAACGACTGTCTTTCCAGATGCGACTAGTGGCCGGATTCATGTTGGTCCTCACCATCGTACTGGCCTCGATTCTGTTTGGCGCTTCCGCTTTCTTGAAAAGTCGGGTCATCGCCGCCAAAGAGCAGGAACTGATCCGAAAGGGCTCCGACATCGCCGAACGAATCAGCAACGCTCGGAAAAACAACCCGGCCGACGCCCGGCTCAACCTCGTTCTCAACGAACTCGACACCTATCTGGACGCCCGCATTTGGATATTGGACGCCTCGCGGCGACCGGTTGAAGTTTCCATAGGCCGCACTGGTCCGGGAATGGGGATGGGAACGGGAAAAGGGTTGGGGATGGGACGCATGGGGCCCGGCAGAATGAAAGGAACGGTTCCGCCTTCTGGCGACATGGAAATCCCTCCGGCTAGTCCCCTCCGTGCCCTGCTGAACAGTCTGGACCCGGTTTACCGGGGAGAAGTCCTTAGCCAAGTCATTGAACATCCCATTTACGAAGAGCAAATGGTCGTGGTCGGCGTGCCGATTCTTCGGGCCGACGGCCAAATTGACGGGGCCGTGCTCTTGAATGCGCCGGTGGCCGCCGTTCAGGATTTTCTGTCCCACATTTATCTGTTTGCGGGAATTGGCGCACTTATTGGCCTGCTGGTCTCCTTCGCGGTGGTGAGGCTATTCACGCGCAGCCTGGTACAGCCGCTGCGCGCCATGCAGGATACCGCCGCCGCCATCGCCAAAGGCGACTACAGCGCCCGCGCCGAAATTTCCAGTCAGGATGAAATTGGCAAACTGGGGCGTTCTATCAACGGATTGGCCAGCGACCTAGGCGACTATATGCTCGAGGTGGGCAAGACGGAGAAGCTGCGTCGCGACTTCATCGCCAATGTTTCTCATGAACTGCGCACCCCGCTCACGGTAATCCGCGGTTATATCGAGGCCATGATCGACGGGATCATTCGCCAACCCGAGCAAGTCAGCCAATGCCAAAATTTGATCAAGACCGAGATAATCCGGCTCGAACGGTTAATTCAGGACCTGTTGACGCTCAGTCGCCTGCAGAGCGATAAAATCGCCGGTGAACTGTCCCCGGTTCAATTGTCGGCGGTGGCAAAACATGTTCTCACCTTGATCGAACCCCTGGCCGAGGCCAAGAAAGTCTCGCTGACCAACCAGATCGCTGAAAATTTGCCGCCAGTTCCCGGCAATCGCGACCGCTTGATCCAGCTCCTGCTCATTTTTCTTGACAATGCCGTCAAGCACTCGCCGGTCGGCTCCAGCGTCCGCCTGACTCTGGATCAAAACGCGCCCGATCATATCCGCTGTGTCATTCAGGATACCGGCCCCGGAATTTCTCCAGAAGATCTGCCCTTCATCTGGGAACGCTTCTACAAAGCGGACAAGGCCCACCAGCGCGACAACGGCGGTTCGGGGCTCGGCCTGGCGATTGCCCGGCAAATTATCCGTCTGCACAAAGCGCAGGTTAGTGTCGACAGCCGTCCGGGCGAAGGGACGCGGATTGAACTGGACTTCCCTCTGAACAGCTGATTGACGGAAATGGAAACCGGTTATGCCACCCCTGCTTCGTTCACATCTTTTCAGGAAGTGGTTATGGACAGAAAATTTCCGGGTGTATAATGAATGATGGGCTTGGGAAAATCGGCAAGGCTATTTATCCTTGTTGGACCAGGTAAGTCCTCTGTCTGCTGGCCGTGCCGGGGACTGATGAACAAGGATTGTTAATGGGTATCATCACCGTGGATGATGTGCTGGATTTACTCATGCCCGAGCGCACCCTGGCAAATGCTATCTTTTTTCTGGGACGCGGAATCTTTGCTGATGGCGATCGGTGTCATTGGCACTACAATCACCCCCTGGGGCCAGTTTTACGTGCAAGCATCGGTCGTCGACAAGGGGATCACCGCGGTAGAGTACAACTACACCCGTCTGGATGTAATTGTCGGTTCGTTTTTCACCTGACTGGTCGCCTTTTTTATCATCATCGCCACGGCTTCCACCCTGCATGTCGATGGAATCGCATTGAAACGGCAGCGGATGCGGCGATTGCCCTGGCGGCATTTATCCTCCCCCCAGCACCGCCTACGCGGTTTGCGAAGCGTTCGGCTTCGAACATGGCGTCAGCAAGTCTTACGAGGAAGCTTCGGTATTTTTCGGCCTGTACACCGTATTGATCCTGGTTGGCGCGGATCTGGTTCTTTGGCCCGGTTTATCCCTGTATCACATCATGTTGGCCTCACAAGTCGTCAACGGAGTTTTACTGCCGCCGATTCTGGCGTTTATGGTGCTAGTCGCCAGCAATAAATATGTTATGGGCAAGTACGCAAATTCCTCATGGTATAACGTGATCGCCTTGATATTCACAGTGGTTTTGATTATCCTGACCCTGTTGCTGTTGGCGTCGAAGCTGGTTCCAAATATATTCGACAGGCTGGTACAAAAATTAGAAAAGAGACTGCCACGATCAAATGATTGCGACAGTCTCTTTTTTGTCACCCAATTTGCTACCTAATAGACCGTTTTGGCTGTCCATCTGCCGCTGCTTAGACAATTTTTTCAGCCGCGGGTCGCCAAACCAACGCCGCCAATGATCAACAAGGCGGCCGCGCCATGAAACCAACCGACGCTTTCCCCCAGCAGCAGCACCGAAAACAGGATACCGAACAGCGGAATCAGATTGATAAATAACGAAGCCCGGTTCGGCCCGATCGCCGCCACGCCTACATTCCAAAGGGTGAAGGCCACCAAGCCGCTGCCAATGCACATATAGGCAAACCAGGCCCAGTTCTGGCCGGTCAGCGGGACGCTGCCATCGAATCCCTGCAGCAGGCAAAGCATCAACATTTGCAGTGTGCCGAATAAACCCGCCCAAGCGGTCGTGGTCAGGGGCGACAACTCCTTCATTACGCGCCGCCCGAAAATCGAATACAAGGACCAGCCGAGGCAGGCGAATAAGAACAGCGCATCGCCCCAATTAAAGGATAGGCCGGCCAATCGCGCCCACGAACCGCCGCTGGCGATCACGATGACGCCGACTGACGAAATCGCCACCCCCAACCACTGCCGACCATTCAAGCGCTCGTTCAGCATGACTGCGGCCAATACCCCGGTGATGGCCGGACCAAACGCGGTGATCACCACGCAGTTGATGGCGGTAGAATACATCAAGCCCGTGAATTGGACGCCATTGTTCACAACGGTGCCGAACAGCCCCATCAGAAACAGCGTAGGCAATTGCCGCAATGCGGGCAAACAGTGGCGGCCTTCCCGATACCCGGAGAGCAGCAGCAGCAGACAGCTGAACACAGCGAACCGGAGCATGGTCACCACGAAGGGTGAAATCTCACTCAATACTTTTTTAGCCGCCACAGCGTTGCCGCCCCAGAGCAGCGCCGTGAATGTCAGCAGGACGATAATCCTTGTTGGGTTGTCGTTGTTTATTTTCTCCATATGACTCCATTTTCCGGTCCGAAATCCCGGCACATTTTCCCGGTGACAGCTTCTATTGCTTTTCCGCAGCTAGCCGTTGAATTCAAAGGAATTCGCTGCGTTAGCAAGGCAAAATCTTTCACCGGGACGCAGTGCCCGACAGTCGATTGACTGCAACAGTGATACTCGCATGTTTTCTGCTGACCATTTCCGCTTGATCAGACAATGACATATTACAGGCGCCCGAATCGCGCCCGTCGGGAAAAAACTTTCGAAAACCGGGGATGTGGCTGGACTCTGGCCAAATTTAAAATGGTAAATCTATTCTATCAGTCTGGTGTTGTTCGATTCGACGGCGGTTACCTGTAATTTTCATTTACTGAAAAACAAATCATGTGGTCATGGTTTTTCTCTTAAACGTTATTCTGGCTTTACTAAGCTTTTCCTCTTCTGTATTACAGTTATTTTTCCATTTCATCATTACAATGTTTATCCTGATCACTAGCCTACCTATTTTGTCGAACCCCAACAACCCGGTAGCCGGGATACCACAATGACCAGGAAACCAGCAACAACAGCGTGACGATCAATTTTCCATGGCGTTTGAACCGTTCCGGGATCTTGGCTGCAATGATTTGCACTGCTGGTTACACCGCCTCTGCAGAATGGTTTTGCCGATGTAAGGGATTCCGCCGTCTTCTTAAATTCAGTCACTTTTGTTGGCTTTTAAGAAAGTCAGCCCTTTGTTCAATCATCATTTGCACCAGATCGGCATTACTTGCCGCATAGATCAACGGCGTCGATCCTTTTTCATCCTTGGCGTTGATATCCGCTCCGGCGGCCAGTAGATATTTGATTTTAAGGATGCTTTCTGTTTGGTTGGGTTTATGATAATTTTCATAGCTACATACCGCTTCAATCAGCGCGTTATTTTTGTCCGCTTGTTCAAAGCGAATTCCTTGGGACAACAAATATTTGATCGTTTCCAGAGTCCCGCTTCGGGCCGCGTAGGACAAGGCGGTTTTTTCTCGGGCGTCTGACGCCTGAATATCGGCGCCGTATGTTAAGAGGATAGGTACGGCTTCGAGGTTCTCTGCCGCCGCCACCATCAGCGTAGTTTGGCCCCGGCTGTTCTTTGCATTTGTGTCCGCACCGTTTTCAAGCAGCCACTTCATCGCATCGAGCCTGCCCCGGCGGCTGGCCACCATCAACAGAGTGTCGTCGGGGAGGTTTTCCGTTTTTACGCCACCGTTGACCTTGTTGGGATAGAAGATTCT
>CAZRLN010000055.1:0-18211 GCA_964601085.1 uncultured Veillonellaceae bacterium | reverse complement strand
ACAGCTGACGGAGGGGATCGTCCGGGATCTGCTGACGTCCAGTCCGGTTCATTCCCGGGGGATCAAGGTCCGTCTGGAATCGGGAATCGTCGGACGGGTGCAGGAGATCATGACGAAAACGCAGGGAGAGTAGGCAAATAGCATAAAATAGACACGAAGCATCGCATCGGAAAAGGAGCTGGTTCCATGCAGTTCAAAGGTTACCGAAGGCCTGACGGCAAGGCGGGAATTCGCAATCATGTGTTGATATTGCCGAGCGTGGTCTGCGCCAATCGGGCCGCCCGGGGAATTTCCCAGGCGGTGGCGGGGACAACCTGGGTCGAGCATCAGCACGGCTGCACACAGCTGGGGGCGGATGCGGAACTGACGGCCCGGGTGCTGGTTGCGCACGGGACCCATCCCAACGTGGCCGGCGTTATCGTGGTCGGGCTCGGCTGTGAAACGATCCGGGCCCAGGATATCGCCGCGGAGATCAAACGGCAGTGCCCGTATAAAAATGTGGCGACCATTATTATTCAGGATGAGGGCGGATCCGTCAAGGCGATTGCCGCCGGCGCCGGCTTTGCCCGTGAGTTTGTCGGCGAAGCCTCGGCGATGGAACGGGAATGGATCGATGCCTCCGAATTGATTTTGGGCACGGAATGCGGCGGCTCGGACGCCTGTTCCGGAATTTCCGCCAACCCGGCGTTGGGCGTTGCCAGCGACATGCTGATCGACGCCGGCGGCAGCGTGATTTTGGCGGAGACGACGGAGATTATCGGCGCCGAGCACTTGATCGCGGCGCGGGCCGTGACTCCCGAGGTTGCTCGCAAGTGCTTCGACGTGATCAACGCCTGCGAGGCTTCGGCCAACAAGATGGGCGTCGACATGCGCGGCGGCCAGCCGACTCCCGGCAACATCGCCGGCGGCCTGTCCTCCATCGAAGAGAAGTCGCTGGGCTGCATCTACAAGGCGGGCAGCCGGCCGTTGCAGGACGTCATCGACTATGCCGCGCCGGTTGTGCAAAAGGGACTGGTCTGGATGGATACGCCGGGGCAGGATATCGAACAGCTGACAGGAATGGTCGCCGGCGGCTGCCATCTGGTGGTGTTCACCACCGGTCGCGGAACCTGTTGCGGTTCGCCGATCGCGCCGACGATCAAAGTATCGACCAATACGGCGCTGTTTGAAAAAATGAACGACAACATCGACATCAACGCGGGCACGGTGATCACCGGCGAGGAAAATGTCGAACAAGTCGGTCGCCGGATCTTTGCTGAGATGCTGGAGGTCGCCTCCGGCAAGCTGGCCAAGGCGGAAATTCTCGGCTTCAACGATTTCGCCATTCGTCGGATCGGCCCGACGATGTAACGGAAATGGATTCAAAGACAGGGGTGGTTGAAAAAATGGCCAGACTTCAGGCGATCGTCATGAAACCGAAAGACAATGTATGCACCTTGGTCGAGGCGATCCCGGCCGGTGCGGATGTCGGGATGGAAATTGGCGGCGAAGTTGTCCGGGTTTGTTCCCGCGAAGCGATTCCCATGGGGCACAAACTGGCGATCCGCGATATCGGCCAGGGCGAGATCATCATGAAATACGGCGAGGTGATCGGTCGGGCCACCCAAAATATCTGTGTCGGGCAGCATGTCCATGTGCATAACCTGGAGAGCTGCCGCGGCCGGGGCGACCGGTAGCAGGAAACAGGCCCGAAATGTCCCCCGCAAATAAATTCGCTATCCTTCCTTCGGTTGACAATGCAATGGCAGACAGGCTATATTTATTATGCAGTCTGCGCTGGGTCAAGACCCGTCCCTGACTGGGGATGGGTCTTCCTATTTCAGGCGCGGGCTGATGGGTAAGGAGGGTTTTCCACGATGTCGGTACTGGATATACTCAAAGAGCGGGGATTTCTCCATCAGCTGACGCATGAGGAAGAGATCGCCGAACTATTGGCGAAAGAAAAAATCACTTTTTATATCGGTTTTGATCCGACGGCGGACAGCCTGCATGTCGGTCACTTTTTGGGGATGATGGTCATGGCCCACATGCAGCGCGCCGGCCACCGGCCCATTTGCCTGATCGGCGGCGGAACCGCCATGGTGGGCGATCCGTCCGGAAAAACCGACATGCGCAAGATGATGACGATGGAAACCATCCGTCACAATGGCGAATGTTTCAAGAAGCAGATGCGGCGCTTCATCGACTTCAACGAGGACAAGGCGCTGATGGTGAACAACGCGGACTGGCTGCTGCAACTCAACTATGTCGGCATGCTGCGCGATGTCGGCGCGAGCTTCTCCGTCAACCGGATGTTGACGGCCGAGTGCTACAAGCAACGGCTGGAGCGTGGCCTGACTTTCCTCGAGTTCAATTACATGATCATGCAGGCGTATGATTTTCTGGAGTTGCACCGGCAGACCGGCTGCGTCATGCAGATGGGCGGCGCGGACCAGTGGTCGAACATTTTGGCGGGCGCCGATCTGATCCGCCGCAAAGAGAGCAAGCCGGCGTATGGCCTGACCTTTACCCTGCTGACGACCAGCGACGGCCGGAAGATGGGAAAAACGGAAAAAGGCGCCCTCTGGCTCGATCCCGAAAAAACTTCACCCTATGATTTTTATCAGTACTGGCGGAATGTCGACGACGCGGATGTTCAAAAATGTCTCGCCCTGCTCACCTTCCTGCCGATGGAGGAAGTGCGGCGACTGGGCGCTCTGAAGGACCAGGAAATCAACACCGCGAAAAAAGTCCTGGCGTATGAAGTGACGCAGCTGGTGCATGGCACACAAGAAGCCGACAAGGCGCAGCAGGCGGCCGAGGCCCTGTTCGGCGGGGCTGGCGCTTTGGACAACGCTCCGACGGTGAGTATTTCCCGGGAAATGGTCGGGTCGAAACTGGTCGACGTGCTGGCGGCGGCCGGAATCTTCGCCTCCAAGGGCGAAGGACGGCGCCTGATCCAGGGCGGCGGGCTGTATGTGGCCGACGGGAAAGTGGCCGACCCCGAAGCTGTTTTGGGCGCTGACGTGTTTGAAGGCGACAGCGTTCTGATCCGCAAGGGCAAGAAAAGCTACCACCGACTGGTCCTTGAATAGAACGAATAGCGGAGGAATTTCTGCGCAAAGGGCAGCCTGTGGAAGAAGCTGTGGATAACCGTGTGGAAGTTGTGGACAAGTTGTTGTCGGTTGTGAATGGTAGGCGCTGTTTGCGCAACACCATACTAAAAAAGAGGGCCTTGCGGCAAAGCTGCAAGGCCTTTTAACTTAGTTGACGTAAAGTGTTAAACTCTCTTCTTCAGGTAGGGGACCAAGCCGCCGTCGGCAACCAGTTCCATGATGTGGGGCGGGATTTTGCTGCAGGTATAGCTTTCCTTCTTGGTCAGGTTGCGGATTTGTCCTGCGGACAGATCAATTTCAATCTCATCCTGATCGGCGATTTTATCGGTTTCGGCGCATTCGATCACCGGGATGCCCAAATTAATGGCATTGCGGTAGAAGATCCGGGCAAAAAACTTGGCGACGATCGCGCCAACACCCAGATAACGCAGGGTTAGAGGTGATGTTTCGCGGCTTGATCCGGAACCGAAATTGGCTCCCGCCACCATGATATCGCCTTTCTTTATCCGGATGAAGAAATCCGGATCGACAGCGCTCATGGCGTATTTCGCCGCTTCGGCGATACTCAGTTCCATGTATTGCGGTGGGGAGATGATGTCGGTATTGATGTTATCGCCATATTTCAGGACATGTCCTTTGATGTTGCTCATGACGTCGCCTCCTTACAAATACTTTCGGGGATCGGCGATTTTTCCGGCGATTGCGCTGGCGGCCACTGCCATGGGCGAGCTGAGATAAATCTGGGCCTTTTTGCTGCCCATCCGACCGATGAAATTCCGGTTGGTCGAAGAAATGCAAACTTCGCCATCCGCCAGCAGTCCCGAGTGCAAACCTACGCATACACCGCAGGTCGGCGCCATGACGACGGCGCCGGCTTCGGCCAGAGTGGCCAGAATTCCGTCCCGTGACGCCTGCATCCAGATGTCCTGGGAAGCCGGGGAAACCAACAGCCGCGTTCCGGCCTTGACTTTATGGCCTTTCAAGATTTGGGCTGCAGCTGCGAGGTCGTTGTAGCGCCCGCCGGTACAGGAACCGATATAGGCCTGATCAATTTTAACATCGGCGAGTTGTTCGATTTCGGCAACGTTATCGACCTCATGGGGACAGGAGACCATCGGCGACAAGTTGGCGGTGTCGAAGTGCAACGTCTGGCAATAGACGGCGTCCGGATCACTCTCTAACAGGGTGTAGGGAGCGGTGACGCCATGTTGGGTCAGATATTCGACAACTTTTTCATCGGGTTTCATCAAGCCAGCTTTGGCGCCCATTTCCACAGCCATGTTGGTGATGGCCAGCCTTTCGTCCATAGATAGTTCACTGATGGCGTTGCCTTGATATTCGACGGTTTTGTAGGTTGCTCCGGCATGGCCGATGGCGCCGATTGTTTTCAGGGAGATGTCTTTGGCCATGACGCCGGGTTTCAGGCTACCGCTCCAGACCACCCGGATCGTTTCGGGCACGCGCAGCCAAGTCTTGCCGGTTATCAGAACACCGAGCATTTCGGTCGAGCCCACGCCGGTCGCAAAAGCGCCCATGGCGCCACCCATGCAGGTATGGGAATCGGTGCCGAGAACCACCGATCCCGGCAAAACATGGCCCTTTTCCACCATTATCTGATGGCAGGGACCGACGAATTCATAATAGTTGTCCACGCCGTATTTTTTAGACCAGTCACGGGTAAACTTGACGATTTCAGCCTGGTTGATGGATGCCGGCGGAGTATAATGATCGGAAATGACCACAACTTTTGAGGGATCCCAGATTTCGTCCTTGATCTCTTTCATTCGATCGGCGATTTCCACCCGGGGTCCGAGAATGTCATCCAGCATTGCCTTGTCGATATTGACCCACAAAATATCGCCGGCCTGTGCTTCGGGAACGCCGGCGCCGAGCGCCAGGATTTTTTCCGACATGGTTTTGCCCATTTGATACCCTCCTTATTCGATCAATTTCGTTGTCTTACAAGCCCCAGATCCGATACAGGCCCAAGCCGGCCAGGGCGGATACGACGACTACGCCGCAGGCGGCCACGATAAACATTTGAATGAACAATTTGTTTTGTTGCTCCGGGGTGATATGGGCATTCGCGGCATAGGCGGCCATGGCCAGGGCGCCGCCGGTGGACGCCGGACTGGTGCCGGCGGTATGCGCCGAATTTGTTATCGCCGATACCAGATCGAGTGCGGAGACGTTGCCGACAGCATTCTGGAGGGAAGCGACTGTCGGAATCAGGGTCGGCATCACAACGCCTGATGTGCTGGAGAACCAGGACATGATGCCGGCGGTCAGGCCGATGATAAAGGAAGCGGTGTTTTCGGTCATCAAGGTGGACAGGAATTTCGCCAACAGTTCAATTCCCTTGAGTTTAATCGCCAGATTCATCAGTACGCCGACGCCGCAAACGAGAATCAGCGTTCCCCAGGGAATGCAGGAGATCGACTTTCGTTCATCCGCCACCTTCAAAAGAAGTAGCGCCGCGCCGATCAAAAAGGCGATCAGTCCGACATTGGCTTTGGTAATGAGAACAATCAGAACCATGGCGATCACACCGGTCATGGTGATCCATTGATCGCGGTTAAAGGCAGGGAGGTCCGACTGTTTCAGGATCTTCTGGGTTTTTAGCTTGTGTCCGCCAAGCGCCAGATATAATATGGCGGCCCAAATCGTTTCCGCCATCAGCGAATTATAGAAATAAGGCATATCGATTCCTTTGATGCCTTGCGCGGAGGCGAGGGAAATTCCGATGATTCCGGTCGGTGCGATCGGCGAAATTCCGCCGGCGGCCGATCCAAGGACGGTAATTGGGGCCAGCAGCAGCGGCGATATGCCGGTTTCGGCAGCTAATGCCATGGAAATTGGCATGGTCAGCGCCATGACCGGAATCGTGCCGGGTCCAATGGCGGCCAAAAAGGTCGTCATCAGATAGATGGCGATGGGAATCATTTTCGTTTGTTTTCCGGACATGGCCACGACTTTGCGGGCGAATAATTCCAGAGTTCCGTTGCTTTGTGCAATGCTGAACAAAAAAGTTACTCCCAGCAGCATGAGAAAGAGGCTGGTACTCCAGCCGGCCATGACATTGGCTTCCTTGAAACCCGCCAACCGGCCCAGAACGACCGCGAAGGCCATGCAAAGCAAGCCAACGTTCAGTTTGCGGAAGAAGCCGAGCGCAATGGCGACGACCAGCATCAACAATGAGATGAGTCCCCAGTTCATAAGTCATCATCCTTTCCTTTTTTGTTAAGAGATTTTTAAATGTTTATTACAAGTGCGGGGTGGTTTGCGGTTTTCCCGATCAAGTGCTGTGGTGCTAGCCAAATTGGATATGGAATCGGTGAGGTTCGCCGCCATTTCCCGGAAGCTATCGTAACGTTCAATGGATTCGCTGATTACGATGCTGCCGATGACTTCGTTGTGATCGTTGAAAATTGGGTTGGCCAGAGCGACGTAAGGAATCCCCCGAACCGACTTGTCGATTTTATTGAAGAAACGTCGCTTTTCCGTAATGGCTTTGTGGGTGGCGCTGCCCGGACGAATAGCATCTCCCACAGTGACTTTCAGGTCGAGGGTTTTGGCCGGTTTGTACAGCAAATACTTCTCACAGTCGGCTACGGTTACTCCATAGTCCGCGGGAACGAAATCGTTTAATCTTGCCATGACGTAAAGGTATTTTTCCATGATTTCTTGATCTTGGGCTTGCAATAGTGTTCCTCCCTTGCATGGTATTCTGAGCAACCGGTGAAACGTTGTTCATCGGGATTCATAAACAGGACAATCCAAAGGAGCTGCGAAAAGTATTTCTTTTCACAGCGCCTTTGGATTATGCGGATTACCGATATGCGTTTATTACCACAGACCGAGTACTTTCCACCAGATGCCGCCGACGCCGACCCAGATGATCATATTGACAACTGAAGCGCCGAAGCCGAGTTTCCACCAGGTTCCTTGATCGACATAACCGGCGCCAAAATATATCGGCGCCGTGCCGGTGGAGTAATGGGTCAGTCCACCGCAAAGGTTGGAAAGATAAGCCAAGGCAAGCGCGGCCAGAAAGGCGGGTGCGCCGGCCGCGACCGCCACCGCGACGAATGCCGGATACATGGCGGTGACGTGGGCGGTCAGGCTGGCAAAACCATAGTGCGCGTACATGTAAACCACGAGCAGAATGACCAGGGCAGGTACCCAGGCAATGCCGCCAAGACTGGCGGCAACGGTTTTGGCAAACCAGGGGATGAAGCCAAGTTTGTTCAGGAAGCCGGCCATGCCGACCAAGCCGCCCATCCACATGAGGGTGTCCCAAGGCCCTTTGTCGTCAAGGACATCTTTCCAGGTCAGTACGCCCGATACCAACATAACACAAACGGCCATCAGAGCTACCAAAGTAGCGTTCAGTTTGGTGAAACTGGAGGTGGCCCAGAGAACGAGTGCGCCAACAAACAGAGCCAATACGATTTTTTCGTCCCGGCTCATAGAACCGCGTTTGATCAGTTCCTGGGTTGCCAGATCCTTGGCTTCGGGAGTGTGTTTCAGTTCCGGCGGGAAAATTTTATAGAGGAATAGCGGCATGACAATCAGGGCGACGATTCCGGGAACAGATGCCGCCAATGCCCAGAGTCCCCAACTGATGTCAATTTTCAGTACTTGTTTGGACAAAACGGCAACCAAAGGATTGGCCGCCATCGCGGTCATGAACATGGCCGATGTGATGCAGTTGCACTGAAATTGTGTTACCATCAGATAAGAGCCGATGCGACGGGAAGATTTGCCGTCCGGCTCGGAACTGAATGCCGAACAGAGACTTCTGACGATCGGGTACAGCACGCCACCGCCCCGGGCGGTGTTGGAAGGAGTGGCTGGCGCCAGGATCAGGTCGCTGATGCACAGGACATAACCGAGCTTCAATGTGCTGTCGCCGATCGCTCGCATCAGCAGATAGGCGATCCGACTGCCGAGGCCGGTTTTGATAAAGCTGCGGGCGAACAGAAACGCGCAGACAATCAGCCAGATGGTGGCGTCCGAAAAGCCGGACAAGGCCTGCGGCACCGTCAGCGTATTTGTCAATGCGCAGACAGTGATCCCGATCAAGGCCATGGCCCCCATCGGCAGCGGGTTCATGATGATGCCGACAATCGTGGCGACAAAAATCGCCAGCAGGTGCCAGGCTTGTGGTTTTAATCCGGCTGGAACGGGAAGAAACCAAATGATTGCGCCAAGAACAGTTACCAGGAGGAAGGATTTCAATTTGCCCATCCGAGTCACTCCTTGTTATTTATTTTTTAGTTTAAGCATTCGTACAACTTCGCCTTGGCGAGATGGCTATTGATCGGCGCATCCACCTTTTCGCCGACAAGATCGACGACGTCAATCAGTTTTTCACGGGAAACACCGGTGGCGATGTTCATATCCCGCATCATATTGACCATGTCTTCGGTGGCGGTGTTGCCGGCGGCGCCCGGCGCAAACGGACATCCGCCTAGTCCGGCGATGGAGGTTTCAAATGTGGTGATTCCGGCCATCAAGCCAGCCAAAGTATTTGACAGCCCCATTCCCCGGGTATCGTGCAGATGCAGCGCCAGGTCGATTTCCGGGAACCGTTGCCGCATATAGGCGGACAGTGCATGGACCCGATCCGGCGTGGCTACGCCGATCGTGTCGGCCAGAACGATTTTGGTTACGCCGAGTTTCTGAATTTTCTCGGCCAACATTCCGACCGCATCCAGCGGGGTCCATCCCTCAAAGGGGCAAGCGAAGGCGGTGGCCAAGTCGACCCGGACAGTCATCCCGGGAAGCGATTCGATCATTTTTGCCAAGTCCGCCAGGGATTCGTCGTGTGTCCGGTTGATATTGGCCCGGTTATGGGAAGCGGAGACCGAGATGACACAGGCGACTTCCCGAATTCCGGCATCCCAGGCCGACTGGGCGCCACGCAGGTTGGGAACGAGGGCGCTGCCCTGAATTTGATCGCCGTATTTGGCCAATATCGTCCGGCAAACCTCGGCGGCATCGGCCAGTTGCGGAATCGCTTTCGGCGAAACGAACGAAGTGAGCTCGAATTTTTTCAGTCCGGCGGCGATGAGGCCTTCGATGATCGTGACTTTGTCGGCGGTGGGAATGAAGGTTTTTACATTCTGAAAACCGTCGCGCGGGCCGACTTCGGTGATTTCAACTGTCGTTGGCAATTGTTTGAACAACTTAAAGAACCCCCTCCTGCTTCAATGCTTCAATTTCCTCTGCGCTCATTCCCAGCATCGACGACAGAATCTCCTGGTTATGTTCGCCGAGAGCGGGGGACGGGGTGCGAATGCTGGATTTGGTATCGGAAAGCTTGATATGGGGTCCGGTGATTTTAATGGGCCCGGCTTTCGGATGAACGACATCGACGAACATTTCCCGGGCGCCGGCGATGTGCGGATCGGCGACAACCTGGGCGATATTGTAGATCGGCGCCGCCGGCACGCCGATCGCCAGGAGCTCGTCCACGATTTCCGTTACGGTTTTGGTCTTGGTCCACTCTTCCACAAATTGCTTGACCGCGACATTGTTTTTTACGCGATCCCGCGTTTTGGCGTAATCGGGATGGTCCACCAACTCCGGACGGCCGATGTGCTTGGCGAACAGGGCAAAGAGTTTGTCGTTGCCGGCGCCGATGATCACCAGATCGTCCTTGGCCTGGAAGGAGTCGTAGGGATAGACGGATTCATAGCGATTGCCGATTCGCTGCGGCAGGCGATTTTCGACGAGGTAAATCATGTTGATGATTTCGAGGCTGGCGACGGCCGAATCAACCAACGCGACATCGACAACCTGGCCGAGACCGGTATGGGAACGATTGTAAATTGCCGCCAAGACACCGATGGTGACGGATAATCCTCCCAATACATCGCCCATGGCGGTGCCGCTGCGGGTAGGATCGCCGCCGGGCCAGCCGGTGGTGCTCATCAGGCCGCTCATTGCCTGGCTGATGATATCATAACCGGGGCGCTTCGAGTAGGGCCCGTACTGGCCAAAACCGGAAACCGCCGCGTAAATGATTCCGGGGTTGATTTCCTTGAGTACGTCATACCCTAAGCCAAGCTTGTCCATCGTGCCGGGCCGATAGTTTTCCAGCACGACGTCGGCTTTTTTTACAAGATCCTTAAAGATTTGTTTGCCTTTTGGCGATTTCAGGTTTAGGGTCATGCCTTTCTTGTTGCGGTTGAGGTTCATGTAGTAGGCGCTTTCGCCGTTTTTGAACGGACCCATTTGCCTGCAATCGGCTCCCTTGCCGGCTTCCTCGATTTTGATGACATTGGCGCCCATGTCCGCCATCATCATGCTGGAAAATGGTCCGGCCAGCACGCGTGTCAAGTCGAGAACCGTAATTCCTTCCAGAGCTCCCAGTCGTTGCATGTTGTTTTCCTCCCTTGAGTAATCTTGTCGCATATTTTTAAAATACTATGCAATTTTCGTGCCAAATTTTCACGAAAAAATTACTTGGCGTTCCTGGCGGGAATGAGTACAATCAAAGGAGATGGGTTTCATGAAAGTTCACGAGGCTGAGGATATGGGAATATGAGCCGGATTGTTATGATTTCACCGTTTAAAGATCTGGAAGAGGCGGCGTTGGAGATTGCCAGGGAGCTGAATATTCCGCTGGAAGTATACAAAGGCGGGATGGATTCGGCGGGAGAAGCGATTGGGCGGCTTACCGGGCCGGATGTGGATGTTTTTATCAGCCGGGGCGGGACATCGGATTATATTGCCCGGCATTTTAGCGCGCCGGTGGTGAATATTAGCACCGGTTTATATGACATCATGGAATCGTGCGAGGAAGCGCGGAAAATCTCCCGCCGAATAGCGATTACCTCTTTTGGGAAGCCGTTTGTTGGAATGCGGTTGCTGGAAAAAGCCATGGATATTACGATTACCGAGCTGGTGTTTCAGAGTCAGGCCAACCTGGAAGAACTCATTGCCGATTTATCGCATGAAGGCGACTATTGTGTCGTCGGCGGCGGACAAACTGTGCCAGAGGCTCAAAAAAACGGCTTGCCTGCCGTTTTTCTGCGAGCAAGCCGGGATACGATCCGAGAAACGTTGTTGCAAGCGGTGGAGGTGGCACGGCTCCGGCGGGAAGAAAAACGGCGGGCCTATCGCCTGAAAGCCATTTTGGACAGTGTTTATGACGGCATTATTGCGGTGGATGCGGCAGGAAGACTGGAAATTCTAAATCCCGCCGCCGAGCGGATGCTGAATGTCAAAGCCAGCCAATCGATTGGCAAACAGGCGAAACAGATTATCCCCAATTCCCAGTTGCATGAAATCTTGCGGACCGGCAAAGCGGAGATCGGCGAACTGCAAGACTTGGGGGGCGGGGTGCAGATCGTCACCAATCGCGTGCCGATTAAAGACGAAACCGAGATTATGGGCGCTGTTGCAACCTTTCAGGATGCTTCGCGGTTGATTCAGGTCGAGCATCGGCTGCGGCGGGAGATGGTGAAAAACCGTTTTGCGGCGAAATATCGTCTGGAAGATATTGTCGGCGAGTCGCCGCGTTTGCTTGAAACAAAAGAGATGGCGGCCAAGTATGCCCTGTCGGATTTAACATTGCTGATTTATGGGCCGTCCGGCAGCGGCAAGGAGATGTTTGCGCAAGGAATCCATGCGAGGGGGCGCCGCAAACAGCATCCCTTTGTAGCGATCAACTGCGCCGCGTTGCCGCCCACCTTGCTGGAAAGCGAACTGTTCGGCTACGACGAAGGGGCCTTTACTGGCGCCAAACGGAAGGGAAAACTCGGCCTGTTTGAGATGGGACACGGCGGGACTGTGTTTCTTGACGAAATTGATGCGTTGCCCATCGAACTGCAAGGGCGATTGCTGCGGGTGCTGCAGGAAAAGGAAGTTCTGCGGGTCGGTGGCGATACGATCATTCCGGTCGATATCCGGGTCATTGCCGCCGCCAATAAATTGCCGCATGAATTGGTTGCCGCGGGGAAACTCAGGGAAGATTTGTATTACCGCTTGAATGTGCTTTACCTGGAGATTCCGAGCTTAAAAGAACGGGTTCAGGATATTCCGTTGTTATGCCGGTATTTTTTAACGACCTTGCATTCCGGCGCCAGCTGGAAGTTTATCGAAGAAATTCTGCCTTATTTGCTGCGATACAACTGGCCCGGCAATGTGCGGGAACTGGTCAACTTTTGCCAACGGTTATCATTTTACCGGGAAGATGTTTTGCAGGATAAGGATGCGGTACAATTGTTGCGGCGGATTGCCCCAAACATGATGGCGGATCTGGCCGCCCGACCGTTGTCGGAAGCATTGCCGGCGCGGGTAAACGAGTTTGAAACGCGGATTATACGGGATGCGGTTCAAGCGGCGGGAAGTCTGCGCAAGGCGGCTGAAAAATTGGGAGTGCCCAAATCGACACTGGCGCGCAAGTTGAAAAATCAATCGGGGAATGAGGTTGATTCATAAACGTCTCAAATTTGGTCCGGAACGGGCCATATATGGGACAAAAAGCATTGCGGAGAGGGTGATTCTGTGCAAAACCTGCGCCGACTCAATGGTACGCTGCTAATGTTGGCAGGGTGGATTGCCATGGCGGCATTGGCCGCTATCGCTATTTTGGTTCCCTACGAGGTCGTTGGTCGTTATGGTATCGGCAGAATGTCGACATGGACCAACGAGTTTTGTCAGTATGCGGTCGTTTGGGCCACGATGATGGGCGGGGCCGTTGGCTTGAAACGAGGGATGCATGTGGGAATCACTTCGCTGACGGATAGCCTGCCGCCCGGACCATGCCGCTGGGTACAGGGAATCGGCTATGTCTGCATGCTGGTTTTTCTGTCCCTGATGACTTATTATGGCTTTGATCAGACGATGATGAACCGGAACCAGACTTCCTCCACTGTCGGGATAAGCATGAGTATTCCCTATGCGGCGTTGCCGATCGGTTTTTTGATGATGCTGTTGATCACCGTGGAACATTTGGCGGACTTTCTGACTGCCGGACGGGCGGGGAGGAAGTAAAATGCTGACCGCTTTTGTTGGAAGCTTTGTCTTGTTACTGGCGGCGGGAATTCCCATTGCATTTGGCTTGGGCGGGTCCGCCATGGTCTATGTTTTGCTGCAGGAAGATTTATCCCTGACGATGTTGACGCAGACGACCTTTGCCGGGATGGCGGCGTTTCCCTTGCTGGCGATTCCCTTGTTCATTTTGGCCGGCAATTTCATGAACGAGGGAGGGTTGACGCATGATTTGGTCAAATTCGCCCGCCTTCTCATGGGACATGTCGCCGGCGGCCTGGGGCTGGCTACGATTCTTGCCAGTGCGATTTTTTCCGCGATTTCCGGTTCTGCCGTAGCGACGGCGGTAGCCATTGGCGTGGTGATGATTCCGGCGATGAAAGACGCCGGTTATGATGAAGACGTCGGGGCGGGAGTGACAGCGGTAGCGGCCTGTATGGGTCCGATTATTCCGCCGAGCATTCCGTTCATTTTATATGGTGTGATCGCCAATGTATCCATCGGCGCCTTGTTTCTTGGCGGAGTGGTGCCTGGCCTGATGCTCGGGGCCGGCCTGATGGTCTATATGAGTTATGTTGCGAGAAAGCGACGCTATCCGCTGGAAAAGAAGGCATCGATGCAGGAACTGTGGACAGGAACCTGGAAAGCCTTGCCGGCTTTATTCATGCCGGTTGTTATCATGGGTGGAATTCTTGGCGGGGCCTTTACTCCCACCGAAGCGGCCGGCGTAGTGGCGGCGTATGCGCTGCTTGTCGGCGGGGTGTTCTACCGCAAAATCAAGTTGCGCCGAATTCCCGACATTCTTCTTAATTCAAGTGTAGAGTCGGCCATGGTCATGCTGTTGCTGGGGTTGTCGGAACCGTTCGCCTGGGTTATTGCCGCCGAACAGCTTCCGCAAATGATCGTGGAAGTCATTGGCCAAATTAGCGCCTCCCCCACGGTTGTGTTGCTGTTAATCAATCTATTGCTGATCTTGGTCGGTATTCCGTTGGAAACCGCGCCGGCCATCACGATTGTCACGCCGGTGATTGCGCCGATGGCGGCCCAGCTCGGGATTGATCCGGTTCATCTGGGAATCGTGGTGTGTTTTAATCTGGTCCTCGGTTTGGTTACGCCGCCGGTTGGCGGCGTGTTGTTCAGCGTGTGCAGCGTTTCGGGATTGAACATCGAGCGGCTGTGCAAGGGGATTTGGATCCCGTTTTTCATTGGCTTGGCTGTTTTGGCTTTGATCACCTATATTCCGGCATTGACAACCTTTCTTCCCAAAGCGATGATGTGACAGAAAATTTTATGGGATGCTGAAAAGCAATGGAGCTGTATTTGAATGGAGGGAATTGGCCATGACGAGACCAAATGTTTACGTTACCCGGATGTTGCCGCAACCGGCAATCGATTTGCTGAAGGAACACTGTGATGTGGAAATCAATCCGGAGGACAGGGTTCTGGAACGGGCAGAATTGCTGGAGAAAGTCCGGGGGCGGGATGCGGTGCTGTGTCTGTTGACGGACGCCATCGATGAGGAAGTTTTCGCTGCGGCGGGGCCGCAGTGCAAAATATTCGCCAATTATGCCGTGGGGTTTAATAACATTGATGTCGCGGCGGCGACGCGGCGCAAGATCCTGGTGTCCAACACTCCTGACGTGCTGACCGACGCTACGGCCGATCTGGCCTGGACATTGTTGTTCGCGACGGCCCGGCGAGTGGTGGAGGCGGACAAGTATTTGCGGGATGGCAAGTATCAAGGCTGGGGTCCGATGCTCCTGCTGGGTCTTGATATTACCGGCAAGACACTCGGCGTTATTGGCGCAGGTCGCATCGGCGGCAGCTTTGCCGCCAAAGCCAAAGGCTTCAAAATGAAAATTCTATATAGTGCCGTCCGGCCGAATCCGGCGTTCGAAGCGGAAACAGGCGGGGTTCTGGTTGATAAGGAAACCTTGCTCAGGGAGGCGGATTTTGTTTCCGTTCATGTGCCGCTGATGCCTTCTACGCATCATTTGATCAGCACGAACGAATTCAGACTCATGAAGAAAAGCGCGGTTTTGATCAATACATCCCGTGGTCCGGTGGTTGATGAAAAAGCCTTGGTGACGGCATTGAAGTCCGGCGAAATATGGGGCGCCGGCCTGGATGTATATGAAAATGAACCGGCAGTGGAACCAGAGTTGCTGGAATGCGAAAACGCGGTCTTGTTGCCGCACGTAGCCAGTGCGACGATTGAAACCCGTACCAATATGGGTTTGATTGCGGTCCGCAATATTCTTGCGGCTCTGAACGGTGAAGTTCCGCCATCGGTGATTAACAAAGAGGTTTTGGGTTAATCGGATCCAATAATTTCCGTGATGTCCTTTTTGCAAAACCGCTTTGTACAGGCGGTTTTTCTTATCGCTAATAGAAAAGCCACCCGATGGGCGGGTGGCGGGAAACGTTTTCCTGGGGAGTGGAGTACTCTGTTTTATTTGCCGAATACCAGGGACGGTAACCACAAGGTCACTTGCGGCACGTAACTGACCAGGATCAGGACGACGAGGCTGACGGCGATGAACGGCAGCAACGCGACCGCCAGGCGGCCGATCGATATCCGGGCGATGGAGGAGGCCACGAACAGGCACACGCCGACCGGTGGCGTCGTCAGACCGATGACCAGGTTCAGCACGCACATGATGGAAAACTGGATCGGATCGATTCCCAGGGAAATCGCCGGCTTGAGCAGAATCGGCATCAAGATCATCAACGCCGCGATCGTCTCCATGAACATGCCGACAAATACCAGCAGGAGGTTGACCAGCAGGATATATACCGCCGGGTTACTGGAGAGATCCAGCATGGCGGTGGTGATCATGACGGGAATTTCTTCGCTGGTCAGAATCCAGGCGAAAACATTGGCGAATCCGACCAGGACCATGAGCGAAGCGGTGGTGACGGCCGAATCGTAGAAGATTTTCGGCAGCATGTGCAATTTCAATTCCCGGTACACGAAAAACCCGATGATGATGGCGTAGAATACGGCAACCATGGCCGCTTCCGTGGGGGTGAAGAAGCCGCCGATAATTCCGCCGATGATGATGACGGTCATCAGAATGGCCCAGAAGGCGCCGAAGAAACTGCGCACCACTTCGCGGAGCGGCAGCCTCTCTTCTTTCGGGTGTTGCCGCTTCACGGAAATGAAATAGGAGACAATCCCCAGGCCAAATCCCAACAGCAAGCCGGGGATGATTCCGGCGACAAACAGGCGACTGACGGAAAGGCCGGTTACGGTGCCGGCGATAACCATCGGCAGACTGGGAGGAATAATCGGGCCGATGGTGGAGGAGGAAGCCGTCACGGCGG
The DNA here is from genome assembly GCA_964601085.1 of uncultured Veillonellaceae bacterium. Taxonomy (GTDB): domain Bacteria; phylum Bacillota; class Negativicutes; order UBA1444; family UBA1444; genus UBA1444. Next base: position 1,784 of record CAZRLN010000055.1, on the reverse strand, counting down.
CTGAGAATTCGGAATCGTAACCGCGTTTCACCATGGCCGGGATCATGACCGAGCCGATACTGACCGTGTCGGAGATCGCCGTTCCGCTGATGCCGGCGAACACCATCGAAGCACCGACATTGGCCACGCCCAGGCCGCCGCGGATATGACCGACGAGCGCCATGCAGAAATGGATGATCCGGTCGGTGATTCCGCCGACGTTCATCAAGTTTCCGGCCAGGATGAATCCCGGGACGCAGAGGATGACGAACGAGTCGATGCCGGAAAACATCCGTTCCGGGATAATGCTGAGCGGGATGTCGGAAGCGGCGATATACACAAAGGAAGAAAAGCCGAGCGAAAAGGCGATGGGCATCCGCAAGGCGATGCAGCCCAAAAAGACGGTGAACAGGGTCGCGGCCATCATATGGCTTCGCGCCCCTTAATCGAGGATTCTTCGGTCCGCATGTTTCCAGTCTGGATCATCCGGACAACGGAACGGGCCATATATAAGGTAATCATGGCGGTTTGGAGCAAAATGGCTGCGTAAAAGACCCGCATCGGCCAAAGCAGGGCGGCCGAAGTTTGCCCGGCGACATTGACAAACAGCTTGCTCGCCTCATAGGTCATGATGGCGGAAAAACAACATAATAGCACGTCAATCAGGATCGCAAGGAAAAGCTGGACTTTTGCCGGCAGATGCGTCGTAAACGAGTCAACATCGACATAGGCTCGTTCACGAACCGCTGGACCGGCGGCGAAACCTACAGTCCAAATGAAGAAAAAACGGGAGGCTTCTTCCGTCCAGGCCGGAGCCTGGGGAAGGGCGACGCGGGCGAAGACCTGCAGCAGGACGACGCCAACCAGCAGGGACATGTTCAGCATCGATCCCAGCCACAAGAACTGGTCAAGAGGTTTAAACAATTTGCTCACTTGGACCTCCAGATTAATAATGAGGAGAGGATGCCCGCTGTTCGGACATCCTCCACCCGGATTCGTGTCGACTGAATTTATTTCATGTTGACGATCTTGTTGTAGAGCGCCTTCTGATCGGCATCAAACTTGGCAAGAACCGCATCTTTCGATTTGGCCTGGAACGCGGCGATGTCCACGTCGACAAAGGTCATTTTGCCTTTCAGGTAAGTTTCCAGCGCTTTTTCATCTTTGACAAACAGTTCGTTTTCATGCTTCTGCATTTCTTTGGCGGCGTCCAGGATCACCTTTTGCAGGTCTTCCGGGAGCGACTTGAGGCGCTTTTCGCCGATGCAGACGTAGATCCAGGAACGGACGTGGCTGGTTTTGTTCAGATACTTCTGCACTTCGTTGAAATTGGCGCTCTTGATCAGGGCGTAAGGATTTTCCTGGCCATCGATGGTTCCTTGCTGCAGGCTGGTGAAAACTTCCGAGAAAGCCATCGGGATCGGTTTCGCACCGAGGGCCTGCCAGGTATCGACAAACAGAGGTACGTTGGGAACGCGAACTTTGAGACCCTTCAAGTCATCCGGAGTCTTGATGGGACGGTTGGAGGTCAGGTCGCGGGGGCCCCGTTCGAAGTAAGCGATCGGCCGGATCTTGACCTTTTCGACGACTTGTGCTTCGATTTCCTTGCCGATTTCGCCGCCGGCTACCTTGTGCAACTGGGCGGAATCCCGCAGCAGGTAGGGAGTCGCCATCAAGATGGTCTTGCTGGCGCCAAAGGTAGTAAGCGTTTCGCCGAAGATGCCGATATCGGCGGTGCCATTCTGAATGCTGGTCACCAGATCTTTTTCCTAAATCGGAAGAGCGTCGTGTAGGGAAAGAATGTA
>CAZRLN010000054.1:1647-18359 GCA_964601085.1 uncultured Veillonellaceae bacterium | reverse complement strand
TCACCACGCCGCCGGGCGAGTTGATGTACATCTGCACGTCCTTGTCGGGATCTTCTGCTTCCAAAAACAACAGCTGGGCAATGATCAGATTGGCGACCGTATCATCGATCGGGCCACCCAAAAAGATGATCCGGTCCTTCAGCAAACGCGACCAGATGTCATACGCACGTTCGCCCCGGTTGGACTGTTCCACTACAATCGGTACAAAATTCAAGGCATTCACCTCTTTACTTTAGGATTTTACCGCCAAATCCACGATGAGCTGAGCGGCTTTGCGGCGCAGGATCGTGTCCTTCACGGCCTCGGCATGCCGCTTGTCGGCCAGCATCTGGGTCAATTCGGCTTCGGCCATCTTATAGGCCTTCGCCATCTTTTGGGTTTCCTCGGCATAATCTTCATCGGAAACCGCAATGTTCTCCGCTTTTACGATCGCTTCCAGCGTCAGTTCGCTGCGTACTTCTTCCAGGGCCCCCGGGTGATAGCGTTCCCGCAGGCCAGCCATGTCGGTGTTCATGTAGCCGAGATATTTGTCGAGCTCCAAGCCGCGTTGCCGCAGGCTGAAGTCCAGATCCTGAATCATGTGGTCGACCTGGTCTTCCACCATGATATCGGGAATTTCAATCGTTGCATTGGCCACGGCCTGTTTCAAGGCCGCTTCCCGGAACGTCGACTCATCTTTTTCCTTCGCCGCCGCGACGAGTTTTTCCTTCGTTTTCGTCTTCATTTCCTCGAAGGTGTCGGCGTCGCCGGCTTCCTTGGCGAAATCGTCGTTCAGTTCCGGCAGTTCCTTCCGCTTGACATCATTGATCTTCGTGACAAACACAGCCTCTTTGCCGGCCAGCTCCGCCACGAAATAGTCCGCCGGGAACGTCACCTTGACTTCCCGCTCTTCACCGGCTTTGGCGCCGATCAATTGATCCTCGAAACCGGGGATGAAGCTGCCAGAGCCAATCTCCAGCGGGTAGCCTTTCGACTGGCCGCCGCTGAAAGGTTTGCCGTCGACAGTGCCATCAAAATCGATCAGCGCGAAGTCGCCCTGACCCAACTCGGCGTCTTCGGCCACCACCATCTTGGCGTGGCGCTCGCGCAAAGCGTTGATCTGTTTGTCCACTTCCTCATCCGTGACTTCCGTTACCGGCGCCGTCACAGACAGCCCTTTGTACTCGCCCAACACCACTTCGGGTTTGGTGATGACGCTGACCGTGAATACGCACGGTTCGCCTTCGTTCAGCGTGACATCTGTCACTTCCGGACGGCCCACCGGCTCGACATTATTTTCCGCCACCGCCAGCCGATAGGCATCAGGGATGATGAAATCAAACGCCTCGGAACGCATTCCGTCTTCGCCGACACGCTTCTCGATCATTTTGCGCGGGGCCTTCCCTTTGCGGAATCCCGGAATATTTACCTGTTGCACCAGCTTTTTGAACGCCTTGTCGTAAGCCTTGGCAACCTCTTCCACCGGTAGTTCGATGACCAGTTCCGTAATATTGTGTTCTTTTTTTGTTACTGCAACTTTCACGTAATATCCTCCTTTGAATCCTGCGGGAGCTTCTTCGGCAAGGAGCCGAAAACAGCCCTTTGCATTGAATTTAATTGTAACATTCTTGCCTAAAAAAAACAATCGACAAAGAAAAACCGGCAGAAAACTGCCGGATCATTCCCTGGAGCGGAAAACGAGATTCGAACTCGCGACCCTCGCCTTGGCAAGGCGATGCTCTACCGCTGAGCTACTTCCGCACTATGACAGAGACCATTTTAACTCCTGATTGTTTTATTTGTCAAGAGCCGATCCTCCATCATTCTTCCAAACAACGGGTCACCTGGCCAGCAGCCATTGAACCAACAGAACGAGTCCTGCCAGGACCCAGATCACCATTCAGGGACTACAAAAATTTTTCATATAACGGACGATGCGGGACACGTCGGCGGCCTCCTCTTCTGATGCAAGTTCTCAATTAATAACCATTTTAATTATAACAGAGAGGAGGAAAAAGATAAAGCGAGACGCCTGCCCCGCTTTCCGTGTTAATAAAATGGTGCGGGCGAGAGGACTTGAACCTCCACGAGTTGCCCCGCCAGATCCTAAGTCTGGTGCGTCTGCCATTCCGCCACGCCCGCACATTTCTTGTTGCATTATAGCAAAAATTTCCCGTAAAAAGCAATACAACTCCACTTTTCACACCGCCACCCCAAAATATGGTATGATAAAAATTGAAAAATCAGCAAATTTAAAAGGGGTCTTTTCCTTGATCCACTATGAAAAGATCACCAAATCGTATCTGCCCGGAGTCAACGCCGTAGCCGATTTTACCGTTTCGGTCGCGGCAGGAGAGTTGCTGGCCATCATCGGGCCTAGCGGTTGCGGCAAAACAACAGTCTTCAAAATGCTCAACCGTCTCGTGGAACCCACTTCCGGGCGCATCCTGTTGCACGGCGAGGATATCCGGACGCTCGATCCGATCGCATTGCGTCGCAGTATGGGCTACGTCATCCAGCAGGTCGGTCTTTTCCCGCACATGACCATTTTGGAAAATATCACTGTGGTTCCGGATATTTTGGGCTGGCCGCTGGAAAAACAACGATCGCGGGCCTTCGAACTGCTGAATTTGATCGACATGAATCCAGCCGAATTCACCCACCGCTATCCGTATCAACTTTCCGGCGGGCAACAACAGCGCATCGGCGTCCTCCGGGCTCTCGCCGCCGATCCGTCGGTAATCTTGATGGATGAACCGTTCGGCGCCGTCGATCCCTTAACTCGGACAAAACTGCAGCAAGAGCTGAAGTCGCTGCAAATCCGGCTGAAAAAAACGATCCTGCTGGTAACCCACGATATTGACGAAGCCTTCCGGCTGGCTGACCGCGTGCTGCTCATGCAGAGCGGCCGGATCGTTCAGCTCGGCGCACCCGCCGATCTCTTGGAGCATCCGGCTACTTCTTTCGTCCGCGAATATGTCGGCGGCCAACGAATGCAGGCGTGTTTATGAACAAGCTTCTGATCTTCGCCGCGTTCCAGCGCCACGTCCTGCTCTGCGGACTCTCCGTCGGCTTGGGTACGATACTGGCGGTCAGTCTGGGAATCCATCTCTACTACCGGCCCCGGGCCGCTGCTCTGTGGCTCGGTCTGACCGGCGCACTGCAGACTGTTCCGAGCCTCGCGCTGTACGGACTCCTTCTCCCCATCCTGGGAATCGGCATGCTCCCGGCGGTGACGGCTTTGACCCTTTATTCCCTGACGCCCATTCTGCGGGCGACGCTGGTCAGCTTGCGGGAAGTGGATCCCGTTCTGATCGAAACCGCCCGAGGCATCGGCATGAGCCGCCGGCAGATCCTGCGTCGGATCCTCCTGCCGCTCGCCGTGCCCGGCATTCTTTCCGGCATCCGGATGTCGACCATGTACATCATCAGCTGGGCAACCCTCGCCGCCTTCATCGGCGCCGGCGGGCTTGGCGATCTTGTCCTGGGCGGCATCTACAACTACGACCTCCGCTTGATCCTGGCCGGCGCGCTGCCTGCCGTCCTGCTGGCCTATCTTTGCGGCGTCGGCTTCGACCGTCTTGCCCGCCGATTCGCTCTGCCTGGAGGCGCTTCGCATGAATGATATCGCATCGATGACCCTGCAACATCTGCTGCTTTCGCTCCAGGGCGTAGTCTGGGCCGTATTGGCCGGGATCCCGCTGGGCTGGGCCGCTCATCGGCGCCAGGGATTCCGTTCCCTCATCTTCACTATATCCGAATGGCTGCAGATTTTTCCGACCCTGGCGTTGCTGGCTTTGCTGCTGTTTGTCTGGGGACTGTCCGATACGACGCTCATCGCGGCGTTGTTCCTCTATTCGCTGCTCCCCATCGTGCTCGCCACACATGCCGGCCTGGCCGGAATCAACCCCTCCGTCCGGGAAGCGGCGGTCGGCATGGGCATGAACCGCCGGCAGTATTTCTGGCGGATCCAGCTTCCCCTGGCCCTGCCGCACCTGCTCAATGGAATCCGCATCGCCCTCGTGACTGCGGTCGGCATCACCACCGTCGGCGTTCTTGTCGGAGCCGGCGGCCTCGGCAAACCCATCTGGCGGGGAATCCAGACCCAAAACACGCCGATGATCCTGTCCGGCGCCTTGCCAACCGCCATCCTGGCCATCGGAATCGACTTGGCCGGGCAATGGCTGGAAAAACGAATCACGCCCTGGAAAAGCGCTCCGGATTCCTGGGAACGATAGTGAAACAATAAGGAGGGCGACCCATGAAACGACACACGTCCGGCGCAACCCTGCTATTCCTGTCCCTGGCGTTGATCCTGGCCCTTCTGGTATCGGCCTGCGGCTCCGCACCATCTTCATCCTCCAAACCCATCGTCATCGGCTCCAAACCGTTCACCGAAGGAGTACTGTTGAGCGAGCTCGCGGCGCAGCTGATCGAAGGCAACACGCAACTCAAAGTGGAGCGCAAATTCAATCTCGGCGGCACCATCGTGGCCTTCAATGCTCTGAAAAACGGTGATCTCGACCTCTATCCCGAGTATACCGGCACCGGCCTGGTGGCCATTTTGAAGCAACCCGCGGTCATGGATTCCGACAAAGCCTACGCCATCGTACAGCGGGAATTCAACAACCAGTTCAAGCTCAAATGGCTGAAACCCCTGGGGTTCAACAACACATACGCCATGGCGGTACCGGAGGAACTGGCGGTCCAGCACAATTTGAAAAACACTTCCGACCTCGCGAAAATCGTCGACACGCTTACGTTTGGGGCCGAGCAGGATTTTTTCGGCCGGGTGGACGGGTATGACGGCTTTACCCAGGCCTATGGCTTCAAATTTAAAAACGTGAAGCAAATGGAAATCGGTTTGAAATACAAGGCCATCGCCAACAAGGAAGTCAATGTCATCAACGCATTTTCCACCGACGGCTTGCTTATCACCTATAAGCTGCGGGTTCTCGTCGATGACAAAAAATATTTTCCGCCGTACCACGGCGCATTTCTCGTCCGGATCGGCGCCCTGGAAAAATACCCGCAACTAGAAACGGTCCTCGACAAACTGGCCGGACAGATCACCGACAGCGAAATGCAAAAACTCAACTTTGAAGTAGATCAGGAGAAGAAAGATCCCGCGGTCGTCGTGAAGACATTCTTGAAAGCCAAAGGCCTGGTCCGATAGATTTTTTAGATGCCGCCAATTGAAGTTTTGATGATCATCGTGGTTATTGTCCACGTCAGGAGGATTTTGCCGTCGTCGGCGCGAAAACTCTGATCAGTAGCGGAAACAACGCCGCACAACAAAGATAAAAGGAGTTCGCCCATGACGGAGCACACCCATTCGCCGCACTCACCGATTTCTGCCAACGCATTGAAAACAGCCGGTCAGAAAAACTTGCCCGAACTCAGCCGCATCCGGCGCCACTTTCATGAAAACCCGGAACTGGGGTTTGAAGAGTTCCGAACCAGCGCCCATATCGCCGATTTAATGGAAGGCCTCGGCCTGGAAGTGCGCCGAAACGTCGCCCAAACCGGCGTCGTCGCCCTGCTGCGCGGCAGCAAGCCCGGCAAAACCGTGGCGATCCGCGCCGACATCGACGCCCTGCCGGTCCAGGAATTGAACGACGTCCCCTATAAATCCAAAACTCCAGGCAAAATGCACGCCTGCGGTCATGACGTCCACATCACTGCCGCCATCGGCGCGGCGATGCTGCTGGCCCAGCACCGCGACTCCCTCGCCGGCAACGTCAAGTTCCTCTTTCAGCCGGCGGAGGAAGGCCCCGGCGGCGCCGAACCGATGATCCAGGACGGTGCTCTCGAAAACCCCAGGGTCGACGCCATCATCGGCGGGCATGTCTGGGGCAGCCTGGACAGCGGCGTCGTCGAAGTCCTGCCGGGTCCGATCATGGCCTCCGCGGATATCATCCGCCTGACAATCCATAGCAAAGGCGGTCATGCCGCCCACCCTCACACCAGCATCGACCCGATCGTCATCGGCAGCGAAATCGTCAGCGCCTTGCAAAAGATCGTCAGTCGCCAGACCGACCCGACCGAAGCCGCGGTCATTTCCATCTGCCTGTTCCGCGCCGGCGACACCTTCAACGTGATCCCGAACTCCGCCTATCTGGAAGGGACCGTTCGTACCCTCAACAACACTCTGCGCCAGGAAATCCCCAAGAAAATCGAAAGCGTTATCCGCGGCATCACCGAACCCTACGGCGCCACCTACGAACTGGACTATACCTTCAGCTATCCCGCAACTATCAACGACCCCCGCGTGACCGAATCCGTCCGGCAGTCAGCCGCCAAAATCCTCGGCGCGGAAAACGTCCGAACCGCCGCGCGCGCCTCCATGGGCGCCGAAGATTTCGCCTACTATCTGCTGGCCGTTCCCGGCACGTATATCCGGATCGGCGTCCGCAATGCCGTCAAAGGAATCACCCACGACATCCATCATCCACAGTTCGATATTGATGAAGACATTTTGGCCAGTCTGCCCGTCATTTACGCACAGGCGGCTTTGGATCTATTGAACGCCCCCGCTTGACGAAGCGGGGATTTTTACTGCCCACGCACAAATGATTTTGTTCATTTTTTCACATTTACCCCTTCATTCGGCAGGAAACCCGGCCGTCGGAAGCGAATTTTAAATTGTTACAAAACCGGTTTTGCAACATTATACAGGAAAAGGAGTTTTTTTATGACGGAAGAAAACAAGGCCCACCATCCATTGCCGACGCCAGAAATCCTAAAGGCAGCCGGTCAGAAAAACTTGCCCGAACTCAGCCGCATCCGGCGCCACTTTCATGAAAACCCGGAACTGGGGTTTGAAGAGTTCCGAACCAGCGCCCATATCGCCGATTTAATGGAAGGCCTCGGCCTGGAAGTGCGCCGAAACGTCGCCCAAACCGGCGTCGTCGCCCTGCTGCGCGGCAGCAAGCCCGGCAAAACCGTGGCGATCCGCGCCGACATCGACGCCCTGCCGGTCCAGGAATTGAACGACGTCCCCTATAAATCCAAAACTCCCGGCAAAATGCACGCCTGCGGCCATGACGTCCACATCACCGCCGCCATCGGCGCGGCGATGCTGCTGGCCCAGCACCGCGAATCCCTCGCCGGCAACGTCAAATTCATCTTTCAGCCGGCGGAGGAAACGCCTGGCGGCGCCGAGCCGATGATCCAGGACGGTGCGCTCGAAAACCCCAAGGTCGACGCCATCGTCGGCGGCCACGTCTGGGGCAGCCTGGACAGCGGCGTCGTCGAAGTCCTGCCCGGCCCGATCATGGCCTCTTCGGATATCATCCGCCTGACAATCCACGGCAAAGGCGGTCATGCCGCTCAACCTCACACCACCATCGACCCGATCGTCATCGGCAGCGAAATCGTCGGCGCCTTGCAAAAGATCGTCAGTCGCCAGACCGACCCGACCGAAGCCGCGGTCATTTCCATCTGCCTGTTCCGCGCCGGCGACACCTTCAACGTGATCCCGAACTCCGCCTATCTGGAAGGGACCGTTCGTACCCTCAACAACACTCTGCGCCAGGAAATCCCCAAGAAAATCGAAAGCGTTATCCGCGGCATCACCGAACCCTACGGCGCCACCTACGAACTGGATTACTACTTCGGCTATCCGGTGACCGTGAACGATCCCGGCATCACCGAATCCGTCCGGCAGTCAGCCGCCAAAATCCTCGGCGCGGAAAACGTCCGGACCGCCGCGCGCGCCTCCATGGGCGCCGAAGATTTCGCCTACTTTCTGCTGGCCGTTCCCGGCACATATATCCGGGTCGGCGTCCGCAACGCCGCCAAAGGCATCACCCACGACATGCATCACCCACAATTCAACGTCGACGAGGATGTCCTGGCCAGCCTGCCCGTGATTTACGCCCAGGCGGCCCTGGACCTGCTGAACGCATCCCGCTAAGCAAACGAACTACGCAAACATAATAATGAGGAGTTGTAGTGAATGAGTCAAAACCCCCGTCGCACCGAACAGCCAGCGCCGAAAAACAGCAGCTTTTTCAATAAAGCGCTGAATTTCGTGGAAGCCGCCGGCAACAAGCTGCCTGATCCCGTAACCCTGTTTCTGATCTTCTGCGTCCTGGTCGTCGTGATCTCCGATGTTGTCGCCAGCGCCGGCGTATCGGTGGTCCACCCCTCCACGAAAAAAGTGGTCACCGCCGTCAGCCTGCTGACCAGGGAAAACCTGCAGAAAATTCTCGGCCAGATCGTCGGCAACTTCCAGAGTTTCCCGCCGCTTGGTCTGGTTCTCGTCGTCATGCTCGGCGTGGGCGTCGCCGAGAAGACCGGCCTGATGGAAACCACCATGAAACATTTCGTCACCAAAGTCCCGTCCGGTTTCGTGACCTTCATGGTCATGCTGGCCGGCATTTGCGCCAACGCTGCCGGTGACGCCGGCTTCATCGTGTTGCCGCCGCTGGCCGCCGTCGTATTTCTGGCAATCGGCCGCCATCCCCTGGCCGGCATCTTCGTGGCCTACGGCGGGGTGGCCGCCGGATTCGCCGCCAACCTGATGGTCAACATGTCCGACGTACTGGCCGCCGGGTTCACCATTCCCGCCGCCCAGGTCATCGACCCGAAATATGTCTCCTCTCCGGCCATGAACTATTACTTTATTTTTGCCTCCACCTTCCTCCTGGCCGCGACCGGCGTGCTCGTCAACGCCAAGATCGTTGAACCACGGCTCGGTGTCTACACCGGCGCAACCGCCGCCAGCAGCAACGGGCTGGAAGAGCTTACCGCAACCCAGTCCAAAGGCCTGAAATGGGCCGGAGTTTCCTGCCTCCTTTACGTGCTTGCCATAGCCGCGCTGTCGATCGGCGACAAACCGTTCATGGCCGATCCCGCCACCAAGTCGATCCTGGCCTGGAAAGCGCCGCTAATGCAGGGCATCGTCCCCCTCATCACCGGCATGTTCCTGATCCCCGGCCTGGTGTACGGCTATATCACCAAGAGCATCAAGAACGACAAGGAAGTCGTGTCCATGATGGGGCAGTCGATGAGCAGCATGGGCGGCTATATTGTGCTGGCCTTCATGGCGTCGCAATTTCTGGCCTACTTCAACTGGTCCAACATGGGCATCATCTTGTCCGTGAAAGGCGCCGAATTTCTCAAGGACGCCGGCTTCACCGGCATCGGCTTGATCGTCGGCTTCATCTTCATTGCTTCCCTCATCAACATCTTCGTCGGCAGCGCTTCGGCCAAATGGGCCATCATGGCGCCGGTGTTCGTACCGATGTTCCTGTTGGTCGGCTACGATCCCGCCCTGACCCAGATGGCTTACCGAATCGGCGACTCCATCACCAACCCGGTATCGCCGTTGTTCCCCTACTTCCCGATCATCGTAGCCTTCGCCAAGCAGTATGAACCCAAGACCGGCATGGGAACCATCATCGCCAACATGATGCCGTTTTCCATGGCATTCGCCGTAGTCTGGACCATTCTGCTGATCCTGTTCATCGTGTTCAACATTCCGCTCGGTCCGGACGGCGGGATCTTCTATCAACTGAAATAATCGCACCGTCACAAAAACCCGGCCCGTTATTATGACGGGTCGGGTTTTTTTATAAAAAAAGACTTTCAGCCGAAACTGAAAGTCTTGATTTTAAAGTGGTGACCCACCGCAGACTCGAACTGCGGACTCCCTGATTAAAAGTCAGGTGCTCTACCGACTGAGCTAGTGGGTCATATGGCTGGGGCGGCTGGACTCGAACCAACGCATGCGGGAGTCAAAGTCCCGTGCCTTACCAACTTGGCGACGCCCCAAAGGCAGCGTATTGGGGAAAACAAAACTTATGGCTGGGGCGGATGGATTCGAACCACCGATGCTGGAGTCAGAGTCCAGAGCCTTACCGCTTGGCGACGCCCCAATGATAGCTAGTTGGGGTGACTGGTGGGGATCGAACCCACGCGTAACGGAACCACAATCCGCCGTGTTAACCACTTCACCACAGTCACCATGCATCCGTTGCTGCCGGCGCGGATTCGCCCTGCGCGACAGAAGTTATTGTACCATCCATGCCGTCGGGCTGTCAATATCCCCACGTCATTTTTCCATCATTTTTTGATGGAGTCGACTTCCGCCAAAAAATCCAGGAACAACCGCGTCAGTTCCGGATCGAATTGTGAACCGGCCGAGCGCTGAATTTCCGCCGTCGCGGCCGCATGCTCCATGGCCTGCCGGTAGGGACGGTCGCTCACCATGGCGTCATAAGCGTCTACCAGCGCCAAAATACGGCATTCCAACGGAATCGTCTCGCCGGCCAGCCCGAACGGATACCCTTTGCCATCCCAGCGTTCCTGATGCTTCAGCACCCAATCGGCGATCGGCGACAGCTCCGCCGACGACTGGGCGATCCGGTGGCCGATTTCGCAGTGCCGTTTCATTTCTTCCATCTCATCGGCAGTCAGCGGCCCCGCCTTTTTCAAAATCGAATCGGCAATGCCAACCTTGCCGATGTCATGAAACTGGGCGAACAGTCGCAAATCGGAATACTTCTCCTCGTCGACCCCACAACGCCGGGCCAGCTCCACCACCCATTCCTGCAGCCGCGTGGCGTGCTCCTCGGTAATGAAGTCCCGTTCCGACAACATCTGCATCACCGTATGCACCATGGCGCTGCGGGCGCTGCGGCTGCGATGCAGTTTCTCGCGGTACATATTGTTGTCCGCCTGCTTCAGCGTTTCCGCGAGGGAATCCGCCGGCCCGTCGCTGACGGCATAGCCGACGGACAGACTGATAAACAGCGTCGGATCTTGTTGATTGTTTCGGCAAATTTGCGTATGAATAAAGCGATACATGGCTTCCATCTCTTCCCGGCCGATGTCCGGGACAATCGCAGCGAACTCGTCGCCACCGGTACGGTAAACGGTTCCCTTGGCGGGAAAGCACTCCTGCAAAATCCGGGCCACCGCCACCAGCAGCCGGTCCCCCTGCGCGTGGCCGAAGGTGTCGTTCAGCAGTTTGAGGCCGTCGACATCGCTGACCAGGATGCCGATCCGGCCGCCAGGCCGCTGCCCCAACCGATCCAGATCCTCATCCAGCTGCCGGCGGTTGAACAAACCGGTCATGGCGTCGTGCGAGCTGAGAAAACGAAGCTGATTCTCATATAATTTGCGTTCCTGCAACTCGGTCTGCAGTTGACAATACAGTCCGGCATTGTCGATCGCGATCATCGCCTGTTCGGCAAATCGGCTGACCAGCGCCACCTCCCGCTCGGAAAACTTGCGGCCCGGCTCCGTGTAGACCACGCCGATCACGCCGGCGACCTGGCCGCCACGCAGCAGCGGAACATTGAGTGTCGCCTGAACCGAGGAAAAGCGCGGATCGGAAACACGTCGCGGCGACTGTGTAAAATCGTTATCATAAATTGGTTTTCCGCTCAGCCAGACCTGGCCGCTGATGCTCTCGCCGCGTCGCAGGCAAAACCCCACAGTATCCCGGTAAAAACCCGTTCCCACCCGCAATTCCAAGACATCCTTGTCCTTATTATGCAAATACAAAAAACCATTCCGGGCATCCACCAATTCGGCGGCCCGCTGCACGATCGTCTCCAGCACTTCCTCGAGGTTCAATCGGTTCAGCACGCCTAGCGACACTTCATGGAGCGAGTGCAGACAATCGTTCTCCTGATTCAGCCGGCGGCTCATCTGCCGCCAGCGCCGCGCCAGCAACAACGCGCCGACCGCGCCGATCATGCCGAACAGGGTCAGCGCCACCCCGGCCAATGCCCATGTCTTCTCTATCAAATAGGTCGTCGGGGGACGGTTGACGACCACGGACTGTGGCGGTAGATTGTCTTCCCGGATCTGGAATCGCTCCAGCTGTCGATAATCAAACATATACCGGTTGGGGCTGCGCCGCACGACGGGGATTCGCGCCGGATCTTCACCGGTCAGAATGCGGACCGCGATGGCGCCGGCCACTTCGCCGTGCAACAAACCGCTGGCAACCTTGCCGCCGATCATGCCGTGCCCAAGCAAAAACTCCCACATCCCATAAATCGGGACCGGTCCGGCTCCGGCCAACGCCGCCGTCGTTTCTTCAAAAGATACGAATTCGTTTTTCCGGTTGCGCAGGGCGGATACCATCAACACCATCTCTTCCGGGCCGAAACGCCGGACGATTTCCACCGCATCCTCCAGTTTCTCGCTATGATGGAAACGAAAAGCGATCCAATCCGAAAACTTCGGCGCCACCGCCAGAAGATCCCGTTGAATCGCAAAATAGGACAAGGAGTTGTCGCCAAACACATGGACATTCTTGATCCGGGGATGGAGCTTCACGGCAACAGACAACGTTTCATCGAAATCCAGCGTTTCCACGACTCCGGTAATGTCCGCTGTTCCTTTCAGCATGGAATCCTGAAAATCGTTGATGCCGCAAAACACCAGCGGTACGCCGGGAAACAACCGATCCCGGTATTGCAGCATAAACGCCAGCGCATTGTTGTCGGAAACCATCAACACATCAAATCGACGTCCGCGGAATTTCGCTGCGTAAAGGTCGGCCAACATCGCGTTGTACGACTTGGACTCAAACCGCCGCGCGACCATGAATTCCGTCTGGAAATTCGCCTTCAGACCGGCTGCGCCGATCGCGGACTGAATCCCTTTCTGCAGCTGTTGGACCCAGGAAAATTCATAATGATAGGAATGCAAGACCAAAATCTCCGCCGGCCGGGTGTTGCCCGCAGCAGCGTCAACCGGCGGCATAAGCAGCAGAAATGTTAGCGCGCAGAAAATCAGCCCGCCGACGATTCGCTTCACTTTTCCCTTTCCCCCGCGACAGCCAGGGCGGCCGCACGCCCCGCCACAAAACCGGTGGAAAATGCCGCCTGCAAGTTAAACCCTCCCGTGTAGCCATCCACATCCAAGATCTCGCCGGCAAAAAACAAACCGCCGACGAGCCGGGACTCCATGGTTTTCGGCTGAATTTCCTTGACTTCCACGCCACCGGCGGTCACCACCGCTTCGGCCACCGGCCGCGTTCCCCGAATCGTAAAGGGCAGATTTTGCAATAACTCCGCCAGCTGCCGCCGCTCCTCGCGGGTGATCTGATGCACGGCTTTTTCGGGAGCAATCCCGCTAAGCCGAATGATGACCGGAATCAGTTTGGCCGGCAGCAAATCGCCCAACGAATTTTTGAACTGTTTGCGGGCAAATGCCCCAAAATCCCGTTGCAACCGTTTGTCGAGAGTTTCCGGCGTCAATGCCGGTTTCAGGTTGACGGCCACGACGATCTCCGGCCGTGGCGTTTGCTTCAACGCCCGGGAGGCCGCCTGGCTCAGACTGAGGATGATCGGTCCCGACAGTCCAAAGTGGGTAAACATCATTTCGCCGAAATCGCTGTCGGCCTTGCGCCCGTTGATCCGGACCACCGCCGACACATTTTTCAGCGACAGCCCCTGCAACTCACCGATCCAGTTTTCCGCCACTTCCAGCGGTACCAGCGCCGGCGCCAGCGGGGTCACCGTATGCCCCAACTCCTTTGCCATCCGGTAGCCATCGCCCGTCGATCCCGTACCCGGATAGGACAGGCCGCCGGTAGAAAGGATCACGGCATCCGCCGGCAAGGTTTCCGTCCCCGCGGCCACGCCACAGACGCGGCCTTCCGCCACCCGGATGGTCTGGACCGTGCGACCGGTCAGAATCCGCACTCCCGCCCGCCGCGCCGCTTTGACCAGCGCGTCGACGATATCGACGGCCTTGTCGGACACGGGAAACAGACGCCCGCCCCGTTCCACTTTCGACGGCACGCCGCGCGCCGCAAAAAAATCGATCAGGTCCTGGTTGTCGAAGGCCCGCAAGGCACTATACAGAAACGAGCCATTGTTGGGAAAAAACTTCGGAAAATCGGCGAGTTCACACCTATTGGTAAAATTGCAGCGGCCTTTGCCGGTGATCAATATTTTCCGGCCCGGCGCCGGCATCTTTTCCAGCAGCAGCACATCAGCGCCGCCTTCGGCGGCGCTGATGGCCGCCATCAGACCGGCTGCTCCGCCGCCAATGACCACAACATGTTTCATACTTCGCCGAACCTCGTTTCAACCTGCATTTTTGGTCCACTGCCGGGGATCCATCCGACTGAACAATTGAATCAAAAACGGATCAAACTGCGACCCGGCGCAACGCTGCAACTCCTGCATCGCTTCTTCATGGCTCATGGCCGGCCGGTAAGGGCGGTCACTCGTCATCGAGTCGTAGGCGTCCGCAATCGCCAAAATCCGGCATTCCATCGGAATATCATCCCCCGCGATCCCCAGGGGGTACCCGTGGCCGTCCCACCACTCCTGATGCTTCAGAATCCATTCGGCGACCGGCCGGATCTCCGCGACCGACAGAGCGATCCGGTGACCGATTTCGCTGTGCCGCTGGATCTCCCGTTTTTCCGCAACGCTAAGCGGTCCTTTTTTAAACAGGATTTTATCCGGTATCCCCACCTTGCCCAGATCGTGATATTCCGCCAACAAGCGGATATTTTCGATCCGTTCGGCGGAAAAATCGGCCGCTTCCGCCAGCCGCACACACATTTCCTTGACCCGGAGAGTGTGCCCGTCGGCGACATGATCCCGTTTTTCCAGCAACCGCACCACCGTCTGGATGATCGTCGTCCGGATCTCCGGACCCCGCCGGCTCTTTTCCCGGTACATGTTGCTGTCCGCCTCCCGGAACAGGCGGGTCAGATTCACTTGGCCGTCCTGACTGATCGACATGCCAATCGACATGCTCAACAGAAACTCATCGGTGCGCGTGTTGGCCTCTGCAATGGAAGCCTGTAGCCGGGCGATCGCCTTTTCCACCGTTTCCCGGGCAACATGCGGCAACAAAACGACGAATTCATCGCCGCCGATCCGGGCCACCACATCCCCGGCGCGGAACGTTCGGGACAGCAGTTCGGCCGCCTTCTTGATCAGCTTGTCGCCAAGCAGATGTCCGAAACTGTCATTATACAACTTCAGACCGTCCACATCGCAGACGATCACGGCGATCGGCGCATACCGGCCATCATTCAGCCGGCGCAATTCCTCCTGGAAATACGCCCGGTTGTACAGACCGGTCAACGAGTCCCGCATACTATAGTAAATCAGCTTTTCTTCCATCTGCTTGCGGTCGGCGATATCCGTGGATGAGCCCACCATCCGGACCGGCTTCCCCTGCTCGTTCCAATGCGCCTGCCCCCGATCCTGCACCCACTTGTACAGCCCGTCCTTGCACAGACGGCGGCACTCCACCTCGTAATAAGGCGACAAGCCTTCCAAATGGTCGGCCAGGCGCTGCCGCACCGCCGCCAGATCCTCGGCATGCACGGCGCTCACCCAATCCTCGCGGGTTTTCGGCCCTTCCCCCGGGCTGTAGCCGAACATCTCACGCCAACGATCCGACAAAAACACTTCGTCGGTTACAAAATCCAAATCCCAGATGCCGTCCTTGTTCCCCTGCAGCGCCAGTTGCCAACGCTCTTCCTTTTGCGCCAGAATCGCGTTGGCCTTCTCCATGGAGCGAATCTGCATGTTGATTTTTTCGGCCATCCGGGCAAACGTATAAAATAACTCGCGCACTTCCAGCGGTCCCGACCGGAAAAGCCGCTCTTCCATCCGCACATCGAAATGCCCTTCCCGGATCGCTTTGGCGGCTTCCGTCAACTGCCTCAGCGGCGCGACGATCCTGTGAAATCCCCAGAAAAGCAGCAGCAGCGAGAACAAAACAATGCCGGTCGCTCCCGCTATCGCCACCGGCAACTCGATCGTCGCCGGAAAAGCGCCGGTCCGGGAAGTCTCCCGAAAATAATAACCTGCCAGCAGCAAGGCCGGCAGTACGATCAACAGCAATCCGCCAATAAACAATTGCGACCGCAGGGTCTTCACTTGATCGCCATCCCTGTCCCATACTCGGATCCATTGAAACAAATCCTGATAGTAACTATTATCCAATCCAGTCCATAAATCCTTCATTTGAAAAATAAAAAAACCTGCGACGCCGGGCCGCAGGTCTCATTTGCTCGAAAGTTGCCGTTTAATGATGTGTGGTCCGCTGCAGAATCATGCACGGGGATTGCGATTCCAGATGAGAATCCAGTATGGCATACTGATCGGTGATTATCATCAAGGACAATCCCTCCCACACCGGAACACCGGTCCGATGCGTGTCAGAGTCGGTTTCTCCGCAGGAGTGCGCATAGACATCGCGCACATTGCTCGCCAGGCATCCCGTCACCAGGATTTCCCCGGCGCCCGCACGGACAGCCTCTTCCAACTGGTTAACGGTATGCACCACAAACATGGTCAGCACTCCTTCCCCCGTCAGGCGATCTTCTTTTGTGTTTTTGTAGTAGTGTTATTATATCGCAATCATCCCGGGTCTGTCCAGTTTAGTAAATCGGTTGTGCAAAAATTTTCTCTCGGAAACAAACAAAAGTCTATGATATCAGGCTGTCGAGAAAGGCCCATATGCAAGAAACAGCAAGGCTTGCGCCGCGTCGCGTACTATTCGGTACGCAAGCAAGCAAACGCAGTCGTGACGCCGCAGATGGACCTTTATCGACACCCTGGCAACAAAAAAGTCCGGACAGCAAGTCCGGACAGTAGTTCCATTAGTTTCGCAATGTTGCGCCGCGAATCAGCCGCGGCTGGAAGTGAAGCAATCCCGGCACAGGATCGGACGGTCGTTGCGCGGTTTGAAGGGGACTTGCGTCTCCGCTCCGCACTGTGCGCATACAG
>CAZRLN010000054.1:0-1547 GCA_964601085.1 uncultured Veillonellaceae bacterium | reverse complement strand
TCGTTGCGCGGTTTGAAGGGGACTTGCGTCTCCGCTCCGCACTGTGCGCATACAGCATCGTACATTTCACGGGGGCCCGACGCCGCTCCGCCATCCCGGCTGCGTTTCCGTACATCCCGGCAATCCTTGCAACGGACCGGCTCATTCTCGAAGCCTTTTTCCGCATAGAATTGTTGTTCGCCGGAAGTGAATACGAAATCCTTGCCACAGTCCTTGCACTTGAGTGTTTTGTCCTCGAACGCCATTAACCCAATCCCCTCACCTTGTTTGAAATTAAAGGACCCTGCTTAGCCGACCTGGTCTTTGACCCCACACTCGCCTGCTGGGAGGTTCGCTACCCCGGATCTGCTCCTCTCACTACTACTCCTCTCGGATGAATCCGGCAGGACTTATCTCTAAGCCGCACCATGCTCAGAGCCACCTTGGACCCCTTACGTGGATCGTTTCGCCTGCGACTGGCATCGATTTTCAACCACGGACCTAAGCAGAAGGTTCTTTATGACACAATTATAATCAGCTCTTCCAGAAAAAGCAAGGCGATCGGCGAAAAAGTGTGAAAATTTTATCCTTTATACAGCAAGGTCAATCTGCTGAATCACGCCGGCCCCGCCGTTTTCGCGCAGGAACATACCGCTGCTTCGCACCTGCCCCTGCTGGGTGTTGGCCGCATCCTTTACGGCGAACTCCGTGGACACGTTGCCGAGATATATCGCGCCGACGCCAGCCTGGCCGAGCGCCACCAGCTGGTCCTGCCCGCTTTCGCTCTTCATCCAGATCCGCAGTTTGTCGAACACGGCGTCGTTCTCGTCGATCCATTGGTTGCCGTCCGTGTCGAACGCCGCGAGATCCTTGAACCCGTTGCCGCTTTCCGTCCCGAACAACTCGCCACCGTCATTGATCGTTCCGTCGCCGTTCCGGTCGAGAGCCAAAAAGCCGCTGCCCTGCCCCGCGAAGGAAATCTGGTCGGCATCGCCGTCCGCATCGATATCGAAGCTGTATTTCTGTGCCGTCAGATCGCCCGCCACACCCGACAGGTTGATGACCAGCGGGTCTGTCATCGCCGCTCCCGCCCGGATACTCAGGCTCTGGTTGGACATGAACTGGCGGCTCATCGACACATCCATGGAAAAATTGATCTCGCGGCCATCCGCCGTCCGGACCACGCCGCCCGCCTGCAGCGTCGTCTGCTCCTGCTCGAACCGCGTCGCCCGCAAATCATACGACATTCCCCAGCCACCGCCGGAGACCGTCGTCACCTGTCCGCCTGTCGCCTGTTGTCCGCCCGAAGTTTGTCCGGCTGCGCCCGCGCCAGCACCTGCACCTGAACTCATTGTCGGCGCCTGCCGCTGGGCCCACCGGGACGGGTCGAACACCCGCAGTTTGACTTTCTTGCCAGTCAACATCTCCAGCATTTTCTCGATCAACAGGATCTTTTGTTTGTCCCGGTCGCTCAGCGCGGAAGCATCCACTCCACTGGAAGAACTCACGCCGGAAGAAGTCCGGGTCTGACTCGACCAAAGATTCTGGGCCTGTTCGGAAATACTGAC
>CAZRLN010000053.1:0-18562 GCA_964601085.1 uncultured Veillonellaceae bacterium | reverse complement strand
GAAGTTTCTTTCGTGAAAGCGAAAGAAACTTCTTCTTTATTTCCCGGGAAATAGTTTTGGGAAAGAGGAAAATAAAAGGAATTTGTCGGCGAGTTGTCGAAAATGAGGAAAAACGAATCCCTGCCTGTCGGCGATTGGGTATGCTTTTCGGAAAGGAGCGTGCATAGATGGAACCTTTGAATTTTCTCAGCCAGGGAGAAACGGGACTGGTCGTTGAGTTTGGCAACGCGATCGATCCGGCGGTCAACACCCTGGTGCATAGTTTGGCCCGGCGGGTCGCCGCCGAGTGTCGGAACGTGGTGGAGGCGGTCGTTCCCACGTATCGGTCCTTCCTGATCTTTTTTGATCCCTTGCTGATTTCCCGACAGGAGCTCGTGGCGAAAATCAAAAAACTGGCTTCTGAACCGGCGGATCCGAAAAATGCGGCGGCGGCGAAAACGGTCCTGATTCCCACGCTTTATGGCGGCGAGGCCGGGCCGGATCTCGAGTTTGTCGCCAGTCACAATCAACTGACTTCGGCAGAGGTTATCCAGATTCATAGCTCCGTTCCCTATCGGATCTACATGATCGGCTTTACACCAGGATTTCCGTATCTGGGCGGAATGTCGGAAAAGATCGCCGCGCCGCGTCTGAAAACGCCCCGTACGAAAATTCCCGCCGGCTCTGTGGGGATCGCCGGGACACAGACGGGACTGTATCCGGTGGAGAGCCCTGGCGGCTGGCAACTGATCGGCCGCACGCCGTTGAAAGTTTTTAATCCGCGCAGCGAACAGCCGTTTCTTTATTCCGCGGGGGATTTTTTACAGTTCCAGCCGGTTACTGCCGCCGAGTATGCGCAAATTTCGCAGGATGTGGATCGGGGCGTTTATCAGCCGCAAAGTTTTGTGAATAAGGAGGCGGCGATATGATTACCGTTCTCCAGCCCGGTGCGCTGAGCACGATCCAGGATGAAGGCAGGTTTGACTACCTGGCCTTTGGGTTGCCCCGGGCCGGCGTGATGGATCGGGTTGCGGCGCACTTCGCCAATCTGCTTTGCGGCAATCCCCTCGGCGCTGCCGTCATTGAAATGACGTTGCTGGGCGGGTCTTTCCGCTTTGATCAAAATTGCCGCATCGCCTTTTGCGGCGCGGACATGTCGCCGCGTCTGAATGGCGCGCTGATGGAAACGTGGGCCGCTCGGGACGTCGTGGCGGGAGACGTTTTGGAAGCCGGGTACGCGAATCGCGGTTGCCGGGCTTATCTGGCCGTCGGCGGGGGGATTGACGTGGCGCCCGTCATGGGCAGCCGCTCAACGTATACCCGGGCAAACCTGGGCGGTCTTGAGGGAAGAGCGCTGCGGGCGGGCGACTGCCTGCCGGTCGGCGAGACCTCCCCTTTCCTCGCGGCGCCGATGCGACTGCCGGCTTTCCTGATTCCGGACTACGCGGATCAAATTACGCTGCGGGTCATTTTGGGCCCCCAGGACGAATTGTTTGCGCCGGAAGGGATTGCGGCCCTGCTGAACAATGAATATCGGGTGTCCGAGGAAGCGGACCGAATGGGTTATCGTCTGGAAGGACCGGAAATCCGGCACAAGGATAAAGCGGATATCGTGTCCGACGCCCTGGGAGCCGGCGCGATCCAGGTACCCGGCAATGGACAGCCGATCGTGATGATGGCGGATTGCGGCACAACCGGCGGCTATGCCAAAATTGCCGCCGTGATCGGCGCGGATCTCTGGAAGCTGGCGCAGGCCAAGCCCCACGACACGGTGCGGTTTGTCCGCTGCACGGACGAGGAGGCGGTCGCGGCGCTGGCTGCGGAACGGGAGAATTACCGCGAAGCGGCGCGTCAGATCCGGGCCGGCGGCAAGAGTTCTGGCGGCAGCGGCGGCCGACGCATGAAACTGAAGATACAGGGCAAGGAATATCAAATTGAAATCGTAGAGGTGAAGAATGATGAAAACCATTGATTTGAACTGCGACATGGGCGAAAGTTTTGGCGCCTACACGCTGGGCTACGATGAGCTGGCCATGCCATTCGTGACGTCCATCAACGTCGCCTGCGGATTCCATGCTTCCGATCCGGACCACATGGCGAAAACGATTCAGCTGGCGAAGAAAAACGGCGTGGCCGTCGGAGCCCATCCCGGTTTTCCCGATCTCGTCGGCTTCGGGCGGCGTTCGATGGCGATGACCCCGGAAGAAGTCAAGCATGCGGTGATGTATCAGATCGGTGCGCTCGACGCCTTTTGCCGGGCTGCGGGTTTGAAAATGCAGCATGTGAAAGCCCATGGCGCCCTGTATAATATGGCGGAGAAAGACTTGTCCTTCGGATTGGCGATTGCCGACGCGATCCAGGCGGTCAATCCGGAACTTACCATGCTGTGTCTGGCGAATTCGCAGATGGTGACGGCGGCGCAGCAAAAAGGGCTGCCGTATGTGGCGGAAGCCTTCGCCGACCGCGCTTACACCGACGAAGGGACGCTTGTCTCGCGAAAAATCGCCGGATCGGTTATTCATGACGTCAATGAAGTTGTGACCCGGGTGGTCCGGATGGTCAAGGAAGGAACGGTGATTTCTCTCACCGGCCGGGAAATTCCCATCGCCGCCCAGACCATTTGCGTGCATGGCGATACTCCGGGCGCCGTCGACATGGTGAAAGCGATTCGGACGGCATTGGACAAGGAAGGGATCCTGCTGCGGCCGTTTGGAAAATAGCCGGAACTTTCGAAAAAAGTTTCCTGTTTTTGTGTTTTAGTGTATGATAAAGATATCAACAATGGAGGTGTTAGCATGGCTATTCTGGAAGTGTTCGAGAAAGCGAAAAAGCAACGGAAAGCAGCGGAACAGAAAAAAGCGCTGAAAAATGTCGCGGTTGGCGCGGCGATTGGCGCGACCGTCGGCGCGGTGGCCGGAGTCCTGTTGGCGCCGAAATCCGGCAAGGAGACTCGCGAAGAGCTGGCATCCGCCGCACATGAGGCGGTGGAGAAGGCCAAGGTGAAAATGGAAGAGGTCAAGGAAAAAGCGGAAGAAGTTGTTGAAGAAGTAAAAACGCACGTCAAACAGAAACTGGAGAAGGCCCCCTGCGAAAGCGCCGCGCTGGAAGCGGGCGGTGAAAAAACGGCGGCAGACGAACCCGGGAAATAATGACCGCGGGGTCGGGGCTGCGGCCGCAACCGGAAAGAGGGGACGATTGTGTACATTTCTCTATATGATCTGGGACTGCTGATTCTGTTCGCCATCGCGCTCGCCGTCGGTTTCTATCTGATTGCCGTGCTGCGAAAGCTGGCGGCGGTGGTCGCCCAGATCCACGGAATGCTGGCGGATAACCGCGAATCGATTGACTCGACGCTGGAAGTGCTGCCGGAACTATTGACCAACAGCAACGAAGTGGTGGCTGGGGTCCGCAAGACCGTCGAAACCGCCAACACCGCAGTCGCTTGCCTGGAGGACAACATTGTCGATACCGCCGATAAAGTGCAGGAAACGATCGACACAGCCATGGTCTATGCACGATGCGCCAGCGAAATCGTCAGGGCGGTCGTGGGCGCTTTTTCCAAACCGGACGCGCGCTGAGCGATTCGCCGGACATTAAGGTTGCCAACAGGGCGTTGAGCGAGAACCAACCGCTTGACGCCCTTCGTCTTGTCTGGGCAAAATTGTCGGACTCTTGCGACAAAATACGCTTTCCGTTACAATAAAATAAAAGACGGAAAAGAAGATCACCGGAATCACCCCCCAGGCAAGGTCGCTGCGAAAGAACCCCGGCGCAAGCAGAAGAAGGAGGTCTGGCAATGAGCAAAAGATGGATGGCCCTTGGCATGCTCCTGATCCTCGGATTCGTGCTTCAAACCGCATTTGCAGGGACGGCGGAAGCCGCCTGCAAGACCTTCACCACCGCCACCACCCAGTATTACAAGGCGAACGGCTATACCACCTTCCAGGCGGGAACGATCTGCTTTCAGGACAACTCCAATTATGTGAGAACCGGGACCCTGAATTCCAACACCACGCTATACTACAAACCGGACGGCTACACGACCTTTATGGGCGGAAAACCGATTGTTTTCAACGCCAACGGCTATGTTGACACCGGTGTGATTTACAACAATACTACCTTGTACTACAAGCCGGACGGGTACACCACGTTCATGGGCGGCCAGACCGTCCGCTTCGGCGCCCGGGGGTTTGTGATTCAGGGCACGATTTACAACAACACCACCCTGTACTATAAAGCGGACGGGTATACGACGTTTATGGGCGGACACTCGGTTTCCTTCCGGCCGGTCGACGCCGTTCGCGCCGGCGGGTTTGTCACGAACGGAGTGCTGCTGAACAACACAACCCTGTATTATGGACCCGGCCAGTATCGTACCTATCAGGGCGGATCGAGGGTATCCTTCAATGCGGACGGCTATGTCATCTAATTCGGCGTAAGGAACACAAGAGGCGCCCGGCGACGGACGTCTCTTTTTTTATGGGGCACGGCGAAAATCTGACAAAAAAACGAACAACCTATTGCTAAATTTGCAGGGTTTTCGGAATAAAGCGAGAATAGATTATACCGTCATAGTTTTGAGTGTTCAAAAAATGCGCACAACTTTGTTTGGCGCATGGGAAAGGAACAACCGTGGAAAAAACGCAAAAATTAATTGCCGAATCGTGGCGTCGCTGCCAAAAAATCGGCCTCAAGCAGTCCGAAGGCTATCCGACGGTGGTGGTGACGGGGAAAGATCTGGAGCAACTCCTTCAGGACAGCATGGAACTGATCGACGCCGCGCGGCCGTTGATGCAGAGCCTGTATGAACTAGTGTCCAGCTCGGGGTTCGTGGTGGTGCTGTTGAACGCGGAAGGATATATCATCGAAGTCATCGGCGGAATGAACGACACCCAGTCGACCTGGACCCGCTACTACGCCTGCGGCGTAAAATGGACGGAGGAATTGGTGGGAACCTCCGCCTTAAGTCTGGCGCTCATGGGTCACGGGCCGATCCAGGTGGCCGGCAGGGAGCACTATTGCCAGGCGTATGAAGGCTGGACCTGTTCGGCGGCGCCGCTTACCGACGATCACGGCAAGCTCATGGGCGTACTTAGCGTTACCGGCAGCCGGGAAGATGTTCATTCGCACACGCTGGGCATGGTGGTGTCAGCCGCGGCGGCGATCAGCAACACGATCAAGGTCCGCCGGGCCCAGAAGGAACTGGAGGATACGGCGAACCTGCATTCGACGATTCTGAACTCAGTGTCGGACGGATTGCTGATGATCAACGGACAGGGCACGGTGACCTTCATTAATCCGACGGGCGCCAAGATCCTGAACGTCAAGGTCAAGGAGGCCATCGGCCGGCATATTCAGGAACTGGTCGACTTCAAGCCGGTGGTGCTGCGGGTGCTGGAAACCGGTCAGGGTTACACGGACAAGGAGTTTTTTATTGAAACGAAACGCGGCGTGCTGCATTTCATCAAGACGGCGATTCCGCTGCGTGGCAAGGACGGCTGCCTGGAAGGCGTCGTTGATATTTTCCGGGAAATCAAACAGGTCCGAAAACTGGTCAACCGCATGGTCGGCGCGACCGCCATGTTCACATTCGACGACATCGTCGGCGAAAGCGCCTGCATGATCGAAATCAAGCGACTGGCCAAGATTGCCGCCAACAGCATGGCGACTGTCCTGATCCAGGGGGAGAGCGGCACCGGCAAGGAAATGGTCGCGCAGGCGATTCACAAGGCCAGCGCCCGTTCCGAAGGCCCGTTCGTGGCGATCAACTGCGGCGCGCTGCCCCGGGACCTGGTGGAAAGCGAATTGTTCGGCTATGAAGACGGCGCGTTTACCGGGGCCCGACAGGGCGGGCGACCGGGAAAATTCGAGCTGGCGCATGGCGGAACCATTTTTTTGGATGAAATCGGCGAGATGTCCCTCGACGTTCAGGTGAAAATCCTGCGCGTGCTGCAGGACAAGCGGATTCTGCGGGTGGGAGGGACCCGCTACATGGATGTCGATGTCCGGGTCATCGCCGCAACGAACCGCGATTTGCTGCACGCCGTCGGCGAAGGCAGTTTCCGCCAGGACTTGTATTATCGACTGAATGTGCTGCCGATTCTCGTGCCGCCGCTGCGGGAACGGCGGGAGGATGTGGACCGGCTGGCGGTCTATTTCATGGAGAAGACCTGCGAACAACTGGGGGTGCCGCTTAAGCGCCTGTCGGCCGACGCACTGGCTGTGCTGCGGCGTCAGGACTGGCCGGGCAACGCCCGGGAGCTGGAGAACATTATCGAGCGCGCAGCCCATCTGTGCGAAGGGCAGGAAATCACCGAGCAGCATTTGCCGATGAACCTTTCGGAGCGGCATGGGGCGAAACCGGAGGAAAATCGCTCTTTGCGCGATATCGAGCGGGTGGCGATCGAGGAAACTCTCCACAAAACGCAGTGGAATGTTTCGAGGTCCGCCCGGCTCCTTGGCGTGGGCAGGAATACCCTGTACGGAAAAATTCGGGAGTACCAGATCGAAGTAAAAAAAGAAATGCGTTCGGTTTTTGAGCAGTAGTGTTCGACTTTGGAACGCAATGACGGGGTGGAAGCGGCAAATCCGACGAATGAAAATCTGGCGGAAAGGGTCGAAAGGCTGAAGAATCAAGGTCTATGACTTCTGGCAGAGGCATTGGCACGGTTTTTGCATATAAAGTAGGGTTGCGTGAAAATATCGCAAATTCGTAAGGGGGGATACATGTTGGCGTACAAGAAGGAAACTCTGCAAAATTTCTATCGAACCATGGTACGGATCCGACTGTTTGAAGAGAAAATTCAAGAGTGTTTTCTCGGCGGCGAACTGCCGGGATTCGTACACCTTTACATCGGTGAGGAGGCCATTGCGGCCGGCTTTCTAACCGAACTGAACAAGGACGACTACATTACCAGCACGCATCGAGGCCACGGCCACTGCATCGGCAAGGGCGCGGAAATCAAACCGATGATGGCGGAAATCTTCGGCAAATCCACCGGCTATTGCAAAGGCAAAGGCGGGTCCATGCATATCGCCGACTTTTCGGTGGGAATGCTGGGCGCGAACGGCGTTGTCGGCGGCGGGATCAACCTGGCGGTCGGCGCCGGCCTGGCAGCTAAAATGAGAAAGAGCGGCCAGCTTGCCGCGACGTTCTTCGGCGACGGCGGCGCGAACCGCGGCACCGTGCATGAAGGGATGAACATGGCGGCGATCTGGAAGCTGCCGGTCATCTTCGTTTGCGAATACAACCAATACGCCTCAACGACGCCGGCCAGCTACGGGACTTCGGTTCCCGACGTTTCGAGCCGGGCGCAGGGCTATGGCATGCCGTCGGCGATCGTGAACGGCAACGACGTGTTCGCAGTCAACGAAGCGGCGAAAAAGGCCATTGAATATGTCCGTTCGGGCAAAGGCCCCTATATGCTGGAGTTCAAAACCTACCGCGTCAAGGGCCATTTCGTCGGCGACCCGGAAATGTATCGGAGCAAGCAGGAAGTGCACGATCATTTCGAAAACGACGATCCGATCAAAAACTTCGCCAAAGTCGTGTTGGCGAAAAAATGGCTGACTCAGAAAGAAATGGATGCGATCCATGCCGAAGTCGAACAGGAAGTCGCCACCGCGGTTGAGGATGCCCGGAAAGATCCCTACCCGGCCGAAAGCGAATTGTTCAACGACTACTATGTGGAAGGCGGGGTGAAATAAGATGCGTCAGATCAGCTTTTCCGAAGCGACACTGGAAGCCATGAGCGAAGAAATGGAGCGCGATGAACGCGTCTTTGTCATGGGGGAAGATATTGCCCGTCAAGGCGGCATCTTCGGACAGTTCAAGGGATTGCCCCAAAAATTCGGCGTGGACCGGGTGCGGGATACACCGATTTCCGAGACGGCGATTGTCGGCGCGGCGGTCGGCGCGGCGCTGGCCGGCATGCGTCCGGTGGCGGACATGCACTTTGCCGATTTCATCGGCGTCTGCATGGACGAAGTATTCAACCAGATGGCGAAAGTTCGCTATATGTTCGGCGCCCAGTGCAAAGTGCCCCTGGTGCTGCGGGCTCCGGACGGCATGATTCGCTCGGCGGCCGCCCAGCATTCGCAGTGCGTCGAGTCCTGGTTCATGCACATTCCGGGCATCAAGGTGGTCATTCCTTCGAATCCGGCCGATGCCAAGGGATTGCTGAAAGCCGCGATTCGTTCCGACGACCCGGTGCTGTATTTTGAGCACAAAGGCCTGTTCCCGCTGAAAGGGCCGGTGCCCGACGGCGAGCACATTGTGCCGATCGGTAAGGCGAATGTCGCCCGGACCGGCAAGGATGTCACGATCGTATCCTACTCCATGATGATGAACCGAGTGCTGGAAGCGCACGAAAAACTGGCGGCGGAAGGCATTCAGGCCGAGTGCATCGATCTGCGGACGATCAGCCCGCTCGACAAAGACACCGTATTTGAGTCCGTTCGCAAAACCAAACGTCTCGTCATCGTTCACGAAGCGGTGAAGCAAGGCGGCGTCGGCGCCGAACTGGCCGCCTGCGTGGCCGAGGAAATGATTGATTGGCTGGATGCTCCCGTCAAACGCCTGGGCGCGCCGTTCGTGCCAATTCCGTTCAGTCCCGCGCTGGAAGGGCTTTGCCGCATTTCCACCGATGATATCGTCAAGACCGCCAAGGAGATCTGCCGGTAAGCGCCGGCTTAAGGTTTCAAAAAACAGGAGGAGGGGACTTGTCAGTGAAGAAAAGCCTAGTATTTGTTCTGTGTCTCGTGGTCGCGTTTTCTCTGGTGGCTGCCGGCTGCGGCGGCAAAAAGGAAGAGCCCAAAAAAGCGGAAGGCAAAAAAATCAGCATTAAAATGAGCGTGACGACGCCTTCGGATTCGTCGCCGTGGAACATCGCCGCGAAAAAATGGGCCGAACTCGTCAAAGAACGGACAAAGGGCCGCGTCGAAATCACCACGTTCCCCAACGAACAACTTTCCAGCGGCAACCAACAAAAAGGCATCGAGCAGGTTGCTTCCGGCGTGACCGGCGCTTCCATCCACTCCACGATTATCTATTCGGTCATCGAGCCGAAACTGGCCGTCGTGAGCATGCCCTGGATTCTGCCGAACAACGCTGCTGTGGATAAAGCCATGAAGGGCGCCCCCGGCGAAGAAATCAAAAAACTGGTCCGCGCCAAAGGCATCGAGCCACTGGCTTTCGGTGAAAACGGCTTCCGTCACTGGACCAACAGCAAAAAACCCCTGACCTCGCCGGAAGACATGAAGGGTCTGAAAATGCGCGTTCCCGGCATGAAGATGTACATCTCCCTGTTCAAGGCGATTGGCGCCGACCCCACCGCGATGAGCTTCTCGGAAGTTTTCACCGCGTTGCAGCAAGGTACCATCGACGGACAGGAAAACCCGATTTCCGTTATTTACACCAGCAAATTGCAGGAAGTCCAGAAATACCTGACCCTCTGCAACTACTCCTATGATCCGCTGATCCTCGGCGTCAACAAGAAACTGTGGGATTCGCTGGACAAAGAAACCCAGGACATCATGAAGAAATCCGCGGAAGAAGCAATGGCCCTCAATATCAAGCTGACCCGCGAAGATGAGTCCAAACAGCTCGAAGAAATGAAGAAGAAAAACGGTCTGCAGGTCAATACGCTGACTCCGGAACAGATCAAAGTATTCCAGGCGGCCACCGCCAGCGTGTACAAAGAACAGGAGCCGATCATCGGCAAAGCATTGCTGGACATGTTCGTAGCAGCCGGCAAATAAACCCGGTTTGGCTGGATAAGCCGCAGGGGGCCCGTCTCTTGTTGGCCGGGCTCCCTTTTCTTCTATATGGACGTGACTATGGCAATCATTATTGTTTTTATAGAAATGCATCGCATGGGGAGTAAGTATGTTTTGGGGGTGACGCTTTGTTCTGGAAAGTTTTTGATTCCCTGGAGGACTGGTTTCTGGTCATCACACTCGGCCTGATGTTGATCCTGAATTTCGCCAACGTGGTTTCGCGATATTGCCTGAGCACCTCGATCGCGTTCACTGAGGAACTGACCACCAATCTATTCGTCTGGAGCAGCTTCATCGGTGCGGCGGCCGCTGCCAAGCGCGGGGCGCACCTGGGCTTCGACCTGCTCGTGAATTCCTTGCCGGCGCCGGTTCGGCGGATCATTTCCGGCCTGGTTACCCTGGTGACGCTGGGAATGTTTGTTCTTCTGTTTTATTACAGCATCGACATGATCCAGACGCAGATGATGCTGAAGCAGGAAACTCCAGCGCTCGGCTGGCCGGAATGGGTTGTGAGCCTGGCTCTGCCGGTCAGTGCGTTCTTCTGTTTCGTCCGCTTCGCCCAGGCCGGTTGGATCGCCTGGCAGAAAGGGGGCGCAAACTGATGGACCTGATGTTGGGAATGGAACCCAGTGTATTTGTATTCGTGGCGTTCGGCTTTTTGCTGCTCTGGAACACACCAATCGCCGTCAGCCTGGGCATGGCCAGCCTACTGACGATTTATGCAGCGGATGGGCCGATGGCCGTATTTCCGACGACGATGTACGCCGCGACCGCCAAATTCGCCTTGCTGGCGATTCCCTTTTTCGTTCTCGCCGGCGTGGTGATGGAACAGGCCGGCGTGTCCAGCCGCCTGATTAAATTCGCCAATGTTTGCGTGGGTCACATCAACGGCGGCCTGGCCATCGTCGGTGTCGTCACCTGCTGTTTCTTCGCGGCGATCTCCGGTTCCGGCCCGGCGACGGTGGCGGCCCTGGGATCGATCATGATTCCGGCCATGGTGAACGAAGGCTATGACAAGGGCTTTTCCTCCGCCCTGATGGCCAATGCCGGCGCGATCGGCATCATCATCCCGCCGAGCATCGCCTTCGTCGTGTATGGCGTTATCGCCGAGGTGTCCATCGGCAAGATCTTCGTCGCCGGCATCGTGCCGGGGCTGTTGGTCGGTGTGGCTCTTTCCGTAGTCAGCTATGTCTATGCCAAAAAATATGGCTGGGGCGGCAACAAGAAACCGGCCACCGCCGCCGAAAAATGGGTAGCATTCAAGGACGCAGCCTGGGGTCTGATGACGCCGGTCATCATTCTCGGCGGCATCTACGGCGGGATCTTTACCCCGACCGAAGCGGCGGGCGTGGCGGCCGTATACGGCCTGTTCGTCGGTTTCTTCGTCTACAAGGAACTGAACATGGCTAAGCTGAAGAAAATCCTGATCGATTCGTCCGTGGGTTCGGCCGTCGTCATGCTGATCGTTTCCAGCGCTTCGCTGTTCGCCTGGCTGGTTACGACGGAAGGGGCCGCCCAGGCGGCTTCGGCGGCGATGATGGAGTTTTCGAAGAACCCGGTGGTCATCCTGCTGATTATCAATGTCATCGTGTTGATCGCCGGCTGCTTCCTCGACGCGATTTCGATCTTCTACATTCTGCTGCCGATCTTCCTGCCGATCATGAAGATGATCAACTGCGATCCGATTCTGTTCGGCGTCATCCTTACCGTGAACGTGGCCATCGGCCAGATCACGCCGCCGGTGGGAGTCAACCTCTATGTGGCCTGTAATATCTCCGGGCTGAGCCTGACCGAAATATCCAAATCGATCATGCCTTTCCTGATCGCGTCGTTTGTGGCGCTTGCGCTGATTACCTACATTCCGGCGATTTCCCTGTGGTTGCCGAAGATGCTGGGAATGTAACAGAAGGGGGTCCTGAACCATGGCTTCAGAAATCAAAATGCCGCAACTCGGGCTGACCATGACCGAAGGAACCGTGACCCGATGGTTCAAAACCGTGGGCGAAACGGTGGCCGAAGGCGAAGTTCTGTTCGAGGTGGCGACAGACAAAATCACCAATCAGATCGAATCCACGGCGGCGGGAACGTTGCTGCAAATCCTGGTGGAAGAAGGCCAGACCGTACCGGTGCAGGCCGTCGTCGGCTTTGTCGGCGTCGCCGGCGAAGCTGTGGCAACGGCGGCGGCTCCCGCCGCTGCTCCTGTCGAGGCGCCCGCGCCGGCTCCGGCGGCTACGGTCGCCCCCGTGGCAGCACCGGCTCCGGCCGCGCCGGCAGCTCCAGCTGCAACGGGAGGCCCGGCGGCCGAGGAAATCAAGATGCCGCAGCTCGGGCTGACGATGACTGAGGGAACCGTGACCCGCTGGTTCAAGAAAGCCGGCGAATCCGTGGCCCACGGCGAAGTCCTGTTCGAGGTGGCGACAGACAAAATCACCAACCAGATCGAATCCACGGCGGCGGGAACGTTGCTGCAAATCCTGGTGGAAGAAGGCCAGGTCGCGCCGGTGCAAGCTGTATTGGCTTATATCGGCGAGCCCGGCGCGGCAACGGGAGCGGCGGTCGCCGCTCCGGCGGCTGCGTCGGCAGTAGCGCAGACCACAGCCGTTCCGGCGGCGACTCCGGCCGCCGCGGCGGGCGTACCGGCGCAAAAGGACGGTGACGGCTGGGTGAAAGCCTCGCCGGCGGCCCGCAAGCTGGCGAAGGAAATGAACGTAGATCTGGCGAAAGTCACGGCGACCGGCCCCGATGGCCGGGTCGTCGCCGCCGACGTGTTGGGCTTCGGCTGGGTGAAAGCCTCGCCGGCGGCCCGCAAGGCAGCCAAAGACCGCGGCATCGACTTGGCCGCCGTCAATCCGACCGGCCCCGACGGACGGGTCGTGGAACGCGATGTACTCGCCTTCGCCGAGAACAAGCCGGCGGCGGTCAAGGTTAGCCCGCTGGCCGCCAAGATGGCGCCGGATCTGGGCGTAGATCTGGCCGGCATCGACAAGGATGGCCGGATCATGAAGGCGGATGTCCTGGCGGCCGCCAAACCGGCAGCGCCAGTCCTCGCCCCGGCAGGCGCAGCGGCGGCGGCCCCGGCCAAGGCACCAGCCAAAACCAGGCCGCTGGTCGGCATGCGCAAGGTGATCGCCGAGCGGATGCAGCAGTCCTGGAACGCGGCGCCGCATGTCCACCTGACGGTGGAGGTCGACATGACCAACGCGATGACGCTGAAGGAACAGTTGGCCAAAGCGTCGGGACAGAAAGCCTCGGTCACGGAAATCATCATCAAGTGCGCGGCGCAGGTCCTCATGGAAATTCCGGTCGTCAATGCCTGCGTCGTCGGCACTCAGATCGTCTATCACGATTCCGCCGCCGTGGGCGTGGCGGTATCGCTGGACGACGGACTGATCGTGCCGGTGATCCGGGAAGTAGAGAAGAAGTCGATCCGGGAAATCCGATCGGCGGTCGTGGACTTGGGCGCCCGGGCCCGCGCCGGCAAACTCCTGCCGGATGAAATCTCCGGCGGCACGTTCACCGTGACCAATCTCGGCATGTTCGGCACCGATCACTTCACTCCGGTCATCAACCCGCCGGAAAGCGCAATTCTGGCCGTGTGCCGGACCGTCGACAAACCCGTCGTCGTAGGCGGACAGATCGTAATCCGGCCGATGTGCAACTGCGTGCTGGCTTTCGACCACCGAATCGTCGATGGCGCCGTCGGCGCAAAATACATGGCCCGGTTCCGGGAACTGATGGAAAATCCGTTGTTGCTTCTGATCGGCTGAATGAATAAACCATAACAAACCCGGGGCATCCGTTGCGGATGCCCCGCTTCAACAGGAGGGTTATCATGGCAAAAAAAGTAATCGTAATCGGCGGTGGTCCCGGCGGCTATGTGGCTGCGATTCGGGCGGCTCAGCTCGGTGCGGAGACGCACCTGGTCGAAAAGGAAAATCTGGGCGGAACCTGCCTGAACGTGGGCTGCATTCCGACCAAGGCGCTGTTGCACACTTCGGAATTGTACCGCATGGTGAAGCACGGCGAGCGGATCGGCCTGAAGGGAGATTCCGTCACGCTGGACTGGCCGGCGCTGCTGAATCGCAAGCAGAGCGTCGTCCGGCGTCTCGTCGGCGGCGTGGGCGGGCTGCTCAAAGCCAACGGTGTGGCCGTGCACAAGGGTGTCGGTGAAGTCGCCGGCGTCGGCACGGTAAAAGTCCACGGCGACAAAGAAGAAGGTCTGACCGCCGATGTTATTATCGTGGCCAGCGGTTCCGTGCCGGTCAAACTGAACTTCCCCGGCGCCGACCTGCCTGGCGTGATCGACAGCACCGGCGCGCTTTCCCTGCCCAAGCCCCCCGCCTCGATGGTCATTGTCGGCGGCGGCGTGATCGGGATTGAGATTGCGGCCCTGTACGCGGCCCTGGATTGCAAAGTCACGGTCGTCGAACTGTTGCCGGAAATTCTGCCGGGCATCGATTCGGAAATCGCCGCGACCCTGAAACAGACTCTGGTCAAAGAAGGCGTGGTCTTTATGAACGGCGCCAAACTGGACTCCATTACCCAGGCGACCGGTGGACTGGCGGCAAAAGTGATGGTCGGCGCGGAAGCGAAGGAAATCGTCGCCGAAACCGTACTGGTCGCGGTGGGGCGTCGGGCCTACACCGACGGCGCCGGGCTGGAAGCCGCCGGCGTGAAGCTGGAACGCGGCAAAGTCGTCGTCGACGCCAACTACCGGACGAATGCGCCGGGCATCTATGCCATCGGCGATTGCAACGGCCTCACCATGCTGGCCCACGCCGCCTCCCATCAGGGAATCGCCGCCGTGGAACACGCTCTGGGCCATGGCGCGGCCGGGCATGGACAGCCGATCGTACCGGCCTGCATCTATACCAGCCCCGAAGCGGCGGCGGTCGGCATCACCGAAGACAAGGCGAAGGAACAGGGAATCGCTTACAAGAAGGGTGTCTTCCCGCTCGCCGGCAATGGCAAGTCGATGATTGACGAAGGCGAAAGCGGCTTCATCAAAATTCTGGCCGGCGCCAAGTATGGCGAAATTCTCGGCGTGCACATGGTCGGTCCGCGCGTGACCGAAATGATCGGCGAGGCGACGCTGGCCATGCGTCTGGAAGCGACCGTGGACGAGTTGGTCACGACCATTCACGCCCATCCGACGGTGGCCGAGGCCATCGGCGAAGCGGCGCTGGCTGTCGACGGACTGGCGATTCACTGGCCGCCGGCCGCGAAAAAATAGTGAAACCCTCGTTGCTCTGTTTACCGGCGGGCCTGGTTTCGTATGCGGAGGGACTGTCCCTCCAGAAACAGGCCCGCGCCCTGGTGGAGGAAGGGAAGTACGATGGCGTGCTGCTCCTGCTGGAGCACCGGCCGGTGATCACGGCGGGACGAAGCGGCGGCCGGGAAAATCTCGTCGCCTCGCCAGCGGAACTGGCTGAGGCCGGCGTCGAATTCGTGGAAAGCGACCGGGGCGGCAACGTGACCTGCCACAATCCGGGACAGCTGGTCGGCTATCCGATATTGAACCTGGTCCGGTGGCGGCAGGATGTGCACTGGTATGTCGACCGCCTGGAGGAAGTGCTGATCCGGACACTGGCGGAATATGGGGTGCAGGCCGGCCGCAAGGCCCGCTACACTGGGGTGTGGGTCGGCAACTGCAAAATTACGGCGATCGGCGTGAGCGTCCGGCACTGGATCACGGGCCACGGGTTTGCCCTGAACGTCAGCAACGATCTGGCCCTGTTCCGTTCCATCGTTCCCTGCGGCATCGAGGAGTTCGGTGTCACCAGCCTGCAGCGGCTGGGTGTGGACGTCGGCCTGCAGGAAATTGCGGTCTGCTTGTCCAATAAGTTCTGTGAAGTTTTCGACGCGAGGTTTGCGACAGAACCGAGGGAGGGACGACATGGAGAAGAATAAAACTTTTGTTTCGGTGGAGGCGCATAAAGGCCGGACCATCGCCGCGCGGCTCCTGCCGGGAACGGACCTGGTGACTGGCATCGAAGATGTCTGTCGGGCGCATCATGTTCAATACGGCTATTTTGGCAGCGTCATGGGCAGCCTGCGCCAGGCGACCTATGTGATTGCGGTGCCGGAGCCGGCGGCGCCTATGGGCTTCAAGTACTGCGAGCCGATTGTGGAGCAGGGGCCGATCGAGTTCATCTGCGGGCAGGGCGTAATCTGCCAGTCGGAAAAAGGCGAGCTGCTGACGCATCTGCATGCGCATGGCGTGACTCCGGACGGCAAGAATTTCGCCGGCCATTTTTCGCCCGGCGGCAATCCCGTGCTGGCGACAATCGATCTCGTGATCGTGGAAGTGGACGGCGCCAAACTGATGCGCCGGCACGATCCGGCGGTCGGTCTGGTCATGTTCAGTCCGGAGCTGTGAATCGGCGAAAAACAGGAGATTTATTGGAAAGAAAAGGTGTGAGGCGAAATGAAATCGGATATGGCGGAACGGGCGCCCTGGTTGATCCGTAGGATTCCTGCGGGCGGCAACATTGAAAAAGTGCAGGGACTGATGGATGGACTTCGGCTTCACACGGTGTGCCAAAGTGCGTCCTGTCCGAACCAGGGCGAGTGCTTTCATTCGGGAACCGCGACTTTCTTGATTCTGGGCGGGATCTGCACGCGGGGCTGCCGGTTCTGCAGCGTTCCCAAAGGAGAGGCTCCGCTGCCGCCGGATCCGCAGGAACCGGCGAATGTGGCGGATGCAGTCAGGACGCTTGGCCTGAAACATGCCGTCATTACTTCGGTGACCCGGGATGATCTGGCGGATGGCGGCGCGGCGCAGTTCGTTGCCTGCATTCGGGAAATTCGCCAGGTAAAACCGGATACGACCGTAGAAGTGCTGACGCCGGATTTCGCCGGCAATGCCTGGGCGCTGCAAAGCGTTCTGGCGGAAAAGCCGGAAGTGTTCAACCACAATGTCGAGACCGTGCCGCGCCTGTATGCGACAGTCCGGCCCCAGGCGAACTACATGCGGTCGCTGGCCGTGCTGCAGCAAGCGTCCTCGGCCGGGATCGACAGGGTCAAGAGCGGTTTGATGCTGGGCCTGGGCGAAACAGAGGACGAAGTGGTGGAGGTCCTGGAAGACTTACTGGCGGTCGGGGTGAATTGCCTGACGCTCGGGCAGTATCTGCGGCCGACCAAGGAGCACCTGCCGGTTGTTGAATATGTTCACCCCGACCAATTCAAAAAACTGGCCGACACAGCGTATCAGCTTGGATTTCTGCATGTGGCCGCCGGACCGCTGGTGCGGAGTTCCTACCATGCCGGCGAGGTTTTTGACGGACCCGTTGACAGGGGCGGAAGGCAAGGTTTAGAATAGACCTAAAGTTTCATATTCGCAGGAACGTCCTGAGAATAGAGGAGCGGACAATAAGAGTAACGTCGGCGAGACCGGGATCGAAGACCCGACGCGAAAGGATTGGCCGCCGAAGGATGGCAAATCGCCGGATTTCCATTCTGGGCGCGCATCGAACAGGTGCGTGACTGTCACCAGGTTTTGGTGAAGCGCTATCTCATCCAGCGGCCGAAAACGCTATCCGTGTTTTCCCAGAGGCCGCGCACCGGGAGATAGACTCGCCGGTGCTTTCTTTTTTTCCAAGCCTAGAATATGAAGGAGGAGTTTTCGTGTCCAAGAACTTGCGCGCCCTGTCCCTGATCCTTGCGGTAGTATTCCTCGTGGTTGCAGCCGGCTGCGGTGGCGGCGCTCCCGCCGCCGACAAAAAAGGCAAACTGACGGTCGCGATGGTCAATCCACTGACCGGTGACGCCGCGACGTACGGAGTCAGCCATAAAAACGGCCTGGAATTGGCCCTGGCCGAGATCAACAAGGCGGGTGGCGTCAAAGGCCAGCAAATCGAACTGGTGACGCATGACGACGCCGGCGATCCCAAACAGGCGGCGGCCGGCGCCCAGAAGTTCGCTGACATGAAGAGCGTGTTGGCGATCGTCGGATCCTGCCTCAGTTCCAACACGCTGGCGATGGTGCCGATCACCGACAAGGCCAAAGTTCCCCACTCCGTCATTTCGTCCAGTTCGGCGAAACTGTCCGGGATGAGCAAGTATTTCTTCCGGATGGCAGTGCAGGACGACAAGGTCGGCGGACTGATGGTAGAGCTGGCCCAGAACAAATTCAAACCCAAGAAAGTGGCCCTGATGTATCTGAACAACGACTATGGCAAAGGACTGCTGGCGTCGATCGATCCCCAGGTCAAGAAATACGGGATCACTTTGACTTCCTCCCAGACCTATCTGGCCAACGATAAGGACTACTCGGCCCTGCTCACGAAAGTGAAAGCGGAAGCTCCCGACGTCCTGCTCGTGGGCAGCACGTACACCGATGGCGGCCTGATTGTGAAACAGGCCCGGGAAATGGGCCTGACCCTGCCGATCGTCGGACCGACCGGCCTGTACAGCCCCAAATACATGGAAATCGCCGGCAAGGCCGTCGACAACTCCTACTTCCTCGGCGTGTTCGTGCCGACCAACCCGGATCCGAAAGTGCAGGAGTTCGTGAAGAAGTACAAGGAAAAATACGGCATGGAGCCGGATACCTTCGCGGCGTTGGCGTATGACCAGGGCTATGTCCTGAAGGATGCCATGGAAAAAGCCGCCGCCAAAGGAAACGTCACCCGGGAAAGCCTCCGCGAAGCGATGGCCGGCAGCTCCTACAAGGGAATCACCGGTACGGTCACGTTTGACGCCAAAGGCGACTGGGTCCGCCCGTATCTGTTCGTAACCGTGAAGGACGGCAAATTCGTCGTCGCCAAATAATCGCCCGGAAAACGAATTCAACAAGAAGGCGCGG